>JAKAUZ010000055.1 GCA_021817415.1 Thermoplasmata archaeon | reverse complement strand
GTATCCAAATCTTGGCTTGCTTTTCATCCTCAAAATCCATTTCCTTGGTCTCCAGTGGTATTCCACTGCCAACACATATCAGGTTCTAACTGAAAGCACTAGTTCAAGACGTACAACCCACATCGTCATCTAATCAAGAATCAACAACTCATCCGCGTCCCCGATCATCGTGGTGTATCCACGCTGCGGAAAGCCGCCGATAGTATTATATTCAACCGTCAGGTTGTAATATTTATGGAGAATCCTAGGAGATTTTCTGGTGGAGAAATTAAGCTTCCACTCAGTGAGTGGAAGGAAGTTGTTAAAGGGGGAGTTGCAGATGGCACTCCCGTAGATGTGTATCTTATGCTATACGATAAGTTGAATATTGTTGTTCTTAGCGTGGAGAAAGGAAAGATAGTGAGGAGGGAGGAGCCTACAAGGGAATACGGTGACCCAAGATATGACGATCCTTTTTATGATCCCCTCGAGATGATGTTCAGGGGATGGCTTAACACAGGTAACGTCATAGACGTTGGAAACGGTGGAACGTTCCTTGATTATGAGGTGAGGTATGGAGTTGTATGTGATGTTGGAGTCCTCTGGCTGAAGGATGGAAAGGAGAAAGACGTGATTGATGTGTTAACGGAATCTATGAAGCCATTACCATCCAGTAATGAAGTAGAGGAAGAAGTGCCAGATTCCAGGGAGGGAAGTCACAGCTTCGCTGATCTCATTCCCGAAAGGCCAAAGAGGGACATAGCAGTGGGATGGTCTGTCCATCTTGCAGAACTTATGCTGCAGATTCCTGAGTTCATCAGGATAGTCGTAGCTGTCCTTGTCCTTAGAAACCATGAGGTATCTTGCTATTGATTCAGAGTCTATTGAGTCGTTTGTTGTCTTCCTAACCCTTGATTTCTTCATTCCTCTCACTTCCAGCCCGTTCAGTATCCTCACATGGAATCCTCTGTCCCTCAGGTATCTATACAGGGGAAGGTGGTATATGCCCGTTGATTCCATGCCTATGTATATCCTTGATGCCATTGATTTGAGGTATTCAATATTCTTTTTCAAGGAATCGAAGGATTCACTGCTGTTGCTGCAATTGCTTCCCCTGTACAGAATGTTCATGTCGTCGTCCACGGTGCAGTAGTCGAGCTTGCCCTTAGCTATGTCTATTCCGCAATATATTTTCACTATCACCATCTACCGGATTTCCCTCAAGATCAACATCGCGTATCCCTGGTCAGACAAGGGATCAAATCTGGCTAAAAAAATATACAAGATCAACAGTACATAGTCTTCCATTTTCTCCATATTTTAGGGTATAACATAGAGAAGAAAAGAAGGGAATAAGGAATGTTAAGTTTTCTCACCCTTGATTCTGATTAATGCCACAACTACTGCGGCAAAAATTGCTCTTATTATCATCTCAGCAATGGCGATCGACAATAATGAAAATGGAGAATGCAAGAATAATAAGGAGGAGGGAGAAACATAAAATAGGAAAGGAGGAGTAATGGCAGGAGCCATGCTGTAATTCAACTAATCATGCATCCAATACTGCTACAAACATTACGCAAGATACTAAGTACCTGATATCTATGTTTGCTATGATTACCTGAAAAGATATAAGGAGTGATTCATATTTGAACATTTGAATGAGGGAATCTATTGGGACTGCTATAGCTACCCCGAATATAGCAATGGTGAAATATTGGGGCAGAGTGAAAAACGAATACAATATGCCGTTAAATTCATCTTTGGGCATTACCCTGGATTTTTCGTTAAAAACAAAGACAAGTGTTGTATTTTCTCATAAGCTAGATCGGGACAGGGTGATTATCGATGGGAAAGACAGAATTGCGGGCCAAAATAATGAAAAGATAGCCAATTTAATCTTTGTCATGAACAAGCTCAAAAAAGAATCAGGGATTGATAGAGGTACGCACGGGCTTGTAGTCTCTCAAAATTCATTCCCCTCCGATGCTGGTCTAAGTGCCAGTTCTTCTGGAGGGGCAGCCTTTGTATTGGCAGCGAATGATGCTTTGAACTTGGCTCTATCAAGGAAACAGTTGTCAATCCTCGCAAGGCACATAAGCGGGAGTGCATGTAGAAGTGTTTATGGGGGGATAGTGGGTTGGAAGAGGACCCCTGCAGACGGTACAGAAGAGTCTTACGGAGAGGAGGTATTTGCTTGGGACTGGTGGCCAGAGTTGAGGGACATAGTAGTAATCCTTGAGGAGAAGAAAAAGAAGGTTCCTTCTAGCATGGGACACGACATTACACCGAAAACAAGCTCTCTTTACAAGTGCAGGCCGGAGTATGCTGAGCAATCATTTGAAGCTGCCTTGGAGGCCATAAGGAGGCGGGATTTTGATAGATTAGGAATGGTCATAATGAGGGAGAGCAATTCGATGCACGCTACAATGCTTGATTCAATGCCCCCCATTTTTTACCTGAATGATAGATCATTAGAAATAATCCAGGCATCGGAAGAACTGAATGAAGGATCAGGTCACATAAAAAGCGCATATTCATTTGATGCGGGGCCTAACCCCCACTTATTCACCACACAAAGATACAGGAATGAGGTCCTACGAATGCTTGATGGCATTGATGGTGTAAGAATGATTATCGAGGTTGGGGTAGGATCAGGACCACAGATGTCTGAGGAGCACTTAATAGACGATAATTTTAGACCCGTTCTCCAGCACTCAAAACCTTAGGAACGTAACTCTTTGAAGGCACGAAGACCGAGTGATTGACCTACACAAATACTGAGACTGAACCGTAATGCTCACAGAAGTCATCGATAATGAAGCTGTTCGCTTGCGTATTATTCATTGTGAAGAAATCCCCAAAATATGAATGTCTAAAAAATGCACCTAGACCAGGCCTACAATCAATCTAATTTAGCAACCCTCTCATACTAAAGTTTCCTTAGAAAAATATTAATTCTGACTTTGATTGATATTTCATGGAAAACTTGAAGGTCATAGAAAAATATCACGGACTCCTCAGGTTACTTCAGTACCTTGATTCTAAGGGAGAAAAGGGGTTCTTAGAAATATTCGAGGGGACAGGCCTCCCATCACGCCAGCTGCACATGAGCATAAGGAAGGCAAAGGAACTTGGATTGGTCAACATAAAGATAGATAAGTCTGTACAACCCAGGAGATCACTCGTTTCCCTCACAGAAAAGGGAAAGAAGGTAGAGAAAAAAGTAGAAGACTTAGTGCATTCCCTTTGACAGGGCGCATTCCAGATTCGTCCATCCAAAATCAATACTCGACGATGAACTGGCTGAAAATTTCCACAAATTTATCCCCGTCAACTATCGTCTTCCCATTCTTTTCTATCTTTTCTCTTGAAGGCGGGGTGCCTAAATAGCTTGGTAGTTTTTCACTGAGTCTCTCCTCAAAAGTTGGGGTCAAGGGATTTTCATAAAATACCCCTAGAGGTATCCTGTCATCTACTTCGAACGATTTTGCGATAGCCTGCATCATCTTCTGTTGAATCTCATTTTCGTCTTTTACGATGGGATTCCAATCGTCAGCTTTCAACTCATAGACTCTCTTGTTATAGTAGTCGTATGTGTGGATGTCGTCAAAGGTGACACAAGGCTGCAGTATGTCAATAAAGGCAGATCCTTTATGTCTTACCGCCTGTTTTATAGTTTCCTTCAGATGATTTATTCTTGAAGAATAGCTCCTGGCAACAAAGGTATATCCTGACGTCACTGCGAGTGCAATCGGGTTCACCGAATCCTGTATATTGGGTTCGTTGAGTGCCTTTGGTTTCTCCCCTCTATGCAAGGTCGGTGCTGCCTGACCCTTGGTAAGCGCATAGACTGTATTATCGTGCATCATCACAACCAAGTCAACGTTCCTTCTTCCCAGTGCCACGAAATGACCTAGACCAATCCCGAGGAGATCGCCATCTCCGGCGTTTATCAGCACATTGAGTGCAGGGTTGGAAAGCTTTATGCCTTGAGCGAACGGGAGAGACCTTCCGTGAAGCGTATGTACGCCTGTGGTGTTGACGAAATGAGCAGTTTTTCCGGAACACCCGATTCCTGAAATTACCACTGTCTCCGCTGGATCTGCTTTCATTTCAGCCAGTGCCTGGTACATGGCAGCCACTATCCCAAAATTCCCACACCCTGGACACCAGTCATTCCATACATCAGTCCTGTAGTCCGCGGCAGTCAGTTGTTTAGGCTCCAAGGCTCAACACCTCCTGCGAAGATCCAGAAAGTATTCTCTTGGTTGCTTCAACAAGTTCGTTAAGGTAGATCGGTCTGCCAGTAAATTTTACTATGCGTTTTTTGAGCTGGTAACCTGTATTCAATCGTACGAGAACGCCTGCTTGGCCCTCGTAGTTGCACTCTACGTCTACTACTCTTTCCGGGCCCACATTCCTGAAGATGCTCACGACAGACTCGTTAGGAAATGGGACGAAAGTTCTGATGTGGAAGTAGGATGCCTTTATACCTTCATTCCGGAGCTGTTCTAAAGCCTTGATCGCAACTCCCTTGATGAACCCCCATCCCAGCAGGACGATTTCGGGATCTTTATCTCCGTAAAGCGCATATCTCCTTTCTTCAGGTATATTTTTTTCTATCAGATTCATCTTATCCATCCTCTTCGTCATCATTTTTATTCTATTCTCAGAGTCTTCGTCAATGTGCCCAATCTCATTATGCTCGTCCCCAGTATACCACATTCTTTCATCACCGATGAATGCCCTTGGCGAAACTGACGACGAAAAATCAAATCTGTGGTATTCATCGCCTACCTTTTTCACCAGGCTCCCCCTTTGCACTTGTATCTTCGAGACATCTGGCATAGGGGTCGAAGCAATCGAGTTCGCCAGAAACTTATCTACAAGATGGATGACTGGCGTTTGAAACATTTCAGCGAAATTCAGTGCATCAATAGTATCCCAGAAGGCTTCTGAATGGTCTCCTGAAGATAGAACAATTCTCGGGAATTCACCATGGGATGCAAAGACCGAAGATAGGAGGTCGCTCTGACTCCCCCTTGTAGGCTGGCCCGTGCTTGGCCCCCCTCTTTGGTAATAGGTTACTAAAATGGGAGCCTCATTTATTCCAGCCCAGCCAAGTCCTTCAGTCATGAGATCAAATCCCGGTCCACTGGTTGCACTAGCGCTCCTGGCGCCTGTCAGGGAAGCCCCAATTGCGGAGGTAACGGCGGCAATCTCATCCTCTGTCTGGAACACAACAATTAAGTCATGATCGCCTCCAACCTTCTCATATTTTTCCAACGTGAAGCTTTCATCCGCTGCGGGGGTTATAGGGTAGTAAGACTGGAATCGAACTCCCCCTACTAGTTTCGCCATTGCAACAAAGTCATTTCCACTGGCAACCACCATTTTCCCACGGTTCAAACTGCTCTTTCCAAGGTTAGGACGTTTATAGGAAAACGTCTGAATATGTCTCGCTATTATTTTGGAAAAGATCTTGTTGTGTTCCAGCATTTCGCCTGACCTGAATCTTCTTTCAAGTCCAAAAGCAAGGCTGGAACTGTCCAGTCCAACCAGCGACGCTATAGAGCCGATAAGGATGCTGCTAACGTATCTAGACGCCTGCGCAGCAATTACACTGGCTTCCTGTTGAAGCTCTCTAAGAAGGGAACTGTAACCTAATGCGACAACGTTAATCTGCCTCTTCTCGGCTAGGTAAACTGCTAGTTCCCCAAGTGTCCTCCCAATGCCATTAGCTTTAAAGAACTCATTCAATCTCATTTTCAATTCAGTTTCAATGCTCGGTATTGAATCGAACTTTGCGTTATCCTCATCTTTGTTGTAAATGAGATATCCTCCCTTGTCTATCTCCTGAAAATGCGTGAAGACTGTTTCCGCATCCATCGCACCCACGAGATTGACTGGATACGATAAATGAAACGGTATTGCAGTGCCTGAAACGGTCGCATGAACGTAGCTGTGCCTTCCCTTGATATTAGAGAAATATTCCCTATCAGACAATATCCCGTAACCTGATTTGGCAAAGGACCATGATAAAACTTCTGAGGTTGTTTCAAGCCCTCCGCCCTGGGGCCCTCCCAGAATATAACGCAGTTCTTCCACTCAACTCACCGCCCCCACCTCTTCTGCCGCAACACTGTCGTACATGAACCTTGTCGTGATTAAATGGTGACTGGCGATATGCTTCACAGCCTCCTCCATCTCAAATATAGGTGCTTTGCAATCAATGCAGTATACCCACCCAAGGCTCCCGAATACTGATGATAGGCTATCCATAGTCGTTTTACTTACGGTATCACAGTTTGTCGGTGGCTCGTTGAATACTACCTTCCCCTGTTCCTCGCAGAATCCGATGTATTTATAAACAGAATGCGGTATATAGCGTCCACAATCTTCACAATTCATGTTCATCACTATATAATACATTATACGTAATTAAATCTCTTTTGTAGTTCGTGATTTTCTCCCAATCAGTGATATCGTGCAACATCCGAGTCAACTTAGCAGAATATATTGGAAATTCCGGGAAGGATATCTCCTGCTAAAGACAACTTACAGCGCTAAGATAACATCAGCTGAATGTTAGAACTGCCGTCTTCAAACTTATCTTCTTTTCCAGTTATATCTGTTTTTCGTTTCGTCATTTCATTAAGCACAGCAATTTCTCCTTCAGGTCTATTTATTGCAACGTATCCTTCTGTCCTCCCATCGCTTAAATAAATTATTGCGAATGATAGCTCTTCGATCTTTCCCCTTACCAGGTGCTTATCTGAATTCACGGTATAACCTGCAGATTCCAAGTGAAGATCGAAAATATCTGACCAAACCGTCGAAATAAAATCGAATTTCTCACGTTTGCCTGTCATGTTCCTGGCTGCTAGCTTGCCGGTATACATCGCATTATTCCAGTGCTCGACTCTCCTCATTCTCCCTGAAGACGGGTCAAAAATATTCGCTACGTCCCCAGAAGCGTAGATGTCCTTGCAGCTCGTCTCTAGATATTCATTTACAATTATGCCATTGTCCGTCTTAATTCCACTCTTGAGGGCAATATCAATATTAGGGGTTATTCCTGCAGCTATAAGCACGAAATCCGCCTCAATCTTTTCTCCTTTCTCAGTTATTGCACTCTCAACCTTCCCTTCCCCAACGAACTCCCTAATGGAATCTTCTAGGCGGAAAGATACCCCCTTCTTTTCGAAATATTCCCTTATGATCGTCGAAACGTGCTTCTCTAGGAAGCTCCCCCATATATAGCCTCTTTTTTCAACAACGGTTGGTTTTTTACCAAGGATTGCCATGCTGGCGGCTATTTCGATACCTATGAAACCTCCCCCCAAGATGAGAGGGCTTTTGGAGCTTGAGAGTTCTTTTTTAATCAAATCCGCATCAGAAAGGGACCGGAGATAATGCACTCCCCTTTTCTCCTCCCCCTTTATTCCGGCCTTCCTTGGACTCCCTCCTGTCGCTATAAGTGCCTTATCGAATTTTATGTTACCTCCCTTTTCGAGATAGGCTAACTTCTTTACCGGGTCTATGCTTGTTACTCTATTTCCAAGCATCATCTTAAGATTCCCCTTCTTATAGTAATTCTGATCGTTAAAATAAAGCGATTCTCTTTTTACTGCATCCCTGAAGTACTCCTTTGATAATGGAGGCCTGTCATAAGGATATTCGTGGTCTTCGGTTACAGCTACTATTGTTGAAGCCTTTTCGAGCGAAAGAAGCTCGCTCATAGCAAAGTAAGAGGACACCCCACTTCCTATGACGAGATAATTGCATTCCCATTTTTCATCTTCCATAGACTTTCCAAATGTATGAGAGCAAATTATTACTTAACTTCTTATTGAAGACAGACACTACACTTTACTAAATTGGTCTATGCTGAATGATTTGGCATAGAATTAATAGATCGGCGTTTCCTATTTGCCTGGCGATTTGAAGTAGTACTCTGTTTAAGATGGGACCTTTGTATGCCCACGGCATAGCTGTTCAGGCTCATCACATTATTTCCACGTCTTTTCATAATCCAACTCCACTCACGGCTAGACGATTTACCGAAAAGTGTCACGCGGGAAAGTACAGCGCGAGCAGAATGTCTATTGCTCAGTCACAGGTTCGATATTTCTGATACCGGTAAGGAGGTCAGCTTGAATTTATAAAGAAAATTACTTTCTCATTGCCACAGATATTGCGTGAGTAGGGCACGCAGTAACGCATGCA
Source organism: Thermoplasmata archaeon (assembly GCA_021817415.1). GTDB lineage: Archaea > Thermoplasmatota > Thermoplasmata > Thermoplasmatales > JAKAUZ01. Next base: position 758 of record JAKAUZ010000055.1, on the reverse strand, counting down.
TTGCAGAAGATACAGTCCTGTTCCCTGACCATGTCCGTTTTATCAGTTCTGTACTTTGCCCATAGTTCCGACCCTTTTTCTAGTACCTTATCATTCCCTGTTCCTTTCACTCCTGGGTTCAAGAACCATTCATATACGTTTGTTGGACATACGTCCATGCAGGCCCCGTCTGCAATGCAGGTCTCCCAGTCAACTGCCACGTTAGTCCCATGTATGCCTAATTTAGTGGGGTATGGTTTGCCATCCGCATCGTTCCTTTGCATGCCCTCGGCTCTCACCTCATGACCTTGATGTGAACCGGTAACTGGATATTCCTTTGGCTTGTCAAAAAAGTCTTCGTCAATGGGTTTTGGATTATAATCTACTTCTCTGACCATAAGGATGTATCATATTTTGGTATTTTACCTTGCCCACATTCTTCTTAGGGTTCGATTCCATAGTGAAAATCTGGCCACATATTTACGAAACATGAACTTGACTGATAAACAGCAAACTCCCCGGTTCCCAGCCAAACAATTGTTCAAACAAGTTTAAGCTTTTTATGTGTCAGGTCTGATCGTCGGCATGGGCGATATTTACCTCCTCTTATGCATTCAACAGAAATGAATTTTAGGCGATTGAGAATAACTGTCTGGATGGATATCGCATTCAAGATGACTGAAGACCACCGTGAAATAAACGAGATGATCGAAAATTACAAGAGAACACTTGAAGAGAGGATTAACGATATTCCTCTGCTGAACGATATAAGAGATAGA
>JAKAUZ010000022.1 GCA_021817415.1 Thermoplasmata archaeon | reverse complement strand
AGGGGCAGCAGGGTACTCCCCCGTAGTCCAGTGCATGGATCCTACACTTAATCCTTACAGACCCGACGAAGGTGATTTTGGAGAAACAGTCAGTGTAACTTTGAGCTTGATAGAGTAAACGACTGCGGCCATAACGGCAACAGCTATTATACCGTAGAAAAGTGCAACTGTGAAATGCTCTGCAGCCAGAAGCTCGATGAACGCCTTTGATTGTGTTGATGATGCAATCAACTTTCCTCCTGTGCCCACCGGATGATAAACACCATACCAGAAATAATAGAAGAAGGTCTTGATTACGTAACCATATCCTGGGAGATATGTGAATAGCATCTTTGGACTGGTGGAAAACAGAAATATGCCAGATGCGTAGTACACAAAGACAGCTTCCACGACCACGAATATTGAGGTCATCCTGGCAATACTCTTCTTCCTGCTGTCCATCAATAATCCATCAATTCCGTATACTTACGGATTTCCCCAATGAAGCCTGTCAGTGAGATTCTTGGATACCGAGTGATGAGTAAGCAGCAACTATTTCCCTTATCCTGCTCCTCTTGAATGTTCTCGTGGCATTCATGAGATGGCAGTAGGCAGTGATGTACTTCCTCTTTCTTTCAACGACATCGATCGTTCTTTCTGTCTTCACCGTATCGGATAAAGATAGGTGATCCTGTAGCTCCTTCCCCACTATGACCCTTACCCTGTTTCCAGATTTTCCCCTTCTACCCATGTCGTTCATGGGATAGCTATTGTTGAAACATCTCGCCATTTCTTCTATTCCCCCCGAAGCGAGCATGTTCTTCGTGAGAGTCCTCTCCAGCACTATGCTCCTTCCTGATCTTATCAGGGACCCATGTTCCCGAATGTGCCCTCGCAGTGCGGGACTCAAGCACGTGGCGCTTTTCCATAATGGCTAATTGTATCCCTTGCTGTCGTTCATGCTTATCAGCATCACTTCACCTCTGCTCCCATCCACCTTTACCAACTGCCCGTCTTGAAGAAGTTTAGTTGCATTCCCTGTGCCTACAACTGCAGGTATACCATATTCTCTAGCGATTATCGACGGATGGGATAGAAGGCCACCCATATCCGTCACCAGAGCTCCTACATTTGAGAAAAGGAGAGTCCACGTAGGAGCTGTAGTCGGACAGACTAGTACATCTCCACGTCTGACCTTTCCAAATTCCGACTCATTCATGACCAGTCGTACGGGTCCCGTATATACGCCTGATGAGACACCTGTTCCTGATATTGTTCCCTCGTTCTTTTCCTTGGGCAGTGTAAGGAGGGCTTGCTGCAGCCAGGTAGAGGATTGAATGACTTCCTGCACCTCTTTTGGGAATGATTTCATCGAGGGGGGAGGAGAGGGCTCTTTCCCGTAACTCTTGGGTCCAGGATGAGCATTCGCCCACATCATTTCCCCCTTCCTCTTTTTCACGAGTTCAAGAAGATTTACATCATTCCCATGTAGTGCAGCGACACATTCGCTTTCCTCTAGGAAGAAAATGTCCTTTGGACTCCTTAATACTCCTCTTTCCGAAAGTCTGATCCCCAGCTCCAGAAAACTCCTCCGTAGGATCCCGCGACAAATCATGAGGAGGTGTTGGGTGTCATCTAATGTAGAGTAGGCACGATCTGCTCTCTGAAACAACAGGTCAAACTGTGCGATCTTCTCAGGCGCTTTCAACTCTATGATCTTCCTAGCTTCCCTCACAGTGTTTTCCCTGTCGTGTCCAATCCATTCCTTTGTCGAATTACCTAACTGGTGCCGCGCCTGTTCCATTATCAGGCTGGGTATAAGAGATGTAATTTCAGCTATGGTGGGCAGGGAAACGTCATAACCTATAGTCTCCCCTCCAAATTCTCTTATGTATCTTACCAAATAGTCTGCGAACTCCCTATCCAGATTTCTGATTTTTTCGATTGCGCCCTCGTCTAGTGGAGACTCCAATGTTCTTAGAAGTTCTGGATTTTTGAGAGCGATTTTGGCCAGCCTGGCAAGTTCTCGTGAAGGTTCAATGGTCGTTGAGCTTCCCAACATTTCCATTATTCTGGGAGCATCCCATCCTATGGAATCCTGGCAGAATGATGCAAAGCGCCAGATAGGAAGGGACATTGCTGCCGCAAGCCTGAAATGAACTTCCAGCAATTCCCTGTACAGGCCAAAAGTGGCACTGATGTGTTCCTCAAGTTCTTTGTCGGCTAGCTCTGGCAGTATTGAACTCGACGCCTTCTCTATCCTATCTTTGAAAATGGGCCGTAATTCATTGTACCAGGAATCTACGGCGCGTCCGTGCTTGTCATTTCGAACCGCATCCACGCACCTCCTGTTCATGGACCTTATCTGGGGTACTATCCGGACGAGTATCGGCATCAGCCACGGTGGGGGAGGAGACCTGTCTTTTCCGCCAGGAGGAATTACATGGAAATAGAGATACCCGCCTATGTTTCTGAAATCTGCACCCTCTATGGGTATGCCTAAATCTTTGCAAATTCGTTTCCACATTGAAGAATATATACTGTACAATAAGGATTGCTCCATAGGGGAGATCGGGTCCTTGAAGTGATCCTCGTCTCGGATCCAGTAGCCTTCTGGAACTTCTACTTTTATGGGAATAGGCATAACCTGCTCATCCTTTGGCTTCAAGGTCGAGATCGGGCGTGCCTGAAGGAGAAACAATTCCCCACTCTGCACAGCCCATTCTATGTCCTGTGGAGAACCAAAATGCTCTTCCACCCTTTTGGCCACAGCGGCAATTTCCTTTGCTTGTTCTGGACCTATCGAATTCTCCGATGAAACCTTGCAAACAGGGTTGTTATTCTTGACTACCCATTCATCAGGCGTCGCGTGGCCTGAAACGAGCCTTTCGCCCAGGCCCTTCACAGCGTTGATAACGACCTCTTCCCTCTCCATCGTCACTGGGTTTGCCGTGAATGCCACTCCCGCAGATTCTGCATCAACCATCTTCTGTATCAGGACTGCCATTGATGCCTTCCCGCCATTCTTCCCCTTCATCCTGTACTCTACGACGTGCGGGCTGAACGCTGACGCCCAGCACTGGAGTACGGCCCTCTCCAGCTCTTCCCTCCCTCTGACCCCCAGAACAGTTTCATACTGCCCCGCAAAAGATTCGTCAGTCAGGTCTTCCGCCGTACCAGATGAACGCACTGCAAGCTTCGATTCGCCCATCTTGGTGGCTATCCAGTCTATAGCATCTCCAATGTCTTCAGGAATTTTTGAGCCTAGAACGGCGTCCTGTGTCACCTCTGGACTCAAGTCGTTGGTCTTCATGAAGCGGTCGAACGCACCAGTGAGAAGCACGTAACCTTCAGGAACCCGGAATCCGGCAAGTATAAGTTTCCCCAGATTCCCTGCTTTCGTGCCTGCGAATGGAAATAGATCATCTGGGATCTCTCTTAAATCAACAACATAGTTCGGCTGAGGGGATAAGCCTGGCAGTTTCATCTGGCGATCACCTCGCAGTTCACTGCCCCACCCCTACCGATTATTAAAAGATGCTCGTCGATTGCCCTTTCAATAAGCTCCGGTACTGACAATTGACATGCACCCCAATCTTTGAGGGACCCGGTGATCGGTGCCAGTAACCTTGCGCTGAAAGAAAGGAGACAATTATAGAAATCTTTGGTTGAATCGTCATCCATCTTCGTTCTCCTTCTGACATATTCCACTTCTTCCTCCACGACAAGTTCGCTGTATTTTTGTATCATTGAGATAATTTCTTCTGTCTGAACATCTGTTTGCGGTGCACGGGATTCTCTCATAATGTGGTCCTTGATCCCTTCAGCGTCATGAATACGTTGTATGCCATCACTCCCTGCAGCCCTATTCCTACGAGCATGATTATGAGGGCTAGGAAGTATAAGGTTATCAATGCTGAAGGCAAAGCAGATAAGCTGAATGTAGGTGAGTTCAATATGGCCTCGTAGGCTAACGATATCCATGCGAAAAGGATCACGGCAAAGGGGAACAGTATGTTCGAGCCCCAGAAGTGAATTGAGCTCAGCCTCCTGCTGAACATATCCCTTCCACCCAGTCTCGGTGCAATGTAATAGAGTGAGCCAAGGATGAAGAATCCTATAAACCCAACGAAAACGACATGCCAGTGTGCAGTATCGTAAACAGAACCGGCCAATCCGGAGGGGCCGGGAATTATTTGTCCTATTGGCTCCATCCATGTTGTGCCTATAACGAAGTATATCAGGGAGATCAAGATGAATCGCCTCCCGAACAACTGGCCGATCTGAAATGTTCCCTTATCCATCTTTGTCCCTTCAATCATTTCTTTATCCATCGTTCTCGAGGGATGCCTTCAGTCTCTTGACGAACTCATCCCATTGCCTATCCAGCAACTGTAATGCATCCTTCTCTGTCATTCCCTCCACTACGCCTTTCACTATGGGACTGACAGTTGCGGAAAACTTCGTTTTCATCTTCCCCTTTTCATCAAAGTTGTATTCGAAAAGCGTTCCCTCGAGCAGCCCGTTCTTCACTTTAGTTGCAAACTTCCTGGGTGGATCCCATTCTACCATTTCTGAGTCCTGCTCAATACTCTTTGATATTCCGGGTATTCTGTTGGAGAAATGGAACATCGTTCCCTTCTCCGTCTTTCCCTTGGTTATCTTCTCCACTTTCATTTCTATAAGGTTCAGTTTTTCGAATTCAGGAGAATCAAGTCTGGAGACAAAATCGAAAACCCTACCCCTGGGAACATTTATTTCAACACTCTTTCTTATTTTAGGCATTTCCACTCCCCCTGCAGTCTTGCTGCAGTAGTATCAATGCCGTCTTCCTTATAAGCGGATATGTAAGGACTGGGCAGTACGTCAGAGTTACCGTTTACGATTTATCCGTGAAGCTAATCTTTATGAACAAGTACATTATGAATAGTATGTACCGAAGATGACATATCAGCTCGGTGATTTGGAGAGAAACATATTGAGGATGATTTCGGAAGAGGAGGAGATATGTGGATATGAACTATGGAAAAGAATGTCATCGAAAGGAATAAAATGCCATTCAAATCACCTTTATGTCGTTCTAAAAGACATGGAAAAAGAAGGCATCCTGAAAGGAAGGTGGGTTGAAAGAGAGAATCACAGCGGTGCGAGGAAACATCTCTATTCCATAGGGAAGGAGGGAAAGGATGTGATGAACTCCATCTTGAAGGATTCACTAAGCGTCCTCATGACAAGCTACGTGAATGAAATGCGCCAGTTGAATGACTACTCTGGATTTGCCAGTGTCATAGCCCAGGCTTCCGTGCAGCTTGGACTCCCGACCCCTGCTGAAGGCGAGAAGATCGTTCTATCCATCCCTTATCACGATCCGCTCACCTGTTATCAGCTAATATTTTCGCTGACGGATTCTTTCCCAAATAGTTCATTGTACCTCGTGACGCCTCCCAAAATGGAAATATATGAATCGAGGCCAAATATGACCGTTCTTCACGGGTGGAGACACGATATGCCCCTGAAGGATGAGTTTGCAGATTTAGTGATTCTTGAGGGGTTTCCTTACCAGGTCTCAGAAGAGGAAACTATAAGGGAATGTTTCAGGGTTCTGAAAGAAGGTGGAAACCTTGTTGTTCAGGTAAAGAATACGATGGTTGAAGAGAGGGAACCTGAGTTTCCTTTCTTTTCTGAATATGTAGAAAAGCTGTATTACGAACTCTTCCAGCAAGATAGGAAGATAAGCAGAGAAAAAGTGGCCTCCATCCTTCAAAGATACTTTAAGAAGCAAACCGAAGCAAATATAATGGGAACAACAGTGTTTTACGGGAAAAGATAAATATTCGAGTGGATAAAAGCAGTTGACTAGAAGGTCGGGAGTCTAATTTCTACCAATAAATTCACGCAATAAGACTCATCTGCTCGTCGCATTCAATTGCTGCACCTGGATGAATGAATTGAAAAACACCTGCCTTGTCCATTCCAGCAGTTTGTACTAGATAGAACTCAGAATGAGACGAGACAGGTCGCTTTAATGATGTACTTCTGACATGCCGCCTAAGCTGCACATTTCTGAGAGATTTTAGTCAATGGAGACCACTGCTATGCCAAGCTGTAGCCAGAAGGTCTGTTGGAAAATATGAAGGGAGAAGTTAGATCATTTGTTTCATTTGAAGGTACATGACACTGTCATCTAGCAATCTGGAATTCTGAATAGCTCTGGCTCAACTCCGTCTAGTAAAGAATCTTTTAGTACTCTGCTGAATCACGATTACAATTCATTCTCCCGGTACCACTAAATCTCCATCAAACACTTGGAAACATTTATTCAATTTTCTCGCAGCATTCGCAGGTAGGAAAACATTAATCCTAGCTTACTTAACCCTCATTATCTGTTTTCCATCCATTCCTGAGGCATTGTCGATAGAGGGTAGTAACACTCTTATTTGTTAAATCACCAAGAACAAGCAAGGACATGATTTGAAAGAAAGCCTACTGTAAAGCGTGGCAGAACGAAGGATTTCTCTTTAGGCTTCGCCTATTCTTTTGGGCAAATATGCTTTTGGTACTCCTTCGGTAAGAATCTTTGTAACGTCCTACTGGCACATTCAGTAGGAAGTGACTTGAATGATTAACTGGATACTATCTCTACCTCAGAGGGGAGAGACGATCGGATCGCAAGATGGTTATGACTTTCCCAGGGGAAAGAGAACGCTTATCGACGAATTTGATCAGTGGGGTCCAGTTTTGAATGAGCCTTTGCTCATAGTAACACTTAGCTCCCTCTTCCCCCACGGGGATTAGGACATTCCTCAATAATTTAAGAATATAGGTTAATCCCTTATAGCATTCAGTTTCCGGGGTAGCAGCATAACTCCTGCAGCTAATTGACCAATACTGTACCCAAACTCAATGCGCCTCTAAAGAAGCTGTAAAGTGCGGAGCTATAATCTGAAAGTCAGGAGACGAAATCGAACGCCTTCTCTCTACGAACGTTTATTTCAATATCTTTGTGATTTTAGGCATTTTCCATATCCCTTACTGTCCTGCTGAAGATGTATCAATGCCGTCTCCTTTAAAAGCGGATATGTACGAGCCAAGCAGTATATTAAAAGTACATACCGATTAATATACGTTCAAGTAGTAATAATCCAATGGCCCCATTACGGAGGCATTGTAAATGGGTTATCTTGTTTTGATTCTCACGTGGTTCCATATATTCTTCGTCATAGGATGGTTCGGGTCATTTCTTTATTTTCTTTTTGTCTTGTTCCCCCTCCAGGGCAAATTGTCTCCACAAAGTGTGAAGGATTTAATGTTCAAACTTTTGCCTCCGCATGAGTTGTATTCTATCGTATTTGCCACGGGTGCAATCCTTTTTGGAGCAACTCTTTTTTTGAAAATCGGTCCCTCTCAAAGCACCACATGGTTCCATTATGTATGGCCCGGAATTATAACCGGAGTGATTGCTTACATTCTCATGATCGTTGCGATGATAGGTAGTTCAAGGATGCATAAAGCTATAGCTTCAACGATCAACCAACCTCAAGTTCAAGCTCAGTCTCCACCGAAAAGCACATTGGCTATGCTAGTTTTAAGCTTTGTTTTTCTCTTGGCAACGATGAGCTTGATGGTGTTAGCTGCAAGCGTCTAGTTAAAGGCATAATGCCCTGGTTTCCGTTCTTTGAATAAGAAGACTGTGCATAGGAGGGTTCAGAAGCAGCGTTTTTAGATGAGGTTAAAACTTGGGCCGCTAGTTGAAGGATATTATGAGAATTTTACATAATTTCCCATTCTAGTAACTTTTCACTATTGGTTAGGATTGATGTCAGGAGATGGGTCGATCCGCAACGTTCTCACGACTCTGATGCTGCGGTGTCTATGATACCGAAATTAGTTCCAGTTCTTGTGGTCTAGTAGAGAGCAGCCGCGCTTGATATATTTGGTCTTGATCTAAAATGTTTCAGTTCTATTAGAAGGTACTCAAAATTTTATTTCCTCTTTTCGCGCTCATGGCTCTATACTAGTTTTAACCAACACTAACGTAATTTACGAATTATTTATATAGAAGAGATAATTCGCATTTAATGAATTTCATATCAAGGCTTGACAATTTGGGACAGCACAATGTGAGCAATGCGATAAACTCACCATCAATCAAAACAAGAATGAACTTTTCTTTAGAACTTAACAGACTAGGCGATTCCAACGGTCACAATACAGACTATAATTCCATATTTTCTCTTGTCAGGAAAGCGGTAAAACCCACTATCGGAAAGGAGAGAGTAGGGCTTGGCCTAGCGCTTGCAGACCTACCTGCACAGCTTGGTGCGTTTTGGGAAGTGGGAGGAAACTACATTGTGATGAACAGAAATCTTCTGGATGCACTCAAGGCTGCCAATCGTTCAGATACAGAAGTGAATTCGTTCGTCTTCGTTATTTTGATGCATGAATATATCCACTCACTTGGTGTTTTGGATGAGAACAGGGCAAGGGAAATGACTGCCAGAATTTGTGCGACAATATTCGAGGAAGGGCACCCGGCATTTGAAATCGGTACCAAAGGTCCGTGGCAGGTTTATCCATTTCTCATGAAAATACCAAATGGAAATGGTAGGAACCTGAAATTCATTACCAATTTTGATTCCGATGCCGTATCATACATAATGTGACCCTGAAATAAATGCATAGTCCATCTTCAATCAACAAAAGTCAATGATAATCCTAGTCCTCCCTCCGGCATTCAGATGAGCGCAAATGCTACCTTTGCAACATAGGTAGGCTAATTCTTCCTGTTATTGATGGGCTAACCTGAGAAGCAATCGAAACATCTGTTGAAATGAAGTGATTGATTTAGTCAGGGGATATATCGTGAAGGATTTGATGTTGATGAATATCAATGAGAACAATGTCGCACCTACTGAGTTTTAAGGTTGACTGCTCGTGAAGACCAAGTTTGTTGTTGCTACTGGACCGTATCCACCTGCAGACATTGCCTTATTAATTGGCTTATCATGCTTATGAGATTAACAATGAACCTTCTGAAAGCCAGCTTTGGCTTCAGGGGCAGAATTTATCCCATAAAATGACAGGCAATTCAATGTAAGTGCATATGTAGAACTCAGAAAGAACAGTTAACCATTCGCAGATACCATAACGCTGACTTCCGTCACTTCCAGTGCGATTGGAATAGAAGTTGAATATAAGGAAATATAGTCATATCCTGCCGTACTGGCAACATACGATAGATGCAGGTTGTGAATTGGTGAGAGTTCCTGTTTGAGCACATTATAGAGCCTTTC
>JAKAUZ010000039.1 GCA_021817415.1 Thermoplasmata archaeon | reverse complement strand
ATGGCGTTGTGATGTTTAGACTACTATTCAGCCAAGTGATTGCCATTTCGTTTGTGGCGAAAATGACCATCCAGCTAGCAGTCTTATTGGCGAACAGGTACTGTGGAATCACTCCAGCCGCAGCGGATATGAAAACATCAAACGGAGTACCAGCATCAACTTCACTCGCACCTGAAACCGAACCACCAAATGTTGAAGCTACTCCGATGCCAGTGATATTCGTGAATTGAGGGTAGAACCCCGTTCCCAGAACGTAAGTCATCGAACCAGCGGCGAAAACCGAAATGGTCTGAGGTTCATTAGCAGTCGGATGGGCAGCATAATAACCCACAGCAAATCCAACTCCTATTCCTACCAACAACATCACGACCGTGATCACAACAATAATTCGGTTATGCATCGAATGAGCATAATTACTCATTATTTATTTTAACTGGTTCTCAGAGCGCAACACTGGACTCGACCTTTCTTGGTAAATTAGATATATCGAAATAACCATAACAAAATGTGTTCGGAGTTAATGGCAAAGTACTCTGGGTTAATCTGACCGATTCAACTTTTTATGAAGAAAAAATTCCAGAAGAGATTTACAGAAAATACCTGACAGGATATGGACTAGGTGCTTATATTCTAAACCGCGAGATGAAGGGGGCTGAGGATCCACTGGGCCCAGAAAACATATTTGGAGTTATGACAGGGATTTTCAACAGTCACTCGGTTCCACTAGGCGGAAGATTTGAGGTTGTAGGCAAGTCGCCATACACAGGAACGTGGGGAGACGCAAACTGTGGAGGTAAGTTCGGACCAGAACTGAAAAATTCCGGTTTCGATGCTGTATTTTTTAAAGGTATTTCAAGCAAACCTGTGTTCCTGAAACTAGTAGATGGGGTATATTCGCTTGAGGACGCAGGTGAAGTTTGGGGTAAGAACGCATATGAGGCAGAGGATTATCTAAAGAAGATTGAACCTAATGGACAAGCTATGGTAATAGGAGTTCCGGGAGAAAGGAAGATGCTAATTGCCTCCATTATGAATGATTATGGAAGAGCAGCAGGACGTTCTGGGCTTGGAGCCGTAATGGGCTCAAAAAAATTAAAAGGTATATTGACGAGAGGCACCCGGAAGATAAACCCGTTTGATCCCGAGATGCTCAGAATTACAAACAGAGACATCCAGATACAGTTTTCTAAGAACATTGAGCTTGCCAAACCGTGGCAGCTGTATGGGACAACTGATATAACGGAAGGGGCACACCTGAATGGAGACACCCCGATTAAAAACTGGGCTGGTGCTGGACTGGTTGATTATGGAGAAGACATGGCATCCAAGATAAGTGGGAAAGAGATAGCCAAGGACAAGGTGAGATCATATGGTTGCTCACAGTGCACACTTGCTTGCGGTGGCCACGTCAAAAGGAACACAAAATATGGACCACTTGAGGGCCATAGGTTGGAATACGAGGGCACCGGCTCCTTTGGTGGGCTTAACCTCATTTCAGACCTAGATGCGATGGCAATGGCATTTGAACTGTGCAACATGGAAGGGTTGGACATAATTTCGACCGGTGCTGTTATTGCTTACGCAAATGAGTGTTTTGAAAAGGGAATTCTGACAAAGAAGGACATAGGATTCAATATAGGTTTTGGAGACGCTGATGCCATGATAAAGATGATAAAACTGATAGCAAGCGGAGAGGGTATTGCATCTGTGCTAGGCAACGGTGCTGCAAAGGCGTCTCAAGAGATCGGAAAGGGAAGTGAAGAGTTTGCGATGCACGTTAACGGACAGGACTTGCCTATGCACGATCCGAAGTTAATGCCTAGCTTGGCGACAACATATCTAGCTGACCCAACACCCGGAAGACACACTGCAGGTGGTATAGGATTCGACGAGGGTGGAAAACTAACTCTACCATTTGAATTCGACGGGTGGTCAGGAAAGAGTGTGGAGAGATACAAGTATTCCGGCAAAGGAAAGATGCAGGCACTGTCCGTCTTCGGAATGCAGATTATGAACTCGACTGGTATGTGTCAATTTTCAACGGCTGTTTGGCCGAACAGCTATCCATATCTGAGACTCTTCAAAGCAATAATGGGATGGGACATGACTGCGGAAGAACTAATGGACGCAGGAAAGAGAATTCAGGTTGCCAGGCATCTTTTCAATTACAAGGCTGGAGTCAATCCATGGGAAGTAGTACCCAACGGACGCATGGTTGGAAACCCTCCGCTCGGAAGAGGTCCGACGGGAGATGTGAGCGTAGACTACAATACACTCGTAAAGGAATACCTCGAGGAAGTCGGAATCGAAAAGGACGGCAGACCAACGAAAAGTGTGCTTAAAGAACTGAAGATAGAGGTCTAGAGAAAGAGCTCTTTATCGTTCCTTACTCGAGAGTAATTAATGATTGGACCGGACTCGCAGACATAGTGTTCACCTATATTGCAGTGTCCACATACACCTATTCCACACTCCATTCTCCTCTCTAGCGATATGAAGATCCTATCTTCCCTGTAGCCTAGTTTGAGTGCCTCTTTGACGGTGTTTATCATCATCAGAGGAGGTCCAATCACGAATACGGCTGCCATTCTGCTGAGATGCGCTTTCCTCAAGAGTGCTGGTACAAATCCAACGTTGCCATTCCATTCAGCATTTGCCGTATCAACTGTGATTTGAAAGTTGAGAGATTTTGTCCAGTCTCCAAAATCCGTCTTGTAGACTAAATCTGAAGGAGTTCTAGCGCCATACATTACTTCCAGGTCCTGCTGTCTTCCCGAGTCCATCATTTCTTCCAAAAGACTCCTGATGGGCGGAATCCCAATTCCTCCAGCGACTCCTATAACTTCGTCATACTCTTTCCAAGGCCATCCTGTGCCATATGGGCCCCTGATTCCAACGAACTGAAGGTTCTTCAATTTGGAAGTTACCGACCCTACATCTCTAATTGTGAAAATGAGATTCCTTCCGAATCCAGATGCAACGGATATTGGAGCTTCTCCCACCCCTGGCACTGAAAGCATGTAGAACTGCCCAGCCCTTCCTTCGTTTTTCGAATCCATTTCGATTGTATAGACGTCCGGAGTCTCTTCCGTCATTTTAGACATTTTCAGGGTGCGAGGACGATATTCATTCTCCATTGTAATCGTAAGTAATCACCTCCTTTATGTCTATTCCGACCGGACAATCCTCAACACATCTGTTGCATCCGGTACAGAGGTATGTGTCCTTAGATTTCTTGAAGTAGACGAACTTGTGGTAGAACCTCTGTCTCAATCTTTCGTCCAGACCCTTTCTTATGTTCCCCGCAGATGATGAAGTGAAACCGGAAAGAATGCAAGAATCCCACTCTTTCTTTCTTTCATTTCCGTCATCATATAGGTCGAAGCAATAGCACGTGGGGCACTCAAAGTTGCATGCTCCACACGAGATACAAGCTGAAGCATACTCTTTCCACAATTCCGAATTCCACTTGATCCTCTTCTCGATTCCCTCGACTGGTAGCGGTTCGAGTTTTGAATTAAATCTATTCGAAAAGTCGACATAGAAAGTTCCGGTCTCTTTCTTAAATTCTCTAAAGTATCTGTCGTACTTTTCGGAGACCATAACGTGAAACTTTTCACCTTCCCTCAGTATCTGGAGATCGTATTGGTCCAGTACTGGCCCCCCAAATGATGAGCAGAACCCTCCACTGCAAGGTTCGCTGCACACAAAGTTAGCAAACAGTGTCTTTTCTCTCTTCTGAGTGTAGAAGGGATCCTTGCCGAATATCTGCTTATCCATCAAGTAAAAGCCCTTCAAATCACAGCTTTTGATTCCAAAAACGGCTTTTTTGCTCTCTACATTGAGAATGAGAACATTTTCATTTCTCTTCATCAGAAATTCCTTGGGGGCATATCTGGATCTCTCTTCTGATACCTGATCAAATCCCGCTACCCGGTCGAATATTACATCTCCATCTCTCTCCACCGCTCCATATACCTGGAAGTCGCTTGAGATAGCGACGAAAGCACTTTCCATCTCGGACTTCGACAGGATGTAATTCAAACCACTAACCTCACAGCTACCACCTTGAACTCCGGAATTTTTGAAAGGGGATCAAGTGTCTTTCCCACCAACCTGTTTACCCTTGACTCGTCGAAGTGAAAGGGAACGAAAACTATTCCGGCCGGTATTTTGTCAGTTGTCCTCACATTGGTCTCGATTGAACCATGCCTAGACTCGATGGTAATTTTCTGGGAATCCCTAACGCCAATTCTCTTAGCATCCTCGGTGTTTATTTCAACGTACGGTTCAGGGGACTCTCTTTCCAGAACGTCTGCCCTTCTGCTCATTGTGCCGGAGTGGAAATGAAAATAATTCCTGCCGGTAGTCATTATGAAGTCGTATTTTGCATCTGTCACTTCAACAGGCGGTTTATAGGGGATTGGAATTAGTTTTCCCTTTCCGATTGGAAATGACTTTGTGTGAAGTATTTCTGTGCCGTCAGGATTTTCCTCGTTGATCGGCCATTGTTTGCCGATCGGATAAATGTTTTCATAAGTGGCCCCGGAATAGTTCGGAATCGCCTTACGGATCTCTTCGAATATACTCCTCGGAGTGTCATAACTCTCCAAGCCTCCCACTCTCTTACCAATCTCATTTAGTATCCACCAATCGGGCATCGCTTCTCCAGGACTGTCGTAAATGACATTCACTTTTTGGATTCTTCTTTCGGTGTTAGTGAATGTGCCTTCTTTTTCGAGAGAAGTGGTTGCCGGTAGAACTACGTCTGCTACCCCAGCTGTCAGGGTCATAAATATATCCTGCACAATTAGGAGTTCAAGGTTTTCTATACCCTTCTCTACGTCCGATATCGCAGCCTCTGTTACCAGCGGATTTTCGCCCATGATGTAAATCGCCTTTAGACTCCCGTCCACAGCTGCATCAAACATCTCAGAAAGGGTGAGACCCGTTTTTGTTGGCAAACTCCTTTTCCACAGGATTTCAAATCTCTTAACAGAGTCTGAATTGACTGGAATGTATCCTGGATACCACTCTGAAAGTGCACCCATGTCTGAGGACCCTTGTACATTGTTCTGACCTCTTAATGGAAAAATCCCACTCCCCCTGATGCCTAAGTTTCCAGTGAGCAGGGCAAGGTTTGAGATGGACATCACATTCTCAGTTCCGTGAACGTGCTGCGTGATACCCATGGCATAAAGAATTGAAGTTGGCTTCTCTTTAGCTATAATCTTGGCTGCTTCTCTTAGCTTTCCTGGTTCGATTCCAGTGATCCCCTCCACAATTTCAGGAGAATACTTTGCGAGTTCTTGCCTCAGGGCCCTAAATCCCTCTGTTCTTTCCTCTATAAATTTGGTATCTTCAAGATTCCCTTCAAGAATGACATGCATTATTGAATTGAGGAGTGCGACATCCGTTCCTGGATTGAACTGAAGGTGGATTGATGCTACCTCTGCCAGCTGGGTCTTCCGGGGATCCGCTACTATCAAATTCTTTCCCTTCTTACTACCTTTAATGATTTTCGTACCGATGATTGGGTGTTGTTCTGTGGTGTTTGATCCAATAACGAAGTAAGTTTTTGAGTCATCAAGACTGTTTATTGATCCTGTTGCAGCCCCGGCGCCCAGAGTTGTGATCAACCCCATCGCAGTTGGACTGTGGCAACTTCTAGCACAGTGGTCTATATTGTTTGTCCCAATCATTCTTGCGATTTTCTGCATCAGATAATTCTCTTCATTGGTGCACTTCGCGGATGATTGAAAAGCCACCGAATCTGGTCCATATTCCCTGATTATTTTCTTTAGCCTATTCGATGTCTCCGTTAGAGCAGCTTCCCAGCTGACCCTCACAAATTCTCCATTCCTTTTGATGAGAGGGTATTTCAGCCTTTCCTTGGAGAAATTGTATGAAAGACCGGAATAACCCTTCAAGCATAGTTTTCCTTCATTTACTGGAGACTTGGAATAACCTATCACTCTCTCTCCAGGGGTTTGGGTTGGAATAACCATCTGACAACCTGTCCCACAGTAGGGGCATACGGTTAGAACAGACACTCTTCTACAATTACAGGACGCTATAAACAGTTATCTTACTGTCTATTCAAATTCAAGCATCCTGCCTGTAGCCTCGCATTATTAAGTTCTTCCAGAGTATTTACATTGGCGAGTTTTGCACTTTGCTCCGGGTCCATTCTTACCAGCTCAAATCTTTCTTCGACAAATGGGGATATTTTCCTGTTCTTCTTTGAAAATTCAAGCAAATCAGCAAATATACTTGCGTTGTAGATGGCAAATAATGGTTCAATTAACCCGTCTGAGTTCGCTGCGGCAACTGGTCTACCGTGGTAGTGGCCTACCAAATTCTCTATGATATCTGCGTCCAGCAGTGGCATGTCACCACCAACGGCAATGAATTCTTCTAGAATCTTGATTGAGTCGACTAAAGAATTTATCAGGGTGCCTTTTGACCCATCCTTTTCGACTCGGCATCCTTCTATTCCTAGATTGTCATATTTGGAAAGGATAATGACTCTCTCAAATAATCCCGTACTTTCTAATGTTCTAAAAATTCTTTTTATCATTGGCTCCGCACAGAAATCCATTAAGTGTTTCCCTGGCAACCTTTTGCTCGGCTTGGCGAATAGAACAGCTTTCATTTAAGGCATTAAGACAAGTAGGTTTCGTTAATAAAATGTGTCCCATAGGTAGTTTCAGTTCAAGGCGATAATGATTATACACAGTACAACATTGATGTAACGTGGTTGTAACTCTAAATAAAATAGGTCCTTGTAAGTACGAAATTCCATTAGATAAGAGCAAGGGGATGAGGGTACCGGGCATAGTATTTACAAATGAAAATCTGGCTAAGGATTTGGGTTCTGATCAGGCGCTTGATCAGGTGGTCAATGTGGCTAGACTCCAGGGAATAGTTGGAGCCTCAATTGCAATGCCCGATATTCATTTGGGATATGGATTTCCAATAGGGGGGGTCGCAGCATTCAATCTGGATGACGGGATTATCAGTCCAGGGGCTGTTGGGTTCGACATAAATTGCTCAGTGAAGCTGATAGGCTCCAACCTTAATTACAACGAAGTGAGTCCAAGAATAAATAGCCTGATAGACGAAATTTTCAAGAATGTGCCTTCCGGAGTCGGTCGGGAGGGTAAACTCAACCTGTCCCCAAGCAAGATGGAAGACCTACTTTCTGAGGGGGTCAAATACGTAGTCAAGGAAGGATACGGGTGGTCTAGTGACATCGAGAGGATCGAGGATAACGGGTCCGTCACATTTTCTGACAGAAGCAAGGTATCACAAAAGGCACGGGCAAGAGGTTTCCCACAGTTAGGATCCCTTGGTGCGGGAAATCATTTCCTTGAAATTCAGGTCGTCGATAAGATATTTGATGTGGAACTTGCAAGAAAATTTGGCCTGAATTCGGAAGGACAGGTGACTATCATGGTTCATACCGGTTCCAGGGGGTTCGGGCATCAGGTTGCGACAGACTACATTGAGATAATGCAGGAGGCGATGAAGAAATACAACATCTCAGTCCCTGATAGACAACTAGCTTCAGCACCATTTAATTCCAAGGAGGGACAGGATTACATGGGTGCAATGGGAGCCGCAGCTAATTTCAGTTTCTCTAACAGACAGGTTATCACTCACTGGATAAGGGACAGTTTCAGGAGTGTATTCAAGAGAGACCCAGAAGATATGGAGATGAATATAGTCTATGATGTGTCTCACAATATGGCGAAAGTGGAAGAACACATAGTCGGTGGAAAATCCCAGAATGTTGTAGTCCACAGAAAAGGAGCAACAAGATCATTTCCCGCTGGAAGGAAGGAGTTGCCTGCCTTGTTTATGGAGACGGGACATCCCGTGCTTATCCCGGGAACTATGGGAACTGCATCTTATGTTCTTGTTGGGGAACCAAAAGCGCTCAACGAGACATTCGGATCGAGTTGTCATGGATCAGGGAGGGTAATGAGCAGAAGTCGCGCCGTAAAACAGTACACGAGTCAAGAGATAGGCTCAAACTTGAAAAGACAGGGCATTTACGTGAGGGCGGCAACTAAGTATGTGCTTCAAGAAGAAGCCCCCCAGGCTTACAAGGACGTTGACCAGGTAGTTGGATCCGTTGAATGTGCCGGCATTTCCAGAATAGTTGCAAGGCTTAGACCAATCGGAGTAATGAAAGGGTAAGTACGATTGCGTACCCTACCATCAGGAATGTCACAAATGGAATCTTATAGACTAATTTGTCTCCATCAATCCAGAACTTGTCGTCCTTGGATAAAGATGGATGCGGAGAGATAGAAAATTTTCTTACAGAATATGCCCTTTCTCTCTTAATACCATTGTGTGCAGCTGCAACTATTCCTAAGATACTTGCAATCATGGCTACGGCAAGCACCGGAGGAAAGAGTGAGTAGAGTGTCTGAATATTATGATACAGCGGAAAGGTCACTGCTATCGCGTGAAGCACCTTCACATCTCCTTTGCCAAAATTCCTGATCAAAACCTCAAACAGCTTGATCAGCAGGAGCGAATATGCCAACGTTAATGTTATCAAAGAAAAATGGAAAAAGATCGGAACAATCAAAAGCGGATAGAGCAAGATTGAGTATTTCTTGAGAAAGTATTCCCCGAGTATGGGTACGAAGAAAACCAAAATCCATGCATCTGTGAAAGCATAATACAGAATTAACACGATGTTGATGGCGAGGAAGGGGAGGGTGTTTATCTTCCTCCTCTTGAAATCTTCGTATCCTGCTTTAACTAGCAAAACCAAAAGGACCAGTTGCAGGTACGGATAATCCGAAAGGTAAATCAGAGGATCACCTTTTGCCGTTAACGAAGAATTCTATTTTTCCTGCCTCATTTCTCTTATAGACTCCAAACTCAGACAAACTCAGAACTTCTTCCATGCTGAATACTGTTCCATCCTTGCAGACTCGGACTCCGTTTATGCTGCAACTGTCGCAGATTCCAACACCGCATTTCATGAGCCGCTCCAGGGATATGTACACTTTAGCCTTTATCTTCCTGTCGATCCGGTCCAGCATAGTCTTTACCATAGGTTCTGGACCGCAGACAAAAATGTAATCATAATCGTTCACGTGGGGAAGGAACAAGTCAATGACCGTTCCCTTGAATCCAGCGGAGCCGTCATCAGTAGCAATCTTGAAGTCATTCCTCAAGAGAAACAGATCCTCCTTCGTTCGGGCGCCAACGTAGACATCTCCTCCATACTTTAGCACCATAGCGTTGACAGATGCTAGACCAGTTCCACCAGCAATGTATGCAACTCTTCCAGTTGGAACGGGATACGAATTGCCGTATGGTCCACGGTAGAAGAACCTGTCGCCCACTTTGAGCTTGGC
>JAKAUZ010000046.1 GCA_021817415.1 Thermoplasmata archaeon | reverse complement strand
TTACCATGAAGCGAGCGAAGAAGTAATATGCTTTGGACTGGCCTAAAGGTTCAAAACTAATTCTCCTATGAACTGAGATTTGTAGCGAAGTCGCTGAAGGAATGTTTATAAGGGTGACGTATGACAAGTTTTAGTTTCAAAATAAATATCTAAATACAGATTGTTTATTCACCTACAGAAAATATAGGGTTTTCTGGCGTCAGAAAAATGTCACAGGTGGATAAAAAATTCACAACGTTTATATATCATTAATATTCTCCTAAAGTTGGAGGTTTAAAATAATGTATAAACCTAACAACAAAAAAATGCTTACGGTATTGATCAGTATAGCAATGGTTTTCAGCGCTTTAGCGGTACTTTCTATAGCAGCACAACCAGCATACGCAACCACAGGGAACGCAAGCGGTTCATTCTCCGTTCTACCAAGTACGGTCCCAGCCTACGCCACTGCAAGTTTGAACACGATAGAAGTTCAACTGCCAGTATTTGCAATAAGCTCGTCAGCAATATCAGCACCTGCCAGTTCAATTCTATACCTTTGGTGGTCTACAACCAACACGGCTTCACCTTCAGGTACGTATTACTATGCGGGTGAAATTTCCTCAACAGCATCGGGCACAGTCAATGTAGGAACAAACTGGATATCTCAATATTATGCGACTGCTAACACTATCCCCGGTACCTTGACAGACCATTATGGAACGCCAACTACGGCAGGCACGTACTATCTTCTCATAACTGCAGGTGCAACTGTTCCTACAACAGCAGTGGGAGTTGCAGTTTCAAGTCCGATAACAGTTTCCTCAACAGTAGTCCCTCCAAACCTTGCCATTTCATTGGAAAAATCAGCTCTGACTGCGACTACAAACACGGAAACGCTACCAGCATCGCTTTTAGTGACGGTTGGGCAGACTGTTTATTTTGAGGGTTCTGGATATATAGGCACTTCAGTTTCCTTATACTTAAACAACATAGCTAATGGAACGGCGCTTACAACAACTTCTGTGACTAGTACTTCTATATCCGGCAGCTTCACTGTCCCTGAACTTCCCGCGGGAAGTTATTACGTCATTGCTTACGACGCAAGCGGAACTGGGACCACAGCAATAGAGGAAATAACAGTTGGACCGGCAGTTACTTATTCCGGCTCAATACCTGCTAACACACTTTCGTTTTCGCTTACAATATCCGGTACGGGATTCATTGCCGGGAATGCCATAGGTGCATTCACTTCCTCTAGTCCATTAGGTTCTGCCAGTATAACGCTTACTGAAGTTGCTGCTTCTACTGTCTATTATGCATACACAACGGGAGGCACTGTTTCCAGCAACGGCGCTGTAACTTTGACAGTAACTGGCGTCGAGACCGCAGCTGGAACGCCTGCTCCAATCGTTACTCCTGGTACATATCACGTCGAAGTGTTCTACACAACATCCACTCCGGTCCTCTCTCCATCCTTCCCTAACCCCGTCTACGTCTCAGAGCCGTACGTCTCACCGCACCTGTCAGTTGTTTTGACATCTGACCTGACCGCAACATCCGGATATCCAGGTCAAGGGATAACGGTAACCGTTTCTGGTTTCCCAGCATCCTCACCTGTCTCAGTATCATTCGGTCCTGAGAGCCTTACTCTTACAACGGACGTAAACGGATTTGCTCAGACACAGACAACTGTTCCTTATGCACCGGCTCTGGCGTATACAGTAACAGCAGTTTCTCAGGGAGTCAGCGCCACTGCATATTTCACCATAACCTTTGAGGAAAACGCCTACGCATCAAATGGTGCACTTCTTAACGGGCAGTATGCAGTTGCAGGGTCCGCAATAACGATCAGCCTCGCAGGCGCAAGTGCCTACGGAACGTACGACTTTGTCGACAGTGGTCTGGTGACGTGGGACAATCTATTGATAAACTTACTTGGTTACTACACGGCCCCGCCGGGATTCGTTTCCGGCTCTCTCGCATGGAATGACTACATGGGGATAACTTCAGTCACCGTGACAAACGGCACTTTCCTGGCACCCCCAAGTGTGAGCACACCAACATTTGAAGCAAATGGGAATGGGGTCCTGACACTAACTTACAATCTTGCGTATCACGTCCTTGCCACAGGAACTCTTGAGACAATCACGCAATCATCAAACACCATAGGAAGCTATCACACGGTCGGGCACGCGACAGTTGCTCCAACAGCAACTTCATACGCACCGCAGACAGTTGCGACAGTTGACGTAGGTAATTTCATACCTGCTGGCTCTTTAATAACACCAGAGACTGCCGGCTACACATCTCCGTTTGTTCTTGAGCTTAACGGAAACGTGCTTACATTAAGCACAGGCAAGACAACATTCACCTCTTCTGCGACCGTCGTGTCCTTTACCTTGCCAGCTAGCGTTTCTGACGGTATCTACACCCTTTCAGTAGTGGGTCAATCAGGTAGCGGCAAGACGGTCGGCTCTGATTACTGGTTCGCCGTCAGTACTGCAGGAACCACTGGGGCTACGGTAACAATTGACCAGGCAGACATATCGGTGCTAGGCGGGACAGGAACTTACAGCAGCCCATTCACGGTCTACGCAGATCCTGCCTCGGATTATTATGACCTGGCTTTCAATGGCTACAACTTCCCTTCAAGCACAACAGTTACCGTTACCATGTACTCTAGTGTAGGCTCTTCTGAGATGTCTACCACTGTGACAACAGATTCACAGGGTGCATTCACCGCCCTAATACTGGAGATTCCCGGAACGTCTGGAAATTCGCCGTATCTAGTGATGTTCTCTGCCACCTCATCAGGAAAGTCAATCCCGATTTCCGGATCGATGTGGTACTATCAGACCGTTCCTGTAGTTTCGTACCTTGATGCCCCATTCTTTGGCAATGGAGGCTCGCCGATAACGGATTACTATATGGACACAGGAAGCAACGCAGCCGCCGGATCACCTGTGACGTTCTATGCCACATCGCTTCTTCCAGATACTATTTACAACGTCTACTACGGGTCGTCAACCACGATAAATGCGTCCAACTACATCACCAGCTTCACAACAGATATATACGGAAATTATACGGTAACATTCACAGTTCCAGTATATCTATCATCGGGCACATACTACCTTGACGTAGCTCCAGCCTCAAGCAGCGCTACTACCGCCAGCCTATATCTTACACTTGAGGTAAGTCAGCTTGTTCCAGCCTATGCATTCCCGACAGAAGAGGTACCGTACAGCATAAGTCTTGGCACTTCCCTGCCTTACAGTAACATAGTGTATTACGACGTCCAGACGATGGAGAACGGTTCAGTATTTCAGTCTTTGCAGGTTCCCGTTACCACAGGGTCGCAGTCAACTCCTGACCACTATCTGAACTTCAGCTTCTCGATGCCAAACGGCCAGGCTGGTACGTACTTCCAGCTCTCATTCCAGTATGAGCCTGTCTTCACTGGAACTGTTGTGGGTTCAACAGGATCTGCAACTGTTACGGGCGTTGGTTCCTCTGCAACATCCACTGTGCAATACTACACTACCCTCGTTGCAGGCTCCGGAGCGCTTGTTGTTGCCATATCATCTTCGCAGATAGCTTCCATCATAACGACCACAATAAATCAAGCGATGTCAGTACCGCTCAGCCAGCTTGACGCTACGGTTGCTTCTCTCAACGGAACTGTCGCAACCCTGAAAACAGCATTCGGTACAATGACTGCCACGTTGAGTGCGATAAACGCAACAGTAGCAAGCATAGAGAGCGGACAGGTAATAGTCCAGACTGACTTGGGCTCAATCAGCACGTCACTAGCGTCTCTCAACGCATCCCTGATGGCATTCAACGGAAACGTTGTTTCAATAAACACGACACTCGGACAGGTTCAGACATCACTGAGCAGCATAGGGACTCAAGTCACAGCGAACGCAAACGGTATAGCTACTATAAAGACTGATGTGGGAACAATTCAGGGGCAAGTCGTATCAACGAACGGAAACGTATCCCAAATCAAGACTTCCCTTGGAACCCTTACAGCAAACGTTAGCACAATACAGAAGCAGACATCGGGATTCCCAACACTTGAGATATTCCTGATCGTAATTATTGTGCTCGTGCTGATCACTCTTGTTGTGGCATTCCTGGCAGTAAGTGCAGCGAATAAGGCAGCTAGAAGGGCAACAGAAGAGAAGAAGCAGTAATCTTAATTCTCTTTCTTTTTTTATTTTTTTAATTTTTCCTGAAATTTTCTACGGGTAGGACTCGGTTAATCCAATTCACTTAGCATAGAAGACATCAAGAAAAGAACTGCACGATGACAGGAACTGTCGTCTGTGACCTTCCCATCAATAAAATATATTAGCAGTTCATACATTGCACAGCGATGAGGGCTTTACTTGTTCTCGTTATAGTTGCCGTTATAACTGCTTCTCAAGCTGTCGTTGCAGAACCTTCATCACCTCATCTGTATTCGATAACTTTGGAAGAGAAAGGCCTTCCTCCAGAGACAAATTGGTCGGTTACGCTGGGAAATAGAACCTACTCTGCAATAGGGAACATAGTGCTACAGGAGCCAAATGGGAGCTATTCATTCAAAATTAGCCAAGAGAATGGTTACACGACTTCAAACTACGATTACAAGTTGAACTTAACAGTGCGCGGACAGAACGTGACCAGAGTTATCTACTGGGTCCCTTATCTTTACAAGGTAACATTCGAGGAAAGCGGTCTTAACCCCGGGTCACAGTGGAACGTGACTGCGGCAAATGAAGAACTTTCTTCGAACTCTTCCTCTATTACATTTTATCTTCCAAATGGTACTTACAACTATGCGGTATCGGCTGTAAACGGTACGAACCCAGTACCAAATGCTGGCATAATAGTTGTGAACAGAAGTTCCGTTCTTGTACTTGTCCGTTACAATGTTGAAGTTAGCGTCACTTTTCTAATCACAAACCTGCCATACGGTTCAGGTTGGAGCGTTACAATCAACAACCATATTTATTCCAGCACGGATGCAGCCATCGACGTCAATACAAGCAATTCATCATACACATACAAAATTCACGTGCCATTCAATTACTATGCAGTCCCCTCATCCGGCAAAATTCACGGGAATGGCGTGATACTAATAAGTGCAGGTTCGTACCTCCCCTGGGAGGTTCTCATTGCGGTCATTCTGTCAATAGATATTTTCATAGTTCTCAGGATAAGAAAATCTAGAATCTCCTTAAGAAAAGAACAGAAAAAATGATCATCATGCAGAAGATCAGTGCGCCTGCAGCCACATAGGGAATGAATAAGGTCGGGCCAAAAGAGTTGACGGCTATATACAATTCAGGAAGAAATGGTGGCGCCTTCAGAAAAAGCCCAGTGAAGGTGATTGACATGTGGTCGGAGATTAGGTGAGAAGGGATCGCCCCATCTTCTGTTACGTTGTCGACCGAAACGCCATTTGCTGTAGTTCGGCCCTCAGCAAAGAGCGACGGAAAATCAGGTGTGGAATAATATTGGGATTGGGACTCCACAATAAGAGAGTAATTGCCATCAAGTGTGGAAGCGAAGTGGAATAAGTGCTCCGACTTTCCACCACTCAAAACTGATGAATTGAGGGGGAAATAGTTTTTGCCGTCATGTTCGAGGTATAATGAAATATTTCCAGCAGCTGGGGAAAATAGCGTAAGGGCGACATCATTCACTGGATACGGGAATGAAATGTTATAGGAATTGTTTCCACTCATCAGATCAGTAGTGCTGAAGTTGT
Source organism: Thermoplasmata archaeon (assembly GCA_021817415.1). GTDB lineage: Archaea > Thermoplasmatota > Thermoplasmata > Thermoplasmatales > JAKAUZ01. Next base: position 3,658 of record JAKAUZ010000046.1, on the reverse strand, counting down.
ACAGGGTTATGGGTGTTTGATTGTAATAGATGAATCCGCTAACGTATTTTCCCTGAAAATTACCATATTCGAGAATCAGCGGCATTGAATAGTTAACAACAAGATTTCCGTCTACAATTGCGAAGGACGCCTCCTGCGCTTCAAAAGTATTAACCTGGGGGGTAAGGAACATGACTGCCGGTACACTGCTCATCACGGGTACCAGGATAACGATGGCGGTAATTACAATAGCACCAATGACAGAGTACTGAGCTACCATTGTTTTCCTAGGGATCAAATCACGCTTTTCTTTCTTTTTCCTGAGGAATAGGAGATTCAGGAGAATAGAAATTGCATAAATTGAACCCGTTAGACTGACAACCCATGAAGGGTATGAATTCCTCATTTTAAGAATATTCTGGTTCAGGTCCGAGAAATATATTACGAAACCTGAGGGATTTATGGTCTGCATAACCCAGAAGCTGAAGAATGAAGATACCCAGATAAGCCCTATGAAAATCCATCTTCTCAACATGAAGGCGACTATTATTGCCAGTGGGATCTCCGCAGCCATGTAGCTGGGCAGATTCCCAGGTGCGAGTGATGAGAAAAGTATGCCCTGAATGAAGAGGAATATAACCAGGGACGACAGATTCACCTTGTCCTTGGGTAAAGCGAAATAGATTAATGATGCAATTATGGCAGAGCCGTAGTATAGTATGTTAATAGTCTCCGCCGGAACAATCCTTCCAAGGTTGAAGATGTTCAAAATGTCCAAGGGGCTGTATGGCTGAACGGAAATCAAGGGAGCGAAGAATGTGGTAGGTGAAATCGGAGCCTGAGCCTGTATCCCCTTTGAGAAGTACAAAAGGAATGTGACAACCTGTCCTATTAAGGCAAAGACGGAAGAAAGCAGGAAAAATATGCCAGCACTTCTTTTTCCCTCCCTAACCCAGAAGTATCTCAGGAGGAAGGGAATCGCAATCACTGGGTAGAGGTATGAGCCCATGCTCATTCCGTAGAAGATTGCGGACAACGCAGTCCTCCTCCTTATTATAAAGAGCAGAGAGGCAATGAGAAAGAAAACAGAGACTATTATTGCGGAACCGTAGATGAGCGCGGTGAAGAAGTATATGGGAGAAGTGAGCAATATCAGGGAAGCGTACTTTCCATCGAAATGCATATCCTTGCCAATCTTGTATAGGACGAAAGCAGTGAGGAACGCAAAGATTATGAAGGGTATCTTGACACCTATCTGTATGGTGATCACATTCTGTATTTTCAGCAGGCTAAACAGAATGGTTAGGAAATAACCACCCACGTTTATCAGGTCGTAATAGAGACCCATGGGGAGGGAGAATATAGGTGGAATTCTGAAGAAATAGAATAACTGTGCATTCTGCGCATAGATTGCATCGTCATAGGGGTGGGAAGCGAGTGCACCCACGGAAAGATAGGCAGCGAGAAGTAATATGTATGGCAAATAGCCTATAAATTTCCCCTGCCTCCTCTCTACCCCCATTTCAAACGTATAAACAATTTTTCAATATAATTATTTGTTATCGGGGAAATCCCTCCCTTGTGGTAAGCTAGATGTCAATGGTAGTACATTAAAGGTTGTGACTTGAATTAATCTCTCCAACAAAATCATAGGAATAGCACGGATACCACCACTCTTACATTCTGCCGCCACCCAGGTATGAGAAGCATTATAAAGTCAAGACCCTCCCTGCTGAACGTCTTTAGGACCTTTATCATTCCGGAGTATATGGCGAGTCCAAGAACTATGTATCCAAGAAGTTTCAGCGGTGAGTATGGGTACATGTTTTGCAAAGCAAAAATTACAAAAAACATGACGAAGCCAGAGACATATATTTTGGCTATCTTTGTCTACTCGAATTTTAGTATTTCGAACTTCCTTGCATAATAGTACATAATGAAGAAGGATACCGCTGTTATAGAAGAATATCCAATTGATGTACCTATCATCTGGTATTTAGGTACAAAGAGAATCGAGTGGATGAAATTCGAGAGAAATGCAACGGAAGAGGAAACCAGAAATATCTTCGTCTTCCTTATACCCTATAGGGAAACCAAAAGTATCTTACCAGAATTGAACATGGAAATGGTTACGAGACCGAAAGTCACAAGTAATGATGCGGACAGGTAAACGCAACTTGGGATGAACAGCAGAATCGATGGGGAGAGTGCAGCCACTAGCATCACCATGGGCACATATATGGCGATGAGCTATATACCTTCGATACGTAATTCTTCATCTCCCCTTTTTTCATAGTCCGTACATCTTTAATAGCTTGGGGAGGAGAATTGTGGCGAATGATCAGATGATGAAGATTATGGCAGAGTTTATTAGTAAAGCGAGGTCGTAAATGCCGAGTAGGGAGAAGTTGAGGAGATATGAAACTCTGAACCTATCAACGTAGCTTGCTCCATAGCCGATGAAAGACTCAAGGGATACCATGGAATGCTTGATTGAATACTGAGCTTATCCTGACCCTTTCTCTCACATTCCCACAGATGCATGAGACTCTCTGGATGTTCCCGGCCTAATCAAGTATCTTCTTTGCGCAACCCAGTGCCAAGGGGGCAACGAAAATGGGGTTAATCAGATATACGGAAGACCTATCATCCATCATTAACTTCTTCTTCATGGAATTCCAATAAAATGACTTTCAGATAAAATGCTACGATATACCTCATTATGAATTGAGGCGTTTTAGAAGGAAAGGAACAGTAAAATAGATGTTGAAGTTATGGCAGTGAATGGAAGTTCAGGAAACAGGGGACGAAATGGGGAAGAGTATCATATATCAGTATCTCTCCGCAATTGTAAGTGTCCTCTCAGGTTTCCTCTTCTATATATATATTGTCAGAGTGTTCACCACAGAGGTTGTTGGTGTAGTTGCGCTTCTTTCCGCAATGATGATCCTCTTTTCAACTATTTTCAGCGTTGGTCTGAACTTCGGCGTACAGCATTTCATCTCATACTACATAGGCAAGAATGATCCTGAATCATTGAGGGCCGTCGTTAAGGAGATTTCTATCGTCCTGATATTTGTGTCCATACTGGCAATTGTCTTCATGTGGTTTTCTTCCCCCGCATTCGCATACCTGTTCTTTCACACATACCGTTACATCGATATCATAAGAATAATGGGAATCGCAGTGGTTGCAAGCCTCGGTGCGAGCGTGACCGGAGGTATGGTTCTCGGACTCCAGAAATTCAGGGTGAATGCACTGATCAGCATTGCGTATACAGTAGTTATGTATTCCGCCATAGTAATTCTACTGCAGTTCAGAGTCAGCCCGCTTGTGGTGGTCGTAGGATGGACGGCAGGCTATTCCTTTGGTGCCTTGCTATTTTCTATTCACGTGACAAGACGGATAAGGGGGATGAAATCTAGCGCAAAGGCTGTGTCAGTAAGGACAATCATCGATTACTCTCTCCCCCTCTTCATATCCTCCTTGCTGGGATATGGTGCGACGTACGTGGACAGATTCGTCGTATCTTTCTTTCTGAACCTTTCGGAGATGGGCATATACAACTTCTCTCTTCTGATTGTCTCGGCACTTGGTATACTCATAGGCCCATTCAGCACAATCCTCCTTCCCAAGCTTTCCGAGCTGTACGGCAGGGGGGATATTGAAAATCTCCGTC
>JAKAUZ010000030.1 GCA_021817415.1 Thermoplasmata archaeon | reverse complement strand
GAAAAAAAGCCACAGAGAAATTTCGCGTCCCTACTGGGGTCAGGCCAAACGGCATGGCATTTGATGAAGGAAGAAACATCCTCATGGTTGCAGGTGTTGGCAATACAGAAAAGAGCAATGCCCCACCCTCTCTGACCTTCATCGACACCAGCAGCGGGAAAGTGATGGGAAAGATCGAACTTCCGGGAAGAACTCGATGGGCACTCTATAATGCAGATACGGACTCATTCTACGTGAACGTTGCTGATCCGCCTTCAATAGTCTCTGTTAGGGCCGATAATCTTTCTAGGGTTTCCAGAACGTTTAGCATCCCGGCTAGGGGACCACACGGGCTGGAACAGAATAAGAAGAACGGCACACTATATTGCGCCTGTGATGAGGGCATCTTAATCGGTCTTGACTTGGGAACAGATGCAATAGAAGTTCTCGGGCCTCTGTCAGGACCACCGGATGTAATTTGGCTGAACCGGAATTTGGATCGGCTTTACGTTGCGGTGGGGAATCCTGGAGTGATAGATGTCTTTGACACAAACACTCTCCAGTTCGTGGAGAAAATACAAACCAGTCCTGACGCACACACCCTTACCGTAGATCATCGTCGCGGAAATGTGCACGTCTTCTTGCCTGACGTTTACCTGGATTTAATACTGGCAGACAGAACCTGACGGCATGGAAGAACTTGTTTTCCATTAATATTTAACGTGTTGACGATCTGTTGTCCACGGTATTCCATTAAAGTTTTAATCAAATCCTGACCGGTCCACTAGTTTTTATTCTTCGAATTTTTATCACTGATATGTATTTAAAATATCTCTGTTTACTGATAGTTATCAGCGATACATTAATAAAGTATCACTAAATACAGATACACGAATGAGGATCTAAAGCCAGTTTATCAGTTTATACTTGAGAAACTCCGGATTTCACAGGGTGCAAAAATAATTCACTCTTACCCAATATCTCTTGGGGAAAGGGAATTACTGATAGATTTAGCAATTGAGTCCAGAGACATACTGACTTTCGTTGAAATCAAGCCTAGAATAAATGAAGACACAATATATAGAATATATGCCATTTCGCACTTAATAAATAAACAATTGTTGGGCAAGAAGGAGATTAGATTGGTTTGTGCTGGAAAAACACTGAAGTACAGCACTCAAGGACTTGCCACCAAGCTTGGTGTAGAGACTTTGCTTATTCCTCCAAAGTTGTATCAGTACTTATCACCGAGGGCAACTGCTTCTGAGCTTAATGCCCCCTCCCACCACTTAAAAACAAACCCGTCAAGACTCACTTCAGATAAGGCGTGGAAAATTGTCTGTTCCTTATTGACTGACAAGCCATACAGTATCCTTTCTGTTTCTAGAAAAACCGGTGTCTCATATGGATGGACAAACAACATAATTCATAAACTAGAAGACTCTGGAATAATAACTGTGGATTACGGTTTAAGAATTAAAGACACGGACAGGCTTTTCAATGTGGTTTCGTGGGAAAGAGCTCTTGAGGGTCTGCTCGTGGAGACTATAAACACTAATTTCAGTACAGCAACCCAGTGTATAAATGAAGTCGCGCTCAATCTCAACAGGCTTGGAATTGATTATGCTTTCACTGCCCATTCATCTGCCGTTTCACATGGTTCATCAATAATGAGGGAAGATACTGCATATATCTACCTCCTAAATCCATCCGACAGAGGGGCCATTAGATCCTTTTCCGAGGGGAAGGCTGGCGGATGTCGCTTGAAGGTGTATTTACCGGATAGAGATATCATGAAATCTTCCACCATGTTTAAAGGCGTTCGGATTGTTGACGTGTGCCAGAACATATTGGATCTTGCAGGATTAGGAATGGATGGACGGATTGCTGCAAGAGATCTGGTGAATAAGCTTGGTAAATGAAGAAGGTGGAGAGACCACTCTGGCCAGGGGCTCGTTCGAAGAGCTCAGGTACATTTTCGACTGGAGCATTGCTAACAGAAATTACAGGCAAGGCGGCATCATTCTCATAGGAGGCTGGGCAGTCCACTCGTTTAATCCTTGGAAATATTCACTCGATATCGATTTGATTGCAACTAGTCGTTTCAAAGACGCATTAAAGAGGCACCTGTACTCGACCCGGGATTACATCAGAGAAAGAGATTCTGCAGGAAACACACTATACTTAAAGCGTTTGGATTCCGGAGATATTTATCTTGACTTTCTGCCAAGGAAAGATCAATTCCACGGAACGGGAAAATTGCTAAATTTGATGGAAATAGAATACGGGACTGTTCCCAAGAATATTTCATATTCCTTTGAGTCTGAGTTTCAAGTCTTAGTCCCAGAGATCTCAATGCTCCTCCTGCTAAAATTAAAAGCGGCATGGGACAGACACTATGACCTATCGCTTGAAACTACACCGGACAAGGACCACTTAAGTGACAAATTCACCAAGGATTGTGGTGATATCATTGCGTTACTTCAGAGTGATGCATTTCAGTTTGCCAGATTTGATTGGTTGTCTTCAATCATATCCGGATTTGATTTCTTGCGCGACTTCCTGGAGAGTGGAATTATAGAGGACAATTCAACTTTTGACCGTATTTCCCATAAGGAAAGCAAAGCACTAATCAAAAAGTTATTGTCCCTTATTTGATGAAACACTAAATCGAATGACCAAGAAGTTATTAGAGAATACCTCCAAAAGTATTCGCTTAAAATAATAAGCAAATCCCGACCGCGTCCATACCATCCAGTTCCCGTAGAAATTGGATCTAGAAAAAAATACACCTGCACCGCCTCCTTTATTGCGTCTATTAGAAGATATCAGGATATTTCCCCATGAATATCAGAAATTCCATTAAACTGGGATGCTACGACTCCAAGCATCAATGATAAGGAAAGAGTGATAAGGAAAATTTAGCGTATCGCATCGTTCCTATTATGAGGCAAAGGATAATATTGATTAGGGCATTAGACAAAGTTACAAAAAAGGGGAGCAGGGCTTCATAATGGCAGTTGAAACTTCTGGCGAAAGGAGGAAAAAAGGTTCTTTATTGAAAATACTTGAGCCAGTGCTATTTGCGCGACCATATCTGAAAAACAGTGCTCTCTCCTTTTCGATCGTTATTGTAGCCGGAATAATATCAAACTTCTCTTTACTGCTCGTACCTGTATTCATCGGCGAGGCGGTAACAGCCGTAGAATATGGAATCTACTCATCTATTCCTCACATTGCATTACTGATAGTGCTGGCTTATACAATATCAGCAGCTGCGACATTTTCACTGAATTACGGTGGGCAATACATCAGCCAGACGTACGCGTATAATCTGAGAAAGGATTTCGTATCTCATTTGGTCAGGAAGAGGTTCCTGTTCTTCGAAACACAGACTTCAGGCGATCTGCTTTCAAGAGGATCAATGGACATTGAGGCGACAAGAAATTTCAATCTTAGTATGTTTACTAGTCTCTTCCCAACTGTATTCCTCATCATAGAAGCGTTCATACTGCTGTTCATGATTTCCCCGCTCTTCTCGCTCTTACTGGCGCTGGCAGTACCTGTCCTGATTTTCCTAGGTATTGTTTCGTCAAGAAGGCAAAGACCGGTCTGGAAGAAGATCAGGGATACCTATGGGAAGCTTGGGGAAACACTTCAGGAAAACATTGTCGGTCAAAGGGTTGTTAGGGGGCTTGCCTCTGAGAAGAAAGAGATTGATAAGTACGCCGCGATTACAGAACAGTATTATGACGAAAATTATGAAGTGGTGAAAACCAGGGTAATAATCAACAACCTCATGCCTCTCACTGTTGCCGCAGTCTCGAGTGCGATTATTGGAATTGGTGGTTACCTGGACCTGATAAGCAAGGCAAGTGTTGGTGGGTTGGTGGCGGCAGTAACCATATTTGCCATGCTCACAGACCCTGTCTCCTTCCTGGGGAGAATGATAGTGTTCTCGGAGAATTCAAGAGCAGCCATAGGAAGGATTCAGGAAATAACTGCCTCTGGAGGGGAGGAAGATGTGGAACATTCCCAAGAAACAATTCAGCCTGGAATACTGACCTTCGATCACGTGAAATTCGCAAGAGGCAACAATGTGATATTGAAGGATGTCACGTTCAGGGCCCTACCAGGAGAATTCGTCGGAATTACGGGGAAGACAGGTGCAGGTAAGTCCTCACTGGTAAATCTCATAACTAGATATTATGAGGCTGACTCAGGAACCATATCGCTTGGAGGTAGGAACACCAGGGATATTCCGTTGAGCATCCTGAGGAGCAGAATATCTATCGTTCCTCAGGAAATCATTCTCCTTTCAGGTACGATAAGGGAGAATATACTCTTTGGACTCGACGCTCCAGATACAAGCATAAAGGACGCAACCAGAATAGCATCCATATCTGATTTCATAGAGTCTCTGCCACTAAAATACGATACGATGATAGGTGAGAGGGGCATAACGCTCTCGGGGGGACAGAGACAGAGAATTGCGATCGCAAGAGCTGTTCTGAGAAATCCCCTGATACTCATTCTTGACGATGCTACATCTAGCGTTGATCCTGATACTGAAATAAACATATTCAAAAACCTGAGGGAGTTCATGAGGAACACAATAATAATCATGATAAGCCTGAGGGCATCTGCTCTCTCATTTGCCGATAAAGTATTATTGCTGGAAGAAGGGGAACTTCGGGAGGATCCTACCGGCGAGGAAGGTGGTTATGTCAACAGGATATGACGCCGTGGAAGACGAGTTCCTAAAGCCGGAGAAGGGCGGAAAGACCATGCTCCGGATGGTCAAGGATATACTTTACTGGAAGCGGAATTCGGCCGTCTTCACCACATCAGTTGTAATAACTGCTATAGCACGGGTCCTTTATCCGCTTGCCCTTGGATTTGCTGTTAATGCCATACTTTCCAGGAACGTAACGTCCCTTGCCCTCTACGCCTCACTCTTCTTTCTCCTTTACTTCTTTCAATTCTTCAGCAACAGATCGATGTCACTTGCATCAACGAAGGTTGCTCAGGGTGTCATAAAGAGATTGAGGGACAGAGCATTCCAGAACCTCCAGAGGGTTCCGCTGGAATTTTTCAGCAAGGTTAAGGCTGGGTATCTGATAAGCAGGATAGAGAATGACTCAGAATCAATATCAGACTTCCTGACGTATCAGTTACCGCAGGTGATTTCCGGGGTAACAACTATCGTCATCGCAGCGGGTATTATGTTCTACCTTGATACTCCACTTGCACTATACAGTCTCCTCGTAATGCCAGTTCTTGGTATATTCACCCTCGCTCTACAGACAAAGGTAAGGGCGAACTACCTGAAAACCAGGAAAGCAATCGCAGCAATAACCGGTAATCTTGCAGAGACAATAGCTGCGATAAGGACGGTGAAGGCATTCAACGCAGAGCAAAAGATTGAGGAAAGGTTCAGAACCCTGAACTCAGAAAATTTCAATGCAAACATGAAGGCAACGAAGCTGTCATCCTCCTACGGTTCTGTAATAAGGGTAATTGAAGCCGTTGGAATAGTCTTGGTGATTTATGAAGGATCAATCGCCCTGTTGAAAGGCCAGATAAGCCTCGGTATCCTGGTATCATTCATAGCTTATGTTCAGCAGTTCTTCAATCCCATCGTACAGCTTTCACAGCTCTATAATACCTATCAGAATTCAATAGTTGGAGCTTCCCGTATCTACAGCATCATCGATAGCAGCCCAGAAAAAGATAGTGGAATAGAAAAAGTACATACATTCTCCAATTCAATCAAGGGGAAGGGAATGAGGGTCACATACGATGGCAGCGTTGCTCTCGATAAAGTAACCGTGGAGATAAAAAAGGGGGAGTGCGTTGCGATAGTTGGGAGAACAGGCGCTGGAAAGACAACACTTACTAACGTAATCCTCAAGTTCAAGTACCCGGATGAGGGAGATATTACAATAGACCTCAGGACTTTAAACACCCTGGATACCAGAGACTACAGGAAGTTGATAGTTCCCGTTCTTCAGGAACCATTCCTATTTAACGGTTCAATATTTGAAAACATAGAATATTCCAAGACCAGAATAACAAAGGAGGAGGTTCAATCCCTTATAGAACTCTATGGAATGAGTGACATATTCCGCACTCTCCCAAAGGGTATAGATTCACCGGTAGGGGAAATGGGAAGGAACCTTTCTGAAGGTCAACGTCAGGCGGTATCTATTTTGCGGGCTTTCGTGAGAAACCCAGACATTATTATAATGGATGAGGCTACAGCCCAGATCGATTCAAGGTCTGAGAAGAATATCATAACGGCAATGAGAAACTACGCAAAGAATGGAACTCTTATCCTCATATCTCACAGGTTCTCACTCATCACCCTCTCAGACAGGATTATAGTGTTAGAAAAGGGCAAAGTCGTGCAGGAGGGAACACTTGACGCATTGGCAAATCAGGAGGGAGTTTTCAAAAACCTTTATAAACGGAGCGTTTCAGCCTACGTCCACGCTGAAGGTGGGCTCTAATAAACTATGCTCTTATTATATCACCAAATTAAGGACAGGATTGAATAGACAGTATTTCTGAGTTGAGTAAATTTTACGGGTAACTACGGTTGTTAATGAGGAGAGAAATGGAATGGATGGCACAAAGAGGGAAAAATTCAAGTTCGTGGACAGGACAAATCTTCTCATTCTTCCAGTACCAGAAATGACATTTCCTGTCAGAGGGATGGGATTACTGGATTCTGATTATGGCCACTTCAGGGCAGGAATGCTGACAGGGGATCTGGGCACCCTTAACAACGAATTCTTCTTCAACCATGATACGCGATCCTGAATGGAAAATTTTCAATGACCAGGAGCCGGTAAATGTATACATCAAACCTGAGGTTTAACAAGCAAATTTGCATTCGGATAAACACTGGGAAAGGTAGAATGTGACATGGTCCCTTATCGCTCCACCTCGACCAGATATCTCACGGGAACCCTTCAAATGATAGCTGCCCAACACTGACTTCCCCAATGCGCTAAAAATGAGCGTTGATAGGCCCTACACGTAGATAAACTGGTACGGGACTTTTATGTTTCTCATAGACAAGAATATCCGTTGAAGATGAACGCATAAGATATATCTGCACACCATGAATGTATGAAAGATGGGCACATGGCAGGTTGCGGATGATTTAGGTGAAGTTTCCGATTTGTGCATCTCCTTCAATAGAGGGAGGCTCTATGAAACGTTCTGGCAATACACGTTAAGCGCTGATGAGTTATCCAAGCAGAATGCAAAAGCTTGGCTGTATGTCGAGAAGGGGAAAACGTCTGGGGTGGCACTATCCCGGAAGATTGGAAATGTTACCACGATAGAGGAATTGTGGGGAGAAATAGATGGATATTATGGAGACCCGCAGGGAAAGCTCAGTTCAAAAGATTCTGAAAAACTGAAGGAATGTTCGACTATCTTTGACTCACTGGAAAGACCTGCCAGACTTCGTGTCCCTTTGGACAATCATTTTGGAGGAGGAGTTGCGATCGAATTTGGACTGAAGTGGCTGAATGGAATGGCGCTAGCAACGAGGGAACTCAACGGTTACCTGAAATTTGAAATCCCAGATGGGGTATCGATAAGACCGGCCCAGAAAGGAGATGAGGAAGATATCAAGAGGATGCACGATATTCACTACAGATCATTCAACGACCTCAAGGTGTACTCAGACTGGGTAGGTAAATGGAGTTCCGAAACTTACATTGCAGAAGTGGATGGCAAGTTTGCGGGTCACATAATTGCCGAAGTGCGTCCAAAGGGGCTGGGAGACTTCGATATCGCAGTGAGTCCAGAGTTCTTCAGACACCGGATTGGATCGACACTCTTGCTTACCGGGCTGAACTCATTATTCAGGCGAGGTGCAAAGGTCGCAATTGCTGACTTCATGATAATGAATGCGGCGACCAACAACTTCTACCATGACAACGGATTCAACCTTTCTAGGGCCTACAATTACTTCTCTTTATGAATTCAAATGACTTCTCGCTGGTTCGCCAGTTAGTTACCAATTATTAAATATTGACGGTATTTCTGTCACTCACTCCCCAAGTACTTCCCGATTCTTGGTCTGAATGATGTTAACAGCGCGCCTTTTATCATTTTTCCAAACCCTATAAATGGGGAAAGTCATTTTATTATGAATGAATCCAGACCGGTCAACTCTGAATTTTTATGATTCTGCATGCAAAAGGAATGATGGTTCAATGATATCTTCAATCTTGTCCACAAGGGATCTGTCGTAGATGTAATACCTTCTGTCTGGACCGATCCAATACCCTCTTGTGCTCCTATTCACTGTAGCTGTTATTGGATTTGGTGTCATACAAGCCAATCACTCCCCCGTATTATGAAATACAGTGGAGTTATGCAACACACTTCCAGGGCCCATAAGTCTGCGTTGTTGATAGAACAACTGTAAAAGGTTTGATACGCGAGGGCATAAAGGATTGAAAAAGAGTTATTCGTTTCAGCCCAACAATCATAAAAGTTTTAATGATAAATTGAGCATAATTTGCAGAAGTTGATTCCATCTCAATCTTCACTTAAAACTAATCAAATCCAGACAGGCTCATTCGAACTAATCATCAATAAACGTTCTTTCTATGTCCGATCTTGATAACTACAACTATTAGCTCACTGTTCTTTATTTGATAAATTGCCCTATAGTCCCCAATACTCAGGCTCCAGAGTCCCGTAAGTATAGAGGTCAGAGGTTTTCCGCTCTCGGGTTCGTTTTCAAGTTTGCGAAGGGATTTGATTATCCTGTTCCTTACTGCCTTGTCACATTTCTTGATAAACTCCTCAGATTCCTCTGTGAGGACGATGTCAAACGGCAATACTATTCAAGCTCCCTGCTGATTTGATCGAGAGACTTTGTATTTCCTGCCTTAATGTCTTCAAGTCCTCGAGCAATTCCCCTCATTATTTCCGGGTCAGAAAGAATGTCGAGTGTTTCTATCAGTGATTCCCTGCTGGCAACATCTGGTGAATATGAGTCTATCAATCTTGAAATCAGGTCGTTGTAAGATTCTCTTGGATGGATTTTTAAGCGGTTCAACCGTTCCTTGAGTTCATTGTCAATTTGAACTGTTGTTACCATAGATAGCAATAGGTAGCAATAGTTATTAAACGTTATGGAAAATGCAAGTTGTACAACCTAGATTGGAATTTGATAACTCCATTCTCCCATTTCCACAAATTTGTTCTTGCAGTAGGGGCATTTGAGATTACTCTAGATTCTCATATGGATTGCGCTAAAACCCCGTATTCATGTCCCGTCACTTTTGATCACATGGCAGAACCTACCGTCAATGACAGGATTGAATCCAACTCCGAAAGCTTCACCGCACTTTGGACAGGTTACATCAAAAACCTTCTTTTCTCTGATCCTCTTGACCATTCCAGTCATTGTCACCCTTTTTAATTATATGTGCGACAGATATTGAATTCTTATCCTCAAAAATATATAAGTGAAGTATTCGCTTAAGACTTTAACAAATCTAGGCCGGTCCACTTTCACCGGATGAATTATCTTCTTCAATCAACGATGTACTCGAATCTATTGTATAGATCATAGTTTAGGGAGACATTCTACCCCCACGTAAACATTAAGGTTGCGTATCCATTTGGGAGTATGAAACTAAGAATGCTTGCAGTGGGTGTACTCGAATTGGCAATAATCATCATCCTTTACATTTCAAGGGGTTTCCATCCTGTCTATCTAGGGCTTCTATTCATTGGAGTTGTTCTCATTATTCTGGGACTATTCTGGAAGTAAAATCTCCCTTAACCAATAGGAAATTTCAATATTGATATATACTTTAGAGGGATTTTAGATTTCATGTTCAGCGAGTCCCAGGACAAAATAGATGCGTCCTTTCCATATCTTTTAATTTCTAGGTCGGCCAGAAGCATAGCCCTGGTTTTCGTATCACTCGCGTTCTCGTTATACCTGCACTCGCTCGGATATAGCCTCGTCCTCATAGGTGTGCTGTACCTGTTCATAGTACTCTTCAATATATTTCTCTCACTTGCAATAGGGATCATAGGGGACAGAATAGGATATGCGAAGGCACTCATCCTGGGTGAACTGTTTCCACTGATAGGTCTTGCAGGGCTGGCACTTTCCACTAACATTTATTTGATAGCCCTGTATGCAATAGTCGGGGGGATATCAGGCACTGCAGGTGGGCTCAGGGGGGCATTCTCCCCAGGGATGACGGCCTTCGTAGCTAGCAACTGGCCCGAGGAGATGCCCAGAATTCACAGGTTGGCCAATATAAATGTGGTAGCATCTCTCTCATCAATCGTAGGCGGTTTCCTCGTGATAACTCACGACTACCTGAATCCCTATTTTGGCTCCGCCGGTACTTTTAGAATCCTTTTCGCAGTCTCATTCTTAATTCTCCTGGTATCTTTTGTTTCACTCTTCATGCTAAAGGAAAAGAGGAGGCCCAGGAAGACAACGAAGGTGATGAAGAAAGAGAGTTTCTCCTACACTATGAGGATTATTGCCGCAAACATGATAAATGGTGCAGCCATAGGGATCGCAATTCCCCTCCTTCCTCTCTGGTTTGAATTGAGATATCATCTGACGGTATCATATGTCGGGGAGATATTTACCCTGGCCTACGCTGCAACCGCATTAGGCTCTTACATATCTGGGAAATATCTTAACTCTGTCAAAATCAGTGCCATTGGCGTATCATCGGTGACCAGGTTCTTTCAGGGATTGCTCATGGTAGTCCTGGCTTTTTCGCCATTTGTTACCATCGCCTTTCTTCTATATGCGCTCAGAAGCGGGATTGCTGGAATTGGAGCCCCTATGAGGAGCGCAATAAGTGTCAGGGGTATAGGAAAGGAGGATTATGGAACTGCATCAAGCATACAGGGAATTGCTACAAGGGGATCGCAGTCCACATCTGGGTTGTCTGGATACCTGATGGATCTATACATGCCGTCTCCACTGTTGATAGGAGGCCTGATTCAAATATCAGGCTCTTTTGTATATTACAGAATAATCAGGAACTGGGAAATGAAGAAGGGGAACTGGGACGTAATGCACGATGAGCTGAAGAAATAGATGCAGGACAAAGCCTGCGGCGATTGTGACAGAGGGGGTAACCTATATTCCTTTCGGACTAGGTCTTGCTTTACGAATTTAAGTTTACCAATCTATTTTTCAAAATCAGGTTTTATATCGACTGAGCCTAGGATATCCTCCGAACGCGTCTTAACGTATTTTTCAGGATTCATTTTGTTGTCGTTCCACCGCGTCAGTCAATTTTTTCAGCAAGGTGGAGCAATGGTAATAAGCTCTCTCTCAAACTCTCCCCCAACTTCGTGAGGGAATAGGTAACACCGTCGACTCCAACGTTTCTTTCTATCAAGCCTAAGTCATAAAGCTCCTTTAGCCTCTTTGATATAATTGTTGCGCTGGAATAGGGGATATCTCTGAGTATTTCATTAAAATTCTTCCTGTTTCCCAGGTTCCCTATAACCCCCAGCACCATCATGGTGTATTTTTTGCCAATGAGGTTAAGAAAAGGAAGTGAGGGATCTATGCAAACAGTGGAATCACCATCCTCGATCATGCATGCTTTTTTCCTGTTCTGTAATCTTCTCTCTTCACTGTTTTTAACTGTGCCCACTCTAATCTGTTGATAATAGACCAAGGTAAAAAAAAGTTTACCTTTCTATATTAATAATCGCCAGTATTCCATATCCATGGGAGAAGGAAGGGTAAAACTGAGAATATATGGAATGACCTGCGATGACTGTGTTGCAACCGTCACCAGAGGTCTTATGGACCAGGATGGTGTTTTGGACGTTAGGGTATCCCTGGAGAAAAGAATGGGAGAAGTTGATATTGATCCTGAGAAAGTAAAGCCGGAGGAACTTCTGAGCAATAAGGTGTTCAAGAAACCTTCACACTATACGGCAACTCTCATCGATCAATGAAAAGGTGAATGATTTTGAGCGAAGAGGTACAGAAATTTGATCTAGTGATACTTGGAAAGGGAGCGGCCGCATTTTCTGCTGCAATAAAAGCTTCTGAGTTAAGCAACGGTGAAATGACTATAGCAATGGTTGGAACCGGTCAACTCGGAGGGACATGCGTTAACGTTGGCTGCGTTCCTTCAAAGTATCTTCTGGAGGCTTCACATCTTGTCTTCAGGCCGGGACATTCAAGGATGGCCGGAATATATGATACACCTGTAAGACACAACTTTTCGGAGGTGATGAAGGGCCTGAGGTCTTACGTCACCCATGCAAGGGAAACCAAGTACGCTCAGGTAATTGAGAACTACCGGAACGTAAAGCTATTCACAGGGCTGGGCAAATTTGTGGACAAAAAGACAGTGGCACTCACAGGTTCTGACGGAAATGAGATAGGAAGACTCTCAGGATCGAGTATACTCATCGCAACCGGTTCACATCCATCGGTGCCAAACATAGAGGGACTCAAAGATGCTGGATTTCTTACAAGTGACACCATATGGGAGCTCAATGAGCTGCCAGACTCAGTTGCGATAATAGGCGGTGGAGCCATAGGTCTTGAAATAGGGCAGGCACTCCTGCATTTCGGGTCAAAGGTGACAGTGATCGAAGCACTTGACTCACTGCTTCCACAGTCAGAACCGGAAATTCAGGCCGCATTGAAAAAGAAGCTGGAAGAGGAAGGGATCAGATTCCACATGAGGGCACGAGTGAGTGCAGTCCACAAATCCGGCGAGGTGAAAAACATAGAAGTCATAACCCATAAGGGAAAGGAGAATATAGGGGTGAAAGAGCTCATAGTTGCGACCGGGAGGGCGCCAAATACTGACAACATTGGCCTGGAAGTCGCGGGAGTAAGAACAGATTCAAGAGGTCTCATAATAACATCTGATACCATGAAAACGTCGGCATCCGGAGTATATGCTGCAGGCGACTGCGTTTCAAAGAAAATGTTCCTGGAAACACTGGCTGCAAGAGAAGGTGTCATAGCTGTCAGCAACATGTTCGGCGAAGATATGAGGATCGATTACGACTCTACAGTGTGGGCAGTTTTCACAAGTCCACAAGTCGCAGGGGTCGGAATGACTGAGAACGAGTTCTCGATGAAGAATGGCTCGTGTTCAAACAGGGTGTTCTCCCTTGAGAATCTCACGAAGGCAAGCATAATTGGAGAGACTGAAGGCATTATAAAGATCACGGTGAATCCTCTGGATAACAGAATTGCTGGCATGCAAATCATGGCTCCAAATGCGACAGATATCATAACAGAAGGGGCATATGCAGTAAAGAACGGCTATACCATAGATGACGTTATTGCGACAAGCCACATCTTCCCGTCGATGTCGGAGGGAATTAAGCTGGCAGCACAATCGTTCATAAGGGACATGTCCAAAATGTCTTGCTGTGTCGAGTGAATTCATGGTGAATGCAGGAATCACTTTGGTCACTATTCTTGGAGTATGGAATACCGTTCTTTGTAGGTACCTTTGATGCATCATGGACGGACATTTTTTAAGGAGTGATGTTTCAATCTTGTGCCGAAGAAACTTTAAATTGAAATTATATCTGCACAAGTTGTAAACAATGCCGATCATCAGTGGTAACATTGGAAACAGCGGATATGCAGTACGACAGGATCACACCCAGATAATGCAATATGAGTCTACGAACGTCTATGTCAACTGGAAGTGGTTCAACCCCTCTCAGGGTCTCGTGACCTGGAGCTTTTTCAACGACTCAACCATGAAGGAAACAGTGGTACTGTTCAGGAATGGATATTATTTCGGAAACGCATACTGGCCGATCTACGTCCAGAACAGGTTGACTTACTGGGGGATCAATCTGTCTCCAGTCAGAAATAGAGGAATAAACCAGAATTCAATGCCGATCGGGGTTGTGGACTTCTTGAATGGAAACAGGATAATAGCGTTCATCTTCACCTTCAGTCCAGGGCAGAGGTGGAGCGTCCTGGAAGGTGGTTTCAGTACTAAGATGCCCCCGACTGGTGTAACACTGTATGGAGTTGAATTCGAGAAGTCGGGCCCGTTCTGCATAAATTACGATCCATCCCAGGTCTCAGACTGGAACAGGCAGACTGGAACAAACATGAGTGGTTACAGCCCGAATCCGGCTACCGTAAGCACAGTGGAAGTATCCATGCCCCCCAGCTCTCCTTTCGTCCAGCTGTTCCAAAATGACAGCATAACGGATGGTGAGTGCCAGACAACCTCACAGGAAACGGCACAGACCATGCATCAGGGTTCCGAAACCAAAAGGGGAGACGATTTAGAGGACATCGTAGGGAACATTTTGAAAAGGATAAGATCGATATAAACCACGAGGGAAATGGCGATTGCAACAGAATGAAACCTGGATCACCGGAAATGATGAAGCCAGTGACTTTAGTCAAAATATTAACCAAGAGTAATTAACTAAATTGTAATTGGTGATTCAAACTGGCTATGTTGATAACATCTCTTGGGAGCGGAAGCACGGGCAATTCCACATTGATCTGCAGCGATGATACTTGCATTCTGATTGATCTGGGATTATCTTACAGGAAGGTGGAAACTGCGTTAAATACCAAAGGCTTCAAGGTCGGTCAGATAAATGCAGTCTTCATCACGCATGGTCACTCGGATCACGCATCTGGCGTTCACACTTTCAGAAACAGGACGAAGATACCTGTGTTCGGTACTTACGAAACATCTGACATTTACGTGGAACAGAGAGGGGGTTATGGGGGTTACCAGGAAATGGGAGTAGAGATTGTGAATTTCATAAAGGAAGGGACCCCGGAGCAGGTGGGCGACCTGACCATAGAGGCTATAAGAGTATCCCACGACGCCAGGCATCCAGTCGCCTACACCGTCCAGAACGGCAACAAGAAAGTGGCAGTAGTGACGGACCTGGGAGAAGGGAACGCATTGCTCAGGAGAAGGTTGAAGGAATGCAACCTGGTGGTCATCGAAGCCAATCACGATCCACTGCTCCTGGAAAATGGTCCTTACCCTGAGACGCTGAAAAGGAGAATAAGAAATCCCAGGGGGCATCTTTCAAATGAGCAGACGGGGAATATCCTGAAGAGCGTGATGGACAGTGACACAATTCCAATCCTTGCTCATCTGTCACAGGTCAATAATACTCCACAGATAGCGATCCAGACGGTCCACGACGTACTGAGGGAGGGAGGATTTAAATCCAACAATTTAAAAGCGTTGTTGCCATATAACGACCCGTCGGAGTACAGGATATAATGAAGGGGGGCATTTCATTCGCAGAGATAAGGGCAATTGCGAAATTCCTGAGCGTCTACGAAGGGGGGTACATTGAGAAGAACTACGTGGGAGGCAATGGAATTGCATTCAAATTCAGGAAGTCAGGGATCAATTCCACCTACCTTCACGTCATGGGTAATGAGTTTCTATTCCTAGGAGAGGAGAACCTCATAGACGGGAAGAAGAACCTGATCCCAGTTGAGAACATGCCCATAGATTCAGTTGAACAGGTCGGAACGGACCGCATCCTGGAGATCAGGGGTGGGAAGGACATAGTAATTGAAATGATGGCAGGAGGGAACATTTTCGTGGTCTCAAACGGAATCATCGAATATTCTAAAAGACACGCAAAGAGAAAGAACGTTGCTATGGAAAAGGGGAGCAAATACATCTATCCGGATTTTATCGATTTTGAAAATGAGTCTTTCCCCCTCGTCGAAAAGATAAAGGAATCAAGTGGAGACCCAGTAAGAACGCTTGCATCAAGAATAGGTCTTTCCAAATATGCCGAAGAAGTGATATGCGGATTGGGAGGCAGTATTACGACAAATGAGCAACTCCTGGGAAGAAGCGACGATATCAAGAAACTTCTGAGGGAAATACTTGAGGGGGCTGAGGAGGGAAAGGTGTTTCTATACGATGACAGCTACTTCGTGTGGAAGAGTCGCTGCAGAAGTGAGGAACCAGAGGTACTTGACCTTTTAGACGGCCTGAAAAAGATTTATGAACTGTCCATCGAGACAGGAACAGGGAAAGACGAGTCGATACGAAGAAGTGTAGAAAAGATGACTGAAGAGATGGAAAGATTCAGGCGTTTCGGGGAAATCGTTATGGCAAATCTGGACGAGGTCAACAATCTTGTAATCTCGTCAAATAAACACCAGAACGACGAGGCAATTATAGATTATGAGAAGGGTCTGGTATATTACAAGAAGGACGAAATGGAAATACCTATCAAGCTGAACATGACTGCCGGGGAGAACGCCACAAATTTCTTCGATTCCAGCAAGAAGATAAAGGAAAAACTATCCAGGGTTACGTTTGGAAAAGAGAGGCCGGTTGAACGATCCCAGAAAAAGACAGTACACAGGATCTATACGAATTACCGGTGGTTCATCAATAGCGATGGTAATCTTGTCATTGCAGGGAAGGACGCAGAGTCTAATGACTCTGTGGTGAAAAAATACATGGACGAAAATGATCTATATTTTCACGCAGACATCCACGGAGCTCCATCAGTCATAATGAAGGTCCGCGCACCTCCATCACAGCAGGGGATAGAGGAAGCAGCCATATTTGCGTGGAGCATGTCAAAGGCGTGGAATGCAGGGTTTGGCAATGGGGCCGTCTATTATGTCACAAAGAGCCAGGTGAGCAAATCACCAGAATCAGGCGAATATCTGGCGAGGGGAGCCTGGATTATCCGGGGCAAAAAGAATTACGTAACTCACCTGGAGCTGAAAATTGCAGTTGGCTTCCAGATATACGAGAATAGGGAATATGTTGTTTCTGCTCCTGTCTCCTGCATAAAAGGAAGCAGGGTAATTGTGATACCGGGAGAAGGTAAGGAAGAGGTAATCAAAGAGATATCAGAATTTCTGGGAGTGGAGAAGGAAGCCATATATCCAGTGCTCCCACCAGGGAAATGGGATATCGAGGGTAAGTTCAGCGCTTAGGAACCAATTTTATCCCGAACGAGAATAGGACGATGGCAAGAGAGGTACAGATGAGACCAATTATTCCCCAGAGTATGATCGGACTATTGTGGAAAAAAGCAAGCAGGAACTCGTAAGCAAGTGGGGAAAATGGGCCTAGAAAGCTGTTTACAAGATTGAAACCACCATAGTATTCCCCTCTTTTACTCTCTGGAGCAATCTTTCCAATTATGGCATTTGATGCAGGTGAGATGATATTTTCACCCAGTGTAAGAACAACTATATCCCCAAGTAGCAACAGTGTATTCCTTACAAATCCAAAAATGGCAAACGTTATGGCATATATCACCAAGCCAAGAGCAACCCTCGATAGATCATTCATCCTGACCAATGCCCTGTTGACGGGGACCTGCAGTAATACGACTGCAACTCCGTTTGAAGCTATCAGCAATCCAACGGTGGAACTGCTTATCATGTCAACATTTGAGAGGAACTGTGGGAGCACATATGCCCAGGGTCCAACTGAAAACCATGCAAGGGATATGAGGATAGAAATAATGAGAAACCTGAAATCACCTCTGGGGAAAGAGGTAAGTTTCTTGGTCCCCTGGCTGGGAGGTTCGATATATCGCACGTACTTGTAATAGAGTGTGAAACCAAACATCTCAGCGACCATTGGTATGATCGCGAGTATTGCATAGTTGTAGGCCAGGGCAAATCCTGCGATCGCCGGTCCAAGTGAAAATCCTATATTGGCCCCAATTCTGGTCACGCTGAAGGCATTAATCCTTTCGCTTTCCAAAGTGGAATCTGTTATTATGACATTATCGACGATGGACTGGAGGCTGGCAATCGGCTGGAACAGGACAAACGCAGCAATTGATAACAGTATGTTAAATTTATAGTAAATGTCCAGGAACATCAGGAGGAACAGTAAAGAGATCGCAGGGGGCACTATCAGAGCAATCCTCCTCCTCCCAATCTTATCTACCAGATTCCCTCCAAAAAGGCTGGTTGGTATCGTGGCAAATGCTGATACCATGAACATTACCCCGATCTCCATGTAATCGGCATACCCTTCTTTAAGGAAGAAAATTGGGATGAAAACCCACACTCCAGACCTCCCGAGGAGGCGTAGAAGCTCCGCTGCTGATATTGTGAGAACCACCTTGTTATTCATCACCTCCCTCAAACCGCCATCAGTCATCTTGTAAATGGGCCTATCCCCAGCGGATTATTAAACTTCTCTTGTCCCGTGACCAGATATTGCCCATAATTTGGATTGTGCCCAGAACCAACTTTCGAATTCTCCAACAATTATGAAATTGATCAGGCATGCTACAGGGGATTTACAATCTTGGGAAAAAATAAAAAATAAAGAAAAATTTTATTACTCTATTTTTCCGGTCTTGACTTGGACTTCGTTGAATCAAGGCCAGAGAGGCTCAATGACCTCGTTTCGAATCCTTTTATTTGCCAGACAATGGTCATCACTAGCGATAGTGCAAATACTAGCATCACGATAGCTGCTGCATAGACGAAGGGCAGAACATAGAAGTTCAGGACTCCGTTGATTATTCCTGCTCCACCCCATACCGCAAACCTGACGACCGACATGTACGTTCCTCTCTTCCCAGTTGGGAACAACTCTGGTTCAAGCATTCCTCTTGAAGCCCAGGTTACCTCACCAGGAATAAACAGAAGAGTTATGACTGTCAAAAAGACAAGCCCGGCAGTACTGTGAGTTAGAGCCTCAAAAACCCACATCAACCCCCAAAAACCAACCAGGATGCCGTAAGAGAATATAGTGAATGCTTTCCTGCTGACTCTTTCAACGAAAAGAATTCCGAATACCACACCAACTACGGTCATTGTCAGACCACCAATAACTGCGATCACTCCCTCCAGACTATAGAAGTAGGTATAGCCCATGGTATACGTGAAATATACAAATGCCACATCTTGGGCCATCCCAATTATGATCAGGATCAGGAACCTCATTGGAATGCCTATAGTTGGTTTGACTGGCTCAATTTTCCCATCCTGTTCCTGCCACGCATCTTCTATGTCTACGTTCTTCTTGCCCTTTATTGCATTCCAAGGTTCCGATTCATGCACCAGGCCCCACGCTAATAGAAGAGCTATCAAGGGGACAACGAATAGAAACACTGTTGCCGCTTCCTGGGTGGCACTGGATGATACCAGGAGGGCAGGAATGAACATCAGGGCGACCCCAATATTACCAAAATTCTGGACAATAACCAGGGATTTGCCTCTCAGATGCGCTGGCACGGATTCAGCTATCATAGATAGTACCGGAGTTTCAAGTCCAATCGCAGCCATGCCAACAAGTATAAAAGATAGTACTATTGCAGCGATATATTTGATGCCGATGACGTAAATTATGATTCCAACAAGAATCATACCAACTGTTACCATGAAAGACCCCTTTCTGCCGATGCGGTCTGCCAGTGTCCCGGAAAACAAGGCACCAACGCCACCAGCGATGTACGGAAGGCTGAAAGCAAGATATGCATAATTCTGTAGATGACCCGTCAGCGCGGTCACAGGTCCATAGCTTTCTGCGACTCCATAGACCAACATCCCCATTGCAAGTGCCACGAAAACTGCCCAAGGGTATTTCTTTTGACCATTGGTGATTTTTTGATTACTTGATTCTGTTTTGGCCGAAATAGGCTCAGTTGTCTCATTAATAGGCTCAGAGTTGTTATCGTTACCCATTTGAACCATCAATTAATTGTATAGCTTTCTTTATTAATAGTTTTCAAGTAACGAATTAAGACATATATTATAACCTAAATGATCAATCCCTTGAAGTCAAGAGTTCAAATCAAGAATTTATGTTCCAGTAGAAATTCCTGTTGGGATTAATAATGAATTCCAACATTATTTTAATTCGCAATGCTATTAAGGGTCTGAACATGAAAAATGTGGTCGAGATTTCAAATTTATATTGGAGATTTCCAACATTCACAGGAATAAGGAAAGAGTTCTCGTTAAGAAACATCAATCTGAAAATAAGAGAAGGCGAGGTGTTTGGCATCACTGGATCAACCAGTTCAGGGAAGACTACGCTGTGCTACGTAATTGCTGGACTCATACCACAGCAGATAAAACAGCCCAAAGAACTGGGAAAATATTATTTCGAGGGCAAAGTGAAGATTCTTGGGGAGGTTGTTGCGGAGCATCTGGAAGACGGAGACAAGAGCCCAGTAAGGTTTAAGAGTCTGCAGGCAGGAAGGCTGGGTTTTGTGAGGCAGGATCCAGAGAGTCATTTTGTGAATGGTACTGTAATGGACGAACTGAAGTCAGGGCTACTTGGTCTCAACTTAACAAAGAATGAGATCGAAAGAAGAATTAAATGGTCTCTGGAGACTGTTGGGTTAGGTGAAATTTTCCAAGTTGCGTCCAGGGTTTATCCATCTGAACTATCAACGGGTGAAAAACAGAGGGTAGTCATTGCAAGTTTCCTTGCGCAGAAACCAGACATACTGATACTGGACGAACCAACATCTGATCTTGACCCGCAGGGGAAGGCGATACTGATAGAGGCCATAGAGAAATTGAAAAAAGAGGGAAAAATAACAATAATCCTGGTCGAACAAGATCCTGAAATAATGAAGAGATTTGTGGATAGAATGGCTGTAATGCACTCAGGTGAAATAGCAATGATCGATACCCCTGAAAATGTTTATTCAAACGATGAAGTCCGGAAATACATAGAGATCCCGCAGGTGATGGAAATCCTGGGAGATGGAAGCCTGTTGCATTCAAGGGTCGATCCACGCAAGGTGAAAGGGTTCAAGGTTGAAAGGGAGGAACCGGAGAAGGGGGAAGTGATGATTGAAGCCCGTGACCTCAATTTTACGTATGAAGACGGGACCATCGCATTAAATGGAATAAATCTGGTTGTCAGAAAGAGGGAGTTCGTTGCACTTATCGGTCAGAATGCATCAGGCAAAAGCACTCTGTCAAAGGTCATTGCAGGGCAACTTGGTGGCTGGGAGGGTTCTTTAAAGGTTTTGAACAGGGATTTGAAAAATTTAAGTGCAATAGAGTTCGTTAGGAGGCACGTTGGGTACGTACTCCAAAATCCAGGACAGCAGGTGGCCAATGGGAGGGTAAGAGACCAGATATATTCTATCCTGAGCAAGTCCAGAGTGTCCAGACGCAAGCAGTACGAGCAGATGGAGGATGTGCTCAGGAAGGTGAATCTTCTTGACAGGGCGGACGAGAATGTTGAGTCACTAAGCAGAGGAGAAAAAAGGAGACTAGCGCTTGCCCGAGTTCTTGTTTCAAGACCAGAACTTCTTATTGTGGATGAACCTACAGCCGGGCTCGACTACAGAATGTCAAGGGAACTGATGGATCTCCTTTCAGACCTCAATGGAAAGGGAGTGACTGTGATAATAATAACTCATGAGATGAGGCTGGTCGCTGAATACACAAGGAGAGCAATAGTGATGAAGAATGGAAGCATCGTCTTCAACGGTACCCCTGAATCACTTTTCAGTAATGATGAAATAATGAAACTCTCTTCCCTGATCCCTCCTCAGGCGGTGAGAGTATCAAGGCAACTGAAGGAATCAGGAGTAATAAATGACATACTCCTCAATGCAAAAGAATGGCTGGCCTTCTTTGATTTCGAAAGGGAGAAGAAAAAATTCATAGCACTGAAATTCGACGACCTGAAGGGCCTATCAAAAAGGATGGGAGAAGACATCCTTTCCAGATTTGGAAGGCCCTCTCTTATTGTATACATTGAAAGGGGAGGAATGGTGATAGCGAGACTGCTGAGCGATTACCTTGAGGTGAAGGATATGGTATCAATTAAGGCAAGCTATTACACTGATGATGGTCTACCAAGTGGTTCGGTGAACATAAGCAACTTCAATTTCAGGAAACAGGGAAATGGCGGATATGTTCTACTGGTGGATGACATTGCAGACACTGGGAAAACAATAGAAGCAGTCCTGGAGGTGCTGAAAAGAGCCATTCCCTCCAAAATCGTCATAGCAACAGCCATTTATAAGCCACAGTCCATAATAAAGCCAGACGTTTATGCATACACCGTTGACAACGACACGTGGATAGTGTTTGATTACGAGGAAAATGAGACGTTCAAGAGATTCGTCAGGAAAGATAACAGAGATGGTCTGAAATTCATGGAAGATAATTTCATTTTCAACCGACGTGGAATGAAATCTACAAATATTAGTTAAAAATTGTACCTCATGCCTGAATTAAAAGGAATTATAACCCCAACTATAACCCCAATCAGCAAAGGAGACCTTGACTATGATGCAGTGGACGGACTCATAGAATTCCTTCACAAATCTGGAGTAAATGGTATATTCCCCATGGGATCAACAGGTGCCTTCTCAATCACATCGGCTGAACTCGAACTCAAGATACTTGAATATTTCATGGACAAGAAGAAGGAAGGAATGTACTTCCTGGCTGGAGTGGGAAGGAACTCTTATGATGAGACCCTGGCCATGGCCAATTATGCTAAAGAGCTAGGGGCCGATGGGCTGTCCATTGTCACTCCATATTACGTGAATATGAACCAGGAGTCTCTATTCAGATTCTATGATAAAATCCTCGGGCAGCTTGATATCCAGGTCCTGATATATAATATACCTCAAAACACCAACAACAGCATCTCTCCAAACACCGTTGCCAGACTTAGGAAGGAACATAGCAATCTGGTCGGGATCAAGGACAGCAGTGGGAATTTCTCCAATTTTTCTCAATTTGTGGATTTACTTGGGGAAGGATTCAGAATTCTGCAGGGGCAGGACGATTTGCTGTTCCCATCGCTTTCAATAGGTGCTTCAGGAGGAATCTGCGGGACGTCTAATTTTTCCAGCCTGGCAGTGAATGTGTACAAGGAGTTCTCCAATGGGAATATTCAGGAGGCAAGGA
Organism: Thermoplasmata archaeon; assembly: GCA_021817415.1. GTDB lineage: Archaea > Thermoplasmatota > Thermoplasmata > Thermoplasmatales > JAKAUZ01. The sequence continues at coordinate 138,580 of JAKAUZ010000030.1, read as the reverse complement.
AATTGCAGAAGAAGCTAACGTCACTAAAGAAGATAATGGGTGGTTATCCCTTCCCCCAGGCATATATTTCTGCATTCAGCAATCTCATAATGAAAAGGGAAGTACAGAGCATTTTCCCGCTGGTGGACCTTCCAGAAAATGAAAGGGACAAGCTTACCAGAGAGATAGAATCTGCATTGAATGTGACGGAAATATAATCTATTGGAATTAGATGACAATTCATGGAATCTTACGGCCAGGCTGACAGAGTCGAGGACCTCAGAACGCTGAATTGCGGCGAGCCGTTCATCTACATAAAAGGTGCAATTAGGCTGGGCTCGAGGGAGCTCAAGAAGGACCAAACGCTTCTCCTCATAGTCCCAAAAGATAAGTGGACGCTTGAGGAAGAAACTTTCATGCTCCTCCTAGAAAACAATCATTTTTCAATCGATTTCCAGAAAGAGGACTTTAACATGGTCTACAGGCTCAGGAAGTTGTAAGGATGAGATGCGTCGTTTTCATGTTTTCCCTTTCACAGGCAGATAGGTCCACAATTTGTGTGCTTGAGGAAAAGCTCAAGGATGCCGTGGAAGAATTCATAAATGTGGACCCGCAGGACAGGTGGACGGTCGAAGACCTTATATCAAAGTATTCAAGGAAGGAACCTGTGACTGCAGAGGATGTAACTCTCGGATACGTTTTGTTATCTCTACCGGAAAAAGTTGTCGACCTCAGTGTCACCAAGGATGCGAACAAGGAAATAATCGAGGCAATAATGCGTTCCGCAAATCAAGCCGGCTTCAGGGTGGAATCACAGCAGTGAAGGTATTTCCTCGAATGAATGGGCTGTCCTGTATTTGAATGGGAAGTTGAATTCGTCCTTCTCCCCCAGTCCAAATTTTATCCATATGCCATTGATACCGCATTCCATTGCCGCCTTCATGTCAGTGCTTCTATCTCCTATGTAGTACGACTGGCTAAAGGGAATGCCAGACTCACTGATTATTCTTTTCAATCCCTCTGCTTTGCTTGAAATATTGTCGTTTCCACCAACAATGAACTGGAAAGTGATGCCTTCAAAGAAATGATTGAGGATCTGCCTGGTCAGGAAAGAGTTCTTGAATGTCAGTATTCCGAGAACGTTCCCCCTGTTCAGTTCCTTCAGTGTCTTGTACGCACCTTCCATCGGAACGGTATCCAGCTTGAACTGGTTCAAGTAGCATTCCCTGTATTTTTCAAGAATCTCATTGATTGTTCCTTCTGGGATGGAATTCATTGCAAGTATTTCTTCCAGTTTCTTAACTCCGATGTTTTCGCTCACATATTTTACATCGTATCCAAAATCTGATCCTACCTGCTTGAGGCACCTGATTATGGTCTTATCAGAGTCTATCAGGGTACCATCCATGTCAAAAACCAGGAGTTTTTTCATCTTCCTTACAGTATCAAGTCTTCCAATATAATGTGTCAGTTACCACTCATCTCTCAATCATGTTTGCTTTTCTTGGGGGAAAAGGCCACGAATTTTACTTCATTAGAATAGAATCAATCCACATATCGTTGAAATGATTCCAACATATTTATTAACTAACTCTTAATAACCTTCAAAGGTGAATGATGATGTCTTTATTGAAAGATAAGGATAAGAAGTATCTGCAAGAGGAATTTGAGAAGAATTTAAAAGAAGACGTTAAACTATATGTGTTCACTAGCAAAGAAGATTGTCAGTATTGCGAGCAGACTGTACAGATAGCCAATGAACTTGGAGAGCTATCTGACAGGATCAAGGTCGAGACCCACTCCATTGATTCCGATAAGGCAAAGGAATGGGGGATCGAGAGCGCGCCGACCACAGTGATTACCCAGGATAGCGGAAAGGAGAATGCAAGGATTAGGTACAAAGGGATTCCAATGGGTTATGAGTTCTCTTCGCTAGTCGAAGACATCAGGAGGGTATCGAAGAATGATCCAGAACTGGAGCCTGAAATCATAAAGAAGCTGGAAGATGTGAGTTCTCCAATAAAGATTCAAGTTTTTGTGACCCCAACATGTCCATATTGTCCCAAGGCAGTAAGCGTCGCGCACAAGTTTGCACTTGCAAACAGCAATATTACGGGAGAAATGGTAGAGGCCATTGAATTTCCAACACTTGCAGATAAATGGGGAGTCTCTTCAGTCCCACACATAGTCATAAATGAGGACGTACAGTTTGTCGGTGCTTATCCGGAAGAGAATTTCATCGACTACGTGCTTGAAGCCTTCAAGAACAAGGAAAAAGGCTCTAATTAATTTTTATTTTTTTCATTACTTGACTTTAGCTGACAATCAGAAAACGTTCTGGAGCATTTTCTGGATGAATTATAAGGGTTATCGCATTCATTTTTCGAAGAAGGCACAAGATTTTAATTCTTTAGGTAATAGGGAAGAGCTTGGGGCCGTAGCTCAGCCTGGCAGAGCGCCTGGCTCATAACCAGGTGGCCGTCGGTTCAAACCCGACCGGCCCCACTCTTGGTGTTTTTCATCAAAACAGGAAGAAGGAACCACCTCAAAAAATATACGGAGGGGGGAAACCATAGCTACATTTCATTTTCCTCAAGTCAGATAATTTTCCTGGGCGCCAATCATCAATCTATATCTCAATGTATCTTCATTCGCCAATCTATTCCGAGGACCTTGCAAAAATCTTGGTCTCAATTTGCGGGAACCACTTCTTTTTCAGCCTCAGTAAATGACCATGAGCATCTCTGTGACCAATACTCTCCACATCTTCAACCGTACCGGTCCCATTCAATTTAGCTTCAAAAACAAGCGCTTCTGCAAGCAGTTCCTTTTCCAATGTGGTGAGTGGCAATTCCAAGCTTGAAAGTACCTCGCTTCCGAATGTAACTTCCATTTCTGGAAGTGCAGGCCATTTTTCCGGAGTTATGGGAGATGATCTAGAAATTATCGATGAGAGTCCCTTGGCAGTCGCATCCCTTTCAGTCAACGGGTCTCCTAAAGTCCAGCGCTCAATCAGTGTTCTGATCATCGAAGTGTGCCTGTACTCCTCATTGACAACAGTTCCGGGCTCGACCCATGCGGATACGGCTATTGTTGGAACTCTCAGACCAAGCCTGTCGAACTTGAAGTCCATCTCGTTTCTGCCAGTTCCTCCAGGAGGGGAAACGGTTGGAGGAGGAACATGATCATAAGTCCCTCCATGTTCATCGAAGGTGATGAGCAGGAACGTATTGCTCCAGTTAGATCCGCTTTCGGATGAAGAGTACTTTATTGCGTTATAGACTGAAGTGAGTAACTGCTCTCCTCCAAGGATAGCATTCTGTGGAGGAAGCCGTAAACCACGTCTCAGCCTTCCCTGGAAAGGTGGATGCATATCCGTATGAGGGTAGACCATATTGGGTTCAATGAAGGAGTAATTAGGGAGTTTTCCATTCTTTGCATCCTCATAGAAATTCTCCATAGTTCCAAAATGGGTGGCGAAAAAAGGATACAGTCTGCTAGCGTGTATCAAGGCTGTTACGGATAGTATCTGGTCATAATCATAATATATTTTCCAGGTCACCTTGTTCGATTCCATCCTTTCGAATATTGTGGGCGAGGTGTTCAGTACCGAAAACTTACCTAATGGAATGTTATTTACAAGTCCTGACGAGCTGGCCGCGTGAAAAAAAGATCTGTTAGCGAAAGTCTGGCTTGGAACATCGCAAAACCAGTGGTCAAATACCGCAAAACCTCTCGCCACAGTGCTGAGCGCAGGGATTTGAGAAGGTTGATAACAGGCCATTATTTGTGAATATTCTTCTTCAATGGGCAATCGTCCAATCTCCGTCCTGAAAGTTCCAATATAATCAGAAACAAACCCTCTCATGGTTGGACTTGAAGTATCCTGCGGAACGTTATATGGAGTGACCATATCACCCACTTCCGCAAACCTGTTCTGTTCAGGGATCACCGTCTCGAAGAGTTGCGTATTAACGTGGGGGTATTCTTCTCCCGGATTAGGGTCAGGAATATCCATACTGTTTGCAACATGGACAGGCACATTTCCAGGGGAATTTGGATAGAGATCCTTAGGAACAGGATTTGAAAGATTTTTTCCAATCACTCCTTCGAAATTTTCACGTTCAGCTGGAGAATAAAGGTACCCCAGAAGATTATCAAAAGACCTGTTCTCAAACATCAGTACAACTACATGATCCAAGGCGTGGGAGGAATTGGCTTCCATTTTACGCACCAAGAATTCAACTGGCTACTGTATATAATTTGTCTGGCATCCAGAAAGCTAATATTCCCAACATTTCGTCCCAAAAGCTCAATAGAACAAAGACGAACGCCGCTGATCGGGCTCGAACCGATGACCTCCCGGTTAACAGCCGGGTGCTCTACCCACTAAGCTACAGCGGCTAATGGGAAAGTCAGACCATCCTAAAAATATTTTCTAAGTGCCTATATCCCGGTATTATATGAATATATGTTCGTAATGATAGAATGAGAATTTCGCACAACCTGATTGCAGAACCAGGCGTCAAGTGCAATGAATCGGGTATATTGGTAAAGAGAAAAATAGTACCTAAAGATATGCCACCATGGATGAAATTGCAAGCTATCTCGTCAAGAACGGAAACATAAAATTTGGGGATTTCACTCTATCTTCAGGGAAGAAATCTGATTATTATGTGGACGTGAAGTCCGCTCTCTTGAACCCCGCTTTTCTTAAAATTGCCTCAATCAAGGCAGCGGAGTTCATAACAGGAGACAAGGTGGCTGCAGTAGAATTAGGTGCAGTCCCTCTTGGCGTAGGAGTTTCACTGGAAACAGGCAAACCACTGATCATCGTCAGAAAAGAGCGAAAGGAATACGGGCTCGAAAAAATGGTCGAGGGTGAGATGACCTATGGGGAAGTGATTACTTTCGTCGAAGACGTAACCACAACTGGTTCCACCCTGCTGAGGGCAATCACCAGACTGAATGAAAAAATGGTGAGAACGGACAGGGTTGTTGTCGTTGTGGACAGGAAAGAGGGGGCTAGGGAAAACCTGGAACAGCAAGGCATAGAATTAATCAGCCTGGTGGATATCGACGAGGTTAAAAAGAGTAGTATTTAAATATTTAGAATATCTTATACTGCGTGGACCAGAGACTTGCAATACTGAATTCCATCAGAAAAATATCGGAAAGACTTGGTTACGAGGTCCTATGCGCAGATCCCGAATTTTCATACTCTTTTGATCTAGTTTTGAAGAGCCTGAAAGAAATACTGATAGTCAAAATAGTCCCTAATGCAGGATTCTTGACTGAAGAAGGGTCCAGATCTCTGATTTCTTTTGCAAGATTTATAGACGCCTACCCCCTTGTGCTGAGTCTGCAGAACAGGAACGAGAAGATAGAAGACGGTGTAGTCTATACCAGACATTCTCTTCCAATTGTATCACCCGGGACTTTTGAAGACTACTTGAAAGATGAAGAGGAACCGATGGTCAGGGCAGGTCCGGGAGGCTTCTATGTCAGTATTGACTCAGCGAAGCTGAAGAAGATAAGGGAGGAAAGGACGCTGTCTCTGGGAGACATAGCCAACGCTTTAGGAACGACAAGAAGAACCATCCTGATGTATGAGTCAGGTATGTCTGCCTCAATTGAAACTGCCTTTAAAATGGAGGAATTCCTCGGGGAAGAAATAATGAGCCACGTATCATTCCTCTGGAAAATCATGGATGATAAGGTGCAACCAAATTTCAAGAAGATGAGGGAATTCGAAAGGCTGGTAAACAACGAGTTGCAGAAAAAAGGATTTTTAATTTACCCATTCAAGAAATCAATACTAAATTTCCTGATGGAGGACCAGGAATCTCTATTTCTGGGAGGGATAGAGGAAGAGTTACTCAGGTTTAGCAGGAAAATGGTTTCAATGCAGAAACTTTCTGAAATGACTGATATGGATAGTTTTCTCATAGTCAAAAAGGTAAGGGAGAAACCGTCAAAGGACACAGTTCCCATAATATATTATTCTGAGCTAGAGGAATTTCAGGACAAAGAAGAATTCAAAGATGTGATCAGGGAGAGAAGGAACATTTGAGAGCCAGACTAGAAGGTCCATCGCTCGTAGACGTTATTGGAATCGTAAAGGGGCTTAAAAGTTCGGGGGATTTGGTAGATTCTATGTTAAGACGTGAGAAATACGATGTGATAATGCTAGCAATTACAGAAGACGAAGTCGCGGGACTCAGGGATTTTGTCAAGCACCCATATGAAGTGGAGATGGACGATATTGAACTGATTTATGAATACCTAATCAGGCGCTTTGGCGAAACATCCATACCGCCTGAGGCGTTCGTAAGGGCCATAAAGTTGGGGGACTCAATTGGAAGTTCTGTAATTGGAATTGACATACCATCAGGGAAGTATGAGGAACTGTTTGTTGCGAATATTCCACTCACTGATTTGATCTGGCTGAGTCTGCAAAAGAAGAGGCTGATCAGAAGAAAATGGGATTTTACTGATCCTGAGCAGTTCAGCATTCAGTGGGACAAAATTGTGAACAGGAAAGGGTACAGGAAGATGGAAGAGGAGAGAGAAAGCTACATGGCAAAGGAAATCTCAGAAAAGAAAGGTGTCAGTACACTTGCAATCATAGAAGTGGAAAGGTTCAGCGGAGTTGTTTTCCACCTAGAAAACCTTCTGCAAGGATATAAACTTCAGATGAGCTAGGGGAAGAGGAAGGGGGTTTGGTTATCCTGACCTTCCTGAATTTTTCCATATATTCCTTCTTGGCTGTATCCGTCAGGTCACCCTGAAGCATCTTCACCAGCATTTTCCCATTTCTGTTCAGAAGACGTTCAGCCATCTCCAAAATTCTCTTTGCAATGAAATAGGAATTTGCATGGTCAATTGATCTTTGCCCAGACGTGTGTTGCAGTATGTCTGAAAGTATCAGATCGTATCCAAATTCTGATTTTTCCAGAAGTCTGTCTATGGCCTCATCGGAAAAAATGTCACCCTTGGAGAAAATCACACCAGGAACTGGATCCATGGGGATTATGTCTGTAGCAACATTCAGGCCGTCCGGATTCAATTTGGAAATCACCTGGCTCCATCCTCCAGGTGATGCTCCCATGTCCAGTATTTTGGTTCCTTCATCTATCAGATGGAACTTTTCGTGTACTTGAAGAAGTTTGTAGGATGCCCTGCTCCTGAATCCTTCCTTTTTAGCCCTCCTATAATACTCCTCAGATCTTCTTTTCTGGGCCCAGGTCATTAAATCATTTCTTTATCAATTTTTCGTAATCATCCTTCTTCATCAGGGAAGAAACTTCGGATGGATTGCTAATCTTCATCTTATACATCCATGCCTGATAGGCGTCCTTGTTGATCAGTTCTGGACTCTTTTCCAGATCTTTGTTCACTTCAAGGACTTTTCCAGTTATAGGGGAATAGAAATCTTCAGCTGACTTGACACTTTCGACTGTCCCAGCAATTTCCCCCGCCTTTATCATAGCCCCCACCTTTGGGAGGTCTACGTAAACGATGTCAGTGAGTTGATTCTGCGCGAAATCGGTAATCCCGACAGAAGCAACGTCCCCTTCTAACCTGATCCACTCGTGAGTTTTTGTGTAATAGAGACCATCCTTCACGATCATAACTGGAGATAACAGTCAAGAGAAAAAATTTTGCGCTTTTCCATGATATGAAGGAGATGAGAGCCTTTATTGCCATCAAGGTAACTCCCAATGATGATATCAGGGTTATTCTGAAAACACTAAAAACAATGGGCAAGACAGTCCAACCTGAGAATATTCATCTGACGTTGAAATTCTTGGGAGAGATCAGGGAAACACAGGAAATAGTGGAGAACCTGAAAAAGATAGAGCTTGAGAAATTTGTGTTAGAAATGTCAGGGATTGGTGCCTTCCCATCACTAAGAAAAGGAAGGGTTGTATTCATCAATGCAGGGCCGGAGGAAAAATTAATTGAACTTGCACGCAAAGTGGATAGCGCGACCCCGTCGATTACCACGGACCATCCGTTTTCTCCTCATGTCACCCTTCTAAGATCAAAAGTAACACAGGATTTCAGCTCATTTGCTGAAAGGGTGGGGAATAGGATTGTCCAGAAGCAGCAGGTAGGTCACTTTTCCCTTTATGAGTCGCAGCTTACTGCATCGGGACCTATATATACTGAGTTAATCAGGTTCGATCTGATTTGATGAAAAACATTGGATTACTTGAGGATACCACTTTCAAGAAATATAGCTGGTATCTCCCTTGCTCTCTTTTTCTTTTTCCTCATTGTGCTCAATTATATCAATCATCAGTATTGCGTTGACCGGAATAATTCTCAGACTTTTCTTTCCTTCTTTTTCCATTTCAAGGAGCAGAGCAGGTTCCTCGCCCATGGTAATAAAACCTTGCAATATTCCTTCAGTAATGAAATTCTCCTCCGTCGAACTAGCTGAAGTAATCCTGTATTTTGATCCCTTTGTCAGTTGGGTTATCATTTATTATCACCTATCATTCTCTGAATATTTTCAATTGTCTTCCTGTAGTTTTCCATGCTTATTTTAACATTGGATTCTACGAAATTCCAGGCCAGTGAAAGTGAATTGTATCTCAGAGCATAACCTTTTTCCTTCCCTATCTGCACTTCCTGGATTATGTCCAGTGCCTTCAACCTGTTCAGATATCTGTAAAGGGTAGGCTTGGTCGTCTTGAGATAAGTGATCAGATCCTGAACTGACCATGTCTTGTCAGATCGATCAAGAAAACATTCCTTGAACATCCTGTATGGAACGCTCTTCCTTGTCTTATCCAGATCGCTCTCTCCTCTCTCCTCAATATACCCGATATCAGAGAGGAATTCGTAGAGTGTTAAGTCAATGTTGTTATCCAGTGAAGGATTTTTGAGTCTAACAGTAATCTCAAACATTGACTCATCATTTTATTATGGACTATAATTTTTTTCCACAAGGGAAAATGAAAAGTGATTTCCACTGGAATTTCCGCAGTTTTCAATGCACTATGTTCAAAACGCTTTTATACGATGATTAACTTCCACAATTAACCTCTTAGGAGGATTAGGTAAAGTTGATAGAAGAAGAAAGTGAAGATTCTGACCCAGGCGGCACACCTGTTTTCCGTGCCAAACACTTAGAGCGGCTTTTCTCCTTCAAGAAAATTTTTTTGAAATTTGAAGGCGTGAATCCATCAGGGACCCATAAGGATCGAGCTGCCCTGAGGCATGTAAAATATGCGATAGAACAAGGTTATGATGCCATATCTATAGGCACCTGCGGGAATTATGGAGTAGCAATGTCATATTATTCGGGACTTTTTGGGCTCAAGGCGGAAGTGTATGTTCCTGAAAGATATCATTCCCCCAAGATAGCGACGATGAAACACAATGGAGCGGTAGTCAATGAAGTTCCAGGGGCTTACGAAGATGCGGTTGAAATGAGCAGGGAGATAGCAATGGACAATAACTGGTATGATGGTAACCCGGGTAACAGTACCACGAACCTGAGTTATGACGCTTATTCAAGGATATCCTATGAACTCTACCAGCAGTTTGGTAGAGCGCCAGATGCCGTCGCCATTCCCGTAGGAAATGGGACTACTCTCGCAGGAATGTACATTGGTTTTGTGAATTTGAGAAAGGCGGGATTGACAGACAGGATTCCGAGAATCCTGGGCGCAAGCACGACCGGTGGAAATCCTGTGGTAAAAGCATTCAAGGATGGGGGCGTGTTGAGGGACCTTAAACCTGAGAACCTCAGGGAGTCATTAGTAAATGAGCCACTTATAGCCTTGCACGCATACGATGGAGACGTGGCCCTGAAAGCGATCAAGGATACAAATGGGTACGCAGAATACATTTCGGATAGCAGGATGCTGTTTTACAAGCGGATGTTGAAGAAGGAGATGGGAATAAATGCCTTGCCTGCAAGCACAGCTCCTCTAGAAGCAATCAGGAATGCCCCAAAGTACCCAGGAGAGAATCTGTACGTTGCGGTAATCACTGGAAGGAACTGAAGGATGGACAAAGCAGTTGTGCTTGCAGAGGGGGTGTTCTCCAGTACGTATGGTAAAACAGCACACGGTCTGGTGAGATATTCCAGCAGATATGATGTTGTGGCGGTGATCGATTCTCAGCTTGCAGGAAGAGATGCTGGAGAATACCTGGAGGGAAAGAAAAAGGGGATACCGATAGTTTCTACTCTGAAGGAGGCACTGGTTTACGAGCCCAAATACCTTGTGATAGGTGCTGCTACAGATGGGGGCTTCCTGCCAAAAGAATACAGGGAGTTCGTGAAGGAGGCAATCAACAGTGGCCTTGGAATAGTGAACGGCCTACACGAATTCATATCGGAAGACCTGGAATTATCGAAGATAGCCTCCAATCGTGGAGCGGAAATCATAGACATTAGAAAAATATACAGGGACAGGAAATTTCCCTTTACTGGAGAGATAGAGAATGTCAAGTCCTTCAAGATAGCCATCTTGGGGACTGATAGCGCCATAGGGAAGAGAACGACGTCAATAATGCTATGGAGAGAACTGGAAAAGAGGGGAAGAAGGGCCATCATGATAGGGACGGGGCAGACCTCATGGATGCAGGGGTTTGAATACGGAACTGTTCTGGACGCCACCATAAATGATTTCGTCGCAGGAGCAATCGAACATGAGGTTTTAAGAGCTTGGAATGATCAGAAGCCGGAATTTATTTTGCTGGAAGGTCAGGGATCTGTCGTTCATCCTGCCTATCCTGGAAGCTTTGAGATCATAGCTGCTGGGAGGCCAGATGCAATTATTCTACAGGATGCACCGGGTAGGAAATTCCTTGATGGTTTTGAGAAATATCCAATGCCGGACGTTGGGAAGGTTATCAGTATCCTGGAATTGCTCTCCGGAAAAAGAGTGATTGCCTTGACTCTCAACACCGAGAACCTCAACGCCACTGAAATTGATCACATCAAGAAAGATTATGAATCGAGATATGGGATCCCAGTAATAGATCCACTAAAAGAAATTGGCAAACTTGCAGAAGTGGTCGATAGGATTGAAGGCAGCCAGAAAATTCGCGTCCATTGACAGGATAAAAGTTCGGGAACCACAGGTTCTAGATCACAAGATAATCACCAGATTCAGTGTGGATGGAGTTGACCTTCTTATCAAGTTCAACTACTCGGACGATTCAACAATCACTAAGCAGGACGCGAGGATAATTTCAGTAGCCCCACTGGTGAATTACTCGCTTTTCACTGATGAACTGTCTACCGACTTCCCTCTTTCGAATGTGGACATCTCTTTCTTCAGGGAAATGATGAAGATAAATAGCAGGGAAGTCTACATCAACAAGATTCTAAAGAGGAGGGAATTCTTCAGGCCTGAAATCATACCATCCGTTCCTGATAAAAGTGAAGCAGATTATATACCGCTACTGGATATTAGGGAAGGACCAGCAGAGCCGGTGCCATTTCCTACGAATGGATCAGTGGGCATTCTTTCAAGCGGAGGGAAGGAGAGCCTCCTCTCCTACGGCATGATGAAGGAGGTAGGGGCAAATGTTTTCCCGATATACATAAATGAATCAGGGGGTCACTGGAAAACAGCCAAGGTGGCTTATGACTATATGTCAAAGAGGGACATAAATACGCTAAGAGTCTGGACAACCGTAGACAGGTTCTACAGAGAGATGAACAGCAGGGTCGATGCACTGGACAGAAAGGCATTGAAAATGTGGTCTGATACTTATCCAATCCAACTATTCATCTTCCCAATATACATACTTTCGTCGCTCCCGTACATCAGGCATCATGGTATATCATACGTAATGAAGGGGGATGAATTCGATGATCCCAGGAACATGAAAGAGGAGTTTGGAATGAACCACTTTTATGGTGTCTATGACCAGACGCAGGCATTCGATGACAGGATGACATCCTATTTCAGGGAGAAGGGATTTGGTACGTCATTTTTCTCGGGGGTACGGGGAATCTCGGGATACGTGGAGGAAAGGATACTCTTCAGGAGATACCCTGAAATAGCAAGACTTCAAAGGTCATGTCACAGTTGCCATTCTGAAAATGGAGACATGATTCCCTGTGGAAAGTGTTCCAAGTGCAATGGTGTACTGTTATTCCTGACAGCAAATGGCATTGATCCAACAATCATTTCCTACAGGAAAGATGACGTTAAAGATTTCAGAAGATCATTCAAGGATAGAAAGTTCAGGCTGGATACGGATGAAATGGAACATTCCATATTTGTTCTAACAAATGGGAAGGAGGGAAAGGAACACTCCCACGTGGAAAAAATTCATCAGTCTGGACAGTGCTGTGACAGAGCCAACATACCGGAAGAATTTCGTGACAAAATAATGCGTATAATCAGGGAATACACTCAAGGAAACACCGAACTCATCAATGAGGAATGGGTTTAGAAGTACTGTTTCTCTATCTCTTTTATCTCATCAGAATTCGAGGCTTTAGAATACTCCTCAAGCGGTTCTCTGTTCAGGTTCAGAAACTGAATTCCCCATCCAAATTTTGAAAGGAGTCTTTCTGAAATATTTTTCATTCCCATAATGTAGTAGGAGGAGGAAAGCGCTTCAACTGTTGAAAGCTTGTAAGGTTTGCCATAATTAACGGGGTTAGCTGCCAGCAAATAGGGCAATGAACGAACTTGGTATTCGGAGAAGTTGTAGTTGTCTATATTGTTCCACGAGACGTCAATTGCAAGCAACGACCTGTAGGAAAGATCCTTTTTAGATATCCTTGTTTCTGAATCCGGGTATAAGACTATAGCCCCCCTGGGGATGAAACCAATGAATTCTGCCAGGTCGAATCTTTTGAGTTTCCGTGCTGTGCATTTCTTTGGATCGTCTTCGTTTTTATGTATTATCAATGGGATTGGGCTGATCAATAGTCTAGAAATTCAGTGGTCGGATAAATCTTTATTCAAATCATTATTCATGAGATATGACAGGCTCTGATATTCAGGGTTTTTATAAATTGAGTGTCAAAGAAAGGAGGGAAATTGTCAAGAAATTTTCCAGTCTGGAAGATAATGACCTGTCTCTTCTTGATAATATGGGGAGTCTGGGAGAACACCTGGCGGATCACATGATAGAGAACGTCATTGGAGTCATGGAGGTACCGATAGGAATAGCCACCAATTTTATGATAAATGGCAAGGATTACCTGATACCCATGGCAATTGAAGAGCCAAGTGTTGTTGCAGCGGCCTCAAACGCAGCGAAAATGGCAAGAGTAAAAGGTGGTTTCACCGCAATCTCATCAGAACCAATCATGATAGGGCAGATTGAGCTCACTGGTGTCACCGATCCATTCTCAGCTAAGTTCAAGATACTAAGTGAAAAATCGAAACTGCTATCGTTAGCAAACGATCAGGACCCGGTACTTGTGAAGGTGGGAGGTGGGGCGAAGGATATTGAGGTAAGGGTGCTGGATGAACTGAATCCAATGGTGGTTGTGCACCTGCTGGTCGACGTTAGGGATGCAATGGGAGCAAATGCGGTCAATACGATGGCAGAGGCTCTTGCGCCATACATATCCAGCATTACGGGAGGAAGGGTGAGGCTCAGGATACTGAGCAATCTCGCAACTTACAGGATCACCAGAGCCCATGCAATTTTTGATGCAAAGACAATTGGAGGGGATGATGCAGTAGATGGTATTATCGAGGCATACAGGTTCGCCTCAATAGATCCTTACAGGGCCACGACGCACAACAAGGGAATAATGAACGGGATCGATTCTGTGCTCGTAGCAACTGCTAATGACTGGAGAGCCATAGAAGCTGGAGCACATGCGTACGCTGCAATGGAAAGATATACATCACTCACAAGATGGGAGAGGAACGCGGATGGAAACCTGGTCGGTTCGATTGAGATGCCTATGGCAGTTGGCATTGTTGGTGGGGCAACGGCAACCCACCCGAAGGCTAAACTGATGAGAAAGATACTTGGAATAAATGGAGCAAAGGAATTTGCAAATGTCTTGGCTTCTGTGGGTCTGGCACAGAATTTTGCAGCAATAAGGGCGCTTGCCATGGAAGGAATACAGAAAGGACATATGGAACTCCACGCCAGAAACGTGGCAGTTTCTGCCGGTGCGACCGGGAATGAGATAGATTCAGTGGCTGAAATGATGGTGAGGGAAAAGAAAATAAGAATAGATGTGGCCCAGGAAATGCTTGAGAAGATCAGGAAAAAGTAGGACTATTTGCTGATGAAAGTGTTATCGTCACTTTCGCTATATACGTCTCTCTCGTTCAGAATATAAATTCCATCCTTTGAATCTCCATTAAATCTGGTCCTGACATTCCAGAATCTTCCCCATACGTCAAGTATGAATTCAATACCATTCTCAGTGATCTTATCCCTTTCATTCTTGACTGAATTGAGGAAACCGTTATCCTCTATAAGGTCTCCCGTAAGTGCTTCCAGGTATTTTGCCACCATCGATTTCAATGCAATTTTGTCGTAGACGGGAAACTCCCTGAGCACGTCTAACTCCGAAACCGTCTCGTCAACCATTTCATTTAGGTATATTCTCCCATTCTCTATTCTCAAAGCACATACCTCCCTGTCCCCGATTTCAAGGATGACTATTCCATCTTGCCTGTTTTCCTTAAGTAGAGACATCAAAGTGGAAAAATCTTCATTCTCAAGCGGAGTCTTAAGAAATGTTCCCAGTGCCCTGTATCTTGGAATCCTTGTTGGTGGAATTCTGCTACTCATTAAGTTCAAGCAAATATGCATGAAAATAAATGTTTGGTATTATGGGAAGCTACTGCATATAGATGATCTGCAAATGAAACAGCAAAAGAGTTAATAAAAGGGATATATCACCTTTTTGATAAACATGCAGAAGATGGCAGAAGTGGACGTTTATCACGATGGTGAGACTTTCAGGGTAGTTATAACAAACCCCAATGGAGATGAATTGATACTGGAGGGGGATGAACTGGAAGAAATCCTGGAACAGTTAGCCACTGAAATGTCTGACAGATTTGGCAAAATATAGCGGGGATAGCCGAGCGGTAAGGCGACGGCCTGCTAAGCCGTTTCCCTATGGGACCGGGGGTTCGAATCCCCCTCCCCGCGTCAATATAAGCATTCCATCATTGTTTATGGAATACCCGCAAGGACCACCCCTTAGATGTCTGGGCTGGCAACATTTATAACGTTGGGGAAAGCAACCGACCGGTCAGGGAGAGATCAAGAACTGGAGAGCACTGTGTCCACTCTTCGAATGTTCCGATATATCCGGAACAAGATTAATAGCAAATACACAATCAGTTCCCACAGATGACCAAATTGGGAACACCTTCCGCTATCATGCTGGACCTCGACGACACAATAGTGGCATTTGACATACTCACGGATAAGTGCTGGGAAGAAACGTTAAATGAATTTTCTGATGAACTAAAAGTTGTCGGTGCGAAGGAGTTCAAAAGGGCAATTCTCAAGAGGTCAAGCTGGTTCTGGGGAGATAAGGAGAGACACAAGCAGTGGAGGAGGGATCTCCCTAGAGCAAGAAGAAATATTGTTGACCTTGTGCTCAAGGATTACAGTATTGAGAATGAATCACTGGCCAATTGCATAGCTGACAGATATTCAGCAATTAAAGACGAGATGCTTTACTTATTCCCGGGAGCGAAGGAAACAATAGAGAAAATCCGGGACGCAGGGGTTAAACTTGCGCTTGTGACCAACGGAGGCTCAAAATCACAGAGAGGAAAGATTGAAAGATTCGGGCTATCAGATCTTTTCGATTCAGTGCTCATTGAAGAGGAACAAAAGATCGGTAAACCTGAGGCCGAGGTCTACAGAAGGGCACTTAAGTATCTCAACTCTTCTCCCGAGGAGTCATGGATGGTTGGTGATAATCTGGAATGGGACGTACTTTCACCGCAGTCCATAGGAATCAAGGGCGTCTGGGTCAACACGAAGAACGAGGATCTAGATCCAGCAGTACATCCATATCTCACCGTGAAATCGCTTCCTGAGATTGAAAGATACCTATTCTAGCCCTAAATAATTGAAAAAACCTGCACCTCTGTTGAAATCAGTGACTTAAAGGCTTACCACGCAAAACAGATGGAATTATAGCAATGAGGATTAAAACAGCCGATAGGTAATAAACTGAATGGATTGAATTGATGAAACTGTATATCCAGGTTGCATTTCCTCCAACTTTCTGTCCAAGGAAAATGCCTTCCAGATCCTTAAGCGGAGTTCCCACCGCAAGCACAGAAAACGCAAGCGCCATACTGAAGGTTGACTCTATGTTCACGAGAGTGGTGCTCGTCCCAGAAGCGACTCCCCTCCTCGATTCCTTCACCGAATTCATAATGGAGGCTCTATTGGGGGAAGCAAAAAGTCCCATGCCTGCCCCTATAAGTATCAGTGGAACCATCAGATGGGTGAATGTTATGACCAAGCCAATCCTTGCAAGAAGGAGGAATCCCATAGCAGAAACAATGAGACCCAGCGTGGATAGACCCCTCGCCCCATATCGGTCAGAAAGCCATCCACTAACAGGCCCCAGGGCAGCCATTGAAATGGAAATGGGAAGCAGGAATATTCCTGCTACCAAGGGGGAAAGATTCATGGAGGGTCCCTGTAGATAGAACACAAGTACAATCGAGACGGTTCCCCTGGCCAGGGAGTTGATGAATATGGCGGCATTTCCAGCTGCGAACAGCCTTATCTTGAATATTGAAAGATCAAACATGGGTTCAAGTGTTCTCCTCTCCACAAATATAAATGCGATCAACAGTGCCACACCAGAGACTGTCATCAGCAGGAAAGAGTCAAAGGACATTGTGGAAAGAATATTAAGAGTTATCCCCGTGAGCAGCAATGCAACCCCTCCAGCGAAAGTAACGTTTCCAAGGATGTCCAATCCTTCTTTCTTCTGTATATTTGCGAGTTCCTTCAACTTATAATGAGCCCAGACAGTTGCAAATATTCCGATTGGTATATTTACTAGGAAAATGGATCTCCATCCAGCAAATGAGGTGAGAAAGCCACCCATGACCAGTCCAAACACTGATCCAACAACAATTGATATCTGGTTAATCCCCAATGCCATTCCTCTTTCGTTGATGGGGAAGGTATCAGTTATGATTGCTGCACTGTTTGAAAATAGGAAACCAGCTCCCACTCCCTGAACGAGACGGAAAGCTATAAGCTCGTCACTGGTCTGCGACAAACTGCAGAGGGCAGATCCAATTGTGAATATTGCAAATCCAAGATTGTAAAGTCTGACCCTTCCAAAGATATCTGCTAGTCGACCAAAGTTTATCAGAACTGACGCAGTAACAAGCTGGTATCCTATTATTATCCAGAGGAGGCTGAAAAGGGTGGCGTGTGGAAGATCCCGCGGAATGGTGGGAAGTGCAATGAGTACTATGTTAGAGTCTAGCGATGCCATCAGGGACCCTAAGGTTGTATTGGATAGCACGACCCACTTATACTTGACCGTTTTCATCCCTCCATAAATTACCTAGAGTCATTCTCACTCCATTATATTTTTTGACCATGGCAGGTCCGCCCTAAGTAAGTAGAAGAAATCCTGGTATTACCCCTGTATTCATGGATGCAGGTTGGAAATTTCCAGTCAGGAAAAATGAACTCAGTAAATCTACTATGGAAGGAGGAGAATAAATCTCCTCTAAAGGGACATTCCTTTCAATCTTCATCAGACTCTCAAGGTATTCCTTTACGGCAATACCCGCGGTCTCCATACCTTCTTAACCAAGTCTTCCGAACTTGTTTAAACCTACTTTGAGTGTAAAGGAGATGTGCATCTTCAAGGTTACACGAAATTCACGTCTCCTATATCAGGAAATCTTTCCATAAGATACACGTAATTCATGGCATTTTGCCTGTCCCTGCCTGAATGCCATCTTAATTCCGATCTATCCAGAAATATTGGGTATAATTATATTGTGAAAGTTTGCGCATATTGTTGAAAAAGAATCCCGTCATTCCAAAGACTATTTCCTTTGCGAGAGGTAAATACTTCTCGTCTCTAATGCAGTCCTAAGTAAAGGCAATCCCTCGAATCTCGCCGGATTGAAACTTTTTGCGAATTTTGGGTCCCTCCCTATCCTGATGTACCAGAATATCAGCTCTCTTATTCTGTTTGATGCCTCAACAAGGTCGGCAACTACCAAGCTCTCTGTCCTTAACAGTATTTCTATGTTGTCCTCATCCGTATGAGTACTGCGGGAAATATCTACAAGAAACTGATGGGAAGGTGGAGGGGTCACTACGACGAGCGATTCAGCCAGTTCCTGCAGGTAACGCATCATCTTAACGTAGTTTCCGCCCCATTCCCTGTCGCTAATCCTGAGTCTCGCAAGGTCCGCAGCGATAAGATTCTTCATGAAGAAGAAATACTCAACAACAGAATCATAACTTTCGTCAGTGTCAGAAATCATGCACTTGAAAGTGGGGAATTCAGTCTCCTTTATAGAGTTCATAGAGGTCTCAATTGAATCTCATTTAAAACTGTTTTTGGGCGTGGGAGTTTCAATCACATCTACAATTCAATTCAAGAAGCTGATTATTCAGAATTAAAAAATTGAAAGAAATTATTTTATTCCGTCCAATTGATCTCCCGTATCATTCAGGAGACGAATACTCCCACGTACGGGGTAAACATCTTCGATTGCATATTGAGGCACTCATTCAGGTTGAATTCAAGGACGACGTTTAGAGTTGAATGGGGATTAACCAAGAAGGGGTGATTCACAAAACCCCAGTGGGAAGCAAGATTAAATGATACATTGTTTCCAAGTATCATCACACTGACAGACTGGATCATGATTCGCATCATTGTATATTTTCCAGCTGGTAGTGATATGCTTGAAAAGAAAGCTGAAGCATTTTCAGACACATTTAGGATGTTCACCGTGGTAGCAGATATAGAGAAATTGGACCAACTAGATCCATTGGAATGCATTGCAATTTCTGAAAAAGTGATGTACACTGCGGACATCCCCCCCATAATGGGTGCATCTGCCGCTGATAATCTGATAGTCCCGTCATTATAAGAGGACAGGTAGAGATAGGCAGGCACTCCTGCAGCTATGATTATTATTACTGCAGCAATTGCAATGACGGCCCTCTTATCCATGAATGTTTAAGATACAGGTGGCATATTAACGGTTATGGTACAAATATTGAAAGAGATTGTGAAATAAATTCAATCACAAAGGATGAATAAGCTAAAATTGAATTTTTCCTAATAATCCTTTCTTCTTCCTTTTCCTGGATAGAACGCTCTTCGGCCTTGGTTTGTATACCTTACTGAGCAGGTAATTTCCATTTCTTTGTATTGATTCTAGCGGCCTGTTGAATCCAATAAATTTCTCAAATTCTTCAACTTCCCTTGTCCTCTTGCCTAGAAGAATAACAGCAAGGCCTGTTAAGCCAGCAATGGCCAGTAACTTGCCTGTGACGTCCGTTTTCACATAATAGACGAATCCGGACAGTGCAAAATAAATCATAAGGAGGGCACCTACCCCTAGAATTATGGAAATGAGCCATCCAAACGCTCTCCTGTGAATCCCCCATGTCATCACCCCTATAAGGACGGTCGCGATTATAATTGAGACCGGAACTACCCACGGAAGTACAATGGTGAATCCAATCACCATCAGGAAGAATAGGGAATATCCAAGGAATGAAAGCCATAGGGGTATCTCGATTCTCAATTTCATTTCGATTTATTGAAATAGCTCCTCATATTTATTGGTTCTTTGAATCGTTACCTATTTTCCCAAAGTACCATTTCTGGAAGATGTAAACGAACTAATAAAAATGGCAACGTTCCCAAGCACTGATGCATTATTATGAAGCTAAGGGTTTTCAAGCTTCCTTTAAAGAGCTTACCAATAAAACAGCAATTGCGGTTATGAGACTCATTTCATAAGAGGTTAAAATATAAGTGAACCGAAATGAATCAAGTTACCGGTGGCCCTAGCTCAGGTATGTGAGCCATGATTTGAATTTTCCATTCTTTCCTCTCACTACATCGAAATACATGCTTTTCACTTTGTTCGAGATGCTGTGAGGATTTGAGGAATTTAACTTGTAGCCGCTTATTTCAGAAATAGGCGTTATCTCAGCTGCCGTACCTGCGAAGAAGGCCTCGTCCGAAGTCAGCAGCTCGCTCAATCCTATCCTCTTCTCCACAACCTGATTCTTCTTTCCCATTATCTTGATGACAGTATCTCTTGTAATGCCAGCTAGAATGGGGCTTTCAAGGGATGGTGTGTATACCTGTCCATTTTTGACAGAGAAAATGTTCTCTCCCGGACCTTCACATACATATCCAGACCTATCCAGGAGAATGGCTTCATTGTATCCGTCCATCTTCGCATCTCTAGATGAAAGGTATGAGCTAAGGTACTGGCCGGTCCCTTTGGCCATTGAGGGAAGAGCAGTTGAATCAATCTTCCGCCAGGGGGAAATTTTAGTTCTTATCCCATCGTTCGTCTTGCCCATGTACAGATCCAGCCTTGAAACGATTATTGCAATAGTTATGTCTGGGTCACTTGGATGAAGCCCCAGTTTAGTGCTGGAATAGAAAGCTAAAGGTCGTATATAGGAATCATCCGCATTGTTTTTGATGGAGATATCAAGTATCGCCTCCCTGATCTCGTTCTCGGAGCGGTTGAGATTCATGCTGTAAATCCTGGCTGACTGGAAAAACCTTTTCACGTGGTCGTCAAGTCGAAAGATTGCGGGACCATCCTCTGTTTTATAAGACCTTATTCCTTCGAATATTCCGGTACCATAATGCAGACCATGACTCAGTATGCTGATATTTGCATCTTCAAATTTCTTGATCTTACCATTCAGCCAAACAGTTTTAGGAACCTCAGGCATGCGCCGACATTTCACAATCCCTAAAAAAGGTGACTGATAGTTAAACGTATACTGAACAATTGAGCCAGTCTAAATTAAGTTAAATAATACGAAACATCCATTCACAGGACAGGCACTTACCAGAAGAATGAGGTCAGAAATGCAGAATACAATTTAATCTCAGAATGGACTGAAGTTACTATGGAAATACTTGGAGTCCAGATGAAGATTAAGGAGGAAGATTTTTCATTAGAAGGATTCGAGAGGCATATAGAATCATTCTTCAAGAAAACAAGTAATGGTGATTTTATAATATTCCCTGAAGAGGCTGGGGTCCTGCCTATTTTCGGTAGTAAAAATGGAAGGACATTGATGGAAGCAACAATGAAAACAATCAACGAGTGTTCCGAAAAAGGGAACGAAGTCACCATCCAGGATCTGTTCAGGAGGAACACGAGAAAAATTGAATCAATTTTTTCCCTACTATCTTCAAAATATTCTGTTTACTCGTTGATATGTGGTAATTTCCTTTATGATGATGCAGTCGGAGTTGTCAACAGGAGCATTGTCTTTGACAAAGCAGGGAAGCAGATATTCCACCAGGATAAGATCAACCTGACCAGAGAGGAGACTGAACTTGGAATCGCTCCCGGGGTTCCAGATAAGGTAGATTATTTTGTAATCGATGGAGTGAATTTTGCTGTAGCCATAAGTCTGGATGCATTTGTCCCGTCCTATGTGGCCAGAATGACTAATTCCGATGTCATCATTCAGCCAGATGCAAATCCTAACGTATGGAACGGTTTTCTGGAGAATGGTAGATGGCAAGCTGAGGAATGGATGGATTCCGCTTATTACATAGCACAGAGGGTGGACAGAGTTAAGTATGCAATTAACCCAATGCTTACAGGGGACTTTTACGAAATAAACTTCCAGGGACAGGCTTCAATTTGCAAGAAAGCAGAGGGAACAGACAGCAGGATGGGATATGTTGGCAATGACCTATCTACCGGGTTTCACGAAATATTCGAGGTCAAAGGTTACAGGAAAGATGAGAGGATTGAAAGAAAAGAAGTGCTGGGGAAAACGCTTGATTTCGGCGAGGGAATGTTATCTTTGAGTTTATAGCCCCTTTTCCCTGCATATCCTCGCATATATTGAAGCGGAATCTCTCATGGTCCTTACCTTTGTCTTGTAATTCACCTTGTAGAGGCCAAATCGCATCGAATATCCTTTGGCCCACTCAAAATTGTCGATGAGTGACCAGTGGAAGTACCCCTTTACCGGAATATTATCAACGTTGATTGCATCACTGAGGCTAGACAGATGACTTGTGATGTATTTCCCTCTTTTCCTGTCCCGAGAATCGGCGATTCCATTTTCTAGAATGTATATCGGCCTTCTGTACTTCTCATAAATCCATTTTGAAACTTCTCTTATGCCATCAGGATAAATATCCCAACCGAAATCGCTGCAATCCCTGCACCTTTCAAATTCAAGCGGAAGGGCTCCTCCATACAATTGGTTCTCCGAATGTTTCACTACCAATCGCATATAATAATCAATCCCGATATAATCTGCTCCGCCAAATCCTTCCATAATTTCTTCTGCAGTGCCGTCAAGATCATTGTCAAACTTTCCCAGAACCGCTGCATTAAGTATCCACTCGTTGCTAATGTATCTGGCCATTTCCTTGACCTCAATAGTCTTTGGATCGTCGTTCCCTGCCTCAAAATATGGAGGTGCAGTCCCAATGCCTACCTCTCTCCCTCCCTTCTTCAATTCCCTGTATGCCAGATTATGGGCTAATGCCAGGTTCCTTTCGACCTGGAATGTCAGTGGTATGCTCGATAATCCTGGAGGGAACCCTGACGTATCGCCGAACAGGTATCCGTTCGTTGCTATGACTTCCGGCTCGTTTATTGTTTCCCAGCTGAAAGTACAATCATCAAATTTCTCTCTTGCGAATGCTGAAAATTTTGCGAACTCCTCGATGGTACGAATATCCAACCATCCCTTCTTGCTGGACTTGCTTATGTCCTTGTGGGACCGGATAGGATCGTGCAGCCATACTGGCAGGGGCCAGTGATAAAGTGTCAAAAATACCTTGAGGCCGGCTTTCCTGGCAGCCTTAAACATTTCCAGATAATGATCAACCGCCTCGTTGTCAGAAATGGCAATGAGATTGTCGAGATTATTTCTAGTCAAGGAGAAATCTATTGGTTCCCCTTTCTCATTTCTCCTGAACTCAGCATCGATCCCAAAGGCATCTGTAGGGAACAACCTTCCCCATTCGATGCTCATTCTTATTGCGTTTGTGCCTAACTTTTCCGCATTATGAAAATCCTCCAGGTACCGGTCCCAGAATCCATCACCATTCTGTGGTTTGTTCCCTGAGACAAGTCCATTCTTTTTCAAATCGGGATCGTTGGCCCAGACGTACCAGTCAGTTCCTGGAAATCTGGATCGTTTGGATGTTCCCATCTCTGTCTGGAATGCCGATATCGAGGTGCCAAAAACAAAATCTGAAGGGAATCTCTTATCCATACTTCCAGGAATTGATTATACTATTTTCTACTTTTCCTATGAGTAAGGAAAAGCAGATTTGAGCCGACTCCAATCATTATATGGACGTAAAATTTATTTGCCAAATTTCAGCGAAAATATAAATGTAGAATCGTTTTATATTCACAGATGGAATTCAGCAGCTATCTTCGTTCCCTAGAACTGGATGACACGAAGCTGGCCACTCTATCAGCATCTTCAAGAATTTTGGCGATTTCCCCGCATCCAGATGACTCTGAACTTATCGCGGGAGCATTTCTATCGCAAAGGGTCCACTCAGGGGCTCATGTAAAATTGATTCTCGTAAGTGACGGCAGGAAGGGCGCCAAGGATATGGAGGAGGAGAAAGTCGCTGAAATCAGAATGGGAGAACAAAAGGAGGCAATAAAAGCACTTGGCATCAGGGAGATGGAATTCCTTGGATTTAAGGACACAGAGGTCCCATCACCGAGCGTACTCAGGGATACCCTCCTCGAAAAAATGAGGAAATTCCAACCTGATCTGGTTGTTACGGTCGATCCGTTTCTGGAAATGGAGGTGCATCCTGATCATATCTCCACAGGAATGGCAGTGTTGCAGTCAGTTTTATTCTTCGAATTCCCAAATATAGGAAAAGGAATACCTAATTCGAGTGCACCTGCAGTTGCCCTTGGTGGGACCAACAGGCCCAATGTGATTTTCAACTGTATGAGTTTCGACACGTACAAGAGAAGGGCACTGGAATGTCATGCATCTCAATTTAACGAAGACGCAATAGACCTGATCACTTCACTTGGCGAACTGGTGGGTTCAAGAATTGGATCGAAATGTGGTGAGCCATTCAGAGTTTTGTACCAGCATGAGCTTCACGTAAATATCCTAGGGGGAATGCAACCGTGGTGAATGGCGCGGATCAAAAGATCCTGCCATTATCCAGGAAGATATCGTATAGTTTTGGACAGATCGGTGTAAATATTCCCACCTATCTGCTGATATACATCTGGGCAATTTACGCCCCTATCGGAGGTACAGTATTACTGAAAAGAGAACTTATTGGAGCAGCCTTTGCAATAGGGGTACTAGTCCAGGCAATATCGAATCCCTTTGTAGGGCAAATCAGCGATAAACTAGTGTGGAAACTGGGAAGGAGGAGACCGTTCCTGCTTATGGGAACAGTTCCATTGGTACTATCCTATGCCCTGCTATTCAGACCCATCTCTACCCTCCAAACTGCCAATTTCATCTATCTCCTGATAGATTTCGCGATTTTCAACTTCTTCTATACGTTTGTTGTCCTGCCTTATCTTGCAATGATACCAGAGATTTCACTGACATCCCAGGACAGGGTCAAACTGTTGTCAGTGAGTGCATATTTTACAATAGCATCAGTTATAATCCTTCTCACTCTTGTTGGCATACTGGTTGGAAAGGGATACTCCCTCTTTGCCATAGTATCTCTTATCTCCGCCATAATGGCCGTTTCCTTCCTCATACCTCTTCTGACCATCAAGGAAAAATTCCAGCAATTTTCGCCAAAATCGTTTAACCTGAAAGATGCATTTATCGCAACTGCAAGGAATAAGACATTCATGATCTACATGGCTTCTTATGTTTTCCTGATATTCGGGATATACTCTTTTATTGGTGCTCTCACCTACTATGCAGGGGCAGTGGTTCTCCCCGGAAGTTCCACCACTGCTTATGAAGCATTTGCTTCTTACATGCTTGCTATAGTGTTTATTTTTGTGGCCATTTTCTCCCCACTGACAATGTTTGTTTCTAAAAGATATGGGAAGAAGAAGGCAATGGTATTCTTCTCTCTAATGCTGGCAATTGGACTCTTCATACTTCCAGTCATCCCCCCGAATTCGATACTGGAGCTGATACCTGTTCTTGCAATAGTGGGGATGGGAGCGACATCTCCACTCATACTGACCTATGCTGTATTGGCTGACATAATAGACGAGGACGAAGTCAACACTGGATTCAGGAGGGAAGGTTTTTATTTTGGGATGCAGGGCCTGATTGAAAGAATACCATACTCATTGTCAGGGTTCTTCATCGGAGTATACGTCACATTATTCGCAGCTAATTTGAATTTCGGGATGAAATTGCTGCCAGTTATATCGGCGTTATCGGCAATTGTGATGGTCATAATTTTCACAAGGGTTCCATTGAAGGAAGGTCTCAAGGAATGACCTACCACATCTCCACCGCCAGGAAGATACTCTATTCAACTGGGAATTTGGGATACACGCTGCCGGCTTTCTTCCTGTCATCTTATCTCTTCATATACTACGCTCCATCCCAGGGAGTGGAAATACTTCCTTCATATCTTGTTGGAATAGCCTATCTTCTAGGAACCTTGATTCAGGCAGTTGCAAACCCGTTCATCGGGAATTGGAGCGACAAATCTTCATCAAAACTTGGTAGAAGAAAATTCTTCATAATCTCTGGATTGGTGCCTCTCCTCTTTTTCTTCTTCTTCATATGGATACCTATCGGCAGGGGACTGGAAGGAGTTGCAGTTCTCACATTAATGCTCATGGGATTCAACTTCTTCTTTGCATATGTTGTAGCTCCATATCTTGCGCTTATACCGGAAATAGCTGATACTTCCAGGGACAGGGTAAGATTGACCACAATAATGGCATATTTTTCAATAGCAGGACTGATTCTAGCATCACTTATACCTGTCATAATGTTTGCAGAGGGCGAGAGCATCCAGGCCATTTCTACCGTTCTCACCATAATAATGCTCGTTGTCTTCCTTCTGGTCATCTATGCAACTCGTGAAAAAGCTCAACCTTCAAAATTGCCTGCAGACTATACGATTGCAAGGGCCTTTGTACAGACATTCAGGAACAGGACTTTCAACAGATACATAATTGCGTACCTCTTTTTCCAGTTCGGTTTCTATTTCATTGTTTCTGCCTTGGCATACATTGTGGAGGACCTCGTATTCCCAAACAACCCCAATTACAAGGATTATATAGGATTATTTACGCTACTTGCAGTGATCTTTGCAGTCATATTCTCACCCTTACTGGTGCGGTTTACAGAACGGAGGGGAGAAAAGAGGAGTTTCATAGTTTTCACTTTCATTCTTGGAATTTCATTCACACTGATTTTCTTCCTCATATTTCTACCTGTTAATCTTAGAATATACGTACTGCTTGCGATAATGGTACTGTCGGGACTTGGCCTCACTTCATATTTCATTCTCCCGAACGCAATAATAAGCGAAATAATAGACGAAGACGAAGAGATAACGGGATACAGGAGGGAGGCGATGTATTTTGGCGTACAGGGTTTCCTGGAACGAATACCATCGTCTCTTTCTGGATTCGTTCTAGGACTGTGGATAACATTCATTTATTCTCCTTCAGGAAATGCAGTATTCATAGGATTGTTGGGCATAATAGCTGGATTAGCTGTTATTGCCACATCGTTGACATTTTTTGCAGTTCCACTCAAGGAACACAAGGTACATTCTTCACTGGTCCACAAATAAGGGGTAGGCAAATCTGGCAAAGTGCACAGGAAGAGTTCATAGCCCTAGTGATTAATAGAGCACTCATTCCTTGTCTTCGGGAATGAAAAGTGTGAATCCAAGTATGTGCTTGAATCTTCTATGGTCATCCAGTTGCACATCCCCCATGGAAGATAATGCTCGAACACAAGATGCCCCAGGGAAATGAATCCCTGTTGCGCACATGCCTGTATTCTCGTCGTACGTTTCGCAGCTCAGACCTGAATCCATCGATGGTATTTCCACGTCATCACCAAGCATCTTCTTCCAGTAAAGATAGAAACTCCAGGGATGCTTAACGTGCACGTTGGACAATCCAGGATATCTACCGTGGATGTAGTATGTGTTACCGGGAGATTCTATCCATCTCTTAGTATTCAGGAATACCTTATCATCCATTCCCAAGAATTCCATCAAGGGCAGTGAAAATAAACTTCCGGTTGGATCGTCATAGAATTCGTACCTTCCTTCCAAATCAGAAGAATAGACTAATCTCTGGTCAACTACCAATTTTTCGAATATGGAATCCCTTATCTTTTTCCCTTTTGTCTGCAGAACATCTGATGACTCACCAACAACCTTTCCAAGGCGGAGGAGTGCAGTCGAAAGCAGAGCGTTGTTGTAAGTGACGTAGGGGTAGCTGACAGGATCATCTGATGAATTCAGTTCAGTTCCGTAAAGGTCTGTATTCTTGCCCTTCCATTTTTTCATGACTTCCAGTATCAACTCCAAACGCTCGTCTATTTCTGACTCATCATAAACACCTATCACTTTCCCGATCTCAAGTCCATGAATGATTGAAGCCAATTGATCAAGTTCGAATCCGTCATAAAGCACCCTGCCATCGACATACAGGGCATGAATCCCAGGATTCTTCATGAATATTTCAATAGAATTCCTGAGTACCTGCTTCCCGCGTGAAGGATCACAATTGTAAATGCAGGGAAAATTCCAGAGTATCAGATCCCGCGCCCAGGAACCAGCAGAAACGTAGTAATGGGGGCTCTTTGATGCGAGAGGGAGAACACTGTGGGTGTCGACAGTGTCCGAGTTAGAGAGGAAACAGGAAAGCACGGCGTTTGAATTTGCATCGGCGCTCTGAAAAATTCGTCTTGTCCTGGAATAAAATTGTCTGGTTTCGCCCAAGATTGCACTCAGCTCCTTTCTTGCAGTTGAAATACTGTTCAAAACAGACCTTTCGACAGTTTCTCCGACCGATATGTACACAAATCCTTCATTCACCAAGAAAGAAATCGAAGGATTCAATGAACCAAATTCGGAATAATATGTTGGAAAACTTGACCATTTTGTATTGATCTGCTTTACCTTCCGTTCCACATCCCAGAATATTCTTGTGAATCCCTTAACATTTCTTGGATTGCCGAAGATATCTTTGGCTACGATGATGCCTGGGACATGAGGTGGGACATATATTCTATTTAGTTCCATTGAACTAAAATCAATGAAACCCTCCATGTTTCTGCTGAACAAATCATCAATCCTGAAACAAAAAAGAGCATTGCCATTTGACAGAAGGAAGCATATTTTTGTGACATTTCCCTGCCCGGATATTGAAATATGATAGTTTCCTCCAACGAAGTCAGGGGGAGTCTGTTCATCAGGAGATGTAACTATAGTTTTACTCATGCAATTAGAAATATACCAATGGAATGTAAATAAACTTGCTTTAATATTACTCAGACGGCAAACAAGAACAGGCTCCTGTCTTTACATAGGACTGCCAATTTTCCAAAATATCAATAAAAAGAGTGACTTAAGCCTCAGATACAAATCCACTTGAAGCAGCGGCTTCACTCATTTTGATCTGGCGTTTCCATTTTTCCCAAGAATTCACAACTTTGCCCGACGCTTCATTCCCGAGGGGGGTTGGTGCAGTAACCACTATTAGAAGGGTTGACCTAGTTGATAAATTTATGTGGGGGCGTGACCTGAATGCACTGAAATCGATATCTGCATCCTGTTCGTCTCTCTGATTGCAGAGGTCGTGACACTGGTGGCAGTTTCGGTTCCCACAATTGTTGCGTCAAAGCTCATTATCAGGAATCTGAAAGTCCTATTCATTGCAGTCCCCGAATAAAGGTCTCCGGAATTCGTGGTCAGAACTACGAAACTGATGAGCGCTCCATTTAACGGTGAAAGATCCGCTCCAATTATGACCTAATTCGCAGGGACCCCTTGTAGCTGGTGATGGTTCCTTGAAAAGAAGATACTTTGACTTCAAGAGGAAGGACAATAATATAAGCAAATGATTGCCTTCCACAATGATAATCGCATTCGTTGGGAAAGGTGGGGTTGGAAAGACTACTGTGGCCTCCTCAACGGCGCTAGCCTTGGCAGGAAGAGGAAGGACTGTGATTGTGTCTAGCGATTTCATGCCCTCTCTAAGGTTCGTATTTCCGGCACAGGAAAGGAATCTCGAAGTCATAGAGTTAAGCGAAAAAGTTGTTTCTCAGAGATGGAAAGACACGTATGGACCTGAAGTTGCAACAATTCTGAAACAGTTGTTTGATGTCAGCGACTGGGTACTGGATCACATTTCAGAAAGTCCAGGGGTGGCAGAGGAATTCATGATTTCAAACATAGTAGACCTTGAACTCTCCGGGAAATACGACTACGTCGTATGGGACACTGCTGCATCATCATCAACAATGCATCTTATATTGCTCCAGAAAGAGTTCTATGAACATCTCAGCAGGGACGTCAGGCTCTACCTAAAATTGAGGGATACCCTTCATACTGACAAAATACTGGACCTGCTGGAGGAGTGGAAAATCCTTGCGCAAAAAGTATGGTCTCAGATTCTGAATACAAAATTCTTCCTGGTCACAACGCAAGATGATCTCAGCCTGATCCAGACGAAGGAAATATCGAGGGATCTGGAATCAATGGGAATCAAGACAAGGGGAAAAATCTGCAACAGATACAAGAAAGATTCTCACGGGGATTTCATTCTCACAATCCCGGAACTAAACGGCTCAGCAAGGGAGGTTGTAAATATGATTTACGATAGCATAACCAGCGATGAGGGGAAAATGAGTCTATTTGCGGCAAGAAACGCTGGCGGTACCTGATAAAGTCTAAGGAATTTAAGCCTAGGACCTAACGACCTTGCTGAGTTTCGATGGATTGTCAGGATCTTTGCCCATTTCAGTTGCCTTATAATTTGAAAGCAATTGCAGGTAAGGGAGAAGTCTGAAATACCCTGTCACTTCATCCACATTTTCCTCAATTCCGAACAATGAGGGAATGTCGTGAGCAGCTGCGCCGGTATTAATTACTTTTGAAAATACAGGTTCATTCATGGATAGAAATAGGGCGCTCCAGTCGGGGTTTGCTCCTTGAATCGGACCGTGAAGATATTCTCGAACAGGATAATATTCTGAAATGACTTCGCTCGTTTCTTTCAGTTTAAGGGAACATTCCATAGCCAGGACCACAGCAATACCAGTTCCAAGAACCACTATTTTATTCTTGAGCACGGAAGCAAGGTGCACTATATCCTTCTCCGATCTCCTTATCCTATCGAACTCCTTGACGAAAGTATCCACAAGTCTCAGGTAATCTGCGCCACTATCCGCTTCCGCAAGTGCTTTCCCGAATAGAAGCTGAACGACGTGGCTCTTGGTGGCTGCTATTGAATTCTCCTTACCTGCACCAAGGTCAACGTGCGAATCAGATATATCCGCAAGGGTGGAACTGCTGAAATCAGTGAGCCCGACCAGGTATGAACCATTTTTTCGAAGAAACCGAGCTGCATCCAGTGCATCCTTCCCCTCCCCCGAATGACTAAAAATGAATGAAATGGAATTTCTCACAATTCCCTTAGGCAGTCCCGATCTGGGGACCTCAGATGACATGATGGGTACGTTGATTTTTCCATTTCTGAGAAGAAGGCTGCTCAAGAATAGCGCAGCATGATAGCTTGTACCACTTCCAGTCAGTATGACGTTCCTGTCAGAGACCATCTTCTGAAATTCCAGCGCCCTCTCAAAAATATGATTCGAGTTGTTCCTCACTATCTTCTCTTCATCCAGAATTTCGTTCCTCATTTTGGTCATTTTTTTCAAAGAAGTATCCCTGCTGAACATAAATATTTCATCTTATCTATTCTTGGTGGCAGCTCCCAACACTTTTATATTATGTTTACCATGATATCATTGAAATGGTAGGCCCTCCTGGAAGATTATCTGTGTTCTTGGTTCTGACAGCCATAGGATTGATGATTATGGCCACCTATTACCTTTTAGGGTTATCCCTGAAAATTTATTTCAAGGATGTCGGATTGCACTTTGGTGCTTTTCTGAAGCATTTTGTGTTGTTCTTTAGGGGAATGTTCTGAGTTACCATTCTCCTTTTGTCACTATTTCATCATAAAGCTCTTCCAGTTCATTTTTCCTGAGTACCTCATGCTTCTGAAGTTTGTCAAACATTTCCTTTATTGATGGTTCTGTGTATTCCCTTGAAATTATTGAGAAAACGTTCCTGAGATTATTCGAAAGATTAATTGCATTTTTTATGATCTTTTCCCCTGAATCTTCTGGCCCATAATTTTCCTCAAGGTGGTCGAACATTTCATATGAAATGTCAGAGACCTCAATTTCAAGTTCTTTCTCGGTAATGGCCGTCTCGATTTTCGTCCTATCTTCTTGCGCTTCATATGCGAAATCAATAAGGAGCTTCTTCAGGTCCGGCCTCGTAGTTTTTGTAGAAAGGTCTTCGAAAGACCTAGCTAGTTGACCGTATAATCTTGATGTCTTTTCAATAAGCTCCGACTTCACTTCCCCCGGATCTTTCCCGGAAATGGTGTCATGTTCCCTCTTAAGCGCACTCATTGCCAGAACTATGGAAACTTAGGTATAAATTCTTTAAGTTACAATTTGCTTCAATTTATTCATATTCCATCATCTTTCCCAATGGAGATTAGTTTGGAATTTCCACACTTCAGTTAAGCGGCACTATCTCCAGAATCTTGGTTTCTGGGACTTCCAATTCAGAGGAGAGTTTCGATGGAGTGATGTTTGCATTGTGTAACTTCAACTCGTTGACAATTTCCTTAATATAATTGTCGCACAGAGTTGCCTCTTTCCATCTTCTTTCAAATATTTCTATGAACATGTCAGCCAGCCCGTTTGATGGGACGAGATACCCTTCCCTCGTTGGATTGTTCTCTCCCTTTTCTCCCGGTAGCCCCAGTACCACATGATTGCCATCAACAATCATGTATCTGATATCCATCACGAGCAGTCCGGGGTGAAATCTAACCTCTGCACCTGCAGATTCATAAATGCAGGCGACTTTCAGCCTGTCAATGGATTTTGGTACAAGGTACCTGATTCTTACACCTTTGTCACTGGCTCTCTTCAATTCCTGCGCTATCCTATTCACCTGCTCAAGCATCTCGCTGTTCGGTTTAGATCCTGTAATCGAGCCAAGTATCTCTTTTGAAGACCCCTGGATTCCAAAAATAACAGAATTAAAATACTCCTGCCTGGAAACTATCCTCGCAGTATGCAGCATCTTTTCCACTACGCTTTCCCTCACCTTCTCTTCCTTTCTGTTAAGAACGATGACGGTGAAAGTTGAAACAAGAAGTATCAGTTCCACCACCAGCAGAGCCAGGTCTACAGTGGAAGCGCTAGGAGCTATCGGTACTGTAAAGCTCACTCATTCTCATTTTATCGTCAAATATTTATTTTTCCACCCAGAGGCCTGATTTTTTGGTTACATATTGATGATTCTAGCTATAAAATGAAATAAAGATGTGGCCACATATATCCAATACGTAGGGGAAAAGCCAAAACCAAAAGAAGATCAGGTCTCTGTCCAACCGGTAAAGAAGTTCAGACTTAGCTACTGATTATCTTATCGGGTTGAGAATGAATTCATGGTGAACTTTTGTCGAAATATTCTGCCTTCCTTTCAGCAGTTATTTTTCTTGATGCGACTTTATGTTACCTTGCTAAAACTGGATGCGGTTGCTCCCTCTTCTTCCAGGTAAGTTAAGTACCAACTGCAATTGGTACTGGACGCTGAATGGCAGACCCAGTTCTAAGTGAAACATAATAAGCAACGAAGAACAGTACTGGAAAGAGGAAATAGGAGAATATGAGAAGAAACAGTAAAGATTAGAAGATCAGATCGGAGGGAAATATCATTGTGAATATTCTTCCCAGTCTGCCTGTCAGATACCCACCATTAAAGACCTGCAGTGGCGACGAATGCGGTCTGTGCTGTGAATACTATACCTATGCCCAGGTATTAAAGATTGTAGAGTCATCGAAAGAAAAGGGTTTACGGAACTATTATGTGAAACCTGTAGAATCGTCAAACGAACCTAACAGTTCCAATTCCTTTATACCCCTGTGAGGGTCTATCATTTTCATTTGCACGTGAACCAATCTCAATGATTTTGAATAAGTTTCGTCGAATCCTGATAATAATACGAAAGAATAGAATTACTAAGAAACAATTACCTCCCATGAGTACCCGCATCCTGCTGTATACCGGCAAAGGAGGAGTAGGTAAGACAAGCATTGCAGCCTCAACTGCCTCTTTGCTTTCCTCAAGGGGGAAAAAGACTCTGGTCATTTCCACAGATCCAGCCCACAGCCTGGGAGATGCATTCGGGACTGAAATCGGGGCCGTTCCATTAAAGATTGCGGAGAATCTTTTTGGCCAGGAGATAAGCGTGAATGAAGCCATCAACTCTCACTGGGCCGAACTCAAAGGTTATTTAACGGGACTTTTCCAGTCTCAGGGGCTAGATCCGGTGTCGGCAGAGGAGATAGCTACGCTCCCAGGATTTGACGAAGCCGCTCAGTTACTGTACCTACTGGAGTACTATGAGGGGAAAAAATATGATGATATAATCATAGACAGTGCCCCAACGGGAGAGTCGTTGAAATTACTTTCTTTTCCGGAAGCAATGACATGGTATATGGACAAAATATTCCCTGTTGGCAGGCTGGCTGCAAAGCTGGTGAGACCGGTAATGAATACGATAGGCCCGATGCCAATGCCAAATGATGAGGTATTCAAGAGTGTGGAAAGACTGTATTCAGCACTGAGGAAAATCAGGGATGTCCTGACAAATTCCAACATCTCCACAATAAGGCTGGTCACAAATCCTGATAGAATGTCATTCAATGAGACAAAGAGGGCTTATACTTACCTCCTGCTCTACGGGTATCCCGTGGACTCAATTTTTGTCAACAAGATATATCAGGAAAACACTGGAAACTTCTTCAGCGGATGGAGAAATGCACAGGAAGAGATCATCAAGGGAATTGATTATTCATTTTCTGACTTGAATATTTTCAAGATTCCACTCCTTAACTCCGAGCCAATAGGGTTTGAAAAACTTAGGGAAATGGGCGGACGAATCTATGGGATGAATGATCCTGACAAGATATTCAAGAAAGGTTCAAATGTCGAATTCACCAAGGAGAAAGGAAAATACTTTGTGAAGTTCAAACTCCCATTTGCTGACAAAAAGGACATGAACATCTACAATAAGGGAGGAGAGCTCATACTGGAACTCGGGAACTGGAAAAGGGTGCTTTACCTTCCAGCCGCATACGTCGATAAAAATCCTATTGGCGCAGAATTTATTAATGGCTATTTGAATATAGAGATGAAATAAATGGCAGAAGAAGATGGAAATGACAAAATAACCATAGAACTCAAGGTTACAATTCCAAACATGAGCAAAACGATGACTGGAACGGTGGATCATCTCCTTAAAGCATTAGAGGAAATGCTTAAAGCAGGCAGATCTTTCGTCGAACCCCCGGAAGTCAAGACTAAAGTGAAGAAAGTTGACATAAAGTAATATTCCAATCGT
Source organism: Thermoplasmata archaeon (assembly GCA_021817415.1). GTDB lineage: Archaea > Thermoplasmatota > Thermoplasmata > Thermoplasmatales > JAKAUZ01. The sequence goes on along the minus strand of JAKAUZ010000030.1, from coordinate 103,760 downwards.
AAGATGGTGCACTTAAAACACGTTACTCAGCAGCTGACTTCCAGGACTGGCATAGGTGTTTTTGGAGTTGCTTTAAGGTTTGCTCTGAGTTTGATCGCATAGACGACTGCGACTATGATTGCTGCTACTATTAGACCTAGCCAGACCGCAAACATAAAATTATTTGCTGCCTTTATTTGACTTTCAACTGCAACCGCATTAACATATGTCGGATTAAAATGGTAGACATGATACCAGTAGGTGGGGAAGAAAGTCTTGAGCACGTAACTCAGGCCTAGAAAATATTTGAGTGGATTATTATACACGATAAGAACAAGACCAGATCCAGCAGGCTTAAAACCAAATAGCACGGATCCAGGACGATATCCGACGAGCAACAGTCCGACTACATAATATATAAAGACAGCTTCGAGAGCCACAAATATTGAGGTTATCTCCCATATTCTTCTATTATTGCTGTCCATCATTATTCTAATAAACTGATGTACTTATATTCTTTCCAATTGATAAGATTACCTTGCTCAATTACCCATTCCAAATTTAACAAGTTCACAATTTCTTACCATATTCCTCTATCTTAACAGAGCATGCGGGATTGAGGAGAGAATTGATGGATTATTGAGGAATGTTAAAGGGAAGATAAAGCAAGGTTAAGGATTGAAAAATAGGTCAAAGATAGCTGGAACACTGATTAAAATGTACAAATCTCAAAATCAATGAGCCTAAAATTTAATAATTGTAGTATCAGATAATAAAACTACTAATTGTGATTTTCATCTTTTCAGAGTCATCTCTTCCTTACTGTTTTGCCGGGCGGAACAAGAATAAGTCCTCTAATCTTGACTTAGGGCCTTTTTAATTGAGTGATTCAATTCCGGATACTTAAATAAATAGCCTTCGGACTCAAGCCTCCTGGGAACCGCCCTCTGTCCATTCAGGATTAAACTCTCTCCCATTTCTCCTAGTAACGTTTTTATTAATATTCCAGGAACTGAAACATGCTGCCTCTTACCCATCTCTTCTGAAATAATTTTCATGAATTCCCTGTTTCTCAGGGGGTTTGGAGAGGTAACATTATAGGTTCCCTTAAGATCATTGCTGATAATGAAGTCTATTGCTCCTATCACATCATCTATATCAACCCATGAAATCCATTGTTCCCCTGAACCGATCTTCTTAGAAAGTCCATATTTTACGGGCTTCAAAAACCTCTTCAAAATTCCTCCCTCCCTACCAATAACGATTCCAAATCTCAGGATTGATACGTAATCCTCCTTGACAGACTTTGCAGCTTCTTCCCATTTTTTCGCCACGGATGACAGAAAGTCCTGCCCAGGGGACGAAGTTTCATCAACTAATTCATCTCCTCTGAACCCATAATAACCAACTGCTGATGCGCTTATGAAGAGTTTAGTATTCCATCTTTCAAGCGATTTTACAAGGTAATTAGTACTCTTGACCCTGCTTTCAACAAGTTCATTTTTAACTCTAGTACTCCACCTCTTTGCAGCTATTGAATATCCAGCAAGATTAATCACTACGTCAGCTCCTTCAATTCCGTCATTGTATTTTTCTACACTTGGGTCCCAGTGAATATACCCTGGATTGCCATCTATTTTATTTTCACCCCTTGTCAGGATAGTGACTTCTTCTCCCTTCGAAATGAGATGCTTTGCAAGATTCGTCCCAATGAAACCAGTTCCTCCCGATATGACTACTTTCGTAATTATTAGTAAATAAATCAATTATATTACTTTGATTGGGAAGTTTCAGCTGAAGATTCAGGGAGGGTGAAAAATTGATTGGAAATCGTTATCAACAATCTGCTGTCCTTATTTGATCCAATATATCTTCACAACTCAACTACTGGTCATTTGAGTCGCTTGGTTCAAAGTATCCTCTTTGAAAAGTGCTTCACAATTGCTTGGTCTATCCAGCCTACGACTCTCATAAATATAGATATAAATGCGGAAGATATGGGACCCTATGGAGTTCTCCCTGGAAACCAGGAAAAAAGACCTAGGTACGCTTGCCGGCAGATACTTCGACGTCCTTATAATAGGGGGAGGAATCGCCGGGGCTGGAGTAGCAAGCATTCTGGCTGCAAACGGCCTGGACGTGATACTTGTCGACAGGGCTGATTTTGCGTCAGGTACCAGCAGCAACTCCTCGAAACTCATTCATGGGGGGATTAGATATCTTGGACAGGGCCACGTCATGGTCACGATGGACCTGCTTAGGGAGAGAAACTATCTGATGAAGAATACTGACTTTGTAAAGGGGATAGACTTTGACATACTTATTGACGACAGGTCCTGGAGAAGGTACACCATTGCGGCGGGGTTGCTCTTTTACAATCTCTTAGGTAGGAATTACAGTATTCCCAGATTCCACAAAGGCAAATACTCATATCCGGGATTCAAGGGCCATTATACATACATGGATGCAGTCACAGATGATGCCCAACTGGTCATATATAATGTAATTACGGCCAAAATGCTTGGGGCGATGACGTTAAATTATGTGGCTGCAGAGAAAATCATCAAGGAAAACGGGATGAACAGGGTTACTCTACGAGATACTATGTTCGGAGGGGAGTATTCGGTCAAATGCAAAGTTATAGTGAACTCTACGGGTCCATGGGTCGGCGAGACCTATGCAAAGTACTCAGGGAAGGATATGAACGGATTCAAGTTGAGCAAGGGTTCCCATCTGATAATGAAAAAGGATCATTTTCCTTTCGGGAATGCAGTTGCATTCAAGTCTCACATTGACGGCAGGCAGATGTTCGTGATCCCGCGAAACGAAACGGTGATCATAGGTACAACTGACGACTTTGTGACTTCTCCCGATTCTTTGAAGGTCACGGATGAGGAGAAGGACTACATATACGAATCAGTAAAAAGACTATTTCCAGCACTGGACAGATCAGACATAATAGGCACGTATGTAGGGATAAGGCCACTTTACGGGAAGGGAAATGATCCGGGCAGAGTGACGAGGGATTTCCATATAGACGTGACCGGAAAGATGGTCTCGGTGATGGGAGTTAAGATAACCAACTACAGGACCGCATCAAGAAAAGTGGCTGCAACTGTTGGAAAAGTTCTCGGAAGAAAGATGAGAACCAGCGATCTTCCACAGATATTGTACAGAAGAAGGGAGGAAGGAGACAGAATTGACCTCGCAATTAACGAAGAATGTGCACTGACTGTAGAAGATATCCTGAAAAGAAGACTGGGATATTTCTATTTCAAGGCAGACCAGGGGAAAGGAATAAGAGATGAAATAACGAAAAGAATTAAAGCTAAAGTAGATAATTTAAATAAAACCAATGTGATTTAGCTTCCTTTAAATATATGCAGACAGAATTATATTAAAAATTTTTACATCGATTAATGTAATGAAACCCTTAAATCTTGTCCAATCAATCAACACTGATCCAGATGATATATCCTGTAACCGATTTATTCAATCTTGCAGGTTTGCAAACTGGTGGGTCCTGGTCAAGTGCAAACCTTGCAGAATACATGACTATAGTTGGCATCTATGTGCATGCTTTCTTCCTGATTTTCGCAGTTGGCTTTCCGACGGTTGTGCTGACGCTGGAATCAATAGGATTGATCAAGAAGGATAATGATTACCTGAAAATGGCGAAGAATGCATCAAAGCTGTGGGGAATCACGTTTGCTGCGGGAGCAGTGACCGGAACACTGGTGGAATTTGGGCTTGTCGTGGTATGGTCTGGGTCCATTGCCCTCATCGCAAGCATGGCTGCTGCACCTCTGATTATTGAGCTCTATGCGTTCATAATAGAGATAGTTCTGATAGGTACTTATCTCACAACATTCAATCGCCTCAAAAGGTGGAAGGGACTTCACGTTCTAATTGGTGCAGGAGTACTCTTCGGTTCAAGTCTGTCCGCGTACATGATACTTGCAGTGAATGCGTGGATGCAGGTACCCTGGGGAACCGGGACATACGTGGCCCAGAATTTCCTGCCTTGGGTCCCCTCTCTAGGTAGCCAGGTCATCAATCCAGCAAAACTAAAGATACTTACCACTGTGCTTCCAGTAACAGGATCGGTGCTGCTATCCTCACCAAATGCATTCCAGCTGCTCTCCAATTTCACGAGCAACCCCTGGGTGGCGATATTCAACCCTGAGGCTTATGCGACATATCTTCACAACCTGTTCGCCGCGATAATAATAACCTCATTCCTTTCTGCTTCCTATCTGTCCTACAAGATACTCAAGAATTATGGAAACAAAGCGTACAACTGGAAGGGGCTCAAAGTCAGTTTTGCGATCGGGGCTATATCATCAGTAATCCAGCCCATTATTGGAGATTTTCAGGGCAGGTTGCTTTACGAATTCCAGAGAAACATCTTCTATGCAACTGAAGGCATACCTCCAAATGGAGGATCTGACCCGCTGATCAGTTTCCTACTGTTTGGGAATGCGGGTCACTGGTTCAAAGGTTACAATTATCTGTCTTCCATTCCGGGGGCAACAAATCCAATGGCACAGCTGACAATACAATCCACCGAGGTATATGCACCCTGGCTCCATTTCTTCTACTACTTTATGGTGATATCGGGCGTTATACTTTTTGTCATAGCAGTAGGTTATCTCGGACTGTACTCAAAGACAATTGACAGGATTGTAAGGGTAATCCTGAGGATGAAGACGGAAACATTCGTGTTATACAGCACGTATGTAGCGGCCGTTCTTGCCATTCTGGCATCAGTGTTTGGGTGGGCAACAAGGGAGATGGGAAGACACCCGTGGACAATCTATGGACTGGTGACCTACAATGATGTGGTCACGACGCACACAATAACAGTTGCATTCACGGTCGCAATAATTCTTCTTGAACTTGGAGTGCTGGGTGCCGGACTCTGGGGAATTTATATGATATTCTTCAAGAATCTCAGGAGAAGCGCAACAGGAGGAGGTAGTTGAAATGGACAATCTATACTGGGGGTTGGCAGGAATTGCACTCACATTTTTTGCCCATTATTTCTTTGTGACCGTTGTACTGGGACTGACCGTGCTCATCCCGATTTATGAAATCAAAGGAAGAATCAGCAAGGATAATGATTACATCAAGTTTGCAAGGAGATTGACTTCTTACCTGATTAGAGTAGACCTGTTTGCAGGAGTGCTGGCTACCTGGCTGACAGTCTTCCTTGCGGGATACTGGCCGTCTTTGCTTTACATTGCAACGAACATCCTCTTCTACCCTATATCCGTAGCTGTAGCAGGAATAATGATAGCCATCGTAAGCATGGCCCTGTACTGGTACACGTGGGACAGGATGGGGCATAACGCCCACATTGTGGTAGGAATATTTATGATGGTTGGAGCCCTCATGGTGGCCTACGGAATGACCAGCATCTTTGCAACGCTGGATTTCCCATATGGAGTCACTACAGAGAAGGTCGCGGGCCTCACCCTGTTTGTAGCGAGCAACCAGAATCCTCTGAACAACCCAATATTCACTCCAATGGCACTTTACACATGGTTCATTTCCATAGCGCTGTCTTCATTCGTGGTACTGGCTTATGCATCCGTCAAAGGAAGGAAGGAGAATTCATCAGAGTTCAAAAAAGGGATAGGAATCGCAAGGTTATCCACCATAATCTTTTCGATCCTATCCATCATAATGTTCTTTGCAACTGTAAAAGAACTGCAGATCAATTCACAGTACCTCTATTCCCAGATGTCAGCGAAAGGATATCTTATAATTTCAACCGTGCTCTTAATAATGGGAACGCTGCTGGGTTTTGCTACAGTCTTCAGAAAGACCAGGATGATATCCGCTCTGGTTGGAGGAGGGGTTGTATACGTATTCATTCTGTTCTTTGAGATCACGCTCAATATTTCCAGGTACCCTTACATAATAGTCACAGGCTCAACGGGGATTCAGGCAAGTGAGATGGTAAACCCGCTTTTCAACATTCCAGTTTTACTTCCTGACTTCGCGGTGCTGACTCTTGTGCTGATGCTCGTTACATTCCTCTTCACACTCTATCTATCATTCATCAGATTCCCTGTTAATAGCAGGAGTACTCCAGATGATATATGAATCTACCTTGAACTGATATAAATGCCTGCAGACACAAGGAGGAAACCCGCCAGAGTAGTTACCATTATCTGCTCTCCATTTATTATCAGGCTCAGAAAGATAGAAAAGGCAGGAACAGAGAAAAGGTAGGGAGACACGTGAGATACCTTGTATTTCATCAACAGCCTGAGGTAAATATAATATGCAACTGCAGTACCAAATGAACCCATGTAAAGAGTTATAAGCAGAAAATCCAGGTTCAACGGTCTTACGCCTCCCTGCACAGCGGTGAATAAAAGCACCACTGGAACTGCGTATATGAACTGGAGGGCATTTATTCCTGCCTGATCTACTCCCGCCAGGTATTTCTTGTAAAAAACAGTTCCAATAGCCCACATAAGTGCAGCAGAAACCAGTAGCAAAAGTCCGATGCTTCCCCGTATGGCCAATTGATCAATGAAAATAACTACAAGCCCAAAGAATCCAACAATAGTGCCGGTAATTTTCATTAACCCAAGTTTTTCCCCAAGGAAGGGTCCTGAAAGAAGAACTGCCATAATTGGATATGTGTAAATCAAAATTGAAGAGATTGAGGCGGGTTCATATTCCTCACCAATAAACCAGAGCGACATGAACATGGATATGTTTAGAAGGCTCATCAAGAAAGGCCTTAAAAATCCAATGCCTCTGAGTTTCTTCAGGGAACGGAAAGAGAATGCCACTGATATCAGGGCAGCAAATGTGACCCTGAAGAGCAGGACCATTAGTGGGGGCTCAAATTGCAGAGCAATCTTCAGGAAAGAATAGTTTAATCCCCAGAAGAGCGACATAAAAATGAAAAGAATTGCATCCCCAACGAAACTTTCTGCTTGTCGCACCCTATCTGATAATCTACATCCTAATTGATGTTTCTCTTGCTTGAATTATCATACGCTTTCTCACAGGCATTAATACAGTTACTAACGAACTGAAACTGGTGCAGTTTTACATCTGGGAAATTCGTAAAATACGAAATTAGCAATATATCAGCGTGTAATAAATGGGCCCAACTGTTGAAGAGAATGAATGCACTGGAAAGAGAAGAAGGAAGATGATGGTAATCCTTGCAACTGTGTTGATGATCGTCATTGTGACCCTTTATTCACTTAATTTCGGGATTTTCACAATTAATAGGGAAGAGCCGCCGCAACTTCAATTGATTGCAGGTGAAAGCAGCGCCTTGATAGACTCAGGAAACAATATAACATTGCAAGTTGAGATATTCAACAACGGTCCTACGGTGGAAGTGAACCGGAGTGCTCTTTGGCCGACGATAGGAGGCCTTAATCGTCCTCTAGCTATGTCACCATGTGGAGAAAATCTGCCTTTTGGCTTTATTGTACTGGATGGGTTTGTAAACTACAGCTCTTACAATTCAGGGAGCCCGCTTGAGGTATGGTACCCAGGAATATACTTCTGCCCAGCAATTTACGCAGTGAGTTTTTATACGATATTGGGTCACAGTGACAACGCAATCCTGGGGGGAATCGGAAATCCAGTAAACATTACACTGCGTGCATCTGTGAACCTATCTGGTTACTGGGTCCAATCAAGCTTCACGAACGATAGCTATAATTTTGTAAACTTTCCGAGTGGGTAGTACACGATAGTGGTTGCAGATGAATGGGGAGGAGTAGAATTGCTTCACTTCCAGGTATTCCGAGAGTAGGTCATTCATTTAGAGATTCCAGAAGGTGGACTGCCTCCGCTCTCTCTAAACTAAAACAGCAAATACGCTGAAATTGGCATTAAGAGTACAAAGATATACTTAGGTTAATTTTATAAACTTAGTTCCTATAACCTCTTATGCAGAGAAAGCACTATGACATCGAATCCAGGAAAAATTCGAGCTGCCCTGTTGAAAGAGCTCTGTATATATTGAGAGATGCGTGGACCTTTATGATACTCAGAGACCTCTGCCAGCAACCGAAGGGGTTCAATCAGCTAAAGAAGTCTGTTGACGGTATATCGTCAAGAATGCTCTCAGAAAAACTGAAATTTCTAGAACAGGAACAAGTACTGCAGAGAGTTGTAGGCAACACGAGGCCAGTTCGTGTCACTTACATTCTGACTGAAAAAGGAAAGTCTCTCGGGGAGATTGTGGACAGGATGCGCAACTGGGGAAATCAGTGGGTTGCAAACTGATTCACATTATTTAAAGCTGAAGTGAGATTTTGAATTCCGATCTGTATGTCGATGGAGACGAAAAGTTCGGTGCATTGACTTCTTTAATGTATTCTCTTTTTGCACCAATTGGGAAGAGTAGGTATAGAATAATTGTGGAAGACCTAAATGACCTGAATGGAAAGAAGGTCCTTGACATAGGATGTGGGCCGGCAATTGTTGAAGAGCTGATAGCAAGCAAATTCCTCAACGTACAGGTCTACGGAATTGACCCATCTCCTCAGATGATCAAATATGCAACAAAAAGGATCAAAAAGAAGCATTTGGATAATAGGGTAAAAATCGCATTAGGTAGTAGCAGGGAAATCCTATTTGATGAAAAATTCGATCTCATTATTTCATCATTCTCATATCACCACTGGAAGGATGGCAAGGACTCCATACCCGCGTTTAGGAATTACCTGAAAGACGGAGGAACCATTGCCATATATGAATTTGATAACGACAATTCGAGGCTAAAAACGTCACATGGCGCTAGTGAGGCCCAGTGGAACGAACTTCATGTCGAAGGGTTCAACAAAAAGATAGATCACAAGAAAGGTTTCATAATTTTGAGATTATCGAGAGTTTAGGGCAAACTACTCAAATAAATATTAAAATAACCGTATAACATCCGATGCTCATACTTTCGGGACTACAAAAAAATACTTGGTGAAAAGATGGTTAGTAATGCTGGCGCAGTTGGCAAAGATAAGCTCAAAAGAAAGATGAGCTTCAGCGACATATTCTTCCTGTCTATTGGCGGCCAGGCCCCATTTCTCAGCATGCTGACTTACACTACCGCAGTTGTTGTTTTGACTGCGGGTTTCGCGCCAGTCGTGGTAATCATCGGGACATTAATTGTCCTGCTCAATGGTCTGGTGGTCTCTTACCTCTCAAGAAAATTCACGTCCACGGGAGGTTACTTCAATTATGCTTTTTACGGTCTCTCCAAGAGACTTGGCCTTGAAACAGGCGTAATATATACATTCTATTCAGTACTGTATGGCTGCGCCTACGTGGCGGGTTCCACCTTCATTATCAATTATCTTCTTCACATTCCAGTTTTCATCTCCTTTCTGGCATCAATCGTGCCTGCATCAATTCTAATGCTTATTGGAATAAAACCTTCTGCCCACTATGCGATAGTTGCCTCATCGCTTGAAATCGCAGTTCTTGTACTGATGTTCTTGGTTTCAATGTTCTTTGCCCATTTCACTTTCTACAATCCAATCTCATTTTACAATCCAGTCTCGTCAAAACAATGGTTTTCTCTCTTCATCCTTGGCATCCTATATGCCATCGGGATCCCAACCGGCTATGGCTCCATAACTCCAGTTTCAGGTGAGGTGAAAAAAGCAGAGGTGAACGTCGGGAGAGCTGCCATCTTAGTTATCATTGTGGGGGGAGGACTGATGGCTCTTGTACTTTATGGCCTCGTAGATGTCCTCATCTACGAAGGTCAGCTCGGTACCGTGATATCACGGGGCACACCAATCCTTTTCACCCTCAGGGGGGTATTCGGCCCGTTCACCTTCCCGGTCATTATACTAGCTGCTATAAGCGACGGTATTCTTGCCACTCTAGCGTTCATGCTGGCAGGTTCTAGAAATTTGTACGCAATGAGCTTGAACAGGCTCCTTCCTGCCAACCTGACTTTCCTGAGATATGACAATCCATTGGTTGCAGGTATGGTGACTATCGTTCTCTATCTGGCGATACTACTCCCTCTATTCAGGATTGAATCACCCTTCAATGCTTTCCTGACTCTGGGAGCTCTTGCGGGAATGGGGAACCTCTTCATTCATATCTCTGCCAATTTCTCGCTGATCAAGATAAACATTGATGCAATGATTAGGAGACTCAGGGAGATTATCGTCGGTTCAGTAGCTCAAATTCTCTCCTTCTCAGTTCTTCTCCTTTCAATCATAAACTCAGAAAACTCTGCCATCGGTTATGTGTTTCTAGGATTCGTCATTGTTGCATTCATATACACGGAAATGCTCGGAATGACAAAGGCGGGTAAGAGTATTTTTTCATAGACTAAATGAATTTAGGTAATACTTAATAATAATTAGTCTTTTATAAAAATGTGCAATGTAGGAAAGAGATGGTGGAAGACAGGAAGAAGAGTGCGGATATTTTCGTGACTATTGCACTTCTCTTGCAGGCGGGAGTTTTGATTCTGAGAATATTTGCATCCGTCATATGGAGAAATTATGCGCTATTAATGGAATCATTCCACATAGGCATCGATCTTTCTATCACGGTGCTAGTGCTTGTCTCACTCAAGATAACGCAGAGCAACCTGAAAAACAGGTACTCCTACGGCCTATACAAACTGGAGGACCTGTTATCACTATTCATAGCAATGGTGGTCGCTTTTTATGCCTTTGACATATTGAGAAACACTCTTTCTTACATCCCGACGGGGGACCTCCAGTCTGCAGTGATCCAGGCAGTTTCCCTTGTCCCATTATTCTTTTCTGGAAGGGCTAAGATAATAGGAGGAAAAATGATTAATTCCCCCTCCCTAAGATCTGACGGGATGCATACTTACACTGACGTCTATGAAGGACTGGGGGTCGCTGCAGGACTTCTTCTGAATTATTTCACCGGGAGCATATTGTTCTATTATGCAGCAATTCTCATTGCAGCAATAACACTCTTCTATACTGCTTATCAGATAGGTCGAGATAGCATCACAAGCTTACTTGACCTTCCAAAGGACAAGAGGGTATTGAAAAGGATCGACAGCATCCTGAAAGGGTTCCAATCTGTGAAAATGGTAAGGGGAGTTAAGGCGAGATGGGCAGGTCCTGTTATTTTCGTCGAAATAGTGCTCATCATGGAACCTTATCTGACACTGAAGGAATCTCACGGTATAGCTGACAGCATCGAGGATTCCATCAAAACGACCATGCCGGAAATAAAGGAAGTAGTCATTCATGTCGAACCATCAAATTAGTACCGGAAACAGGAACCCTTCCCTTCTCCGAACTTATGTGAACTGTGCCCATCTCAGAGAAATGCTCATATTCTCTCAATCCTCATGCCTATTTCTGGATAAATCTCCCTCATCTTCCGTATTTCTTCTTCAAAAGGGGCTTTAAATCTGTTTTCCACTATCAGTTCAATGTTACAGCGGTCCCCTTCACACCTGATCTCCAGCCCGTCCGGGATCAAAAGCGAATCCAGTACCCTCCTGTACGCATTATCAAATTCAAGGGCATATTTGTCCATACTTGGGATTATCATATCCCAGTCTGCAATTGTTATTTCATCCCCCATTAATGTAATAAATTGCAGATTTGTGACATTTCTGCTTGAGTTTTTCTGGATTGCATAGAACTGCACCCCATCATAAGGAAAAGATATTTCAATCAATACCCTGGAATCATCCAATCCGAATTCCTTGAAGAATGATATTTCACCTTTAAAGTCTGTGATGCCCTCTATTCTGAATGAATCCCTTCCGTGCTCCGAATTCACATGGAAATTGAGTTCCATTAGCCTCCTTGTAACGAATTCATTTTCACGTAAGGTGTACTGGATAAGGTGATACAATCTCCCTCCGTTCTGAATGACGGCAGGACACATTCTCACTTCTTTTAGATACTCTATCGGCTTCCCTTTGAACCTTTGATTCTTGTAATAATCCTTCGGGAGAAGATCAACATTCTCATCAAGCGATCGAACCCATATGGATCCTGCTGACACCTGAATCTTATGATTTTCCTTTTTTAAGCGTTTACTTTCCCTATATTCTGCCACACCAAGACCAAGATATTCTCTCTCGTTGGTGAGGTAGAAAATGCTCATTGCAGGTTCAATTCTGTTACTGATAAGCATTGATTTTATTGAAAATATAGCCTCTTTGGAGAATATTCGTTCTCGGGGATGTTTAAAGTCTGTATGCTGGATCATTTTATGGGGTTCTATTTTCAATTGAATATTAAGATTTTTCATGGAATTTAGGTGGTCGCCTCCATGACCGACAAAGTAACAGTATCGCCGGATTACCGCCAAGCGATGCCTTCCCAAAGGTAGTAAAAATCACTCCATTCAATAATGGAAGTAATGCTCATTCTTATTAGTTTCAAAAGCCTTTGTGAACTGAGCTATGAAACCAATTTCACGGCTGGCTGTAGTGGCACTTCCATCCGCTTATCTCTAGAGCATGAATATATCTGAAAAGGATAAAAAAAGTGTTGACCCTCTGGAAGTCCTCGAAAAGGATTAATTGTTAAAAGAGCTAAGAATTGTTTAAGTCCTTGAATTGTTCCGTTTTACACGATGGAAGTCGACTTCGGGAAATACCACCATTCAACCATAGAAGAGTCGAGGAGAATCCGTGCGGAAGCGGAGGCGCTGTTCTCCACTCGTCTGCTATCTCTTTATTCAAGCGATTCTAGATTGAGAATATTGGATGCAGGATGTGGTTTAGGGTTCATGTGCTACGTTGCTGCCAAGTGTTTCCCTCAGGCTGAAATCACGGGGGTGGACATATTCGGCCACGAAAGTCTTTCCGATGGAACTCTCATTCAAGCAAATAAAAACATGGAGATTCTGGGTATTCATGGAAGAGTATCATTCCTGGAGCATGATCTCACGAAACCACTTTACCCCGAAGGTCACTACGATCTTGCAATATCCAATCTCGTCTTCCACAACATTGGAAAAAAAAGATTCAAAGCATATGGGACCGTACTTGACTCGTTAAAAAGTGGTGGATATTTCGTGATTGGCGACCTATTCCCACATATCGGAGAGGAACTGAAATTTTTCAGGGGGAGGGCAGATATTGTTTCTGGAACGGGAGAGAAGAAGCCATCCCAATGGGCATACAGAATAATAGTTTTAAAAAAAGCATGATTCTATCCGGAAGAAACTCATTTCAAAATAAATTATGAGTATTACTGATGGGTACTTTGCGTTTCATCATCTCTTCATACTGAAGAGTATATCTTGCGGTCACAGCTATTCTATCCGGAAAAGATTTGGTGAGATAGAGAAGAGATATCTCTGATCAGCGATTACTCTAGGGTAATGATAACTGCCACTTTGTTCAGTCATTTTTCCAGATTTCAGATTATCGGTCTGTTATAATTTGCTTCGACCGAGCGCATCGCTATTTCCTCATTGCTGGAGCCATGAGTACTGCACCATCTATGACATTCTTTTGCGTCTTTTTCCTCAGTATAATGGAGGCCACAAATATCGCATTTGAATATTTTTGGCTTCTCTCTATACATAGACTCTCTTCTCTTAATACAACGGAATAAAGGTATTAATAATTAAGCATCATAGTGGGCGGTCCTTCATAAGAAATCCAGGTATAGATGACCCCCTTGATGTATGGTCTGTTTAGCCTACATGGATCTCCGCAAGAAAGGGGAGAGGCTCCCGCACGTGGTCTTGAAAATGAAATCATTGCTGGATGGATTGTTTGTGTGGCAATTTTTCACATCCTGTTGTAGCTGGTGCCCATTCCTGCTTCAGTTTCTTCCCGAAAGAGCGCGTAAAGCCTTCTTATCAATCTTCCCAGTTCCAGTCATTGGCATCGAATCTATAGGAATGAATTTATCCGGAATCCACCATTTCTGTATCTTGCCTGCATCTACCAAACTCATGAGGTAACTTCTATACTGGTTCTCGTCCAGTTTCTGGCTTCCCCGTAACTTCACATAGGCGACTGGGCGTTCCACCCACTTACTGTCAGGAATTCCAACTACTGCAACCATCTCGATTCCCGGTATATCAGAAATTGCGCTCTCAAGTATTGCAGACGGGATGAACTCGGCACCACTTTTAATAAGATCCTTGATCCTGTCGCTGACCTGCACTCTTCCGCCTGTGATATTTCCAGCATCTCCCGTAATGAACCAGCCATCAGAAGTGTACGATTCGGCGGATTTCTCCCGATCATTCTCGTAACCATTTGGGAGCCATGGAGACCTGAAATGAAGTTCCCCAATTTCTCCTTCTGAGGTCTTCTTGACTGCATATTCAGAAAGTGGTGCCGGTATCATCCCACCAGTGGAAAGCACGTTTCTCTTCCATAAGTCATCCTCATCTTCCATAATTGAGCCTATTCCTGCGATCAGTCCATCTGAGAATCCATAGATAGATGTGAGCTCGATTCCTTTGGAGGTGGCTGCATTGATCAGTCCTGAAGGGATGGGTGACCCGCCTACCATCACTTTAAGCCCCTTAAGTTCGTCCCCTGAAGGATATGAGATCAGGCCATAAAGCATCGTTGGAACCATGCTCATCCAGGTAACCTTATGCTTCTTTATCGCCTCAACCGTTGTTGTAAGGTCAAATTTACCATCCATAACATAATCCGCTCCGATCATTGCAGAAATGAAGGGGGTTCCCCATGACCAGAGATGATAGTTCGGAATCAAAGAAAATATGACGTCGTCAGCATTCATCCTGGCATTTCCAGGGTATGCGGATAGAAGTGTAAGGATGCTCCAGATGGCCATGGTGATTTTCCTGTGGGAATAGATGATCTCCTTGGGGGTCCCTGTTGTGCCAGATGTAAAGAGAACGGATGCAGGGCTATTCTCATCTAGGTTAAATGACCGTCTTCCTCCTGATCCAAATAAATCGAGGTAGGAATGATAGGTCTCAGACCCATCAGTTCTGTAAATGTTCTCACCTTTTATTATCCCCATCTCTTCAATCTTTTTTGCAATTGGAAGAAACTCGCTGGAAAAAATCAAAACTTCATCTCCCGCCACCTTGATTGTCTTGATGAGCTCCTCGGGCGGTAGCCGCATATTAACTGGGTGAATCACATCTCCTGCGCAGGGAATAGCGAAGAGGAGCTGTAGATACGGAATCGTGTTCCAGTCCAACACGGCGATTCTTGTACCCGCGTGGTATCTTTCAGAGATACCTCCTGAGAGGTTCACCACATCATCAAAGAGTTCCTTGTAGGTTCTGCTCCTATCCTTGTATATGACCTTCCGTTGCGGTGCCCTAATAAGAGTCTGATAAAACAATCTATCAATTGTCAATCCTACCTGCATAATATTACCAGTCTAATTATATGTATATCACGATATTAATAGTTTTCTAAGGTTTTCTCATATTTTCCACTTCCTTTGAATTTCAGGTAACCCCTGTCTCTAAGTATCTGCAGTTGCTGTCTTATCTTATCTTTTATATGCTTGTTGTTCGGGTGTTTTTCAGATAAAGAATTTGAGAAATAGTACATATCTTCAAGGGTGAACTCAGAATCAAATCCGTCAATTATCGACACAATGTCCGTGATCCAACTGCGTTGTTCCAAAGTGCCTTTCATAACTTTTTCAACATTCATCCATTTATGCATAACATCTCGTTTTGGGACAACTTTGGCGTCTCGGATAACAGGTATTTTTCCAATTTGGGGTACGTTTTCCAGCGATAATATGCTCCCTTGCCAGCCACTCCTTCTTGCGGTTTCACTTAGAGGATTTCTTGGTATAATGCTTCTTGGAGTGATAGATAGTCTGTGGATCAGTAAAATGTCACTCACCTCTAACATTTTCCTGCTGTAATGCAATAGAAAAAGAGAAGGAAACCGACCCTCTACCAAACTTGTAAAGGTTTTGACATACTCTGCTCCAATTATTTGCTTTGGGAAATTCGAGTACGGAAATGACTTCAAACTTTTAAGCTGGAAATTGTCGATTTCGATGTCACTAATTATCTTGTAACTAAGGCCCAGGTGGTTGCAGTAAAAATCGTAGACAGGAGTGTTCGTAGGGAAAGGAGTAAGTATCTTACCGCATCTGGGGCAATACAGGTTATCAGACGCCCACCTCTCAGTGGCACTTCTTACCTGCTGTGAGACACTATTGTAAGACCTAACTGCATCTGAAAAAAAGCGTTCTAGGCTAAGGTCCATTAATATTAAAAGCGCAGATATGCTAAATAGTTTTCAATTGGTAATTAAACAAAAGTTCAAGGGTGGGTAACCATAGTACCTCTTACTTCTTTCATTTTTTCAAATATTGTCTCCCAATGAGCATCATTTCCCCAGATCCTCTCTCATCCTGTCATATTCCTCTTTCGATATTTCACCCTTTGCATACCTGTTCTTTAATATGTCTAAAGAATCAAAAATACGACCAGATTTGCCCAGCTTATCTCCGGAACCGTAATAGACGATTGAGAAATCCGTCAGAATCACGCCGGCAAAAGCTAAAGACATTGAAAATGAAAGGAAATTATTGTTCATGTAGCTGATCAAGAAGAGTATGCCGGATACCCCAGCAACAAGAGTCAATATGCCGTTTATAAAGCTCAAGATGATGATCTTGATATCCGCGCTTAGCAGAGAAAATGCGATCATGATTAATGCGACGATTCCTATGACGATCCCAATTACCAGATGGGCCATCACCTCAGGGACTGAGAATAAGACAAGCATCATGAATTGCATGGGAGAAAGAGGCAGCGATGTATAGATTGCAGGGGAGAACAGATTTATCCACATCCCTACAACGAATTGAACCGAAAGCATTAACAATTGTGTCATTGTAAGCACAGTCAAGAGTTTTCGATTGTTTTTCGTGAGTTTCTCACCTCTCATTGTTAATTATTAACGGAATGAACAATTATAATAGACTTCAATTCTAATAAATTCTTCGTAAGCATCAGGTAATTTTTTCTTCCAATCACAAGGGGCTCGCTATAATTCGTTTCCCGTACCAATGAATTTATCCCTAATTCAGGTCGGATAATCAACACATGAGGGAGGCTCACCCCATTAGTTACTGGGGTGAGTTATTTATTTCATCATTCAATTTTCCCTGCAAATTATAAATCATTAAATCTGTATTTAGGAAAATTTATTTAATACCGAATTTGAAATCATTTATGATTTTTTGGAGAATTGAACGAGTTTCCTTCGTTAGAAACAATCTTTGCGAATTCATGCAAAAAAGAGGGGAAAAGAACAGGACTAACTAAGAAAGAGAAATATTGGAAATCATTTCTTCTCTTCTTCCTTTTTGTTGAATCCTTTCTTTATTCCTCTCATAAAAGATTTTGTTCCTTCTGCGACTTCTTTCGCAGCTTTTCCAGCAACTTCGCCAGTTTTTTCTGAAAGTTTCTTGTCCTTTTCTTCTGTCATAGGTAATTACCTCACGATGCATTAACGAACTTGTCGACGAAGATAAACTTTTCTTCTGTAATAGAAAATGGACGCATTATAGTTATATGCGTAACATTTTTACTGTCAACTGTTTGACTTATTAAGTCCAGAAGGGAGTGAATTATGGTAAACAAAACAATCCCTCTGGAGGAAATACAGTTTAGAATAAGATCAATTGAGAAGGACGTGAGGACCCTGAAGAGGCTGTACTTCATAAAGTACAGGCATCAGGGATCATCTGTAGCTGAAGCATCAAAGAACATTGGAGTCACTAAGATGGTCGGTTACTATTGGCAGGAATCATGGAACACGGTGAGTTTCAATGGTCTCACACCGAGATTCGCTGGGGGCAAGCCGTCAAGGCTGTCGGAAGAACGGAAGGCGGAACTCAGATCAATATTGGAGAAGATGGACGACTGGACTACAGAAGAAGTGATGAAGATGATCAAGAGGAAGTTCAATGTGGAATAAGGAATAAAGCATGTGAGAAAGATGCTTAAGAAGATGGGCTTAAATTATCAAAATCCTACCAGCACGATTACCGCAGACCCGGGAATGCAGAAGACATTCTAAAAAACTTGGGCGATCTGGATGTTGATCAGGAGACAATAGTGTTTCTTGATGAACCATCCTGGCAAACATCTTCAAACACAATGAGGCTATTCCATAACCACTTCTATCAATTGTCACCAGACTGTGCCAGAAAAGCCCTATTTTTCAATGGTTAAGAGTGAGAAACGAAGATTTGAACGAGTTTAGGGGTAAAATGGCAAAATTAGTATTTATATTGTATTATTTACATAAAATACACACTTTTTGAAGTCTTATCTATATCCCCCTGGATATAGTGGGGCCGCCCGGATTTGGACCGGGGTCTCAGGCTCCCAAAGCCCGTAGGATACCAAGCTACCCCACGGCCCCCCGCCTCCTCTATTTTCATGGTGGATATATTTTTTTGCAAGAAGAAAAGGCAGTAAAATTATCTACCCTATTTTCCTAACATAATCATGAATTGCGAATTATGTGGCAGGGAAATGCACCGATATCACGAAGTTCTGATTGATGGAGTAACGATGAAAGTGTGTGACCAGTGTGCGAAATACGGAAAGGAGGTTAGGAGGGCTACTCCTCCTGTCGTAAAGGCCACCAGGGCTCAGGCGCCTGCTCCAGTTTCAAATCCTCTGCCCCCTCCACCCCGGAGAAGACCTGTCCAGGACATAGTGGACGATGACGAGCCAATGCTTGATTTCGGGAAGATGATAAAAAAAAGACGGGAAGAAATGGGGTTGTCCCAGGAACAGCTCGCTACGAAACTGCAGGAAAAGAAGAACCTCCTGGCAAAGATAGAAAGAGAGGAAATCAAACCGGACAAGCAGACAGCAAGGAAAATCGAAAAGGTGCTTGGAATCAGAATCATAGAAAAAATACAGTGATTCCACTCCGGGAGGTCACTTGGTGTAATTACTCAGTCTGTTCCTGACGAAATCCCTGTCGAGAGAAGTCAGCAGGAATCCCACTCTTGGTCCGGTATCTTGGCCAAGGAAAATGTTGTAGAGAAGAGTGAAGCATTTCTTGTGATCCTTCAACGTATCTGCGCAGGCATCATGGATCAGCCGGTTCACGTCATCAGGAGTCATGTTCTCAGTGAATCTGTCAAGGAGCTGCGTTAGGAAACTCTTCTGAATCTCGTCCACGTCTATCTTTGGAGGTGTATCTGCTATCTTGGTTATGAATTCAGGTGGGGCGAAATTTTCCAGCCAGAACCTTGCAGCCCTTATCCTTCCATCAAGCGAAGAATGATCTCCACTCAAGTCATAACCAGACCATTTCAGTGCCTGGACGATCTCATCCTTGTTTTTTTTGATCTGCACCAAGTTGATGATGTGATTGTATGGCACCTGAACGGGCATAGAGGACGGTATTCCTTCCCTCTGGGAAAGCTCGTACATTCTCCTGAAATCCTCCTTCTTTTCCCTGTCAGAAGCATCTTCCTTGCCGAAATATATCCTCTCGTACTGATCATATTCATTTACAAGTGAGATCAGCCCCCGACCAGTGTCAATCTCGAGGTGACGTTCAGGATTGTTCTTCGCAATGAAGAATCTCAGCACTTCAGGAGGGACCATCTTAACCATGTCAATTGCCCTTATCAGTATCCCCTTTGAGGAATGCATCGCCCCCATTCCCTTTAGGTGAATCCACTCATACACCACAGGAAACGGAGGCTCGACCCCGAACACTTCCTTTGCTATTCTCTTGCCGGTATCGTACGAGCCTCCAGCAGCAGCGTGGTCTTTGCCGAATGGTTCTATAGTCACTCCTAGGATGACCCATTTTGCAGGCCACTCCACCCTCCACGGAAGTTTCGACGCCCCGTTCCTTGCGTCCCTGTTACCCTCATAGCTGCAGGCGTTGCATCTGTAGCTGACATCAGGCCATTCATAACTTTCTACCATAGTCTTATCTATTCTCCCGCACTTCTCACAGATGACATTGAGCGGGAAGTAGTCACCCTGTATTTCCTTGCCCGATACTTCCTTAAGTATCTCTCCAATCAACTTCCTCTTCTCTAGAGCAACCCTTATAAGGTCATTGAAAAGACCCTTCTCGTACAGCTCGTGGGTATATAGAAACTCAGGTTTTGCCCCAACAAGATCGAGAGTTTCCACGAAGGGATCTATGAACTGATTTGACCAGGACGTGTGTTTGCCGTCAGGGGAGGGAGTCTTATAAAGAGGAACACCAATGTATTTCGAAAATGAAGGGTCTATCCCCGCAGGTACTTTCCTCAGAGGGTCCATGTCGTCAGCCTCATAGTAAAATCTGGCGTTTTTCCCAGCCCTCCTGACTGCTCTGAAAACCATCTCCCCCGTGAGCACTTCCCTCATGTTCCCTACATGAATTTCACCGGACGGAGATATGGCCGTGGATATAACCTGGTCATCCCCGACCCTCGACGCAACTACGTCCGCCCAGTGCATTAACCTATCAACCTGGCCCGAATCAGGGACCTTATGGGAACTCCCTGCATCTCGTCCTTTCCTGTCTTGTTTGTCAGAACTACAATCAGGGCCACTTCTCCCTTCTCAGATTTCACTGCCTGGATAGCCTTCGTGACTGTCTCTCCAGTGCTGATAACATCATCGACGAGGACTACCCTCTTTCCAGTGACGCTTGCATAATTGCTGGAAAATGTTCCCTCTCCCTTTTGAGGAAGGGCTCTGTATATCCCAAGCTCTTTCCCCGTCAGGTACGAGATGAATGAAGCGTACGGAATTCCATTTATCGTGATTCCAACTACTGTATCAACTTCCTTTTCGTCGTCAAACGTCTCCTCCTCAATTATCTCCGTCATAACTTCCGCTATGTGCGATATCCTGCTGCCATAAACTCCAATGCTTCTCCAGCCAATCTTGACGTCATTTGGGACCTCCTTGCTCTTGGACTCCCCACTCAATAACCAAATAACCGTATTCAGAGAGAGGTGCATTTCTGTAGCGATATCTTTATCGTTCATCCCCTTCTCTTTCAATTGCTTTGCGATTTTAGCCAGTTCCTCAACGCTTTTCATTTCTATCACCATCAGTACTCATAGGGGTCATCACAGCTCACGCTCAGCTGACCCATTTTCATCACTCCATAGGATATTGAATTAAGATATAATTCTTTTCGAAAGGCTGAACTGTGCGAATAATATTATACGCTACGGGGATTATTAAGACATGTTCAAACTCATTGACTCAAGAATACTTGACGTGAATGCCGAAAAATCCGGGATTAGAATGGAAGAACTGATGGATAATGCAGGGAAGGCAGTTGCAGGTTTTGTCAAGGAGCTCGGACATAAAAGAATACTGGTTATCTGCGGGAGTGGGAATAATGGAGGAGACGGATACACCGCTGCCATCAGGCTGCTCCATGAGAAGATGGACGTTTCCGTCCTGAAAGCAAAGGAACCAGAGACTTCACTTGCAAAGAAGAAGCACGACACGTTCGTACAAGAGGGAGGGAACATTAAGCAAGAAGCGAAATTCGATGAGTATGACGTGCTGGTGGACGCTCTGCTCGGGATAGGCATAACCGGTATTCCCAAGGAACCGTACCTTTCATTGATAGATAGGATCAATAGGTCAGGCAAGGTGATTGTGTCGGTGGACGTGCCGTCTGGATTTCCTTCGACAGTCGCGGTGAAACCAGATTATACTGTTACCATGCAGTTGGAGAAGGATGGTATGACTGAGCAAAATTGCGGGAAGATCATGGTGAGGGATGTGGGGTTCCCAAAGGACATAATCGAGATGATCGGGCCGGGAGAACTCCTTGTCTTTCCAAGAAACGAAAAAAATTCACACAAAGGGGAAAATGGCATAGTTGCAATAATTGCGGGGAGTTCAGATTTTTATGGTGCGCCAATATACGTTGCAAAATCTGCGTTGAGGATGGGTCCTGATCTGGTATTCCTTTACACTCCGGGGAGTATTCACTGCAAGGTTGCACCACATCTGAATGACGTGATCATGAGGAAGTCTGGAAATGAATATATTGAAATGACCGCTGATCTGTTGGGCAACATAAGAAACAAGGCTGACGCTATTGCAATAGGACCAGGAATATCCAGGAGCCAGGAAGCGTTTTCAGCATCCAGGGAAATAATTGAGGCAACACTGAAATCCGGAAAGAGAATCGTAATAGATGCTGACGCATTGGGTTCAATTGAGGGCATCCAGGATTTCAGGGGGCTTGCGGTATTGACCCCCCACCAAGGTGAATTTAAATCCACATTCCGGATCGAACCAGATGAGGAAAACGTGAAGAAAATTGCCAGAGAACTGAACGCGGTCATTTTCCTCAAAGGCCGCGTGGACATAATCAGTGATGGAGAGATGGTCAAGAAGAATACGGGGTTCCACCACGAGAGCATGACAAGGGGAGGGACGGGTGATCTGATCACCGGGGCCGTTGCCGGGTTGCTTTCAAGAAAAATTGATCCCTTCCACTCTGCAACTCTTGCATCATATGTCATAGGAATGTCAGGTCTCATGGCCTTCGACAGGATGGGATATTCCTACCTGACATCGGAAATTCCCAATTTCATCCCTGAAATATTGAAGAATTGAATCCGCGCGAGGATATGGCAGAAAAGGGAGCAGAAATCAGAGGAACTTTGTGCGACAGAATTTGGCATCGCAGGAATTACGCAATGTCTTCAGCCAGACGAGGAGATTCAAAGCCGGAACCAGGAAAGTTTAAGACAGCAATCAGGAACATTTTAATCTCCATACCCTATCATTAGTGGTCACGTGGAAGAGATATGTGCGACACTCTCTACAAATTCAAGAAGGAGTTCACATTATTTGCAAAGAATAGCGATAGAGAGCCAGACGAAGCCCAGTATGTGGAATATTACCCCCACTTAGAATTCAGAGACAAGTTGAGGGCAACCTATATAGAGGTAGATCACGGCGGGGAGGTGAATTCAGTTGTAATTTCAAGGCCATACTGGATGTGGGGGGCAGAGATGGGAGTCAACGAAAAAGGGGTTGCCATTGGAAATGAGGCTATATTCTCGAAAAAGAAACGTAAGGAGAAGAGATTGCTGGGAATGGACCTACTAAGGCTCGGGCTTGAAATGGGCAACTCGGCAAGAGAAGCTGCGGACGTGATGTCGGAATATCTTGAGAGATATGGGATAGGTGGATCAAACAGCATAAGGACTGCTCTCTACTACGACAACTCATTCCTGATAGCTGACAGGAATGAGGGTTATATACTGGAAACGGAGGGAAGAGAACACCAAATACAGAAAATTGAAGGCAGTGGCTCTATTTCCAATTTCCCCCGCTTAAGGAAGTATAGACTGGATATCCTTTATTCGACGATGGGACAGGGGGTGAAACGGCAGATACTTACTTCAGCAGGGTTGAGGAAAATTGATGAAGTTGAAAACGCGTTCTCCCTGATGAGGTCCCATCACAGTGGTTTCACACATCCAAGGAATGGGAGCAATGGGGATATATGCATGCATGGCGGATATCTTTCGAGAAGGGATCAGACCGCTAATTCCTTTGTCGTGGAACTCAGGGATGATGAGTCTGTAATCTGGTCTACATTTTCCAACAATCCATGTATTTCCATTTATTCACCCCTGATCTTCAAAAAGGGAATTTTGTACGGAACTATTCCAGAGGGGAAATCTTTCTGGAATGAGAAGGCACTTGAACATCTCGATCTATCACTATCTACTCCTAAAGCGTTCAATGGATTCCAAAGAATGAATCTCGGAATTCAAAATGATATAGTGGCCAGATTCCAGCCCATGAGGGAAGATCTCAGCAAAGGAGGGATACCAGATCAAAACAGAATGAAGGAGTTCGATGGTTTTCTCAAGGATGTGCTATCGAGAATTTCTGATACGAGCAAAATATCGGGAAGATCAATCTCGATGTACAATCTGTGGATCAGGCGCCAGGCGGCGAGGTTGCATGTGCTTGAGGAACCAAAGCCAGCAAATCAATGAGCACTGGATCAGAACGCTTATTGAAGACTGACTGTCCAAGGTGATATGAGAATCGCTATTGGCACCTCATTATGAGATAAACCCCAACTTTTCTATAATAGTTTTGAATGAAAGAGTTGCATGGCAACCGTAGAGGACATAATGACTAAAAATGTTATAACGGTGGGACCTGATGAAACAATTTCTAAAGCGATATCCAAGATGAATGAAAACGAAATTCACCACCTCCCACTCGCTGAAGACGGGAAATACATAGGCATGATCGACTTCAATCTACTGCTGAAGCGATCTTCACTGTCGGGGAATTCGAAGGTCAGGTATGTGATCGAGAGAACTCCGGTGCTTGAGAGGGGTACAGAGATCGGGGAGGCCGCCAGAACCATACTCGACACAGGACTGAGGGCCCTGCCGGTAGTGGAGAAAGATAAGTTGCTTGGAATTGTAACGACAACTGACATAGTATACTCTATCTCTGGAATGAAGGAGCTTGCAAACAAGAGGGCGGAGGATGTGATGTCTGGGGACCCAATTACGGTTGATGAATCTGACACAATTGACAATGCGATCAGGATCATGAGAGAAATTGAGGAATCCAGTATCCCTGTGGTTGATGGGAAGGGAAAGATCAAAGGCACATTGAGAATCAGTGACATAAGCACGCAGCTCTGGAGGGAGAAGGAAAGAATGCATCGGGGAGAATATTTCAGGAACGTCGGGACCGTCAAGGTGAAAGATGTACTGGGACCTCCTGTTGTCGTAAAACCTGAAGACACGCTTCTAAAGTGCGTCGATGCTATGAAGAAAGGTCTTTCAAGTGTCTGCGCCATAGCTGATGGTGCTTCGAAACCAATCGGCGTTATAAGCCATATGGATCTGCTTGATGAGATAGTGAGAAGCTACCCTCAGGAGGGTGTCCTTGTGAATCTCTCTGGAGTGAAATTCGAAGATCCGCAGATATACGACAGGATATTTGAGCTGGTTGAGAAGTATGCAAAGAATATAGCAAAGATAAAAAAACTGAAACCTGTGCTCATTAACCTCCACATAGAACAGTACAAGCAGAAGGCGGGAGAAATCAAGTATTCCATCAGGGGGAAGATGGTGACAAAGTCCAAGACATTCTATGCCAGGGCATGGGAATGGAGTCTGTACAAGGCAGTCAGGGACCTGATGGAAGAATTTGAAAAGATGGTTACGAAATCAAAGGAGATGCATTGAGGGATGGAAGACCTCCTCGATAAGGCCCTGGAATATGCCATCAGAAAAAACAGGTTCGCAGAAGTCAGGTTTTTCAAGTCCGAGAAAAACTCAATTCTGATGAAGAATGGCACACTTTCTGGCACGGGGTACTCCAGCGATGGAGGATTGGCAATTAGGGTCATAAACAGTTCAATTTCATTCGGCGCGATTAACAAGAATAAATGGGAAGACGTGAAGGACGAAATCGACAGAATATCCGCTCGGGCGACGCAGAAGGGGAGAAACAGCTTCTCAAGAGCAAAGGAAATCAGGGATGAATGGAGGGTAGAGCAGAAGAAAAAGATTGAGGATATCTCATTTGAAGAGAAGACTGAAAGATTGAAGGAAGTGGATTCGATGCTTTCGGAGGAGAAAATGAATATGCGTCTCCTCTCTCTCAGTGACAACATCGAAAGAGAGACTCTCTTGAACTCGGAGGGAACAAGGATAATGAGCACCCTTCCAAAGGTCGGATTCACTTTTTTTATGGCTTACATGGAGGGCGGAAATTATGAGCAGGGATATTTCCAGCTAGGCTATTCTGGAGGATATGAGGCTTTAGATTACTGGAGACTGCACGAAGTAATGAAACATGAGTCAAAAGTGCTGAAAAATGCAGTTAAGGCAACAAAGTTGAAGGAAGGAAATTATGACCTTGTCATCGGACCTGAGGTTTCTGGAATTGTTGCGCATGAGAGCGCTGGTCACCCATCTGAGTCCGATAGAATAATAGGGAGGGAGATGGCACAGGCAGGTGAGTCATTCATAAAGGAAGGAGACAGAGGAAGGAGGGTTGGATCAGATATAGT
Source organism: Thermoplasmata archaeon (assembly GCA_021817415.1). Lineage (GTDB taxonomy): Archaea > Thermoplasmatota > Thermoplasmata > Thermoplasmatales > JAKAUZ01. The sequence continues at coordinate 77,770 of JAKAUZ010000030.1, read as the reverse complement.
GAACCTTGTTGATGATCCGACAGTAGAGCATAGTTACGGTCACTACAGGTATGACAGGGACGGGGTAAAAGCAAGGAAAACCTACCTGTATAAGGAGGGACTGATCAACGAGTTCCTCAGCAATAGGGAAAGCGCGGGTAGGCTGAATATGGAAAGCAACGGGGCGTCCAGGTCTTCAGAATGGGACAAGGAACCGCTCGTGAGGATGAGCACCACTTACATTGAACCTAGGGACTACTCCGTGGAAGAATTGGTCGAGGAAGTGAAGGAGGGGATATACATGAGGAGTTTCACTGAATGGAACATAGACGACATAAGATTCAATGAGAAGTACGTGGGAAGGGAGGCATATCACATCGTCGATGGGGAGATAAAGGAAGTGATAAGGAGACCCGTAATAGAGACCACCACTACAAAATTCTATTCTTCAATGGACGCAATCGGGAAAGATCTGGATTTTGTTGCAGGGACATGCGGGAAAGGAGACCCAATGCAGGGAGTGGACGTCTGGATGGGTGGACCGCACGTAAGACTCAGGAACATATTCGTGAGGTGAGATGGATGGACATTGATAAAATATTCAGCAGAGTTTCAATGAACGTTGATCAGGCAGCTGTCAAGATAGTCAGGACAAGGGTGGAACAGGTCAGGTTTTCCAACAATGAGATAGATATCAGCAACAGCTGGAATACTGAGGGTGTCTCTATTTTCCTGGCGAAGGATGGGAAGACATTTGCCTTCGATCTCAGGAACGAGGAACAACTTGACAGGACGCTGAACTTCGCAGAATCAGCACTCAGGAACATAGCGAAGAACAATGATTTCATCAGTCTGAACGACAGAAAACAGACCTACAGGAAGAGAAAATCCAACACAGTCAAGTTAACGGAATTGAATCCAGAATCGACCGTCAATGAATTCATAGACGACGTCCGACCATTCGTTAAAAGGGTTGGGGGGGTACTCTATAAAAAGGAAATTGAAAATGAGGTCAAAACAAACTTCAATGAAGGAAGAGAGAACGTCAAGGGAATAGAACTGGTCGCGAGAGCATTTAACGATTATAATTTCCCTGCGCAGGTTTCATTCATGACTGCTTCCGACAGCGAGCTTAGCGGCTTGGAAGAATCTAGAAGCGAACTGCTTGATTTCACCAGGAAGGTGGGGAGATCAGTTGAGGGGAAGGACGGGAAGTATACCGTCATTTTCCACCCGCTCTGCTTTGCATCAATAGCCTCATACACCATACCGATGGCTTCGGCATTCCAGGTAGATTCCGGTATGTCCCTTTTCGCCGGGAGGATGAACCAGAAGATAGGCGTACCTGAATTCACACTATATGACGACCCCACAGACGAAACTTCTATTGGTTCCAGGATGCTGGATGACGAAGGTACCAGTACCAGGAAAACAGCCGTCATTGAAAGAGGTACTGTGAAGAATCTTCTCCACAACTACTCCACCGCAACCAAATCAGGTACGGAATCTACGGGAAACGCTGGAATTATAGCACCTAACCCGTGGCAGGTCCTGGTTGAACCAGGAACTGAGGACGTCAGCGACATGATCTCCTCAGTTAAGAACGGTCTTTACATCGTGAATACGTGGTATACAAGGTTCCAGGATTACAGGGAAGGCGTATTTTCCACTATCCCAAGAGATGGAATATTCCGGATTGAGAACGGGGAGATAAAGGAAAGCTGGTCTGGAATCAGGATATCAGATTCCCTGCTGAACATTTTCAGGAACATTCAGGGGATCAGCAGACAGACCCGGAAGGTCAAATGGTGGGATGAAACGCTCCCTACCAAATCTCCTTTTGTAGAGGTGTCTGATGTCAATATAACTAAAAGTAAATAATTTTTAATTTATTTAAATATTCCAGTACGACTAAAGTAATATACAATTGTTTGATAAACAATAGCCCATTGCTCCATAGCCCCTCCTCAGGAGCAGTGGGTTTTAAAAGCAAACTGTTCTTTTTTATTCTGTCCAGACCTTATGCATTTTCTTTGCTTTTTCTAATCTCTTCTCCACTACATTCCAGTTTATGAGTCCGAGGTAGGCATTTATATATTCTTTCCTGTTTGTTCCGTAGTCTATGAAGTAGGCATGCTCGAATACATCGAGTACGAGCAGTGGAACGAGAGATACGAATCCACCTATGTTGTGAGCGTCGTAAAGCAGATTGTACAATTTTCCATCTTCGAGGTTGAGACCCAACACTGTCCATCCTCTGCCTGCCATACCAGTGGCAACGAACTCTTCCTTCCATTTATCGAATCCACCGAAATTTTTCGTGATTTCCGCCCCAACAGTATCGGGTATGTGTGAGGTGGCCTCGGTCAAATTCTCGAAATAGTATTGGTGCAGGTACATACCATTTCCGTTGAATGTCTGCTCTAGCTTGAGTGCCCTGAATTCACTGTAGGTTGCGGCACTTTTTGAAAGATCAACAGTCCCTGAGCCCAGCTTATCCACAATTTCATTGCTTTTGTTTATGTAACCATTGTAAAGTTTCAGGTGTTCTGCAAGCATTCTTTCGCTAATTCCCTTCAAACTTTTATATGAGGGAAGTTTTGCTGAATAATTTCCCATTTTATCACCACATGTATTATTGATTAATCGTACTTAAATTATTGTTCTTCTTTTAGGAAGACTTGATCTGCAGTGTCTTTATCAGCAAAATAATACAGGGATCTCAAAGAGCTGCAAAATTTGGAAAGGTGACAAAATATCGAAAAGTTGTTCGGGAGGATATAACAGGATTAGGTCAATGGTAAAAATCAGCCAGGAATGATATTTGCCATATGGGAAACAATTGCGAATACGTCATTTCTTCATATAGGAAATCTTGAGGACTTTCAACCTCAATGAGCTTTTCGGATGCCTAGGACCAAAATTTTTGGTGATCATAGCGCGCAAGAGATTATGAGCTAAGATATAGTCAACCTCGTATCCATTCGCAGACCCTCGTTTCAATCAGATCAATTTTATTAGAGATAAGATATAAGTAGGAAATCTGGCTTAATTATTGGAAATGTGGTTAGGGCTTTTCATAATATTCGTAAATGCCACTTTTGTCACTTTCCTAGCGATAGTTCTAATTTTTTACAGAGAATATTATCAGCCAACCATCAGGAAGAGTTCATCGATAGGTGATCTGTACAAATTTCTCAGGTCGGAGAAGATTAACCTGCTTTTCTTTTCCATTATGGTAACCACAACAGTTCTCCTGTATATGGTACCTTCACCGTAATATTGTATTGTTTAATTTAATGGATGGAAGAAACTTACTGAAGAAACTGTGCGCATTGGCGATCAGATCTGAATAAACACAGATCACGTTTATTACTCACCTTTTCAGAAGCGCTTTGGCGATAATTATCTTCCTGATTTCTGTGGTACCGGCACCAATCTCATACAGTATTGCATCTCTGACCAGTCTTTCCAGCGGGAAATCAGAGGTGTATCCGTATCCACCGAATATCTGGAGTGCATCCTTTGCGATCTGGGTAGCGGTCTCAGATGCAATCATTATGGAGGATGCCGCATATGACGGGTCGGCTATCTTGTCTTTGGTCATTATGGCAGCCTCATAAGCAAGAAGCTTGGATGCCTCCAGCCTTGAAAACATGTATGCAATTTTTTCCTGTATCAGCTGGAAATTTCCTATCTTGGTGCCGAACTGTTCACGCTGGTTGGAATATGCAATTGCCTCATCAAGTGCTCTCCTCGCAATCCCCAAAGGTCCAAATGCAAGGACTGCCCTTTCAGCATTCAGCCCCTCATAGATTATTTTTTTGCCATCTCCCTCCGTTCTCATCAGCCTGTCTCCTGGAATTTTCACGTTGTTGAAATATACTTCCCCTGTTGGAGAACCCCTCATTCCCATCTTATCAATCCATTTTGGTGTCTCCACACCATCAGCCTTCTCCACCAAGAATGCTGAAAAGGAATTTCCATTCCTGGAATAAACTAAGAAAGTATCTGCAACTGGAGCGTTAGTGATGAATGTTTTGGATCCATTGATCACATAGTGGCCATCCTCCTTCCTGTAGGTCGTCTTCATGCTTCCAAGGGCATCCGATCCTCCACTAGGCTCGGTGAGGCAGAGAGAGCCCATCTTTTCTCCTGTAATCAAATCAGGGAGATACTTTTCTTTCTGCCCATCATTCCCATTCCTGTTGATGTTATCGGCAACAAGATTGCTATGAGCACCATAAGATAGCCCAATCGAACCTGAATAGTAACTGATCTCCTCCAGGATGATTCCCTGAGTAAGATAGTCAAGACCAGATCCACCATATTCCTCAGGAATCGTGATCCCAAGTATTCCCAGCCTTCCCATCTTCTTGAACAGTTCATGAGGGAAGAAGTCCTCTTTGTCCACCCTGGCCGCAAGCGGTTCTATTTCCTTCTTTGAAAAATCCCTGACCATGTCCCTGATAGCTATAGTCTCTTCTGGAAGTGTGAAATCCATTACAGCACCGATTTGACATGAGGGACATTATTAAAAATTTTATGAATTTTAAACGCAATAAAGATTTAATTCGCGTAAATGCTGAACTTGTGTGAAAATAATCTACCCTGACATAATTGAATATGAATTCATTCTCAAGGAGATGTGTGAGGGTAGGAACCTATTTCAGTTACCATTCGACTGCGAGTCTGTATCAGGTGATCTTGAAGAATTCGAGGAAGACATAATGTTTCTTCCAACACCACTTGCCCTAAAAAAAACAGACCGGTATGTATTCCTGGAAACTGGAGGAATATTCTCCTACTTCACAGGTCCCTCTATAGTGAAGACCGTCAGGGATTTCAGCAAAGTGTACGTAAGGAAGGGCGACCACATCTGCTATTACTATGGGACCATGCTGATGAAAGATATGGAATTTGAGGTGGGAGAGGGGGAACCATCGATAACAGAACCGGCACGGATACTGGAGTACTACAATCCGAACACCGAGAAGATTGATCTGTATGAGAGGTGGGGAGAAAGTTCAGACTACTTGCCTATGCCACTCTACAGTGGGTTGCTGAGGAACGACCTCGTAGGAATAAAGGATAAAGTGGAAAAATCCATACTTTCGTCCATTAGATACTCTCTGCATAACTTTGCCTTCGTGCTGGATGAAATATACAAGGAAAAGCAGACCTCAAGACCGGACATCTCGAAAATGATAGTTCTTCAGTACGTTAATAAGAGAACTATGCAGATGGAGGAAGAAGAGAGGGAAGCAATTAGATTCCTTTGGAAGATGATGGTTGAGAATGGTTATGACATACCTGAACCACGCTTCTGATAAATAAAAATAGAATGACTGGATTTAATTATCATGGATTACATAGAAGAAATCAAAGGACTGAAAGAACAGATGACCTTTCTAGAGGACATCGAATTTCCGGAATCAGTAAGAAACATAGTCATGGCAGGGATGGGAGGATCCGGCATCGCAGGAAAGATTTTTCAGGAGATTTACACGAAAAAACCAGTGGCATTGACAGACAGTTATTCCATACCTGATTTTGTCAATGAAGATACATTGTTCATTGGGGTGAGTTATTCCGGCAACACTGAAGAAACTCTGGCAGCGACAAATTTGGCTATGAAGAGAGGTGCTCGCGTCAGTGCTATTACTTCAGGTGGGAAACTTGGAGAAACGGTAAAGGATGCGGTCATAATCCCTAAAGGGCTTCAGCCTAGGTCTGCAATCGGATATTTGCTGAATCCAGTGCTGGTAGGAGCAGGATTCGATGTCTCCAATTTCAACGAAACGAGAGAGGTTCTTTCCCGAATGGATGAAGATAGAAGGGAATTTGAGCAAATTGCTGCCGAAATAGGCCAATATAGGAAGACTCCAGTGGTGTATGGGACTCCGCCTTTCAGCACCATAGCTTACAGGATTAAAACACAATTCAACGAGAACTCAAAAATCATATCATACTGGAGCTATTTTCCTGAGCTGAATCACAATGATACAGTTGCCCTTGAAAATGATTATAGGAAGGATGAATTTTATTTCATGGTCCTTAGAAGCAGTTTCACGAGCGAAGAGGTAGCAAGAAGAATCAAGGTCACTTCGGATCTGTGCAAAATTAAATTCAGAGAGATTTCCGCAGAAGGGTACTCACTGATATCGCAACTTTACTCATTGATCCATAAGGGAGACTACATTTCCTATTATCTCGCCAAGTTGAGAAACATCGATCCACGGGACGTTTCAATCATTGAAAGACTCAAAACGGAACTCAGTAACGTCGATACAAATAAATAGATGCACAGTCTATTCCTTCGAATTTGAGATGGCGGTAATAAAAAGGGATGAACTGGTAACAGCCCTAGAAATTTTATTCAAACCATCCGGAATGAACCAAAAGGAAATCGTTGAACTTGCAGACTACGTATTGAGTTTTTTTGGCTATGAGGACACACTCATCGACAACGTTCTCTCACAGCAGGACAGGGACGTGTTTTACACATTGGAAGAGACTGGAATCCTTTCGACAAGCAGCGAAGACATTACACTTATGAAAGGCAAGTCGTGGAGAATCCATTACTGGCATATCAGCGGTGATAAGATAAGGAACATCTTGAAAAAGAGCCAGGTGGAAGAGGAAAACATATACGACAAGCTTTTCAGGGAAGGGTTCAAGTAAAATTATCAGGAAAACGGTTTATCAATATAAAAAAATTAAAAGATGAATGCTGAAAGAGCGGAATGCATGATATGACAGAACTTAGAACGATTCCGTAACCTCGATCTTGTTTCCCTCAGGGTCATCGAAAACTATTATCCTGCCTCTTGATCCGACTATCTTGTTGTATTTTATTCCTTCCCGTTCAAGGACCTCCTCAACTTCCTTCAGCTCCGGATTTTCGAATATTAAATCGACCTTTACCGTCTCCCTTCCTGGTGATTTAGGTACAAAATTTATGCAAAGATCAAAAATTCCTGTTGCAACTTCAAAGAACTCCCCATCTTTCTCCTCCTTTATCGGGAATCCGAGAATCTTAGAATAGAATCTCTTCATTCCTTCTAGATTATCAGAAGGTAGTGTCACGCACCTTGGAGCTCCGAGAGGTTTCATATTTTAAAATCAATCAAAATCTATTATTATCTCTTTCGGTATTGCATCTAATCACGATTAACTATCTTGACCCAGATTAAAATCCTTGCGACCCTAGCATGGTGCAAGGGAGGCATGATCTATCAGAGACTCTGATACGGGTTTAGCGCCATCTCCCACTGAGGATTTGATAACTCGCTTGATCCCCTTCACATTTTTCAATGCTTCTTCAACCTTTGGCTCATAACCACGCAAGGTTATCAAATGAGGGTTCGGACCTGCATCAAAGGTGTATGCAACAATAATTCTCCCTTCCATTCCATTCAACTTCTCTACAGCCTGAATCACAGCCCTCGACACATCATTCAGGTAGATAATAGGGGGCCATGAATCCATCATCGCAGCGTGCATGTTGTTGCTGTCTCTCATAATAATCTCCCCAAGCCTTTCGAAGTTCTTCTTCCTGATCAGGTCCGTGGCAATTCTGATGTTCTTCTCCGCAAGAGCAGGTCTCACGCTGAACAGTTCGCTGGTTGAAGAAGTGATATCATGTCCTTCGCTGGAGGATATCCTCTTCTTTTCATTGCTGACTATTACTACAAGGTCCCTGAGTTCTTCCCAGTAAGATGAGTCGAACATTTTTTCAGCGTATGAATCACTCCCATCCTTTTCCTTTCCTCTCCTCCATCTGACAATGCCCCCAGGTATGCTTCTGCATGCACTCCCGCTGATCTCTCTCGCATAGATGGATAGCTCACGCATGCTTAAGTCCAGTCCAAGCGCATCGTTTACAGCGTAAACAAGTGCTGCACCACCAGAGGCACTAGATGCAATTCCTGCCCCCATTGGAAACGAATTCTTAGAAACAATCAACACTTTCACCTCTCTGTTGACATTCCCAAGCTTCTTCATTGCAGTAACCACCTTGAAAATTCTGGAGATTTTTTCATTCCGTCCAGAAAGTGCAAATTTTTTGCCGTCTATGTAAATAGCATTGTTTGTGATCTTGCGGGAGAATAGAACGCTCGTTCTTGTGCTTATGGAACCATCAAGCGTCAGGCTCAATGAAGAATTAAAAGGAAGATTGAGTTTGCTATCTCTTCTTCCCCAGTATTTTATAAGGGCTATGTTTGAAGAGGCCAAAGCAGTTTTGATTTCGAAATCTTCCACGGTACATGAAGACCTCATCGAAATAAATCTATTCTTGTATTGGGCTAATATACAGGGACGAGGATATACTCAATAATCGAAGGGAGAATATAGACTTCAGCCTAAGTGAGTTAAAATTAACGATTAAATTGCCATATCAATGGTGCTCCAGACCAGGTAATTGTCACTCCGATCCACTAAGGCTTCCCAAAAAGTCGCCTTGACTTGAACACAAAGGACTAAATCAGATTTCATTTTCCTTAAACGTGAAGAATGGGGACCAGAAGGTAGGGAGAAAAAAATTTGGTTCAACGAATGAAAGCGTTTCAGCGATAGGATTGGGGACGTGGGGAATCAAGAGTTACGAAAATGCGGCCCGGGCCTTTGAATATGCATTTGAAAGAGGGATCAACTTCATAGATACAGCAGAGATCTACAATACAGAGGATTTCGTGGGAAGAGTCATCAGTGAGCTAGGGAGGGACAACCTGTTCATCACAACAAAGATATGGCCAAAAAATCTTGTGACCAGGGAAAGAACACTCAAGGCAGCACGTTCCTCACTGAAAAAACTGGGAATCAAGGCTGCAGACCTCATACTCATCCACTGGCCAAATAACGAAATGAAGATCGAGGATCAGGTTAGGAACATAGAGGCAGTGTATTCTGAGGGGCTTTCGCGGTACATAGGAGTTAGCAATTTTTCAGTCGAACAAATGGAAACTGCGCGACAATCTACCAGAAGCACGGAGATTGTCTGCGACCAGGTGAAGTACAATGTTTCTACAAAGGAGGCTGAAAAAAACATTCTGCCGTACTGCAAGAAGAATGATATGGCAGTCGTAGCGTATACTCCAATAGAAAATGGAAATGTTTCTGGCAATAAAATTCTGAAGAAAGTGGGGGAAAAATATGGAAAGACGCCCGTGCAGGTATCATTGAAATATCTTATGAGGGAAGAGAATGTGATCCCCATCCCGAAGACGGAGAGTCTGGAGCATGTGAAGGAAATCATTGGAGCTTGGGGATGGAGCATGGAAGAGGAAGATTACAACAACATAAGGACGAGCGATATCTGAGGGACCAGCGAACTTTATTTGTTCCGGGTTAATCATCATCACAACTCTTTTGAAATAATGAGAGCATATTTTAGCAAGTGTGACCATTCAAGGGGGAAGAATATTAGCTGCCAGTGCCAAGAAATTCGGTGGGAAGATCAGGATGAAACAGTTGATGACTGCTGCGCCCATAGGTAACTAGAATGTTGTGAGTCCTAACGCGGGAATTAAAATTATCTTGGCGCCATCCTGATATCCACGGCAGCCATAAGACGGAGTCATTCCCCCAATAGGTCCCTGTTGTTTCTCGCAATTTGCCAGATAGGATTCCTAATGACATCAGCGGCATGAAACCAGTGGTCATGAGCAGCCATGCAACTATAGCCTATACCTATCTGCACGGAGGACCCTGTTTCATGCTAAATAGTAATAAATGGCCTTTGATTTTTGACCAGTGTTGACTATACCAGTATGCAGCGGAGATCAATCATCCATTTCTCTACGGCAAGGTATCGGTAAATAAACAGGGACTGATACTTCCCCAAGAAAGTTCAATAGACAGTTACATATGTAAAACTTACAAGCACTCTCGTCGTCATTAAGCTTAAATTGGAAGTAAGATTGATGAACCTTATGAGAAGAGAAGTTTCACCACTAATAGTAAAATATGGTTACAGAACTCTAGCAATATTGACTCTGATGGCTATCTTCTCTACATATCTCCTAATAGAATATTTTTTATCAGGCGAAAAAAATACTTTCTTACTTGTGCTTGCAAGTATATTTTACCCCCTAACAATCATTCTCTTTGTCGGTTTCAGGCTAACTGTAGTCAAGAAAATTCACAAGAAATATTTCCATAACGAAACCTTGCTGAATAAGAGCGGCAAAGTATCAAAAGGGGCAGAGGCTGGTATCAAGGGATCTGCCAATATTTCGAATGAGGACTGGAGCTTCATATGCGATTCAATCACGAACGTAGGAGATACGGTGGAGGTTGTTGGGATATTGGAAGATAACGCAACGTTGAAGGTCAAAAAGGTTGCTTCATAATCAATATCTCACTTCAGCTACACTAGTCTATACTATCCTTTTCAATGCGTTTAAGAACCATTTATTCCGGCAAAACGTGTAACAGAAGATGTCATAAAGAAAATATTGTGACCTTGATTAGTATCATGTTCATTGGTTACTTAGCGTGTGCAAATATATTTAATATACTTGAAACGATTACTGAAATATGGCGAAGGTATTATTTCTACTGATGACTGGCAAGGAGGCCCCGGAGAGGGCCTACCTGTCACTTATGACTGTATCGAGGCAAATAAAGTCAAATAGGTATGAGGATGCAAAGGTTCTTCTGTATGGACCAAGTGAAGAGTTTGTTGCAAATTTAGAAGGAGAGGGGAAGGCCGCATTTAACGAGATTGTGAACTCAGGTGCACTAGACTCAGCCTGCGTCTTTGTTGCCAAGAAATTCGACGTAGAATTGAAACTGAAATCTATGAATGTTAGCCTTCTTCCATTTGGAAAAAGGTTGGCTTATTTTGTAAACAATGGATACGAGGTAATCACTTTTTGACCAATAATGGCGATAGAGGTAATGGAGCATCCAAAGAATCGGTTCTCATAACAATCTTAATTATTTTATCCACGACGTTTTTTATCAGGGCCAGCAACAATATGATGGTTACGTCAGTGCCTCTGCTGGCAAAGTATTACCTTGATTTTTCTCAAACTGAAGTGGGTATTATTTCTGCATTAAGTTATTTCAGTACTTTTCTGACGACATCTATCTTGAACGTCAGGCTTGATGCCAAGAAAAGAAGGATTGCTTTTATCCTCGCTAACCTGATTTATGCTGTCGTATTTATTGGATTTTGGAGATCGAGTTTCATTTCAATATGGATCCTTTCAGCGATTTCAGGAGGGGTTCTAGGCCTGATAATGCCAAACATAATTACTGCTGCGAGTCTGTTCAGGGACCCAAAGATGATAGAAAGGGTTTTGTCATTGTACACTGTTGCACTCAGTCTTTCGCTTGTAGCTGGTCCAGCGCTTGAATCCTATGTCTTGAAATTCTATTCTCTGAGAACTGCGTTCTTGATCTTTTCCTCATTTGCCATTGTTTCTGTTTCCCTTTCCCCATTCATTAAGTTTCCAGAGGAGAGCAGACTAAAGGTTAAAGTCAGAGTTTTCAGAAATTATGGTTTCAGGTCCTCCATCCTGAACATAATGGCCTACAACATTCCTTTCACTCTTTTAATTGCCTTCGGAGGTATTTATGAACGGGACACTTATGGCATCTCACTTTCACTTGTTACGCTGTTCTTCTCTCTCTTCTTCCTCTCATCCTTTATGTCCAGGATGTATCTCTCATTCATCCCTCCGAAAAGCATCAAGAGGCAAATGGTCATTGCAATGACTCTCTCTCTGATTGGCATCTCGATGATGGTTCTCTCAAGGAATGTTCTCATTTTTGTTCTGTCTCTGGTCGTTCTGGGCATTCCTCATGGATTTACGTATCCACTTTCGATACTTTCGATATACAGGTCCTTTGAACCAATGGAACGAAATATTGCAAATAGCTACTTCTTTTCTGTCATGACTGCAATAGGAATAATTCTCCCTCTAGTAGGGGGATCTATTATACAAAAGTATGGATTTGACTTCACTTTTGCTGGCATTCTCGTTCTCATTTTCATCATCATGATAGCATTAAATGTCAACTTCAGAGCAGAGAGAAAGTCAGGTGCCGTGATTGCAAAGTGAATATACATTGCAGCCCGCTCTGGCTCTGGGCTTCGTCAGACATTGGTTGGTTTCTTCCTAAAGAACCTGAAGGTATGGACATTCTCGACTCTGTTGCACTAAAATGATGGAACTGTTTAAACTCTCCTCCGTTAAGTAATATTACTTTAAGGAAACAGTCTATGAGGAATGCCTAAATGCCTTTCCTGAGGTTGGCTGCTTTACCAACATTTGAAAGTTCATCTTTGTAACTGGAAGCGAGATAATCATGGATAGAGGTTATTTCTCAATCTAGATAATGCCACAGTAGGACTCCTCCCTGAAAGTTATGACATATGCTAAGTCTATCTTGTGACTGACGCTACTTTTGAAGTTTTTTGCAAGATTTGTATACAAATCTGAATAACTGTATTTATGCACCGAATATTCATTGATCAGGTGATTGATTGAATGGAAAGGCAGCAATAGGAGTGATATTGGTTCTGGTGATAGTGGCCGCTGTACTGGGCTATGCGTATGCAGCCGAAGTGGAACTGTCAAATAGCCTCAGGAGTAGCAACAGTTCACTGGATCAGAAGGTAGCTGGTCTAAGCGGGCAGGTTTCTGCACTAGCATCCAATTACACATCACTCAAGTCAAACTACGAGACACTGCAGAGCGAGATTTCACAGCTAAACGGCAACATATCTCAGCTGAATACCGATCTTCAAAACAACCAGACTAACGTTGTCCTGGACCAGGCGTTTGCTCACTGGGATTACATAGCAATTGAAAACGCAACGCTCCTTGCACCTCAGTACACGCCCAATGCAACTCTGATGTGGATAGGCGGCCCACTCACAGGGACATACTCTGGTCTGAATTCAATAGAGTCCACATGGAACAAGTTCTTCGGGCTATGGAGCGCAGTATGGTTCTATACGGAATCGCCACCAGTGGTCGCCACTAGTGGGGGTATTTATACAGTGAGTGCCACAGTGCAATGGGTATTGACATCCCTCGCCACACCGCAGCAGGTAAATACAATTGTGACTAACTATACAATTGAGATGCATTATTTCGGTGGAAAGCCGCTGATAGTCATGGAGGTATGGCATATAATTAGTGTTGGAGTTTTATCCTATTCGGCGAAAGAGGTTGAGAGTCTTCAAACGGAGGCTATGATGAATGCTTCGTTTTCACACTGGAACAATATTGCCATTGAGAACATCTCGCTCGTTATGTCGCAGTACATGCAGAACTCATCACTGCAGTGGATTGGAGGCAAACTTGCTGGAAACTACACAAATTATTCGCAGATACAGTCTGTGTGGACAAAATTCTTCGGACTCTGGAATGCTATATGGTTCTATTCGGAGGCGCCCCCCTTGATAACCGTGAACTTCACACAGGGCAGCGCTGTTTCAGGAACAGTGACCGCAGACATACAGTTCGTGGTTCAGAGTTCATCGAACACCAGTGCCTTTGACTACATCAACGTAGTTTATACCATAGACTTCAATGTGATCAACCAGAGTTTCATAATAACCCATGAGGTATTCGACAATGTCGGCATTGGTCCTCTCTCACAGGTATCCACGTTTGCCTGAACAGATTTACTTTTCTTCTATACTTTTTTATAAAGGCTATTCATTCACACTAGCGTTGAGGTACAGGGTCAACTTCAAAGAAATAGAGATTGGCGATATTGAGTTGAAGAAGTCGCTCTTCTGGCTCCTCATAGCCTCTCGGGGAGGCGACACGAGAATCAAGATTCTCAGCCTTCTCCTGAATAACCCTACGAACAGGAATGAGCTGAGTAAAAGTCTTGGCCTGAACTACAGGACTGTAACCCATCACCTTAGCGTGCTTTCAGAGAACAACCTAATACTTGAGGATCAGAGATATGGAGGATTGGTTTACGTGAACAGCATGTTTGAAGTGGAATTGAAGAAAATAATTGGGAAACTCATAGGGGGCAAAACGGAATGATCGGGACACCATGGCTCGTGAACTTTGTGATGGAGGGAGCAGAAATAGCCATATTTATGGCCATCCTTCTTTCATTCGTTGGTACTTACAGGAGAAATGGGCAGGGTGTGATGCTCAATCTCATTCTGTTCTCAGTGTTCATGGTCCTGTTTGAAACACTTCTTGTCTACCTTACGTACTTCCTCTCGGCAAGGTTCGGTTGGGGCCTAGCTTCTATGGTTATGTTGCTGAACGTTTTCCTGATAACTGCATTGTACTTAATGCTCCGCGTAGTCAGCTCCTGATGAGATTCGCCTTATTAATATCGATTTCTAATTTCAAAGGCTCCCCGTTCATAATGTGAAAAGGGAGTTCCTCATATTGATTTTACGAGATTATTGTGGGAATATGATAAGTTAAGGAGAATCAATAGACATTGCATCTAGAAAGGGCTTGATATAGCTCTTTGACTACTTGGAAAATGACCACCTACAGTGATCTTCAACACAGTTCCTGATACATCTATGGTTCAAATAAGAATCATCACATTGGATCACCGTAAGATGTTTTCCCTTAGTCTATCGAAGAACTTTCCTGCCTCCTCGTAATCTCTGGCAAGGATTATATGTTTCAGGTACTCTAATCTAGAAGTTATCGTTTCTAGCTGTTTTATTGATTCTGGGTTGAAAAGTATTTCAGAAAGGAGACTGTCGTCTTCTGACAATATGCCCTTCGCTAGTTCCATATGTTTCCTGAAGTTGGTTCCTGGGACAGCTTTTGTGTCTACGCACGCAGCGAATACCATAGATGAAGAGAATGGTAACGTCAGGGAATATGCCATCATAGAGTCATGTTCACTGAACGAAAATTCGTACAACTTTAATCCCATCTTTTCATAAAATTCACGAAAAATGTTCTTGCCCACTTCGTATGATTCTCTTATGATTATTGCACTCTCCCCCTTTGGTTGGTTCATATCAGCGTTAGTGGGCCCAAACATGGGATGAGTCGAAACAAACCTGTACCCGCTGTGAAAATAATAAGTTGATATATCTCCCTTGATAGATGATATGTCCGCCAATATGCACTCCTTTGAAAGGTATGGAACTACTTCCTCGAATACTCTTATTGTGTTTCCAAGGGTGACAGCGTTGATCAGTATGTCTGGTCGATAGCCGCTGATATCACCGGGCGACGATAGTACCTCTACCCCCGAGATTCCGGCTGTTTTATTCGGATCAGCATCGTATACGGCTATATTCCAGT
The DNA here is from genome assembly GCA_021817415.1 of Thermoplasmata archaeon. GTDB lineage: Archaea > Thermoplasmatota > Thermoplasmata > Thermoplasmatales > JAKAUZ01. Next base: position 62,522 of record JAKAUZ010000030.1, on the reverse strand, counting down.
CCTCTTTCAGAACATTGGCAAGCCACTTTCCCATCCTTCCAGTGCCTACGATAGTTGCCCTCATAATTCCCAACTCCTGTAGCATCCCAACAGTCTAAATCCCACAGTACCACGCTTAATTTTCCTCAGGGCTCTTCCTACGTTGCTTTCGGAATAATGTCCCTTAAAATCTATCAGGAACTTCGATCTGCCAGTATAGTCCCTCGAGGGAATAGACTCAATCATTGTCAAATTTATCCCCTCATCCTTAAATACGTTCAGTACCGTTGTCAGCGCGCCGACTCTGTCATCTGTCAAGAACGTGATGGAGCACTTATTTCCCTTTCTACGGAGCTTCTTTCTAGAAAGAACGATGAATCTAGTGTAATTGTATCTTGAATCCTCAATCTCCTCCTTGAGGACGTTTAACCCATAGATACTGGAGCACGTTTTACTTGCGATGGCTGCTGCTCCGGCTGGCCTCTCTTTAGCAATCATATTCGCGGCCCCAGCGGTGTCATAGAAGGGCCTAGACTCCATTTTGTTTCTTGCAATGAAATCCCTGCATTGGGCAAGCGCCTGAGGATGGGAATATACGACCCTCACGTCCTCAAGAGAAACTTCCTGGTGGCTAAGCAGGGAATGGTGAATCTGTAAGGCCACTTCACCTACGATATTCAGCTTCCCTTCGGCAACAAGATGACTCACAGAAGTAATTGCTCCCTCTGATGAATTTTCAATGGGAACAACACCAATGTCGAATTCTCCATTCAATACTCCTTCAAACACATCAGAAAAATTCTTGCATGGTACTGGAATGACATCTTTGTCAAATTCCCTGGAAGCCATCTCTCCAAATGCCCCCCTCTCCCCCTGGAACGCCGCTAGCCTGTGCTCTTCTTGCTGAAGCTTCTTAGATTCTGACATTATGCGTTGGTATAACCCTTGTATAAAATCTGGCCTTATAGGCGGACTTGATTTCTCTTTCAGGGAACTCAATATCTCATGCTCTCTCTTCTTGTCCTCTATTTTATTCTTCACCCTTCCTGCTTTAATGGAAAGCGTCATCCTACGCTCCAGAAGACCAAAAATGTCGGAATCTATATGATCTATTTCTTTCCTAATTTCCTTTAAATCCACATCATCATCCCCTTTCAATTCATATGTCACCCGATATCATCATGAGATCGGCTACGGTTAGTGCGGCCATCGCTTCTACGACAGGTGGAGCCCTAACCGCTATGCACGGATCGTGTCTACCCATGACCGAAATCATTTCATCCTTACCCTTTGAGTAATCAACGGTTCGCTGCACCCTTGAAATGCTCGATGTGGGCTTGAAAGCCACCTTAAACACTACTGTCATTCCGTTGCTTATTCCCCCGAGGATCCCGCCAGCATTATTTGTCAGAGTCACGACCCTATCATCCCGTATCGCAAACGGGTCGTTGTTCTCACTTCCTCTCATTCCAGCTCCCCTGAAGCCAGACCCGAACTCTACCCCTTTGACCGCGGGAATTGCAAACATGGTTCTGGAAATCTCGCTCTCTAAGGAATGAAATATTGGTTCCCCTACCCCTACCGGCAAGCCAACAATCCTGCATTCAACTATTCCTCCCAGAGAGTCTCCCTGGCTCCTTGCATCCTCTATGGCTCTTTGCATCTCTTTAGATTTCTCTGGATCGATGCATCTTATGATCCCTTCTGTTTCTGCATTTTCAATCTCTTCGTCGCTTGGATTAAAATCGCTCTTTATGGTTCCTATCTGTACAATGTGAGAGAGAACCCTGACACCCTTTGTTGCAATTATCTTCTTTGCCACGGAACCTGCGGCTACGAAGGTGGCCGTCATCCTACCAGAAAGGAATCCCCCTCCCCTATAGTCAAACACACTTCCATACTTCTGCCTTGCAGTATAATCTGCGTGCCCAGGCCTTATAAGTCCTTTTCCTTTTATGTACGCATCCGATTTAACGTCCATGTTCTTGATCTCCATCCTTATCACCTCTCCTGTCGTAATTCCCTCCTTTAGACCACTCAGGATTTCAACTGTATCAGGCTCCCTCCTGGTTGTGGTAAGGAGCGTCGTGCTTCTTCTCTTGTCTAACTCCTTCTGTACATATTCTCTTTCGACCGTGATTCCTCTGGGCACTCCCTCTAGAACTGCACCAATTCTCCTACCATGGCTTTCCCCGTAAACAGAAACTTTCAGAATTTTTCCAAGGGAGTTGCTTATTGTAGTTACATCACCCCCAAGTGCACGCAGATGGTCGAAGAAATCAGGATAGGACTTTTTGATAGCAGTAGGACCACCCACGAAGGTTTTCCCGCTTCTAACCAATCCTGCGACGCTACTGCTCATCACTAGCCTGTGATCCTGAAAGTTCAAGAATACAGGTGAGCTCAAGTCTATTCCTCCTTGAATGCTCAATGCATTTTCTTCTACCCTTATTTTGCAACCAAGGCCATTCATCATCCATTCCGTTGAATCGACCCGATCGCTTTCCTTGAACCTCAGTCTCCTTATCCCTTTCAAAAGGGTCGTACCTTTTGAGCATGCGGACACAATAGCTAGCACTGGGGCCAGATCAGGTGTGTCACTCACATCTATTTCGCAACCGGACAAATCACTTCTCCATACGGTGACTGAAGAATCTCCAAGTTCTACGTCGGCACCCATGGATTTTAGAAACGCTATGATCCTCTTGTCACCCTGTTTCGATTCGCTTCTCAAGTTTCTTACGGTAACCCCTCCTTCTCCTCCAGCAAGAACTCCGGCGGCGAGGAGGTAAGCTGACGATGAATAGTCCCCCTCAATCGTAATTTCCGATGCCTTGTAAGTTTGCCCTCCTTGAACTGTGATGTTCCTGACATCAGGGCTCCTGTGAACCGAAATTCCGAATCTTTCAAGGACATCAATGGTGAGCTCAACATAGTCTTTTGATTCTAGGTCTGTGGTTATTATGATATTGCTTTCCCCGTAGAGGAGAGGGAGAGCAAAGAGGAGTCCTGATATGAATTGTGAACTAACGTTCCCACTTATTTTGACTTGACCTGCTGAGAGTTTTCCTTTACTTGCTATTGTGAACGGAAGGCTACCAATGTCCCGCGAATACTCAACAGAAGCCCCTAGATCTTCGAGCACAGACAACAATTCCAGAACAGGCCTCTTTTCCAAGCTGGGACGACCGATAAAAGAAATCTTCCCCCCAGATATTGCTGCTAACGGTGTGAAGAAACGCATTGTGGAACCGGATTCTTTGCAGTCGATCTTCCCTTCCTTGATGCTGAATACTCCTCCTATTCCTCTTATTACGATTTTCTCCTCGCTTTTGGAAAGTATCTCAGCTCCCATAGACTTGCATGCCTGTAGCGTTGCCTCGGTGTCATCGCATAGCAGAGGGCCGTATATCGTGCTCACTCCCTCTGCAAGTGCTGCACATATAAGAGCGCGGTGAGTCTGACTCTTTGACGGTGATGCCGTAACTTCTCCCTCAACTGTAGACTTACCAATCTCCATCCTCACTCCCCAGTCATTCATTTCAAACCACCTATCTCTCTGATTATTTCTTCAGCCACGACTTCAACTCCTTTTCCATCCGTTTCGATCTCTGCGTCCTTGGCAATATCGTAGTAATGTTTGCGGGCTGAAAGCAGATTCTCTACCTTCTGGTAATCAATCTCCCCTCGACTTCCATTCAATAATGGATGGGAAGAGCTACCCTTCAATCTTTCCATCACAGTTGTGGGTGAAACGTTAAGAAGAACGATGAGTCCACTTTCCTTCATGCGGTGAATGTTGTCGTAGTTAAGCACCGAGCCTCCCCCGGTTGCAACCACGGTCCCTCTTCTGATGCTCAACGCTTCGATTGTCCTCTTTTCCATCATTCGAAACTCATACTCTCCTAACCCCTCTATAATATTCTTGACAGTACTACCAAATTCCTTGGATATGAGATTATCTGTATCCGCAAATTTCATTTTCAAGGTCTTGGCTATGAGCTGACCTGCACTACTCTTTCCACTTCCCATAAATCCAACAAGGTAGACGTTCCTTCTCCCACGTCTCTTGTTCTCAGAAATCCTTAGTCTTGCAGATTCCATCATCCCATCCTTGTCAGGATCGAGGCCGGTCCATAACTTGAAGGCATTGACCCCCTGATTGACGAGCAGTTGTAACCCGGTGATGGTCCTGCACCCCCTAATTTCCGCGTTTCTGATCAGTTCAGTTTTACGGGTTGCATAGGCTGCGTCCACAACCAAAAGGTCCCTTCTCATGAGTGTTGATGATATTGGCGATGGTTCTCCATTCATACCTATTGGGGTGCAGTTGCAAACTATGTCTGAGTCCTTTATTTCTCGTCCTATGGACTCTTCTCCCATTTCCTTCCTCCCAAGCATCTTTGTCTCGACTCCTTCCCGTTCCAGGCCAAATGATACCGCCCTTGCCATTCCCCCTCGACCTAGAATCGTTGCCTTTTTCCCTTTGAGGTCGCCGACTGCTTCACTTATAGCCTCGACTGCCCCGGTGGCATCTGTATTGTAACCCTTAAGGGTACCTACGTCGTTTACGATCGTGTTTACAGCACCTATTCTTTGGGCCGTTTCGTCTAACTTATCTATGTACCGGATAACTTCCATCTTGTGAGGCATTGTCACGTTCATCCCTTTAACATCCAGGTCCCTTAGAATTCCAATGCATCTCCCTAGCTCTCCAAATTTGACCTTAATTGGAAAATATACGGCGTCTACGCATGAACTACGAAAAGCGTAATTTTGGATTGATGGAGAGATGGAATGAGAAACAGGGTCCCCAATCAGGCAGTACAGACTCTTGTTTGCCATCATAAGATCGAACTCATTATTTCCTTCAACCTTCCGAATTCAATCTGACCTTCTGCAGTCTCCTTGCCTTTAGAAAGTGAAGCATAGGTGAAGGGCGCTCCCATCAACGGGCCCACAACCCGGCTGATCCTTCCTTTCTCCCCCATTGCTACAACAACTGTATTTTCCAGATGACCAAGAAGACCGATGAGTCTCGCAGTATCTGAAAGTGTATTTGCCTTGCATGCGATCTTGAGTATATCTCCCCCCATCCACTTGAATTTCTTGGCAATGTTGAGAAGGACATCGTCTGGAGGCGTCAGTCTTTGATTGTGGTAGGACAAGATCACCTTGCACCCATTTCTTCTTGCTTCCCTGATAATCTTCTCCCTGTACCATTTCTTTGCGTCAATCTCTATGTCCACATACGCTGCTCCGGATTTTATTGCCTCCATCAAGAGTCTCATTCTATCTTCGTCTTTCAGTTTTCCAGCCCTGCACGTTGCAATCATCTGAGCACGAACAGAGAATATCTCCCTGATGTCTTCGGGTGTGAAATTCACCCCGTCAAGCCTTATCTCTGCCATTTCCATTCCCTTTGTCTCCTCAAGAATTTCAGGAACCGATAGCCCAGAAATGCTCACGCATATCTTTGAAACCGTTGCTTTTTTCATTTGCATACCTCCTGAACCGCGTACTTCAGCTCCTGCTTCTTGATCTTATAAATAATTCCATTTCCAATCTTTTCTGGCAATGCGATGTTGATCGAGTCCCCAGAACTCTTTTTGTCCTTGGAGATAGCTTCTAAAACATCAGTGCTACTTGTTCCCGATCTTGTCGGTAAGCCTATTGCTTTCAGAAGCTCTTCTATTCTCAAGACTTCTGCTATGGGAAGAAACCCCTTGCGTGCTGCAAGTCGTGATTCGGCCACCATGCCAATCGCTATTGAGTGGCCGTGAGGAAGACCGGACACCTTTTCAATAGCATGACCCACGGTGTGCCCGAAATTCAACTTCATTCTTTCTCCATTATCCGTCTCATCCTTTCCTACAACGCTTATCTTGGCTGAAATTGTCTCAGAAACTGCATATGCAAGACTTTGATCATCCAAGGATAATATGGGGGAGTGATTTTCCTCCAAGTACTCAAATAGTTTGTTGTTCAGGATAACCCCGCACTTGATGACTTCCGCCATACCTGACATTAATTGATCGGATGGCAGAGTTTTCAAAAATGAAAAATCGATCAGGCAAAATTCTGGCTGCCTTACAGTTCCTATCATGTTCTTGAATCCTCTGAAATTTACCCCATTCTTTCCACCTATGCTTGCGTCAACCTGGGCAAGAAGAGTTGTTGGGGCAAACCCGAAGGGTATCCCTCTCATGAAAGTGGAGGCTGCAAAACCTGTTACGTCAGATACTGCTCCTCCCCCCACCCCGACGATCATTGACGACCTGTCCACGCTGTACTCCAAAAGATATTCGTAAATTCTTTCCACGCTTCTAAGTGTCTTTGCACTTTCGCCAGCTTCAATTACTATCATGTCAAGGTCATTCATTTTGTCACCGTAAATCCACAGGACGTTTTCGTCTGTCACCAGCAAGACCTTCGCTCTACCTCTGATAGTCGAGAGGAATCTTTCGAAATCCGAAAAAATCACCTTAGTAGACCCGCTTTTCGCTTGGAGTTTCATGACGTTCATGCCAATCTCTCCATGGTAGACCGGACGGTCCTGGCCTTTCTCACCAGTTCTGAAAACTGGTCAGGCGTGAGTGCCTGATCCTTATCACTAAGTGCCTGAGAGGGGTCTCTGTGCACTTCTATGATCAGCCCATCTGCACCAGAAGCAACTGAAGCAAGACTCATGGGTTCTATCAGGCTGACCTTTCCCGTGCCATGGGAAGGATCAACGATCACAGGTAGATGAGTCAGCTCCTTCAGCGCTGGTACTGCACTGAGGTCAAGGGTGTTGCGAGTATAGGTCTCGAATGTTCTAATGCCACGCTCACATAGAATTACGTCAGGATTGCCTTCGTTTAATATGTATTCAGCGCTGTTTAGCCATTCTTCCAGTGTTGACTGCATCCCTCTCTTCAGAAGAACAGGTTTCCTAGTCTTTCCTACTTCTTTCAGAAGAGAAAAGTTTTGCATATTTCTGGCACCTATCTGTATTACGTCAACATAGTCGCTGACCCATCTGACGTCCCTTGTATCTAGTATCTCCGAGACGATCGGTAGGCCTGTTATCTCTCTGGCCTTCTCCAGAATCTTCAAGCCCTTAAGCCCCAACCCCTGAAATGAATAGGGAGATGTTCTTGGCTTGAATACCCCGCCTCTAAGCAGGTCAGCTCCTGCCTGCTTAACCTTTACTGCAGTCTCCAACAGCTGTTCCTCACTTTCGACACTGCATGGTCCTCCTATAACTGTTAGCCCATTCCCGATTTCCACATCTCCTACCCTCACTGCCGTTCTCTCTGATCCGCCAAGTGAGGCCAATTTGACGTTCTTGTATATATTATTCATTCAACATTCCTTCTCTTGAAAAATGTCTCCCAGAAAGGATTGAAACTTCCATGCAATGCCATGACAAAATGACCTTTGCCAATTCGGAACTGACGTACACATCATGATCGGCATTTGGTAAAATATACTTCTAGATAAAGCGAAGCAACACACCGCAGAAATGCGTGACCTTAACGAGGTCATACTTATGAAGTTGTCAAGATTCATAAATTACACCAAAATACCAGATGGAGATATCAGTAACTATAGGCTGAAAAGAGGCACGGAATGGTAAAAATCCAGTTCCTGCTTTCTATCATAGTCACTAATACCCGAATTGCAAGACGTACTTAAACATTGTGGGCATCATTCGCTGTTGAATTTCACGAAGCCTATGATTGGCACTTCTATTCCCTGTATTTCTACAGTTTTGATCTTCAGGTTTTGGACACCGCCTTTATACTTCGCTTTGAAATCTAAAATTATATTGAATCCACTCCATATAATAGACTGTTGCTTCCCTTTGCGAAAGGGCTTGAATGCAATGAAGATATTCTTATCTTCCTTTAGACTTTCTGATCTCTTCTCTAGAAGAAAGGAGTTCTGGAGGAGATATCCGTTAGATACTCAAAATATGGGATACTGTGCAATTTGAACTTTGTGAGTATCAACCATCGTTTTCCAACTCGTTTGTTACTTAAATTCTTCATGAATCATGATCGCCCGCGAATTCACATCTGTTAGATGCCTGCCATCAATTTAAGATAACCAGAGGCTGTTTTTTGGCATTCTAATTCAAAACTGGTATGCCAGAAATTTAATTAAGCGCGGTTCACACGGACGAGAAGTGATCCAATTGCTTTATCCATCAACTTAGTTTAACCAACCTATAGAATGTTTGAACCTTCAAATCTGACAGACAACAATTATTATCCATTTTATTATATTACTTGCGTGAATTACGAAGAGATTGTTGTGAAGGAAGATGAGATTTCGGAAGTCATTTTGAACAGGGTTAAGAAGTTCAACGCGCTGGATAAGTCACTTAAAAGCGAATTGATCTAAGCGTTTGAGAATCTTAGTCAAAATGATTCCGTAAAGGTCATAATTTTAAGTGGAACGGGAGAGAATTTATCAACTGGCCAAGACATCAACGATATTGCATCATTTTCCGGCAAAGGTGTGAATGATTGGATGTAAGGACTGAAAAGAATGTTTGATGCTGTTAGAAATGTGGACAAGCATGATGAGATTATTCACCTGTCAATCGAGAAGAAGATAATACCCGACATCCCTCCACCACATTCAGATAAGGGTGACCGAATACGATCTTGAAGTCTATAGGGATAGGAAATACGGGATGTATGAGAAATCAAAGCACATAGACTGTTCTCAGGAATGAGAAATGGGCATATACCTTCCCAACTACGTCACAATGCTGAAATACAATCTTCGTTTGAAAAATGGTAAATGTGAAGAATTGAATGGGACGGTTTCGTTTAATCTATTAATTGAATCTAATTTGGATTCATCGTATCGTGCTTCGTAAGCATGGAAAATACGGGTCCGAAAAGTCACAATAGCCCCGGGCAGATTCGAACTGCCGTCATCGGATTCAAAGTCCGGTATGCTTGTCCACTACACCACGGGGCTTCACAGCTAATATTTGAAGGCGATAAAAATTTAACTGAAAATGACTGAACGTTGCCTTTCCAATTCAGCGGGCAGCTGCGTTACGATTTGTAACTTAAGAATTCCTTCCCCAAAAGTTCCCTTGCTATTATCAATTTCATGATGTTTATTCCACCTTCTGCCCCGATGTAATAAGACATAACGCCTCCCTGGGCAGCTCCAAGTGGAGTATCTTTGGTGTAGGCCATTGCACCGTGCCACACCATTACCTTCGTGATTATTTCGTGTGCTGTGGGTGGCGCCGTCATCTTTGCCATGGAGACAGCCAGATTTTGCTCGCTCATCGGTAACTTCTCCTTGTCCTTGTACACCCTATCAAGGGTCCACGCGGCTTTCTGGGTCAGAAGCCTGGAGGATTGAAGCTTTGCATATAGCTCAGAAAGCTCGAATTGTAAACCTTCCTGTCTTCCAAGGGGCTGTCCAAACAGTTTCCTCGTTCTCATGTGATCGATTCCCATATCAATTGCCTCGGACGCTGCTCCGTTGCAGGCGGCGGCCACGTAAATCCTGGCAACGTTAAATCCTTCCATGATAATCTGGAATCCTTTTCCCGCATCCCCCACCTTATATTTATCATCAATTTCTATGTCGCTGAATGAAAACCCACCCGTAGAGAGCCCCTCCCTGGCGATATTGTTGAAAACAGTTGTTGATATCTCCTTGTTCAGGTTCCCCCTTACGTCTTTGAGCATAAAGGCGAATGTTGTGAATGATTTTGACCCAAGAGAAGGATCTGACGTTCTCATCAGGGTCAGGAATCCTCCTCCACCAGGGAGTTCAAGTGCCTCCCTTACTCCACTAATAAATACCTTTTCTCCAGATGCAACCCACTTTCCATTCCTAAAGGTTGCATTGGTTTTTTCCGACATAACGTCAGAGCCCCCCGAAGGTTCTGTGGAGCCTATCCCAAAGAATGTCCTGCCCTTGAGGACCGAGGGAAGTATCTCTTCCTTTGCCTCCTCAGACCCATATTTTTCAAGCATGAGCGGCCATCCATTCAGAAGGAGAACGTAAACAGGGAGTGCCATCGAGACATCCCCTCTGGCCAGCTCCTCCACTATTATTGACATCTGGTGAATTGATCCTCCAGCCCCACCATATTTCTCGGAAATGTTGAAGCCTAGAAATCCTGCATCCGATGCTGCTTTTATTATTTCATCAGGAATCTTGTTTCCATATGCAATTTTATCTCTCTTTGGAAGAATGTACTTCTTTACAAATTCCCTGGCAGTCTGCCTTACCATCTCATCATCTTCTGTGAAGCTGAAATCCATGATGATCTCTCCAGTATAATTTCAGCATATTTTAAGTTTGAATGACTTTGGGGCGAATAAATAAAAATCTGGACCTGACCAGGCGAAAATAGTAGATTATATTATTGGAATTATTTAGAAACCTACAAAAAGGTGTGTCTCAGACAACCTTTTTTACCTCCTGTACATAAAGTTCGAGCGGGGGTTGCCGAGCCAGGTTAAAGGTACGAGACTTAAGATCTCGCTCCGTAGGGATTCGGGGGTTCAAATCCCCTCCCCCGCATATAAACATTTTCATGCACCACCCTTACTCTACCTCAAATCAGGAATTACCGTGGTTCCAATTTCCATCAGCGGATTATCAGAGTTCCACGATGAATTGACTGAAAATTCTTTCAAATTCTTAAATGTCTTAGTGCCCTTCCACCCCTTTCTAATTCCTGTCTGGAGGATGGAAATTCAATGTAATCAGATAATTTCTTGCTAAATTTTCATGGAATATTTCTAGATGTATTCTGTTATCCTCTTTGGCTGACATCCTGATATCTTGCAAAACCATTTGCCGAGTTTCCTTTTCTCTATTTACAATCAGGGCCATTAATCTGCTTTCAGTTCACAGTCCCTTTTGTTGTAGTAATCTTTAGTGTGTATGTCATCATATGCGAAACAGGATTGAACCATATCAATGAATGAAGATAGTCCATGTTTCATTGTCTGCTTCTTGATTCGAGGAAAACATTAACGCATAATAGACGGGATCAATCAAAGGAAGAAGCAGTCAATCCTAAATATGGGGTTAACATGAAACCCTGATAGAGAATGTCGTGTAAATGTAAGATTTGCGGTGAAACTTTCCCGAGCGCAAAGCAGAGAGACGCTCATGCCGCAAAAGAACACAACAAGAAGTGAAGCTCTGGGTTAAATAATTGATACCTCAGAACGCAATCTGTCGAGAAGGGTGTGAGTGTCGATTATCTCTGAAAATTCACCCTCGATGGTTGCAAGTGAGAGTTTATGGACCAATTCAGGGTCAAAGTAATCCCCATTTCCATTTTTAACTTCGAATGCGGCAGTGGCATCTGATACGACATAGTTACTGAATCCAAGGTTGCCCGCCATTCTCGCGGTTGTCGATACACAGTGTTGAGTAGTTATACCGCAGATAACAAGCGTGTTATGCCCATTATCCCTGAGCCACTTCTCCAGCTCTGTTCCTATAAAACAACTGTTGACCTTCTTATGAAAAACAATTTCTCCCTCTACAGGTGCGACTATTTCCTTTATCTCGTTGCCGACCTGCCCTGGTCTCAGGGGGGAATCAGGACTGATGGAATCGTGCTTGCAGTGGGCTACTGCCAATCCATTCTCCCTCCAGAATTTCAGCAACTTTGCTGCATTCATTTCCGCATCCATGTTGTTTCTTCTTCCCCATCTGGGATCATCCCATGCTTTTTGCATGTCTATTATAAGAAGGACCGGCATCTCACTTCGAAGCATCACGATAAAGCAAACATTTCAATGTTTATTAATTATGCCGTTCCGAGTCATCATTCAAATTTGAAGTGATCCGAGTTCCCTGAATATGAGTGTAAGAAACGAGATGCAGATCACTCCAGCTCCAAGGTAAAGGAAGGAGTGAAGTGGACCGGTCACCTGCACTATTGATCCTCCTATCATTCCCGCAAATGCAGTTGCCCCAAGTCCAAATGTGTTGAATGAGCCTTGAACCCTTGCCATCATGTCAACTGGAACAATTTTCAACATCGCAGTTGAAACCGCAACGTTGAGTACCCCAACTATGGCGCCAGAAATGAATACCGGAAAGAGTGTAAGATAAATGTTATTCAGGAAATATACCGATGTTACGAGCAGGCCCAGAAGCAAAAGGGAGGAGAACAGAATGTCCCCTACTCTTCCCTTTATGTTGACCGATAAGGCAGAACCAATGAATATACCAAATACCAGTATTGCAAAGATAAGACCAGCATAATGTGGAGGTAACTTGAAATGCAACTGGACCAAAGCGGTAAACACCACTCCGAGCATCCCAAATATTAGGTTGGTTGCCAGCATCAGATATATTAACTGGGTTATCGGTCTGCTCCCCCTGATAAATGAGAGTCCCTCCCTGGTCGAGTTTATGATATCCGTATGGTCGGGACCGGAAGTTTCACTTACCCTAATCATCAGGACAGGGATGATCGAAATCAGGAAGATGAATATGACAGCGAGAAAAGTGTTCTGAAATCCCAAGTCAAGGAAAATAGATCCTGTCACATATCCGGCACCTTCAGCAAGTGAAAGGACAGATTGATCAAGTGCATTCCCCTTCTTGTAATTGTTCTCAGTGAGAAATTCCTTGAACCAGACCGCTCGAACTGAATTCAGTATGTCTGAAGTGAAGCCGATGAAGAATCCTGTGGCATATATGGCGATCAGTGCTAATGGTATGTTGTGAACAAGAAGGGCTGCATATATGGACGATATTGCAACTGCCCTCAGAGTTCCAGAAAGCAATGCTATTCTCCTTTTCCTGGAAGATTTATCTACGATTGCCCCTACTATAAAACTGAAGAATAATGGGGCCGACAGGATCCCGTCCCCTAGCCCTGCCATTATTGGCAGACGAGTTTCCGCCATTATTACCCAGAGTATAGCGATATTGAAAGTAGAGAAACCGAATCTGGATAAACCAGCATTTGAAACCATGTACTTGAAATTCAAAGGCAATTTATCATGGTTCTCTACCACCATTCAGTATTCAAAAGGGTATAATAATGATTTTAACGCAGCAAATGATTCATTTTCAAAATACAATAAAAACGGAGCATTCAAAACAGAGTCAATCACTCTTTCACTGCAGTTCCTGAAGCAGTGGTTGATGATGCCGTTACCTTCACAAACCCCTCAATTATTTCAGCATGGAAGTCTTTGTACCCATACACTTCCAGAAAACCCTGAATTCCAGCTGAAGTCACCATTGCAGATTCCTTGCTGTACCCAGCCCCATTTACAATGAATGTAATTTTTCCATCTTCAATCCTCATATCCACCCCGTCCAGCGGAAGAAACTTGGAATATTTCTTAATTATTTCCTGGAGGTCTTCTACCGTACCTGCCATGCTTTTAATGAACTCCCCCAGCTGTTTTCCTCTATCCATCCACGAATTCAGAGTTTCTTCCTTCGAACACGCTACGCACTTGCCAATTGTAAAGTCAAGAAGTATGGAGGGTACCGGAATGGCATTCATTGCCTTAGTCAGTCTCAAATAATCGGACAATCTTTCGAGGTCTTTCCAGTTCAAATGATTCTCTTTAAGATACTCGTAAATACCAATAGATTCGGTCACTATTGAACTGACGGTTTTGTTATCTTCTTTTGATAGGTTTTGGATTCTCTGTACCATCTCGTTAGTGATCGAAATATTCATCCTTGCCATACGAGACTAAATTTGTATTAAATATATTTAATTGACCTTAAGCAAAGAGCAAGAATACACAAATTTGCACGCGCCGAGTAATATAGCATCGCGCAATATTGGTACGGTGACTTAAATGACAGTATTCTCTGATCCGCTGGCTGCGAATCTTGCGATGATCGGAACAATGTTCTTTGGATTGGCAGCCTTCGCGGTATACAGGTACTTCCTGGGAAAAGACAAGGAAGAGGTAAATCAATCGTTTTCCTATTTCCTTCTCGGGACGGGTTTTTACGCTTTGATCTATGGTCTGTTCTATAGCATGCTTTGGCCGGAACCTGAAGGTGGTTCCTACAGCATTCTATTCGGTGACCCACTTGCATTATTCGGACTGGCAACGCTCTTAGCGGGCGCCATAATCATAAAGAAAGGTTCCCTGTCATTTGCAGGATTTTTCGGATTCTTCGCCGGAATATATTCAATCGTTTCAGGCTATGAGGGGTACCTTCTCAAGATGACCCAATCTCCTATTGCGATGTTCCTGCTCTACTTGGGTGCTGGAGTTTCTGGAATTCTGGTTCTTCCTCTAGTGCTGACGAAGAACAAGTGGATCGCAGTCCTGACGGCAATAGTGCTTGTGCTGACTGGAATAGTGGCATTCGTGATCGGTATCCCCGCCGTTGGAGAGCATCTATCGGGGTTCGCACACGCCCCATAATTTTTTTCCTTTTTTATCATGAGAACAGAGCGGCTCAAATGCCCAAATTGCGGATCAGTACATCTGAAATTGCAATCGATTCCAGAAATAAGTATGGAATGCCTTTTCTCATTTGAGGTAAAGTGCAGTGATTGCGGCTATGAAGGGGAGACAGGAATCAAGCTGAACAAGAAAGGGGAGATTGTCATTGGCTTCAAATGCTGAAAAATATGATTCCCCCCGGAGAGGTTGCAGCGAAATGAATTGTATAATTACGGTATAACACAGCCATTTGGAAACCCTATAATGACCGGAGACAACTCTCTATCGAAATGTAAAGACCAGTTAAATTGAAAACGTATCAATCTTCAAACTGGATTGGGAGGAAGTCTCTCCTTCGCATCATTCACGATCGATTGAATTTTTGCCTTGAATTGTGGAAATTCTCCAGGGGTGGTAGGGTATCCATCATAAATCCTGTTCAACTGCTTCATCGTGTCCACTGTCCATACCAGGCTCTTGAAAGTCTTGACGTTCTTCATTCCCTTCATTACCTTGCCAATCTTGCTCGTAAGTGAAAGTTCCGGAATCCTTCCATAAGTAATTTCCACAGCTTCCTCGTACGTTATGAAATTTTTCATCCCGTAGTCTATGTCCTCGTTTGTCATAGACTGGAGGAACGTCCTGAACACTTCCATCCCAGCCATTTTGCTTCCGTACTGTTTGTTGTAATCTACATTGTAGCTCCACAGCTCATCTAACCCGCATTTTGAATAATCCCTGCATTCAGCAGCTTTCTTTCCAGCGAGTATGCCCCCTATGAGGGCTGGCCCTATTCCTCCAGCACTCAGCGGATTCGGAGAAGCCATGGAATCTCCAGCTCCTATATAACCCGGGAATACCATTCCTTCCATCTGCCTCCTTACACTGACGCTCCAGTAGCCCTCCCCGTTCCTGAAGGAATCATCCAGGCTGTATTTCTTGAAAGTCCTGTTCCATTTCACGTATTTGTCAATCAGAGATTTCAGGTTATCCTTCTCTCCAAATTTAGCATTTCTCAATTCAAGACTCTTGTGCTGTACTCCCAGTCCAACATTCACCCTCCCGTCTTTCTTCGGGAAAACCCACCCATATCCACCTGGAGCCATGTTCTGGTTTAGGTGTATTAGGGCATATTTTGGATCATAATATTTCAGGTCATTCTCGTAATCTTCAATTTTATAGATGAATCTTCCAGTCAGTTCAAGGTCCTCGTAATCAATCTCCCTGTCAATGTACGGATTCTCTGGAAGCTTTCTTCTCAGCAGTGAGGATATTCCAAGCGCATCCACAACGACCTTCGCTCTTATCTTTTCCTCCTCCCCCTTAGAATTCTTTCCCACAACTCCTTTTACAAACCCCTCTTCCACAATAGGTGCCTCAATGCTGAAACCTCCCCTGAACTCTACGTTATTCTTGATCGCAGCATTGAAGAGCGTGGCCCCAAATATCGGTCTCTCCAGACTGTACCCCTCGCCGTCAAAAGGGAGCTTATATTGAAGATCAGGTGACAGGGCCATGACCCCATCCACCGGAAGTCCGAGATCATCCCCCGTGAATATGTTTCCCAGATTCTTTCTGACGAACTCGATGTGTGACTTAGCCACGGCATCACCGCATACCCATCCCCACAGCGTCTTTTTTCCCGGCTCCGTTTCCTTGTTCCTATCCAAAAGAAGTACCCTGCTCCCCATTTTGCCAGCCATTGCCGCAGCAGTTGAGCCCGCAATACCAGCGCCAGCAACCAACACATCGTAATCTTGCATAATGGCTGAAGCATTTCGATTACTTAAATAATTTTTTGTCATTGGCTTCACTCATTCTCCGTCACTATGGCGGACCGTAAAGTATGAAAACCGCGTTGTATTGAGAATCCATTAGAACTGCTCCTCCGTAAGTCTGTGGATAAGTAAAAGAGATCTCAATGTTTCTAGATGAATATCCGCTGAGGGCAATTACAGTGATCGAATTGGTGAATGAATAGTTCAACAAGGTTGGACCAATGGTGAATACCGAACTGGAATTAAACCCGTAAACAGTAAAATTGTCTCCCAGCCCAGCATTGTATAGGCTAATGTTCATGGTTGGTGATTTTGAAAAAAGCGGATTTTCCAGATTCGCCGTAACATTTGGATCCACTCCTGCAACTGTGAAGGTCCTTGTGTACGCGAATGATTTCACTGAGGTCGTGACGTTAATGTAAGCACGGAAAATGCCCCTTTGTGAATCATTGGCCAGTTGGTACGCAATCTCCACGTATCTCGACTGGTGGGGGGCCAAAGATTCATTGATAGAACCACTCTCAATGAATCCAGGAATGTTGTTCAGCTGAACCTGAAGTGATATTGATGCATTGTTAGGATTATCCACCTTCAACGTGTAATTCTCACTGCTGAACGGAGCATAATTGGCCATGAGGAAATTGTTCCCATCGCTTAACGATGCTGTAGCTGTCTCAGGAACAATGTGCTGCACAGCAGGGCTGATAGGGACAGTTGAAAATGAAATGACTACCAGAAGAATTGCGATCACCCCCACCGTTATTTCCTTCATTTTCGGTTTGGAAATGTCGTTAAGAGGAGGAGGATGACTTATTCCAAGAATTACAACCAGGATAGCGAAAATTATCCAGCTTGGATAGTATATGCCTAAGAAAATTAATATTGCGATAAAGGAATAACTCAGATATTTTGCATTTTCACCGAGGAGTCCTCGTGCAACATGGCCACCATCAAGCTGGCCGATGGGGAACAGATTTATTGCGGTCACCAGGAATCCAACCCAGGCGGCAAAGGCAACCGGGTGAACATTCTTCGGTACCAACCATGGGACGATTGAGTATATAAATGGAAGGTTGATCGAATACGTGATTTGTTGGCTTGTAACGACTACAGGTTTCTGAATAATACCCAGATATGCCCCTATGAAACCTACAATTATGCTCATCACAAATCCTACAAGTGGGCCTGCAGCTCCAATTCTAATCAGCGTCTTCCTGTCAGGGATGGGGTCCCGAAGCGAAATGAAGGCCCCAAGAGTCCCAAGAATTGTTATCGGAGCGGGTATGAAAAAAGGAAGGGAAGCAGCAACGCCGTTTTTCTTCGCAACATAATAATGTCCCAGTTCATGCGTTCCCAAAATGATTAGCAAAGGAAGGGAGAAGTATAGGAAGCCATAGAAATACTGGAGCGGTCCATTTGCACCTATATTGAAATAGCTCACATAAAGCCCTTCCCCCACGTAAATGGTTGAGGCTAGCGTAGCTACTAGGAGTACTATGTTCACCCAGATTCCAAACCTCTTCTGCTTTCTCCTTTTTATGACAGAGAGGATTATTTCAGAACCTTGATCTCTTCTCTTCGAGATTATTGGTATATATCCCATTGACTTCATTTCATTGTTCAGTTTCCTGAAATCCTCCTCAAGGTCCTTAGTAATGATAACGTGAAAATTATAGAGCCCCGGCTGTTCTTCCAGGGATTTCGTCACGGTGAAATATTTTCCAACTTCTCTCCGTAGGTTATCTAGTTCATCTTCAGTGATGAATTATCGCCTCTTTGACTGATTTCCAATCCAAATTTTCCCTTAATACTTTCCCCTGCGCAAATTGAGGGTTCCCTCCACCTTTCACCAACCCTGCGCTTTCAATCAGTCTCAAAATCTCGAGGGCGGATGCATCATTTCTTCCTGAAGCCACCCTGATCCTTTCCTTGGAAATCACAATTCCCACCCCATCCCCAAGGCTTCTTGATACGTCATTTGCAATAACCTCATCAGTTTCAATCAACCTTATCATTCTTTTTCCAAATCTAACCTTATGATCCTTCGTTCCTGATGCTAATGCCCTTCTCACTTCAGAAATCTCCTTCCTCATGCTGTTATAAGACTGAATGGGGTCGCTTCCCATTTCTTCCTTGATTGCCATCAGTTCATCATCAATCATCTGATCTTGCTCCACGGCCGACTTTCCAGATGTGAAATGGAAACGAATGACTCCATCCTGGATCTTCTCTATTCTGAGTATCTTTATCAGCCCTACCTCTCCAGTCCAGTCAACGTGGGTACCACCGCACCCCTCAGCATCAATTCCAGGTATCTCCACCAGCCGGAGACTGTTCCCGGCAGGTATTCCCCCCTGGTAAAGGGTGAAGCCAAAATTTTCCTCTGCCTTGTCTCTGTCTACAAATTCCTTGTGCAGAGGGAGGTTCATTCTGATGATCTGATTTGCCCTCATCTCTATTGCTTTTAATTCTTCACGGGATATATCCTTGTAGTGGGTAATGTCCAGGCGGCTGACGATAGGGTCCTTCTGTGCACCTGATTGCCATACGTGGAGTCCAAGGACGTCCCTGATAGATGAGAGAAGTATGTGTGTGGCAGAGTGATTCTTCATCAGCCTGTCCCTTCTTTCCACATCGACGAACCCGGATACATAATCTCCCTTCATTATTCCGTCTGCATCATCCAGGGTGTGGACCACAACATTGTTTATGATCTGTACATCTATCACATTATGCTTGGTACCGTTGACCGTCAGATATCCAGTATCTGAAGGCTGCCCCCCTCCTTCTGGGTAGAAGGAGGTTTCTTCAAGGATGATTTTGTTGCCTTCAATGCCAACTACCTTGCTTTTGAATTCGAAATTCCTCTCATCCTCATAATACAGCTTCCTTGTAGCGGGATAAGACCCTATGCCAACCTTTTCTTTCTCGACCCCTTCTATTCTCTGGTTTGCAAAACCCTTGAATTTCGATATTGATTCCGGAAGTTTAATATTGAGGACCTGAGCCCTCTCCCTTATGTATTCAATAGGCAGTCCGTTGCTCTGGAAGAGCATTACGGCGTCATCTTCAGACATTGTCCCATTCCTGGCGTGTTTGATTATGAGAGAGTCCCCCTTACTCAGCAATTCGTTGAATCTTTCTGTCTCCAAATGGACTATTTCCCTCGCTGACCTCTCAAGCCTCTTATCTATGAGACTGCCAAATCTTTTCTCCTGTATCTCTATCAGTGGCCAGAGGCCTCCATTCAGTTTCAATTTCTGTAAGGAGAGCAGCGATCTCCTTATCAGCATCCGCAAGACATATCCTGCTTTGGAATTGGAAGGAACAAGTCCATCAAATAACAGGAATGTCAAAGACCTAGAATGATCAGCAAGCACATAAATCTGGAGGAGTTTCTCCATCGTTTCCCTATCTTCTTCTGACAAAGCTCTGAGAAATTTTTGTTCAGACCCATCCTCTTTGGAAGATTCAGCTATGAACTTCCCTAAGAATTTAGGAGTGGAGATACCAACCTCCTCCATCAGTTTCTTGACTAAATCCGGATAAAGCGACTCAAAAATTGTATCTGTCCCCTGAGATAACCAGACTAGTCTGTCGATTCCGTATCCCGTATCAACGATCCTGTTCTCCATTTTCCTGTATCTCAATCCATCAAATTCATATTCGCCAGATGGGTCCTCTATCATGTCCATAAAGACCAAAGTTGCAACCTCGAGTCCCCTTACCATGACCTCAACTGCGGAACCTGCATTCCCGCCGCCAAACCAGGGTTTCTCCTTATAGATGATTTCGTTTCTATCTACGCCAAGATGTTCTAGAAAGAGTCTGGAATATTCAACAGCCTTGTCCTTCCAGTAGATCTCCTTCCCAGGAAAATTGAAAGATTTTGCCCCTCCCATCTCAAAGACCGAAAGGTGCCTTCCTGTTTTGCCGACATTGTCAAGATCAACAGTCCTTATGCACGGCTGCGATATGACTAAAGGGTTCCCAGGTGGTGGAACCTTTCCAGACGTGACGTGAGGCTGGAAATCGTATATGCTTGCATTCACAAGATATACATCTTCCCTCCACCTTGCAACGATAGGGTACCTCTTTATTCTCTTGTGTCCATACTTCTCAAAAAAGGAAAGGAACTCCTCTCTCATCTCTTCAAGCGAATATCCTTTTGATGTCGGAGAATTATGAATGAACGAATAAGGGTCACATGGCACCTCCCCACACGTGGTCCTATCAGCGTCCAAGGTCCAGAATGACATGCCGCATTTTGTGCATTTTTTCCTGAGATAATTGTTTTCCAAAAAGAATTTCAGCGGTTCTTCCTGTGCTTGCACATCACCCTTAGGAAAACCTATTTTAAATCCTTTTTTCTAACCCAATGTGCTGCTGACGTTATATGACGAAAATGAAAATTTCTGCTTCTCTAACAGGTCAGGCCTGATTTACGTTAGGGGGTTGGGCAACATCGATACTGAGAAATTCTCAATAGACATGAATGAGGTGGAACTGGGTTCCAGGAAATTCAAGATCAGAAAGGCAGCGCTGGAGGATGTGTCGGGTTCTCTAGAACGTGGTCCCCAAATTATTTTGCCCAAGGACGTCTCTTTTATTGGTTTCAAAATGAATTTGCCATTCAGGGAAAAGTTGCTGGAGATAGGAGGTGGGAATGGTGGGTTCTCAATTATGGCATCTTTGATGTTTCGTGTCAGGATAGAATCGTACGAGATCAATAAAGACTCATTTGAACTGTTAAAAAGAAACATAAACAGATTTGAAGTTGAAGGACTCGTAAAAGCAGTGAACGAAGACGGGATGAAGGCCCCAATTGAAGAATATGAAGATGTTTTCATCGACAGTCCGGAACCCCACATATTTCTCGAAGGAAAAATGGCTAATGTCAGGAACGTGGGCTCCATTCTTCCAACCTATTCGCAGGCTGAAGCATTTTCGCGTTTCATGAAAGAAAACGGTTTTTTAGTGAATATACATGAAATTGTCGACATCCCGATTAAAATGAGCGAATCAGGGCTCAGGCCGGAGTCCTCATTCCTCTACCACACGGGATTCATTGTAACTGCAAACAAATGGTGAACGTATGGATGAAATCAAGAGAAAAGCTCTGGAAAAGCAGGGATACAAGATAGTCGGCAACCATTCTGCCGTCAAACTATGCCACTGGATGAGACAGTCCCTCTATTATAACAGACCGTGCTACAAACAGACATTCTATGGAATAGAAAGTCATAGATGCGTGCAGATGACGCCAACTGTTGACTGGTGCTCTGAAAGTTGCCTGTTTTGCTGGAGAGCGCAGGGATGGGAGGGGGTCAAGATACCTGAAGAAGATGATGCTTTTGGGGTGATGGAAGGGAGCATCCTTGCCCAGAAGCAGCTCCTGACAGGATTCAAGGGCGATGGCAGGACTGACATTAAGAAATGGCTCGAAGCACAGCAACCAAAGCACATGGCAATTTCCCTGACTGGTGAACCCACTCTCTACGGAAAACTGAACGATCTCCTTTACGAAGCGAAACAGAGGAAGATATCAACTTTCCTTGTCACTAATGGGACGAATCCCGAAGCTCTGGAAAAGCTGGAAACACTTCCGACCCAGCTCTATGTGACGGTTGCCGCCCCAAACGAGAAAATATTCAGGGAGCTGCTAAACCCAACTTACAGGGATGGATGGGAGAGATTGATGAAAACACTCGATTTCCTTTCCACTGTGGACACCAGAACAGTGATAAGACACACTCTGGTAAAGGACTTCAATCTTGGGTACATTGAGGATTATTACAAACTTGATAAGAGGGCAGATCCAGATTTCATCGAGAACAAGGGGTACGTACATGTTGGTGGCTCCAAGGGGAGGCTTTCCATTGAAAATATGCCGTCGCACGAGGAAATAAGAGAGTTCTCCAACAGGTTGAGTGGTTACCTGAATTATGATTTTGGCGGAGAGAGGGAAGATTCCAGAATTGTGCTCTTAAGCAAGGACAGGAGGAAGAATCTTATCGACTTTTCGGCAATTTGATAATTTGGAATTTGTTAATTGACAATAACAGAATATAACGGCATATAAAATGCTGTGGGATACTAAAGATTTATATTCAGCCTAAACTTCTTCACAAGGCGAAAGCTCTGTGAAGTGTTAAAATGAGCAGTCAATATATTGTGCATGAAACAGACGTCCTAATAATCGGGGCAGGTGGAGCAGGAATGAGGGCAGCGATCGCAGCGTCTGACTCAGGCTCCTCCGTCACTATACTTTCTAAGTCTCTTCTAGGGAAGGCTCACACTGTGATGGCTGAAGGAGGGATTGCTGCTAGTCTTGCGAATGTTGATTCAAAGGATAACTGGCAGGTGCACTTTTCTGATACTTTCATAGAAGGTGTTTACATCTCAAACTACAGGATGGTTGAAATACTTGCTAAAGAAGCACCGGAGAGGGTCAGGGAACTGGAGGAATACGGTGCTCTCTTCGACAGGACTCCTGACGGGAGAATAATGCAGAGGGCATTTGGAGCACACACTTACAGGAGACTCTGCCATGTTGGAGACAGGACAGGCTTGGAGATCATAAGAACTCTTGAGGACCAGCTTCTACATAGGAAAGTAAAGGTATACGACGAAGTTTTCGTCACGAAACTTTTCACCAATGAGGGAAGGGTTGTTGGTGCTTTAGGTCTGAAGCTGAGCGATGGGGTTTTTCATTACTTCCGTGCCAAGGCCACGATCATTGCCACAGGGGGGTGTGGAAGGATTTTCAAGGTGACATCAAATTCCTGGGAGTCCACTGGAGACGGGCTTGGCCTTGCATTCCAGGTGGGTGCAGAGCTTATGGACATGGAGATGATACAATTCCATCCGACGGGAATGGTTTACCCGCCAGGAGTGAAGGGATTACTGGTTACGGAGGGAGTGAGAGGAGAAGGAGGAATACTGCTGAATGCCAAGGGTGAAAGATTCATGCAACGTTACTCCCCCAAGAAAATGGAACTGGATGCAAGGGACATCGTTGCAAGGGCAAACTACGCTGAAATTATGGCAGGACGCGGGACGGAACACGGAGGGGTGTATTTAGATATCACCCACAAAGGAGCGGATTTCATAAAGAAGAAGTTGCCGAGCATGTACAAGCAGTACCTTGATTTCGCAGGGGTGGATATCACAAGGGAAAAGATGGAAGTTGCGCCCACTGTACACTACCAGATGGGTGGGATTAGGGTAGATCCGGAAACGACCTCAACGAATGTCCCAGGGCTATTCGCCGCAGGTGAAGTTGCGAGCGGACTTCACGGGGCAAACCGTCTTGGAGGAAACTCGCTGGCCGATATTCTCGTATTCGGTAAAAGAAGCGGTGAAGGAGCGTCAAATTTTGCAAAGAGATCAGGATTCGGCTCTGTGGACGAATCGCTGCTGATTGCTGAAATGGAAAGAGTCAAATCATACCTGAACAAGGATGGGTTGAACCCTTACGATCTGGCAACAAAACTCGAAGATACGATGAGCGAAAAAGTGGGTATAATCAGGAATGGAAATGATCTAAACGATGCCCTAAATATAATCCTGGAACTGAAAATGCAGTCAACGAAACTCGGCGTTGATGGGAGCATCCGATACAACAAGGGACTCCTGCAGTGTCTTGAGTTCCCACTGATGCTTATCGCAGCAGAAGCAATTATCAGGGGTGCTATAGAAAGAAAGGAAAGCCGGGGGGCACATGCAAGAGCTGACTTCCCGAAAAAGGACCCACAGTTAAGAAAGAACCTGATTTATGTGAGGGCTGGTGATGAAATGAAACTTGAATGGAGGGCAGTTCCAGAACTGCCAGACGATCTGAAAAAATTAGTTGAACCGGAGGAGTACTGATGGATAAAATAACAATTTCAGTGTACCGTCACAATCCAGAAATCGAGACGAAAGGTCGTTTCGTGGACTATGAGGTGCCGGTAGAGGAAGGCATGGTCGTCCTGGATGCCATGAAATATATAGAAAGGCACATAGACCCTTCCATGTCAATTAGGTGGAACTGCATGGCAGGGAAATGTGGTTCCTGCTCAGCGGAAATAAATCACAAACCATCGCTTATGTGCAAGACCAGGATAGATTCTTTTAGAGGGAAAAAGGTCACAGTATCCCCAATGGGTGCATTTCCGCTTGTAAAGGACCTGGTGACTGATGTGTCAGAAAACTGGGATATTCTCAGGAGGATCCCTCCATTCACTCCGAAAAAAGGGATTGAAAAACCGTGGAGGATGTCACAGATTGATATTGAAAGATCAAAGGAGTTCAAGAAGTGCATAGAGTGTTTCCTCTGTCAGGATGTATGTCACGTGATAAGGGAGCACAAATCTGGATACGTAGGACCAAGACACGTCGTAAAGGCTGCATCACTCGACATGCATCCACTGGACTCACTCAATAGATCAGAGTTCCTTAATTCAGAGGGGGGACTGGGTTTCTGCAATATAACCAAGTGTTGCCAGAGCGTATGTCCAGAGGAGATACGAATAACTGATAATGCAATCATTCCGGAGAAGGAGAGGGCAGTCAATGCCTTCTACGACCCAATCGCAATAATCATCCGAAGAAGTAGGAAAGAGGGTGAAAGGAAATGAGAAGTGCAAATGAATCTTCAAATCTGCATTTGCTGCCTCCGGAGTTTCTTGAACCAAACTGGAGATTCTGGTCATTTGTTCTTGTTTCTGTGATAGGGACTTATGTGCTTCTCTCCTTCCCCGTACCGGTAAAGGACGGCCTTACTGATCCATTCTATACTCCGACGGTACTCATACTCCCGCTTGTTGTCCTGTTCCGTCTCACGTGTTACGCATACAGAAAGGATTATCATCGTCATTTATTCAATCACCCGAATACTTGCACGGTAAATGAAAGAATGGATTCAGCAAGAAGGAAATATTCCGGAGAAACGGGATTCTTCAGGGTGGAAAACTTCCACAGATATTTCATGTATACTGCATGGGGAATACTTCCATTCTTCTATTATGACATATACTATTCAATAGTATATTCAGGCTCCCTGACTCTCTCACTGGGTACAATCATATTGACTGTAAACACCATTGCAGTGACCCTTTACACCTTCTCATGCCATTCAGTAAGACACCTGACCGGAGGGTACAAAGATTGCTTCACATGTCCTGCAAATAGAGACAGGAAGACCACATTCTTCAGGATACAGTCAAGGTTCAACGAGCATCACGAAACGCTTGCTTGGATTAGCCTTGTGATGTTCGTGTTCGTGGACATATATCTTCGAGGACTCTCAGCAGGGGTAATCCCGAACATAATGCTTGTGCATTCGGGAGGAGGGATATAATGCCTCATCTCCTTCCGTCCAGGTTCAAGTACCCACTTTTCTTTCTTGGTCTGCTTATCATGGAAATGGCAGGATTATTGTTCAAATTTGAGCACATCCCTGGGGACGAAGTGGAGGGACTGGTTATCTCAGGATTCCTGATATTCCTTTTCTCAATCGCCGCCACATAATTTTTGGGTCTCTTGCTTAATTATCATTTTTCCTTTCGTTGAATACGAAAGAATGGCCTCCAACAGCGGGAAATATTGGGTGTATCTGACGAGATATCGTGGAATATTTTGTAATTAATAGTCTTCACTGGATTTTACCGTGCCTAATTCTAATTCTCTTACGAATTTTTTTATAGGTTCATATACTACCTAATCGGCGATCTATTTGGTTGAAGTCCTTGATTATGATTTAGTAATTATAGGATCTGGCCTGGCAGGTCTCAGAGCTGCTATAGAAGCAGCCAAGACCGGGCAAGGAAAATTGAGAATTGCAATAATTGCAAAGAATCAGCTTATGAGGGCCCACTCAATTTCTGCGGAAGGTGGGTCTGCTGCAGTTCTGTACGAGGAAGAGGGGGATTCATTTGATCTTCACGCGTATGATACCATCAAGGGATCTGACTACCTCGCCGACCAGGACGTAATTGAATTCTTCGTGAGACAATGTCCAGTAGACATCATGGAATTGGAGCACTGGGGACTGCCCTGGGCGAGAAGAGAGGATGGAAGGATTGCCCAGAGGGCATTCGGCGGGCACTCATTCAACAGGGCCACATATGCTTCAGATAGAACAGGATTTTTCGAAGTGCACGCCCTATATGATACACTCCTGAAATATGGGAATGTGGACAAGTTTCACGAGCAATTTGCCGTCGACTTCCTCATTGATAACAATAGGTTCCGAGGAGTGGTTGCAATAGACATTGCAACAGGTGAGATTAGAATTTTCAAGGCAAAGGCCGGAATTATAGCCACTGGGGGTCTTGGAAGGCTTTACGGATATACAACCTATTCGCATCTCGTGACAGGAGATGGTCTTGCGATAGCATTGCGGAGGGGACTCGAGATGAAGGACCTGGAATTCGTCCAGTTCCATCCGACCGGGCTGGTGCCATCAGGGATCTTGATAACTGAGGGCGTAAGGGGGGACGGAGGTATATTGAAAAACGCACAGGGAGAAAGGTTCATGGAAAGATACGCCCCGAAAAAAAAGGATCTTGCACCCAGGGACATTGTATCAAGGAGTATAATGACTGAAATACTCAATGGAAAGGGATTCAAGGGTCCAAATGGTCTTGATTATGTACTACTGGATTTCTCTCCTATAGGTGCGGAGAAAATCAAGGAGAAACTTTCCCAGGTCAGGGAAATAGGAATACATTATGTCGGTATAGACCCAGTGGAGAGTCCACTTCCAATAAGACCTGCGGCCCACTACACGATGGGGGGCATCAATGTAAACGTTCTTGGTAATACGGGCGTGGATGGCCTTTGGGCTGCAGGGGAAGCTGCATGCGTTTCAACTCATGGCGCAAACAGGCTCGGGGCGAATTCAACCAGTGAATGTGTGGTATTTGGCAAAGTTGCCGGAGGAGAGGCTGCTAAATGGCTGTTGAAGAACAATAATGGTGTTTCCCTGTTAGAAGGAGACAGGAAACACGCAGAATCCATTGTTGCTGAAGTCAACAATCAAAACGGGGACAATGACCCATATGAGATAAAGAGGAGACTCTGGGACATTATGGATAAAGATGCGTACGTCTTCAGGAACGAAGCCGGTCTGACTGATGGCTTGAAAGCGGTAAGGGAACTTAAGAAGATGAGCAAGAGCATTATAATCAAAGAAAGAGGAAATGTGTACAACCAGAATTTAATCGCTGCATTCGAGATGAGAAACGTGGTTGAACTGGCGGAGGTTGTTATCACCGGTGCGCTCGAAAGAAAGGAAAGCCGGGGGTCCCATTTCAGGACAGATTATCCGAACAGAGACGACGTCAATTACTTGAAGCATACCATAGCCAGAAGGGAGGGCGACAAAATACTGATCTCATATCTTCCGGTCAAGCTA
This sequence comes from Thermoplasmata archaeon, assembly GCA_021817415.1. Classification (GTDB taxonomy): domain Archaea; phylum Thermoplasmatota; class Thermoplasmata; order Thermoplasmatales; genus JAKAUZ01. The sequence goes on along the minus strand of JAKAUZ010000030.1, from coordinate 34,935 downwards.
ACCAAATGGAAACCTGAGCCGAGGGTGTATTGAGGTGATCTAATGGCGATTGAAAATAAGAAAGGATGGATTTTCTGGTTCAACCCGCTTAAGTACAGTTCTGACAAATGGCTTTATGCACTCCACAGGCTCACGGGTATAGCCCTTGGTCTTTACCTTATGGCTCACGTTTTTGAGACATCAAGAATACTGGATGGTCCCATTACGTGGAATAGTACAATGGTATTCCTGGATTGGCCTTTCGGGGTTCATTTTGGCCCGTACATCCTGTCCGGTATACTGCTGGCCGCAACATTCCATGCCCTTAATGGTCTTAGGCTGACTATAACTGAAAGTGGACTATTGATGCCAAAGCCGTACAGGATTGAATACCCATACAAGGCCAAGTCATTACGTGGCTGGAACATGGTGCTCAAAATACTGCTAGGCATTTTCATGATCATAATTAGCATCTTTGGCATAGTTTATATTTTCACAGGGGTGATACTGTGAAAGAATCAAAGATAATGCTGATACAATATATTACCGGAATCTTCATACTTGTTTTAGGTGCACTGCATTTTCTCGCAATCAGCGCTCTTGCCCCAACAAGTGACAAGGTGCTTTACCAGTATGCAAACAACTCCACTTCTACGCATACGCTTACGGGAGGTACCCTTTATTATACTACAGTGACCACCATATACCACACTCTGTTCTGGGGTTCAATATTTGAGCTTCTTCTCACATTCCTGGTATTTCACATATTCAACGGATTCAGGATCATACTTTCAGAGCAGTTCCCAGGTGATAGGTCTGAGAAAGCAATCACCTACATCATGCTTGTAGCAGGGCTGATCATATTCATATGGGGCTCTAAGACGGTTGTGACGATGCTGCTTGGAGGAGGATTATAAATGGAACTCATGTTAAAGGGATTTGGAGAGGTAGTAAAAACAGTCACCTTAAGGGTCAGGAGATACGATCCGGAGAAGAAGGAACTTCCAAAGTACATGGAATACAAGGTGCCAGTACAGAGAGGCATGACTGTCCTAGATGGAATACTTTATATCAAGGAGCATATAGATCCCTCTCTTGCTGCAAGGTATTCCTGCAGGATGGGAATATGCGGCTCCTGTGCCATGATAATAAATAACAGGGAGAGGCTGGCCTGTCAGACCCAAATTCTCGATCTAGGAAAGGATCTGATCAAAGTCGATCCTATGGGAAACTACGATCTTGTCAAAGACCTGGTTCCCGATCTGACCAAGCTTTTCAGGAATCATGAAAGTATCAAGCCCTACATTATCAGGCAGGAAGAAAAAGTGACTGGGGAATTCCTTCAGCTTCCAGAGGAAAGAGAGCTGTACTCAATGTTCACAGAGTGCATTATGTGCGGTGCCTGTCTATCAGCATGTCCCACGATGGCTACAGACGAGTTATACTTGGGTCCGCAAGCGCTGGCGCAATCATTCAGATACATTGCAGACTCCAGGGATATAGGCTTCAACGAGAGACTGAATTTGCTGGATTCCAAGCACGGCGTCTGGAGGTGCCATTTCGCAGGCGCATGTTCAGACGTTTGCCCAAAAGGAATTGATCCAGCTTTGGCAATTCAGCTGCTCAAGGGTATGCTCGCGAAGAATGTATTCGTGAAATACCAACAGAAACCTGCAAAAATTGGTCCGGATAGAAAATCAATCCTTGAAACTGCTCAATCTTAGAATCCAGACTTATTAATTCTTTTATTATTATTCTTGCCTTTATATTGGCATATTTAGTTTTAATTATTTTCCTCATCTTTTGCAACTAAGTATTTTTCCCGTTTTCCAGGCGTTAATGAATTGAAAGCTGATTTCCAAAAATATAAATTTGCATAGTCAATAAGGGATAGATGAGCTTGACCCCTGAAATGACTGCTCTTGCTCTAGCAGTCGTGGTAGTACCTATAATTGTTTCCATGCTGTTAGCTGTCGCCCATAAATTTTCACCCAAGACCTACGGTAAATACACCAACGACAATTATGAATGCGGGGAAGTGACTACTGGGGATTTCCAGGCACCACTTCCGTTACAATACCTCTTCTTCATAATAGCTTTCATCATATTTGACGTTGATTTTCTGCTGCTTCTTCCCTGGGCTGGCGATGTTAAAGCACTTGGAGCGGGAGCATTCATGAACGTTGTTCTATTCATAGCGATTCTGCTCTTTGGATTTGTTTACGCTGTAAGGAAAGGTTACATGAGGTGGGCAGATGTCGGATAGTATACTTCTCACGACTCTCGACGAGGCACTGAGATGGGGGAAGGGAAAATCTCTCTGGCCTTTTACATTCGGGCTTGCCTGCTGCGCCATTGAAATGATGTCTTCCATGGGCTCTGATTATGACTGGGCCAGGTTCGGGGCTGATGTATTCAGGGATTCCCCAAGACACTCCGACCTGATGATAGTTTCCGGAACAGTTACCAAGAAGATGGCACCCAGAATCAGAAGGTTGTACGATCAGATGGCCTTCCCGAAATACGTAATTTCTATGGGGGCCTGTGCAACTGCTGGAGGACCGTACGTAAGAGGGTACTCAGTCGTGGATGGGGTAGACCAGGTTATACCCGTGGACATATATCTGTTTGGCTGTCCTCCCAGGCCAGAAGCGCTTATCAGCGCACTGAAGCAGTTGCAGGATGGTATTGTATCCGGGAAGGTGAAACATTGATACCGATTGAATCTGAGGGTACCTCAAAGGACGGGACTAGAACGGTCTACGTTGCAAAGGAGAACATTCTTGCATTCATGAAGGAGAGGAAAGACGAAGGATTTGATGTGCTCCTGATGATCACAGGTATAGACTACAAAGATCACCTAGAGGTCGTTTACCATCTTCTTTCAACAACAAACGGAAACAGGCTGGTAGTCAAGACGAAAACGGATGAAGAAGTAGATTCCATGACTGGTCTCTGGGCCGGGGCAAACTGGCACGAAAGGGAAACCTGGGATCTGGTTGGAATCAAATTCAAGGGTCACCCTAATCTCAAAAGACTTCTTCTTGCGGAGGGATGGGTCGGCCACCCACTGAGGAAAGACTACCCTCTGGACAAGAAGCAGTTTGTGAATCTCGGGGAAGATGGCGAAGATAGAGTATCTTTTGATCCCAGGGAGGGATACTGATGGAGGACAAGCTCATAGAGGTCAACTTCGGCCCGCAGCATCCATCCACCCACGGAGTATTAAGAATCAAAGTTAGACTTGACGGGGAATACATTGTAGATGCCTACCCTGTCATAGGTTACCTGCACAGGAATGCCGAAAAACTGGCAGAGATGGGCTACTATCCGAAAGCGATGATATATGTCGACAGGCTTGACTACGTCGCATCCTTAAATGGTGAGCTAGGCTACGTGCTCTCTGCAGAAAAACTCATGGACATCCAGGTACCGGAAAGAGCCCAGTGGATCAGAATGATGCTTGTAGAGTTAAACAGGGTTGCGTCCCATCTGATATGGTTCGGTACCCACGGTCTTGATATGGGAATGCTGACCCCTTTCTTCTACTGCTTCAGGGAAAGGGAAAGGATACTCAGGATATTCGATGAAGTCACCGGCAGCAGGCTTCTTTACAATTACTTTGCGATAGGAGGTGTCTATTCCGATGTAACCCCAAAAGCAATAGAAATGATACGAGAATTCACCGGCAATTTCGTCACCAAGCTGGAAGAGATAGAGGGAATATTCAAGAAAAACTATATTTACGTTAAGAGGACGACGGGGGTAGGAAAGCTGAGTCTTGAGGACGCCCTTTCTTATGGTGTCACCGGCCCAATGCTGAGGGCATCAGGAAAAAGTTGGGATCTCAGGAAGAATCAGCCATACTTGTTTTACAAAGATATCAATTTTGACGTGCCGACGAGACCAGAGGGAGACGTTTATGCAAGGTTTCTGGTGAGACTAGAAGAGATGAAGCAGAGCATAAAGATAGTGGAACAGATTCTGACAAAATTGCCTGAAGGCGACTTCTATAACAAGAAATATGCCAAACCGATGCTGATCCGGCTGAAGGCAAATGGAGAAAGTTACGTTCCGACGGAGTCACCCAAGGGGGAATTTGGAATCTATCTGGTAGGGGATGGATCAACAATGCCCTACAGGTTCAGAATAAGGAGTCCAAGTTTTGCCAATCTCTCAGCGACACCTGTTATGTTGAAAGGATACAAGATAGCAGATCTTACCGCGACGGTCAGTTCAATGGATCCTGTATTTGGGGAGGTCGATAGGTGATGGACTTATTCTACTTCATTTTGAGCATACTTTACGGTATCCTGAAATTCCTTCACATAAACTTCATTCCCTTTAACTGGGGCGGTTACCCGGTTGGCGAATGGATAGCATGGGCAATTGTGGGACTCGTTGAGGTGATCATAGTCTTTGCCCTTTCGATGCTTCTCGTTGTTATTCTTGTCTACGTGTTCAGGAAGTATATGGCTGACTTACAGAACAGGATAGGTCCTAACAGGGTTGGCCCGTGGGGGTCGCTTCAGTTGATTGCTGACGTATTCAAGCTTATCCAGAAACAGGACCTGATCCCTTCAAGAGCAGATAGGATTGCATTCAAGCTTGCACCTTATATTGTTTTCACCCCAGTAGCATTAGGATTTGTTCTGATCCCATTCGGGAACATATCCATTCTTAACCTGATGGTGTTGAATTTCCCCTATACCGTGCTTTTCCTCATTGCGTTCATGATAATTTCTCCACTCGGAGAGATTATTGGTGGTCTCTCGTCGCACAACAAATTTTCGTTATATGGAGCACTGAGATCTGCTGCGCAGGATATCGGATACGAGGTGCCAATGATGATTTCTGTGATATCAGTTATAATACTGGCTGGTAGTTACAGTGCAAATTCAATTGTTTATGCACAGAGGAATATACCATTCATTATCCCAGAGGTCCTGGGTTTTTTCGTGTTCTTCTTTGCAATGATAGCCAAGCAATCCATTCCTCCATTCGATCTCCCAGAAAGTGGGAGTGAACTGGTCAGCGGTTACTCCACGGAGTACTCAGGCATGAGATACGGAATCTTTTACATGGCAAATTTTGGATTTATGGCACTGACTTCTTTTGTTGTAGCAACTCTCTACCTGGGAGGATGGGAAGGTCCTTTCCCATTCATACCAGGATTGTTCTGGTTACTGATAAAGGCCGCAATATTCATGGTAATATTCCTGCTGTCGTGGATAGCTCTAGGGAGGGTCAGGATAGACCAATTCCTGAATCTGGGGTGGAAATACCTGCTTCCACTGAGCATAATCAATCTATTGATAAGCGCAGGACTTGCTCTGACCGTAGGAGGGTGGTTCTAAATGACTCAAACTGATAGAATACCGGGACCTATTGAAGGAATAGCTGGCGTGCTAAAGGGCGTCTGGACTGTGTTCACGAATGGCTTCAAACCAAGAGTCACCAGACAGGTCCCCGAGGAAAAACTGGACTATCCCACAAGGACCACCGGACGAGTGTTCCTTGACCTTGATGCATGCATCGGGTGCACGCTCTGTGAACAGATCTGCCCAAATGGTACAATAAAGATGGCCACATTTGCTTACGGCAAAAAGGAAGAGTTCGAGAAAAAATATCCAAACAGGAGGCAGCTCTATCCCAGCGTTGATGTTTCAATCTGTACTCACTGCAATTTATGTGAAGAGATATGCCCAACGGGTGCAATAACGCTGGAAGCAGAGGTGGATGAAGTTCACTTTGAACGCGGGAACATGAGGTATACACCTCTTATGCTATCCAAAAAAGAGAGCGAATTATGGGAGGGCGACAAGAAATGATTTTACTATATATTCTGGGCATAATGGGGATAGGATTCGCAATTCTTTCGGCAGGAAGCAAGAACCTCCTTCATTCCGCTCTATGGCTTACCTTCCTGGTGGTGGATGTTGCAGCGATTTTCTTCTTTCTGGAGAATTACTTCATATCAGCAATAGAGGTTCTCGTTTATGCCGGAGCAATTGTCACGCTGATACTTACTTCAGTGATGATGTCAAGGAGGTATCTGGATGCAGAATAAACTTGCACTATTTTTCAGTGTCATCCTGTTCCTGATCATGCTAACTTTCATCCAGCCATCCAACTTCCCAAATGGAGCACCTTTCTCAATCGGTACAGGTATGGGCAAATACGGAATATCGCAGACGCTTTTTTCCACATACTTGCTCCCATTCGAGATAATTACTTTCCTCCTGATTGCAGCGATGCTGGGTGCAATGTACCTGGGCGAAAGAGAGGTGTCTAAATGAACATAAACGATCTAGTTGGTGGACCATTGAATATTGGAGTTATAGAGTTCTTCTCTATTGCGATACTGAGCGTCGGAATCTTTTCATTCCTCAGCTCAAAGACCGTCGTGAAGGCCCTCATAAGCGTTGAGATAATGATAAATGCCGGCCTGATCAATCTGATAGCCGCATCAAGTTACTACGGGAATGCTGCAGGGGCCAACATGACACTGTTCATTCTAGTCATTTCTGCGGCAGAAACTGTTGTTGCCATGGCACTGTTCATAGCAGTCTTCAGGGCCAAGGGATCAGCTTCCCTTGACGTTATGAAACTGATGAGGTGGTGAAGGTGGATCCAATTCAATGGCTCGTTTTCCTGATATTTGGACTTCCTTTAATTGGATTCCCATTAGTCATAGGAGTTGGGTATATAAAAAAGAATTTTTCAATGTACTTAGGGACGGCACTCGTATTCATCTCTTTCCTGATAGCGCTCTATGTTTTCTTCACAGATACGGTGAAAGGTACAATAATAACCGCGACCCTAAACTGGTTGCCTAACCTCCCCGTCTCCATTCCAGTGGGAATCTATGCTGACCAGCTGTCAATGATAATGGTGCTGATGGTCTCTTTCGTTGGATTCCTGATAATACTCTTTTCAGTAGGATATATGGCAGAGGACCCTAGAAGACACATATTCTTCGGGGAGATGGTACTATTTACTGCTTCGATGCTCGGACTTGTTCTTTCCTCCTCCCTCCTAATGCTGTTCATATTCTGGGAGCTTGTTGGACTCTGTTCATATCTGCTCATAGGCTTCTGGTATTATAAGCCCAATGCGGCTTCTGCAGCAAAGAAGGCATTCATAGTTACAAGAGTCGGAGACGTCTTCTTCATTGCAGGAATCGGGGCTGCCATTCTTTATTCAGGTGGAAACGCACTCTCTGTTTCTCCAACTGCTCTGAGTACCATAGGTACCACATGGGAAAGGACAATTGTCGCTTTGCTGCTATTCGGGGGGGCGATAGGTAAAAGTGCCCAATTCCCATTGCACGTCTGGATCCCAGACGCAATGGAAGGTCCAACAACTGTTTCCGCGCTCATTCACGCAGCTACAATGGTAACTGCAGGGGTGTACCTGATAGCCAGGACGTACACAATATTCACACCAGCTGCACTCACTGTTGTGTTATCTGTTGGAGTATTCACCATAATATTGTCTGGCCTGATCGGACTCGTAGTAAACGACATCAAGAGAATTCTCGCCTATTCAACAATTAGCCAAATTGGTTACATGGTCGCTGCACTCGGACTTGGGCTTGGAGCTACTAGTATAGGTCTTTCAATCTATCAGCTTGAATCCCATGCCTTCTTTAAGGCGCTGCTTTTCCTCAGTGCAGGCTCAATACTTCACGCCCTGTTGAACACAAGGGACATAAACAAGATGGGAGGTCTCTGGAAGAAAATGCCAATTACAATGGGGGCCATGCTGGTAGGCGCGCTTGCACTTTCCGGGTTCCCTCCGTTTGCAGGGTTCTTCAGCAAGGATAGCATAATAAGTGCAAGTTACGGTCACAATACTATCGCCTGGATATTGCTGGTGATAGGAGGGTTCCTCACTGCACTCTATACTTTCCGACTCTTCTTCAGAATAGCGTTTGGAAATCCAAGAAGCCATGCTGCCGAACACGCCCACGAATCGAAGTGGATCATGCTCATCCCAATAATTATACTTGCAATTTTCAGTACTATTTTCGGCGTTTTCCAGAATGGGTTTTACTCATTCCTTGGGGGCGCTACGACATCTATTGGCTTCATTGATGCAGTGCCAGCCACTGTAGCAGTAATTGGAATAGGAATTGCATATTACGCCTATGGTAGGGAATCGACCATCCCCCAAAGAGTTGCCAAGGGGAGTGGATTCTTGTACAGGTTTGTGAAAAACAAATTCTATCTTGACACTCTTTTCACTAATGTGGTTGCTGAAAGGGTCGTTCTGGGGTTTTCCGTCATTATGGGTAATTTTGAGAAAAAAATACTAGATGGATTCATAAATACCTGGGGTGAGATATTCAGGGATGCTGGATTAACGCTCAGGAAGTTGCAGACCGGAATTGCGAGACAGTACGCGCTGATAATTCTTGTAGGTCTTGTCCTCTCGCTTCTGTTCATAAGGATTCTGATGTTTATGGGGGTGATACATTGATATTTCCATTCAATCTGCTCTTACTTCTTCTGACAGTATACTTCATTGCATCTGTCGCAATAAGGAAATGGGCCCCGAGGCTCATAACTGTGCTTTCGTCGCTGACCTTGCTGGCATTTGTGGTACTCAACGGAATGAACAGGTCTTTCAACTATTCCACTGTATACATCATCAGCCTATCGTTCCAACTGAACTTCGTCAGTTCAGTGCTTTTAATTCTTGTAAGCGTGATAGGAATATTCATTTCTCTCAGATTCAAGTCTTCACCCGGTTTCCACATCCTCACACAGTCGCTGATATTCTCCCTGACCGGGTTGTTTCTCACAAGAGATTTCATAATATTCTACATATTCTGGGAAATGGTGCTTATCCCATCATTCTTCATGATTGGAATGTGGGGGACCAAGAACAAGGATTATGCTGCGATGAAATTCTTCATTTACACCCATGTTGGGTCTGTCTTCATGCTTCTCGGTATTTTTACAATGTACTTCCAAGAAGGAGGAGGGACATTCAACATGAATTTCCTGATCGGAGGAATTGGGTCTCTGGGAATCACATACCAGGCATTCGTGCTGTTTGGATTCTTGTTCGCCTTCCTCATAAAGCTACCGTCTGTGCCTTTTCACTCCTGGCTCCCAGATGCTTACGTTGAATCTCCTTCTGAAGGAACCGTTTTAATCTCTTCCCTGCTGTCCAAAATGGGTGCATTCGGGCTGCTGATCCTGTTCATACCGATGTACGTTAATTCTTCTTTCTCGTCTAGCCCCGTCCTACCAGAAGTTTTGTTGGGATTGGGAATATTCTCTCTCATATATTCTTCTCTCGTTGCGCTTTACCAGAAGGACATGAAAATGATGATGAGCTACGCGAGCGTGGGGCACATGTCGTTCATCACAATTGCGGTCGGAGGATTTCTTTACCTTATATCCACTGGTTCCAGCAATGTGCTTATTGAGAAGCTGCTCTTCTACGGGGCAGTATTCCAGTTGATCTCACATGGAATAATAATTGCGATGATATTCGCACTGGTAGATACTACTGAGAAGACTACCGGAACGAGAATAATCAACTCAATGGGTGGAATTGCCAGGAAAGTTCCTGGGCTCTCCTTCCTTCTCCTCCTGGCATTCCTCGCGTCGGTAGCAATACCGGGGTTCTCCGGATTTGTCGGGGAGATAACCATTCTACTGGGAGCATATGCTGTTTTGAAATATTATCTCATTTTTGTGTTGATAGGAGTGGTACTGACAGCCTCTTATCACATTTTCGCTCTGCAGAGGAGTATTTTTGGCCCCTACAATGAATACCTAGGGGACATACGGACAGAGAAAAGCGAACTCTACGCAACAGTATTCCCACTTGCGATCGTTTTCCTGCTTGGAATATTCCCCGGCTTACTTTTCGGCTTTTTCAACCTTGGAAATCTCCCGTTCATGGGGGTGGTGCCTTAAATGATAACTATTACGGGTTACGGACTTGGAAATTATGCGGACCTTTGGAACATATACGTGCTGTTCCTGGGGGCATTCGTTGCCTTGCTGGTCAGTATGTTCTCAGAGAACAGGATAGTTCACGTTGCGATAGGAGCTGTTTTTGCATTCACGTCTCTCGTCATGACCCTCATGCTTGGGAACTTGTTTGCTGGAGTTGGAACTGGATCACCAATCATGATCAGTGGTTTCTCTTCACTGCTATTTGTCACAATACTAATACCTGCCATAATGTCAGTTCTGGGGATGTCTTCCTTCCCCAAGACCAACAAGCCCGGGCTGATGGTTGCAATATTCCTGATCTCTCTAGGATTCATGGGATTGGCAGTCTCCTCCTACAATCTGCTGTTCATATTCCTGGCATTTGAGGGGGTCTCAATTCCAACATACGTCATCACAGCATTCGGGAAGAACGATAGTGAACTGGAGTCTTCAATCAAGTACTTCATCGTCGGTGCTTTCTCCACTGGACTTATAATATTCGGGATATCACTTTACTACATAGCTACAGGTTCCCTCTATCTTGGGACTGTTTCCCGTTTCAATGAAATCTATGTCCTTGGAATGGGAATCCTGATATTCGGATTTGGATTCAAGCTTGCAATTTTCCCGTTGCAAGGATGGGCCATAGACACGTATACCGGCACCTCTAACCCAGTCTCATCGTTGCTCAGTACCAGCTCGAAGATTATGACCCTTGGGGTGATGATGAACATATTCCTCTCGTCTGTGAACTTCTTCGGCTACCTAAAGCCCGTATTTGCCATCATAGCGATACTGACAATGACCTTTGGCAATCTGGTGGCAATTTCACAGAAGAATGTCAAGAGGATGCTTGCATATTCCTCCATAGCCCAGGCTGGTTACCTCTCAACTGTTTTCCTTGTAGCTGGGACGGGAGCAGTCACGCTCGCAATAATCAGCATTCTCATGTATGCGATGGCATATGGCTTAATGAAGGGTGGATCATTCATTGCAATGAACAATTTTGACAATTATGATCTGGAGAATTTCTCGGGTCTGTGGAAAAGAAATCCTCTGTTTGCAGCCTCTTTTTCCATACTGCTGCTTTCCTTGGCAGGATTCCCCGGTACCCTGGGATTCATAGGGAAGTACTTCCTTTTCCTGTCTGTCATCTCAACTGGAACTGTTCTGGCTTACATTGTCATAATATTTGCAGTACTGAATTCAGTCCTCTCTTTCTACTACTATGGTCGGGTAATAATGTACATGTTCTGGAAGAAGGGGAATAGCAAGCCAGTATCCAGCAATTACATAACAATAGCTGCCGCAGCGATCACAGTCATCTTCGGTGTCCTGTGGTTCGCTCTCTACTCCTATGCGAGCGGTATGATTGTCCATTTACCGGCAATACTGGCAGGAGGGATTTAGATGATGGAAGAATTCTACTTCAATGCATATGAAACTGAGCTCATAGGAGGAGAAATAGGAAGGGCACATCATTTCCTATCAAAGAGCGTCAAGGGGAAAGGTTTCTATGCGGAAGTGTCAAAGGTGTTGCTCTCTGCAATTGAAAAGAGGATAGAACCAGAGGAGATTGAGGATGAAATTTTAAGGATACCTGGAGAAGAACTAGAGAAAAGGGCAATATACTTCAGGTTCCTTTATTCGTACAACAGGTATGATGTGGCATTTCCAGCATATGATACCAAGAGGTGCAATGATCTATGAGCGAAGGTTATCAGCTATTGAGGGAATGGAAGCTTGAGGGAGAAGAAATAATATTTTCCACCCGTAAAGGAAGAATGATGCTGTTGAGCGAAATATGGGATTCATCAAAAACTTCAGCGATCGAGGAAATCAGCAGAAATTACGGCATTGATAGCAGGGAGAAGTTCTTGAGGTTGAAGGAAGAATTCAATCTAACTGACTACTGAAAACTTTCAAGGCTTAACCCACTGTTTCTTTCAAATTTGATTTTTTCACTTCCCGTTTTGCTGCTCAACCAAATCTCGAAGTTTTCCTCGTTTCCAAGCCTCATCCTTTTGATTTCCCACTCACAATCCTTGCAATATAGTCCGGAAATGATTGCTGAACCGCATATAAGGCAGTGAGAATAAACCATATGCGCAAAGGTTGTTTCCATTATTAAATATTTTGAAAATAGCTTGAAAAATGGTCTAACGACTATTTCAACATCCGAAACTTTATTTATCTCCCCATCTCCGGATCATGCTGTTCTCCAACCCAAGTTCATCCAGTACCCTCGAAGTGACAAATGCAAGCATGTCATTTATGTTCCTCGGGCTGTGGTAAAACCCCGGGGATGCAGGCATCACGATCGCCCCGCTCTCTGAAAGTTTCAACAGGTTCTGCAATTGTATGCTGCTCAGAGGCATCTCCCTGAAAAGAAGGATGAACTTCCTTCTCTCCTTCAGTGCAACAGATGCAACTCTTGTTACCAGGTTGTCTGAAATTCCACTGGCTATTTTTGCGACCGTATTCATGGAAGCTGGAGCAATCATGAGTGCCTCGAATTTGTGAGAACCAGATGCCTGCGGGGCCGTCATATCATCTTCCATGTGGAATTCGTCCACTTCCTTCCTGATACTTTCTATGCTGAGGCTCCCCCTCATTTCATATTTTGCAACTTCCAGTGCTCCGTTTGATAAAATCAGTACCTTCCTGCTAGGAAGATTCTCAAGAATGTTGAATCCATAGGCAATCCCAGATCCGCCGGTAATTGCAAGCACGTACTCCATTTGTAAATATTCCAAATTAATAGATATAATTTCTCAGTATTTTGGAGTCAAAAAAGGTGTTGATGTATTTCTTCAGAATTGTGATCCTGTTGAAATCAGAAAGAGTAAGGATTGCACTCTGCACGAAATCTTCCATCAGATCAATACTTCTGGAAACAGCCTTTTTCTTATCTTCAAGATCGGCCATTAAGACTGTGACTACGTTTGGTCTATTCCTCAGAAGATCGTCATTTCCAGGCCTCTTTCCAAGGTCGGCTGCCCCGATTGAATTTATTATGTCGTCCCTGATCTGAAATGCGACTCCGAGATTCTCGCCAGCAGTTTCAAGTTTCCTTATTGTCACAGCTTCCCTTCCTTCTCTTACTGCTGCTATTGAGAGGGATGTGGAAATCAAGGAAGCAGTCTTTCTTCTCGCAATTTCCATGTAGCCTTCATAGTCCTGCCCGATTTTCCCGTTTTGAACGGAAAAATCAAGTCCCTCTCCATCGCACATTTGAAAAGCTGTTCCCGCTATTCTTGAAACAACCTGCTCCCCATATTTGGAAGAGAGGCTCACTGCCCTGGCGATAAGGGCATCCCCTGCAAGTATTGCATTTTCAATGCCGTATTTGACGTGGACTGCCTGTTTTCCCCTCCGAATTTCATCTTTATCCACTATGTCATCGTGGATCAGCGAAGATATGTGCAGGTATTCTATAGCAGTGGCAAGTTCCACATATTCCATGGGGTTGGAACCAATGGCTTCAGAACCGACGAACACCAGCCCCGGTCTGAGAAGCTTACCGCTTACAGATAAAAGGTGGAAAGTAGCGTCCCTGAGTTCAGAACTCTTGAAAACCCATTTGAAATCACTCTCAATGGATTTGCCAGTTCTTGATAACGCCGCATTGATGTCGTCGCTGATATCCATTAGGTTCATATACCGTCCATAATTACAATAAAATAGTTAAATATTCGCAAATTCATTAAAAGAGGGAGAAAGATAGATGGTGCTTCAGGTCAGGCAAATGGGGGGATGGTACGATAAGCAGAGAATAATGCGTTTCCTCAGGAATGACTACGACAACTTCTATCTTTTATTTGATCTTGAAAATTACAATTTCTTGATGGGAAATAGCCAGTTCTATTTCGCAAGGGACGGCTCAGACATGTCCGGAGTCATGCTGATATATTACCATTCGAGTGGCGTCAAGGACATATGGTTCTCTGGGAATGATGAATCTTTTGATCTGCTGTTAAGGAACATTGACAGGAGCAAGTCGCTTGTCCATATGCGATTCAACGGTAACCTGAAATTCTTTGATGACGCTGATAGGATATACCACGAATACTGCATGGTGGTGGACAAACCCAATGGGGAGAAGGACAAATCTGTAAGGCTTCTTTCTGCGGATGCACATCAGCAATATGGGCAATTGATGTCTCAGTGGCAGGGGACGAGATTCCCGAGCATGGGGAAGGAAGAGTTCAGGAACCTGCTGACATACAGTACAGTTTACGGATACTACGATGGAGAGAATCTGGCAAGTGCAGCCACGCTTGGTGCGGTCTGGAAAGACTGGTTCGTCATATCTTCGGTGTTCACTGATCCAAGGTACAGGAACAGGGGGTATGCCGGAAAAGTGATCTCAACAATAATGAGCAACTACAATCATCTTTCCAAGGGCATTCTTTACGTGAACAAGGAAAATCCAGCAGCCATAAATGTCTACAGGAAACTGGGTTTCAAGGTATATTCGGAGGAGTTGTGGGTGGACTATGGAACTGGACTGGTCCCTTGAGTGAAAAACAAAAGTAAAGTTGTGAAACAAGGTGTTCACATCATCATAACATGCAAAAATCAAAATTCCCCAACATTCTTATAAATCCAGATATTAGCGGTTTAGCGGAGGTTGCCGAGCTTGGCCAAAAGCGACAGACTCAAGATCTGTTCCTGTAGAGGTTCGCCGGTTCAAATCCGGCCCTCCGCATAGGTCAACATCGCCAAGCACGGAGACCTGTTGGGTTTTCAGGAATTCCCGTAATTTAGTCTCAACGTACTTTGATACGTTCAAGCCAATTGCCTGTGCTGAATTAAGCACACTTTCTTCCACTTTGATGGTAGTTATTTTTCTCATAATTATATGTATATACTCGTATATAATAAATTTTATCTGATTTTTTCGTGACAGGAACTAGGATTTTAGGGTTTGAGAGGAACTGTTGAATGTCATACAATATCTTTAACTCATTCTATATCATTGGGCGGGTTTACTTTAAATGTAATCAATTATCGATTTTCTTACAATATCTAAGGCCGAGATTTTTATCTCACGATTAAAACAAAGTGCTGTAAGGTGATTCGTGAATATGAGATGTATATTTATATGTATAGAGCTACGACATCACAATGGGTAGTGTGCAAGAATCATAATTTCTTGAATGATTTGCTATCTTGGGAGAGCTATACGATAAGATCTCAAGGTGAAATGAGATGAAAAGTAGCGAAAAGTGTTGTAGTTTAATGGATAGCAGACCAGCGTCCTCTTCACGCAACCCCTAGAATATCTACTTACAAGGGAGTTCAACGCTTAAACTCACCACTTAATTTTACAAAGTTATTTATCTCAGGAGAAATTGGATTCTTGTGGAAAAATGACAGTAGAAAATGATGGAACGCATTACGGATATGATACGCTAAAAAATTCAGAGAGAATACTGATGGAAGTCAAACTGAAACCTGTTCAGGGAGACAGGTTCCAGCCCACGGGATTCCCAGACATAGGTGCTGCGGTATATGAGAGACCCGATGGAAATAGAATGATCCTCTTGGAATCAGCGCAATCGATGCCAACAGACTTGAAGAGGTGTGTCTGGCGGATAACAGAATCGACATATCTGGCGAACTCAATGGTAGTATTTGGGGGTGCAACTAATGGTGAATATTCAGATGTTATGTAACTTTCCGCCGAAAACAATAATACATAAACGCAGTTTGGTGAGTATAGATGAGAGCTAACAGAACTGAGCTTATTGACAATTCTTCAAGAGCCCTGATTTTTATCCTTCTTATCTCAATTGTTGCCACCTTACTATCTGTTTTTCGCCCATATCATTCCGACTTTGTCGGATTCAGCTGGAATGAATACACGACCCATCTGGCAGGGGGGCGCCCTGCACCATTCATTTTATTCCCCAGTGCTGTCGGTGGAATCATCTTCAGTTTCTATGGATTTCTGTATGATATAGCATTCTATTTCATCGGCTTTGTTGTTAAATAAGGGAATAAAACGACAGAATTGAAAATAAAACGACAAAATGAAGTTCAACGGTAATTGATTTGAAATGAGTTAGCAGTTGCTAAATAAAAATTTGTAGCTTTTGTAACAAATTTGACTCTATTCGGTTGTCATTTCTTCACTTGGACAAGATTTCATTCTTTATGCTTAAATACTCTTCCTTTCCGATTTCTCCTCTTGCATACCTCTCATTCAGTATGCCCAGTGCATTTTTCATATCATCTGCTGAAAAGTTTCCCTCACCACCATGGCTGTGCATTTGATGCTTTCCCGAATTAGTCATACATCCACAAGACATACTTATGAAATCATATGAATGGATAAAAACGTAC
Source organism: Thermoplasmata archaeon (assembly GCA_021817415.1). Classification (GTDB taxonomy): domain Archaea; phylum Thermoplasmatota; class Thermoplasmata; order Thermoplasmatales; genus JAKAUZ01. The sequence continues at coordinate 18,646 of JAKAUZ010000030.1, read as the reverse complement.
TATATTCAATCTGTAAAATATTATAATCAGAAGCATACATAACGATAAGAATCACCATGGAGTGAGATCACCCATATTAGATGATGTAAAAGAGCGTGGACATATCAGTAGGTTAATGAGAATCCCGTCATGCTTAGGTTGTCAATCTTCCTCACCTGATGAAGATGCCCTGCATTCCCCTATCTATGGCGCGCCAAACAGCTTTGCTGATGGCTAATGTGAACTTTTCTGTTTTAATTATTTCATATAGGGATGGATCATTGATGTCGCCAAGAATTCTTGCACTGATTTTAGCTTCCAATTGGCACATATCATCTGGACATGGGCCTTTTTCTTCAACCAATTCCAGGACTAGAGATTTCCCTTTAGCAGCCTTTATTACTCCTTTTCTCAATTCAACTTTCCCTTTCCCAACAGCAATTGAGTCTGGAATGCTGGAATTCTTGTCCACCAGCTTATTTTCAGTCACGCCAGACCGTGGGCCCATCCCGGTAGTTAAATCTCTCACTGAACTCTTGGTTGATTATAATTCATCTCAGTTATTTATAATATATCTGATCAAACTGTCCAGGCGTTTCCAATATATTAAACGTTATGAGAACGTTATGAGAACGTTATGAGTAGAATTGTAGCATTCGCTTTATCAATAGCACCTACCTGTACATGCTAGTGTCTGGAATCTTCCTCAAGAATCATCTCCCCTCTTTTTTTGATGTCTCTCTCACAGTTCGGACAGCACAAGTAATACGTCTTTCCCCTTATCTCTACTGAGATCGGATTGTTCTTGATCTCTTTTCCGCAGTAATCGCAGCGGATGTTTTCTACCCTCTTCATGTTTTCATACGATTCTCTGGAGGTTGCTATTTCAACTCTTTTTATATTAGTCTTCTTTATCTTTATGAGGTCCTCATAGTACAGGATCACCATATAGGATCCATCTATGAGAGAGAAGCGCTCTAGGATAAGATTCCCTGGTATATTCTCTAAACTATCAGTGTATAGGAGAACCATATCCTTCTCTTCATCTGCAAGTGAGATGGTGAATTTCTTTATCCTTCCGCTTGATATTATGGAATCCAGAGCCTTCTTGGCTGTAATTCTACTTGTTCCCAGTTCACTTGCCATGTCAACTATGCTCATCCTGGAATTTCTCTTGAGCAATAATATGATCTTCTGTTCAAGTTCGGAAAGATTTCTTCTCATAATGTTATAATATTATTCACCCAATTTAACATTATGGATACAGATGGCATATATAGCGCATCACGATTCATAACTCTGAAGAGAGGTGGTGGTTACTTGAAACAAACAACGAATGCCGTGGTAAACGGAAACTGGTTTGTAAGGAATATGACCGGATATAAAGTGATTATGCGCGTTCTGTTTGGGGTTGTATGGCTTGCTGATGCAAGTCTCAAATGGCAACCTGCATTCTTCAGTGGATTCGAATCCATGATCCAGAGCTCAATGGTTCAACAGCCTTCCTGGATGATGCCGTGGTTCCAATTTTGGATCAATGTAACGTCCCGCGATCCTTACCTGTTTGCATTGTTTATTGCTTTAGCTGAGACGCTGCTTGCGTTCGCAATACTATTTGGCTTCATGAGGAAAATAGTCTATATCCTTGGGGCAATCTTCAGCTTCTTTATCTGGTCCGTACCAGAGGGTTTCGGCGGTTTTTACATATACGGTGCGACCGATATAGGTACAAGTATAATTTATGTGCTAGTATTTCTTCTGCTCATACTAATAAATGGCGCTTTTGGCTCAAGCAAATATAGTCTTGATTACTACATAGAAAAAAAATACAGGAATTGGTCGATGCTTGCGGAGTTTAACCCCAGAGAAAAATAGGAAAAAGCATCATCAGTATCCAAAACGCTGACATCATTGTAGAACAAAGAGGTGGTCGTGAGAACAAGAAAAAGCGTTGCAAATGATGTAATCCTTGCTGGGACTCGTTCTAACCAGTTCCATGAAAAATGTTTCATCCAAGACTTTAGTATCTTTCCAGTATATATACCGGGCGTCCCATATTTCGTCAAACAACGACATCCATCGGAAATTTCACGATATGTGAGACACCCCACTCTCTTAATTAATAATCAATAATCACACTTATTTTTTGAGGCAATTCGTCAAGTCCAATACGATCTTTTGGAATTAAAAGACCTATCTTCTTTTTCTTGTTTGTGATCTCATCGTAAGCTACTATTCCAATTACAGAACCGAGCGCCCTTCTTTCCAAATCTATTTGGAGTTTGACCATGCTGTCCATTAATACATAAATGGATTTATAATGTTTTGAACGATCAGTATCTCCCGCTGAATTTATTTTAGGCTCTTACAATTTGCACGCAACAATCAATTCGAAAAATCGCCAGATAGCATTTAAGGCGAATCTCTACTTAATAAAAATATACTAAATACCAATTAACCCACAATGAAAATATCAGTGGCATTTGAAGTGGATGATAAGCATAGGAAAATGGGAGAGAGCATCCTCAGGGGGAACGAAGTAGACTGGAATATGAAAGATGGTCTCGGCGAAATTATGCTTGTTTTGGATAATGATTTCCCCAGGAACGAAAAAGTGAGATTCATACAGACTCTCAAGGCGGGGGTTGATAATATCGACTTTTCAAGCATACCTGAGAGCACCATCGTGGCAAGTAATGCAGGTGCATACTCCATCTCAGTTGCTGAGCATGCATTTGCACTTCTGCTTGAACGAACGAAGAGGATATCTGAAAGAATTAACGAAACAAAGAGGGGGATATACAATCCAAAAGAGACGAAACTCCTATATGGTAAAACAATGGGAATCATAGGATATGGAGGGATTGGAAGCAGAGTCGCTATGCTTTCAAAAGCATTCGGAATGAAAGTCATTGCGGTCTGGCGAAGTTACAGGGACGGGAATGCGGATGAGTTCTACAGAATGGATGAACTCGACACTGTCCTGTCTAATTCAGATTTTGTTCTCATAACAGTGCCGCTCACCAGGAAGACTTTCGGCTTAATAGGAAGAAGGGAACTTGAACTGCTGAAGAAAGACTCAATAATTATCAACGTAGCAAGGGCCGAAATAGTAAAGGAAAATGATCTTCTGGATTTCATTAAATCGAGGAGTGACGTTTCCTATCTCACTGATGTATGGTGGAATGAGCCCAAACTGGAAAATTCAGGTATTGAGAACATTGCTGTAACCCCTCACATTGCAGCAGGGTTGTCGGAGGACGTCATGGACATGGTATACAGACAGGCTTTCGAGAATATCAAAAGGTTTATTGATGGGAAACCAGTGGAAGGAATTGTCAGTAGAGATGAGTATCTAGAAATGGGAAGCAGGAAACAGTGAATTTGAAATCCCGTCCTTCCTGAAAAATAAACAGTACAAAAAGTATTATTATCAGTCCAATTCACTTCATTATGGATATACCAGCAAGGAGCAAAATCAATAGATACCCAAACAGGGGGAACTATGACATCAATAAGTTGCAGGAGATACTTGACAGGAATTTTGTGTGTCAGGTGGCTTTTGAGGAAGAGGGACAGCCTTTTGTAATACCCATGAACTTTTCACACGATCCAGGGCATCTCTACCTCCATGGGTCGAAGGAAAGCAGGATAATGAGTAGGATGACCAATGGAAAGCAACTTGCTATCTCAATACTTGAGGTAAATGGTATCGTCATAAGGCGTAGGATGGCTGATAACAGCCTGCTTTACGTATCTGCAGTGCTGTACGGAAAAGGGAGTGAGATCAATGATTATGAATCAAAGATGAGGACCTTCAAACTCCTCATGGACAAAATGGTACCCGGAAGATGGGAGGAAACTGAAAGGCCTGACAACCGGGACATGGAAAAAGTGATGGTGGTCCAATTTGATATCGAAGATTTCTCCATTAAAATCAATGAAAATAATGTGAGAGAGACGGGGGGACGGACTGATCTGTGGTACGGTATAATCCCTATAAAAAGGACGTACGGGGAACCAATTGCGCCCTCTGAAATTCCAGTTCCAGATTACATCAGGAAGCTCATTACAATCAAATCAGCCTAATTTTTAATATTTGCTTGTGCTCAGCATAGGATGGAAACAGAAATAATCACGGTCATCGGTCTTGCAGCCGGTAGCTTGACCACCATTTCATTCGTCCCCCAGCTTGTGAGAACGTACAAGTCCAAAAAAGCATCAGCCATATCATTTACAATGTACTTGGTCATCATTGCAGGGATGGCGACGTGGATTACTTATGGGTTTCTCATACGGTCAATACCAATCATGGTTGCGAATTTCATAGCAGCGCTGCTCTGCATATCAATTCTTACGTTGAAGGTCACGTATGAAACACGAGCTTCTGACCTTCCTAACCAGGTGGAAATTAAATGACTGAAGTCAAGAAGGACCGGATTTTAGGGCTGGAATACGACGATGAAGGATTCAGAATGTCAACGCCGATTGAGATCGCATATTACAAGTCAAAGAAACTGGCAACAAAATCAATAGCTGACCTAGGGTGTGGGATAGGGATTCAGTCGATATATTTCTCGGAATATTTCGACACCGTGAAATCAGTGGAAAGAGATCCGAGCAGGCTCAAAATGGCCAGGAAGAACGCAAATGCGTTAGGAAAGAGAAATATAGAGTTTGTTGAGGGTGATGTTCTGGACAAAGAAATAGTTAGGGAAGTTGGGAATCCAGACATAATCAGTTCCGATCCATCAAGAATCAAGAGAGGGAACTACTGGACGTTTGACGATCTATCACCAAATCCACTTGAAATAATGAGGAAATACAAGGCAAAGAAATATTCATTTGATTTGCCAGTTCATTTCAGGAAGGAAATTATTCCTAAGGACTGGGAAATAGAATATGTAAGCGTAAACGGGGAGCCTAAAAGAATAATTGCGTATGTAGGGGAAGGAATGAATGGTGAATCAAGGGCAGTTTCTCTTCCTTCCGAATCAGTTGTAAAACGTAACGAAGCCATCTTGAGGGATTATGAAAGAACTGAAGTGCCAATGTCAATAATATATCAGGTAGATCAGGTTCTATCCATCGCAGACTTGGTGCCAGAGTACCTCGATGATCAAAGAGAGCTTACCGTCCTCCTGATGGACAGGAAGAGGACTTTCATGACATCAGACAAAATCGTCTCCAATGATTTCATTATTAATGGATACGAAATCATAGATGAAGTACCAAAAATTGAAGACCTGAACGGATCATTGAAGAAACATAACTGTGGCAAAATATTTCTAAGATTTGAGATTCCATCTGACCAATATTACATATTGAAATCAAAGATTGAGGAAGGCTTGAATGGGAACGAATCGCTATACGTCTTCCTGCTCAACAATAAGTACTACATCGGAAGATCTTTCTCACGAAGCCAGCCATAAAATGGCCGTGGAAACCGGAATATAGTAGCGGTAAATCGGTACAGTGGAAATCAAAACTGAATTATAGCTATCCAAATTACCACAATGCAATCTTGACTAGTTATTATTTGAGTTATCACCACTTGCACATTAGGAGGTTCAGCATATGGACATTGGAAGGTTGCTTCAAGCAGAATTACTCCTTAATAGAAGCTGCTTCTTTCTCAAAGGTAATTCTGCGATTGAAAAGAATATATGCAAGATAACGTTTTGCAAACATGAATCCGAGGAAAATGGAGGCAAAGGAGCTTATCGAAAAACTCAAGGAGGAACATAATGAAATTCCTGCACTGATAGATGATGCCATTCTGACATATCAGATAGGTAATCTCAGCGGCGCATTCCCTGTCATAGCGCAGGTAAGGGAGGTCATTGCACAGCATACGATAGATGAGGAGTCTACCATACTGAAGATCCTTTTGGATAAACTTGGCAAGGATAATTCCAAAGAATATATCGAGATATTCCAACAGCACGTGCAGATTACAAAAGCAGTCGATGCAGCTGTAGAGTCAACTTATACCGGGTGGACAGAAACTGTCAACCTTTTGAACAATCTTAAACAGATGACTGCAGAACATCACAAGAAAGAGGAAGAGATAGTTTTCCCCAAGGTGCTTTCACTGCTGTAGATTGCTTGAACTATCGATGAAATTCCCTATGACTTTTTTCTCTGCACTCCTCATCATCCTCAGGAAAGTCGACTTTGACAACCCCAGTTCGTCGGCCAGCGATTCCATGTTGGTCTCCCTTGGCTGATTGAAGAATCCCCTGATATACGCGAACCTAAGCAGGAAAATTTCTTTGTCCGAAATAGCGTGTTCGAATCGATTGAGCCTGCTAACCTTCAGAATTCTGTAATCAATGTTTCGAGAATCAAGATAATTCTTTATCTGTTCAAGATAACCCTCAAGAACAAGTATGTTTGCGACCAAGTTCTTCCCGATGAGCGAAAGTGGAGGTATAAGGAATATCTTATTTTCAAAGTCCATAAGCAACTTCTTTGCAAGGTCTGGTAATTGCTGTATCAGAAGTACCCTGTAAGTCTTCAACTTTTGATTGGAATCCAAAATCTCGAAATATTCTATCCCATACTTTCCTGAAAGACTTCGATCATGAAGGGCGGCTACGTCTGCCGGAGAAATGAAACTCAATTTTCTCAGGGTAGCTATGTACGTAATTCTTTCGGCGTTGTAAGATACGATTTCATCAATGAGTAGCTCCTTGTCCTTTCCGGTCAGGAAATTGATGAATGGAAGTGAATTCTTAACGTCAAGTGAAATCTCAATCTGAGATATCATGATGGTTAATTAACAGAGCTCCTTAAATGTTAGCCGACGGTGCATATAAGAAGATCGAGAATGTCCAGTAATGGCAATGGGAACTTACATATCCACTATCTATCCCAGCCTGAGAGACCACTCTGAAATGATTGGCAACTACAGGAGAGGCATCACGATATACTTTTATATTGCTTCACCATTTTGAAGAGCATCTTGAGGTGAACATATTGCCTAATGGTCTAATGGGCGGAAAACAGATACGAATGAAGCGCGACAAGCTTAGGTGGTCGGATAGAGACTACAAGAAGAGAGTATTGAGGTTAAAGGAAAAGAGCGATCCACTCGAAGGAGCCCCACAAGCGAGGGGAATAGTCATTGAAAAGGTTGGAATTGAAGCGAAGCAGCCCAACTCTGCCATTAGGAAATGCGTGAAGATTCAACTTATCAAGAATGGTAGGCAACTCACAGCTTTCGCACCTGGCGACGGTGCGATTAACTTCATAGATGAACACGATGAAGTTGTTGTGGAAGGAATCGGCGGAAGAATGGGTAGGTCGAAGGGAGACATCCCTGGAGTGAGATATAAGGTAATCAAGGTCAATAATGTGTCGCTCAAGGAACTTGTAAAGGGCAGGAAGGAGAAACCGGTCAGGTGATCTAATGGCTAGTATTTTGATTTTTGAAAAATGGGAGACTGCGGGGATAACCGTTCAGGATCAAGGTTTAGTGAAATACATATCGCTAAAGCCGACTGCAACTCTCCACAGTGGAGGAAGATATGCAAACAAGTTCATGGGAAAAGCAACCATGAACATTGTCGAAAGACTCATAAATAATTTAATGAGGACGGTCAGGTGGACTGGAAAGAAACAAAGTGCTTACAGGACCGTAAAAGAGGCATTCGAGGAGATAGAAAGAAGGACAAAGGAAAACCCGGTCCAGGTTTTTGTCAATGCCGTCCAGAATTCTGGTCCAAGAGAAGAGATTACAAGGCTAAAATATGGAGGAATAGCAGTGCCAAAGTCGGTAGATACAAGTTCATCAAGGAGATTGGATCTTGCAATAAGGAATATTTCGGCAGGCGCAAGGGAGACTGCCAAGAAATCAAAAAAGAACATGTATGTGGCACTTGCGGATGAAATCATTGCAGCGGCAAAGAACGATCCAAATTGCCATTCAATCAAAGATAAGGAAGATACTGAAAGGCAGGCAGCTTCCGCGAGGTGATCTTAGATGGGAAGAAAGGAAGACAACATCCAGAAAGCATCAGCAATAATGAAGGACATCACCAAGATCAGGAACATAGGAATTGCGGCACACATTGATCATGGAAAAACCACCCTTTCGGACAACCTGATAGCGGGAGCCGGGATGATGAGCGAGGACCTGGCGGGGAAGCAACTTGTCCTGGATTTCGATGAGCAGGAACAGGCCAGAGGAATAACGATTAACGCTGCGTCCGCATCCATGGTTCACGAAATAGAGGGGACTAATTACCTCATAAATCTGATTGACACACCGGGTCACGTCGACTTCGGTGGAGACGTAACCAGGGCCATGAGGGCAGTCGATGGTGCAGTAATCGTCGTAGATTCCGTGGAGGGCCCCATGCCACAAACTGAAACTGTGGTCAGGCAGGCTCTCAGGGAAAGGGTGAAACCAATTCTATTCATCAATAAATGCGACAGGCTCATAAATGAACTGAAACTCGGGCCGGATGACATGATGAAAAGATTTGTCAAGATAATCACTGAGGTCAACAAGCTAATCAAGAGGTACGCTGCCGATGAATTCAAAGAAAAGTGGCAGGTCAACGTTGAGAATGGCTCAGTGATATTTGGTTCAGCTTTCAACAACTGGGCAATATCCACCAAGTATTCACCCAAATCATCCGTTGGGTTCAAGGAGGTCTACAACTATCTTCAGGCTGGGGACCAGAAAACGCTTGCAAAGAAGTCTCCTCTCCACAAGGTGTTGTTGGACGCAGTTGTCCATCATTTGCCATCCCCGGCAGTTGCGCAGAAGTACAGGGTACCGCAGATATGGAAAGGTGACTTAAATTCAGAAGTTGGAAAGGCAATGATTAACTGTGACTCAAATGGCCCAATAATGATGATGGTGACAAAAATAGTGGTGGATGAACACGCGGGAGAGGTTGCAATAGGAAGACTCTTCAGCGGAAAACTGACAAGAGGGGTTGAAGTCTACATCTCAGGAATGGGGGAGAAGAAATACAAGATACAGCAACTCGCTATGATGGTTGGTCCCGACAGAATCCCGATTGAGGAACTGGACGCAGGTAACATCCCCGCAATAGTAGGCCTTAAAGATGCAATAGCGGGGTCCTCTGTCACAGGAATTTATGATGCAGAGCCCTTTGAGCCAATGGTACACTATACTGAACCAGTTGTAACAGTTGCTATCGAGGCAAAACATACAAAGGATCTTCCAAGGCTCATTGAAGTACTCAGGAATATCGCCAAGGCAGACCCCAGCATTCAGGTGGAGATAAATCAAGAGACTGGTGAACATCTGATGTCAGGGATGGGTGAGTTGCACCTTGAAATCACCTTGTACAGAATCAGGAATGACTGGAAAGTCGAAGTAGACACATCCGATCCAATTGTCGTTTACAGGGAAACGGTCCAGGGCCACGGGGGTCCATTTGAGGGGAAATCCCCAAATAAGCATAACAAATTCTACATGGAAGTCGAACCACTGAACAAAGAAATAGTGGACGCAATCCTCAAGGGCGAACTCCCTCAAACTGACAGGATAAAAGATAAGAAGTCAGTTATAGCAACCCTTGAGAAAATGGGCCTGGATAGGGACGAGGCAAAGGGAATTGAAGCGATTCAGGGACCGAACATACTCCTGGACATCACCAAAGGTATTCAGTACCTAAACGAGACGATGGAATTGGTCAAGGAAGCATTCATTGAGGCAATGGGGAAAGGCCCGCTAGCCGCTGAAAAGGTGTATGGAGTAAAGGTAAAGCTGGAGGACGCGAAACTCCACGAAGACAGCATTCATAGGGGCCCAGCACAGGTTATACCGGCGGTAAGGAACGGCATTTATGGCGCAATGTGCCAGGCAGGAAGAACTCTACTCGAACCGATCCAAAAGGTATTCGTTGACACTCCACTGGAGGAATCTGGATCAGTCACCAGAGAATTCCAGCAGAGGAGAGGGGTCATTGTGGAAATGGAGCAGGAAGGAGAGCAGTCAAAGATAGTATCGATGGTGCCTGTGCCAGAAATGTTCGGATTTGCATCTGCAATCAGAGGCGCGACAGGGGGAAGGGTTCTATGGAGCACAGAAAACTCAGGCTTCCAGGTAGTTCCTAAAGAATTGCAGCCACAGGTTGTAGGGAAGATAAGAGAAAGGAAAGGTCTGAAAGCAGAACCTTATGACGCAAATTACTATGCAAACCTGTGAAAAAAAACGATAAGGATATATATAGAAATAAAATAAGCGTAAGCTCATGTATATGGAGGTAAATTAAGATGGCAGCACAGAAACCGCATCTAAATCTGGTTACGATTGGACACGTGGACCATGGTAAATCAACAAGTGTAGGAAGGATATTATTCGAGCACGGAGAAATACCTGCTCATATTATTGAAGAGTACAGGAAGGAAGCAGAAGAAAAGGGAAAGGCTACTTTTGAATTTGCTTGGGTTATGGATAAATTGAAGGAAGAGAGGGAAAGAGGAGTTACTATTGATGTTGCTCACCGGAAATTTGAGACTGACAAATACTATTTCACGCTGATTGACGCACCTGGACACAGGGATTTTGTCAAGAACATGATCACAGGCACTAGCCAGGCAGACGCCGCTCTTCTCATCGTCTCAGCAAGGGACGGAGAGGGCGTTATGGCTCAAACAAGGGAACACGTTTTTCTGTCAAGGACTCTTGGAGTTAATCAGATAATAGTGGGAGTAAACAAGATGGATGCAACGCAACCAGCTTACTCACAGAAAAGATTTGAAGAGGTGAAGAAGCAGGTTGAGCAGTTACTTGCATCTGTTGGTTATAAGAACATACCAATAATCCCAATATCTGGGTACAAGGGGGACAACATCATGAAGAAGAGCCCAAATATGCCGTGGTGGACTGGCCCTACTCTGCTGGAATTGTTCAACTCACTACAAGTCCCTGCAAAGCCGACAGACAAACCGTTAAGGCTCCCAATCCAGGACGTATACTCTATCACCGGAATAGGCACTGTACCTGTGGGAAGAGTCGAGACAGGAGTACTCAAGATCGGGGACAACATTATATTCGAGCCTTCACACAAGACGGGAGAGGTAAAATCGATCGAAATGCATCACGAACAAATGCAGCAGGCTGAACCTGGAGATAACGTTGGGTTCAACGTAAGGGGTATTGCCAAGACAGATATCAGGAGGGGAGATGTGGCGGGACATTCCACAAATCCGCCAACAGTCGTGTCGAGCTTTACCGGGCAGATTGTGGTGTTAAATCACCCCTCAGTGATCGCACCAGGGTATACACCAGTTTTCCACGCTCATACAGCACAGGTTGCCTGTACCATTACAGAAATTCTAAAGACAATAGATCCCAGACTAGGCTCAACAAAAGAAGATCACCCGTCACACATCCAGACTGGTGACGCAGCTATTGTCAAGATTGTTCCGTCCAAACCAATGGTCATTGAAAAACTTTCTGAGTTTGCTCCAATGGCAAGATTTGCAGTAAGAGATATGGGTCAAACTGTTGCTGCAGGCCAGTGCATTGATCTCGAAAAGAAAGCGCAGTAAAGTGATAATGAATGGCCTCCTATAGAATGAAAATATCTCTTTCAGGAACGGACTCAAAGAAAGTAGATAGCGTTTGCCACGAGATTCACGACCTTGCAACGAGAACAGGAGTTGAAATGAGGGGACCCATTCCTCTCACCACAAAAAGATTGATTGTCCCGATCAGGAAAGCCCCCAATGGCGCTGGAACAGCGACATGGGACAGATGGGAGATGAGGGTCCACAGGAGGCTCATTTACATCGATGCAGATGAGAGGACGATCAGGCAGGTAATGAGAATCCAATTGCCAGACGGAATTAACATTGAAGTTAAATTGCAATCTTAGGGCATACTGGTTAAGACTCGGTCCTCTGTAACAATTAATTTCCTCTTTTTTATATTGACACAAGTATTATGATTTCGATACTGGTGAATAAAGGATAAATCATGGGAAAAGTTCTATACCCGACATTCGACTGCATCATAACTAATGGAGCTGAAGAGTACGATTCCGGAGTTTGGGAATTTTTCAGACTTCTTACCATCGTACAGGCAGACATTGGCTCGATTATTAACGTCGACACAGCGTGGAAGGGCAATTACATGGAGTTGATTCAATACCTTTCGGACTTCTCTGCGTCAATACTATTCAAAAGTAAAGCCCCAAATTCAGAATTTTTGGATAAGATGATGATCGATGGATTGGAAAATAACGATGAAACAGATTTGATTCTGCGATCAGGTAATGGCATTATTGCATCATTGATAAGAACGGGTGCAGAGATCGAGGGATTGATGTCGATGTACATACGCCTTTCCAGGATTCCAAGGTTCTCGGATAGCTTCTCACTGGACAAATTTTCCAATCTTAAAAGAATAAGTCAGGCAGTTTACAGCAGAGCAGTAATGAAGTCAAAGGAATGATGTCAAATGTTCCAAATCTCGAATAGCAGAGAACGTCCTAGTCAGTACCTTCGATTTGCACAGTAATGCTGACAAGAGTCCTGGGCTCACCTTTTCGAGTTTTCCCTCCTTATTGCAAGTATCATTGAGACTATGATTATAGTTCCTCCAATCATCATTGGAATTGTAATGGAATTGTGAAACAGAAGCGTTGATACTGCCACTGCAAATACAGGCTCCAGAATCAGGATCAAAGCAGACAAGTAAGCACTTATTCTCTTTATTGAGGCACTCATGATCCATATTGCAATTGCTGAGCCGAATACTGCATTGAAGACGACGGAAAAAGCGACGTATGGAATTTCCAGCGATGAAAATCTCAGCAGTGCAGAAGGATGGAAAACGAGACTTAAGGCACCAACCACTAAAAGCTGAAAGAATGTGAATACCAGTGGGTCTCCATCTTTCAGGAACTTCTCAGTGTAAACCATCTGGAATGCATAAGATACGGCGCATATCAGGGTCAGCATGTTCCCGAAAAATTCTCCTGACGTGGAATTCACCGTCATCAGGACCATCCCGAAGAAGGCAATGGCAGCAAACAAGATCTTGGTTAGGTCTCTACCACTTCTCAACACAAAAATTGAAAATACTGGGGTCAGGACCACGTATATACCTGTTATTAGACCGGACATTGAGGGGGAAGTAAATTGCAACCCTATCGTCTGGGAAACGTACCCCACAAAAAGTGGTATACCAACCACGGTCCCAAATATTGCATTTTTCTTTGTGATTTTCTTGATTACAAATGGAAATAAAACTGCTGAGGCTATTATGAACCTGAAAAACAGAAATGATAATGGGTCGATATAGGGCAAGGTATATTTTATGATTGGAAACGTTGCACCCCATATGAAGGCAGTAGAGACAAGACCGGCATACGCAAGTCTCCGATCCATCGATACCGAAATGCTGTCATCGCATAACCTTTTCTGCCAGTATAATGCGTAATTTTTTATTCCTAATAGTGTTTCAGTTCGAATGCAACCGAAGACATTAATCATCATACTCATAGTACTGGTAATAGCGGTACCAACGGCAGCCTATTCAGTGAGTAATCATCTGGAACCAAAAGAAAAAATCATTAGAGATGGATCTACGGTATCTCTGTTTTACTACGGTTACATTTTTATCAACGGAACGCCAGTAGTCTTCGATACCAACATGCAAAGTATCGCCAACAACAACGTGACATATCCCAAAGCTCCAGACTTCAAGTATCATCCACCATTCAGCGCATTAAACGATACCGTTGGAAGCGGCCAAATGATCAAAGGATTTGATTATGGCCTAATAGGGATGGCGCAGGGGCAGACAGGCCTTATATCTATCTCCCCAGCCAATGGCTACGGGCTGATGAATACCAGCCTGATCCACAGGGAAAACAGTACTGGCACAGCACCTGTATACCAGGAAATGACTGTTCAACAGTTCTATCAATTATTCTCGGCATATCCATCTGCTGGCGAAACTTATACTAGTCCCATTTATGGGTGGAAGGTGAACGTCCTGAGCGATAACGGTAATGACGTGTACATAGAAAATAATCCAATGTCTGGTGGGCAGTATTATCCTTTTGCAAACATAACAGGATTAAGCATTGTAGTCGAGAATATTACGGGCTCTGGGTCATCAAGCACAATCAACTATTACACCAGCGTGGCAAACGGAACTTTGCTCCCGGATGGGGCCTATATCAGTGCAGTTGGGAATGGGTTCTTCGATCTGAACTATAACTCGTATCTTGTCGGAAGAACGCTTTATTTCTATGTCCAGATAGTCTCAGTGAGTTAAAAAAAATAGAAAATTAATTTATTTTAATTCAAATTTATATCCATACTGCAATATTCCGCTTTTTCCCTCAGTCCTAACCTTTCTCAACACGCTCCTGACGTTCATGCCGATCTTGATCTCCGAAGGGTCGCAGTCGACAATCTGTCCTGTCACAAGTGGCCCTTCCTTTGTCTTGATTAACGCCATCACATATGGGACCTGAAGCTTGAACTGCTCCAGTCCATCATGCACAATTGTAAAGGAATATATCTCCCCCTCGCCTGAAAGCTCTTCCTCCCTCATTTTACCCACGCTCTCCCTTCTGCATTTTGGGCATATATCCCTTGGCGGGAAGTACAGGGTATTGCAGTTTTCGCATCTCGTTCCGACCAGCCTGTATCTATGCTTGGCCTCTCTCCAGAATCTTGGGACTTCGCTCATTTACTCCACCCCCAGTATTGTGGTGACGGATGTAGTTCCCAATCCACCCATATTGTGGATCATGAAATTCCTGGAATCCTTGACTTGCCTGAGTCCCGCATTTCCCCTCAACTGGATGGTCGCTTCAACTGCCTGGTAAACTCCGGTCGCCCCTAATGGATTACCGTGCGCCTTGAGCCCCCCAGATACGTTGATTGGGCAGCTTGAATCATAGTAGTACTCACCGTTCTCGCTCATTCTTAAAGCTTCCTTTCCAAACAGCTCTTCCAGTTGAATAAGACCTGCTATGCTGTAAGAATCGTGTATCTCGAATCCATCAACTTTTTCAAGAGTTATACCCGCCCCTTCCAGTGCCTTTGACGTGCTTTTCTTTACAGCCTTAAACGTATCTATTCTATTCCTGTCGTGTAGCGAAAGGAAATCATTGGCCATTGAGCTGGACTTTATTTTTATTGGGTTACTTGCACTCTTGATCTTCTTCTTGTCAGATGTAATGATTACTGCAGAAGCACCGTCGCTGACTGGGGCCGTATCGTATACCGTAAGAGGCTCAGCAACCAGACTCGCATTGATCACGTCATCTATCTTTATGACATTCTTGAAGTGTGATGTCTCATTCATCGATGCGTGCTTGTGTGATATGACGGGAAGAATCGCATAATTCTCACGCTTGACCCCCCGATCATACTCATGCCTTCTAGCTATCAGCGCTGCTATAGAAGGCTCTGTAGCACCAAGGAACGTTTCCCACTCTGCGTCAAGAGACCCGCCTATTATCTCATTTGCAACTTCAGAAGGAACGTCAGTCATCTTTTCAACTCCTCCTACCGCTATTGTATCGTATTGACCTGATTTGACCGCAAGAAATGCCTGGTGTAGTGCCGCACCGCCACTTGCAGATCCTGCCTCAATCCTTATGGAAGGAATCCCGAGTTCACTGATCCCCGAGTAATCGGATATCAGGGCAGCAATATGCTCTTGATCAATGAATTGGCCTGAACTCGTGTTCGCACCATACAGGGCATCAATATCCTCTGCCTTCAATCCCGCATCCACCAAAGCCCTCAGCCCAGCCTCAGAGGCCAGGTCCCTCAGGCTCTGGTCCCACAATTCTCCATATCTGGTGGTACCCACTCCTACGACGTAAACGTCCCTCATCTCATTCACCCCTCATTAAAATCTTGCCTCTGTATTTTACATAATTTGCATAGTCAACCCAGATCGGCCTGTTTATCTGGTCCATGACGCCGGTTGCAGCGTTTTTATTGAAAGATCTTATTGAATCATTGACTGTGATGTCAAAGGCGTCTGAACCTGCTCCGCTCCCAAATGCCACCGCCAGGATTCTGTCTCCCGGTTCACTTTTTTCCAGTATTGCTGACAAGCCAATCATCATTGACGCAGAATAAGTGTTACCGATGATTGGGGTCAGCAGGCCATCCTTCACCTGTTCCTCCTTGAATCCCAGCATCTTCGCAGCTCGTGTGGGGAATTTTCCATTTGGCTGGTGGAAAACCGCATAATCGTAATCTGTCGGCTTTGTATTCTGCATTTCCATCATTTTCTTTGCTCCCATGAGTACGTGCTTGAAATATGCGGGTTCTCCCGTGAATCTCCCTCCATGACTGGGATACTTCTCACCCTCCCTTCTCCAGAAATCAGGTGTATCTGTTGTATAGGAGTAGGTTCTGTTGATGTCTGCAATACCTTTCTTACCTATGATGTAAGCGGTACCACCGGCAGAAGCCGAATATTCCAGAGCGTCTCCCGGAGCTCCCTGAGAGGTATCAGCCCCGATTGCCAATCCATTCTCGATCATCCCGCTATCAACCAATCCCATTACGTTCTGCATCGCTGCAGTTCCTGCCTTGCAAGCGAATTCGTAGTCTGCGGAATGAATGCTGTTGGGCAATCCTAGTGCCTCTACAAGGATTGATGCAGTAGGTTTGACGGCGTACGGATGGCTTTCTGAACCAACAAATATTGCTCCGATCGTGCTCTTGTCTATCCCAGACCTTTTGATTGCGTTCTTTGCAGCTTCCGCAGATATCGTCAGGACGTCCTCGTCAGGGCCCGGTACAGATTTGCTGTAAATCATAAGCCCCCCTTTTATGTTTTCAGGATTCTCTCCCCAAATCCTGGCAATTTCCTCTGCCTTTATCCTAAACCTTGGTACATATGAACCATAGGACACAATTGAACTCATTCTAATCGAGAAGGAATAGACTGCCCTATTTAGCCTTTGCCGATGTCAAATAATAGCAATTGTCTATTAGATGAAAAGTGACATCATCTTTACAATGAAGTTAGGGATTATTCTGGGACTCATGGTTCCACTGGTCGTAAATACACCTGTTTGGTCGCAAATTTTCATGATCAAATCCTTGTCCTCCTGAGTCAACCCCACTTTCAGGGAGCCTGCAATTTCATTTACCTGTTTGATGTTCTTGAAACCAGGAATTGGGTATACACCCAGTTCCCTTTCATATGCAAGAACAAGCTGAGTTGGAGTAATGTCCCTCTCCGTGGAAATGTTCCGCAGAGTCTCCAGAAGAGGTTCCCACCTTGCAAGGTTCCTCTTGCTGAACAGCCTGTTGACCCTCCTGGTGTATCCTGATGGCCTCTTGCCTGATCCATATTTCCCAGTCAGAAATCCCTGGCCCAGTGGGCTCCATCCAATCAGCTTTATGCGGTGCTCCTCCATGTATCTCAATAAGTCTGTATGAGGTCTCTCGACCAGGTTGAACTTTATCTGATTGCTCTCTATTTTTGCGTCTCCTAGGTATTCTGAGGCCTTGGCCAGCATTCCCTTCGAAAAATTAGAAACTCCCAGATGATTGATCCTTCCATCCTTCATAAGTTTCTCGAGCTGCCTGAAGAGTGCTTCCAGATCAGTATATATGCTTGGTTCCCAGTGTACCTGATAGAGGTCTATGTAGTCTGTCTGAAGTCTTTTGAGGCTGCCGTTCAGACTATTCTCAACAGACCTTGCAGTTGCATTGAAACCTGCCACCTTCGTGGCAATGTAAATCTTCCTGCGTTCTTCTGTAACTGTTACCTGTCCAATGAGACTCTCAGACTTTCCAGCGCCGTATATCTCAGCAGTATCTATGAAATTTAGGCCCGATCTCAAGGCAAGTCTCAGAGCGTCCATTGCCATAGTTTCATCATAATCGTTCCCCCAACCTTTCAACCCCAGCTGCCAGGTGCCAATCCCTATGGAACTCAGGTCATTTTTTGAAAAAAGGTCATCCACTGCCTTGGAAGGTAGATTTGAATTTAAGAATTTTGAACCGGAACTGGGAGGCTCTGACCATGGTTTCGATAGGGACTCCATGGGAGAAACGAAAATATATTGAAAGTAATCTCCAACATGTGAAGATATACAAGGAGTTCAAGATACATGAACAACGGAACGATGCGTGGCAAAAACTTGCTGAGAGCATGGACGATACCTCAATATGGAAGGGGCACATCTCGGTGAGAAAGATTGGCGATAATGAAAGAGAATCTGTTCTGGCCTTCAGGAAGAAGAAACAGATTGAGATTATAGAAAAAAACAGGAATGACCTCTCTGTAATTATCAGATATGGGAAAGGGCCACTTGGGGGTTACCAGATATTTCAGGTTAAGGAGGACAGGATTCTCCTCCTTGGTGACTTGAGGCTTAAGGGAATCTGGTCCATCTTCACAAAGAAAGGGGTTGAACATGTACTTGAGGGAGAGTTGAATGCACTCGACAGACTATTTCCAGGACATAAAAAGGATTAAGTATGGTCTGTTAATTAGCGAATCAAGCCCCGATAGTGTAGTGGCCTATCATACGAGTCTGTCGAGCTCGTGACACGGGTTCAAATCCCGTTCGGGGCGTCGTATAATAAGTTAGAAATAGGAACGTTTATACGGTAGAAGGGCATATAACTTCTATGGTGAATCCCTACGAAACCACCATGGAGCAAGAACTGAGGA
>JAKAUZ010000076.1 GCA_021817415.1 Thermoplasmata archaeon | reverse complement strand
CTGTCACGCTCGAGAGATGATAGATATCGTAGATATCCCTTACGAATCTTCTGTCAGAGTATGCCGCAATCTTCTCTAATATAATCTGGTTGGGTGAAAGGGAGAGCACTTCTGTGTAAGACCCTTCCGCTAATTCGTATTTTACCGGAATTCCTTCCACTTTGCGTTTGTGATTTATCTCTAATCTAACCTCGACCCTTCCATCGTTGATCTGAGAAAAGATGACATTCCCTGTATCCTTCAATTTCGTTATTGACAGACCGGCGGCTGAAATCTCTCTTCGGAATTTATTAACTCGATCTGGAAACGACATAGAATAAAAATCTAGGTCTTCAGACAATCTCGTACCAGAGTAGCATCTCCAAACGGAAGTCCCACCGTGCAGTACCGAATCCTCTGTTATGTTGTAAACAATCCTAATCATTTCATCTTGAAGAATTGAAACTTCGACCTGCTGTCTTTTCTTGAGCTGATTGGCTAAAGGGATTTTCATTTATTCTTAATTAACAATAGATATATAAAACTATATCTTCGGTTAATTGAACAATGAATGATAAGATAGTTCCAGATGAACACCTCATTTTAAATGAGTCGAAGAGGTTTAGAGAAAGGTTTTTTTGCTCATTCAGGCAATCATATGCCTCCTACCGGATGAAAGACGATGACACAAGGAGCCCGACATTCTCTAATGCACTAATAATCTATTCTCAACGTAGTCACTTGAATCGTGCAATAGTGATTTTGCATAGCGGGGGATGGATTTGAACCATCGGTCTACGGGTTATGAGCCCGTCGGGATGCCTGGCTACCCCACCCCGCTTCGGTTCAGGGATGCTGGTACTATATTTATGCTTTTAGAGACCTCAACCAAAGTTACTTAGGAAACTATTCAGCGAGAAAGCATCAATTCATTCTTAATGACTAGACCTTTCAAATTGTCTTGCAACAAAAGTGCCATCGAGTGCTTAGCCTGATTCATTGGCTTTAGACTGATATGAGAAAAACTAGAAAAGTGGAAAATTATAAAAGAAAAAACGAGGAAAGAAGATTGGAATCTAATTTCAGTACTTTTTCCTGGTGTTCATCATTGCCAATGCAGAAAATGCGACCGCAATTACTGCAAGGACAAGGATCACAATCTCCAGTATGAAGAGCATTCCGGTTGGGAAGGCAGTTGACTGTGTGTTAGCAGTTATCGTTCCGAGGCTGGTCTGTATTGTCGCAATTCCGTTTGACACGCTAGTCACATTTCCCGTGAAGGTTCCCAAGTCTGTCTTGATCGTCGCTATATTCCCGCTGTTGAGTGTAACGGTAGCGTTGATG
This sequence comes from Thermoplasmata archaeon, assembly GCA_021817415.1. Classification (GTDB taxonomy): domain Archaea; phylum Thermoplasmatota; class Thermoplasmata; order Thermoplasmatales; genus JAKAUZ01. The sequence continues at coordinate 48,182 of JAKAUZ010000076.1, read as the reverse complement.
TTATTGATTGTAGTACTGAATACGCCCACTGCCGTAGAGATCTTAGCAGTATCTCCGTTGAGAGCAACCACCGTGGAATTCAATGAGCTTAGTGATGTTGTAACTTGCCCTAAAGTAGTCTGAAGTGTGGCTACGCCTGAGTTTATTGATGTCACTGTTGCATTTATAGTCTTTAGTGATGCCTGCATTATACCGAAAGCAGTCGTTATCTGGGCAACGCTGTTCTGTATGCTAGTGACGGATGCGTCCAGCTGAGAAATTGGCACTGATAGAGTTGTGTTTATATCAGTTTCAAGCTGGGCAATCTGTGATTGCGATATTCCAGTCACTAAAGCGCCATTGCCTGAAACGAGCCCAAGGTAGCCGCTTTGAGAGTGGGGAAACGGTTCAGTCAACGTAGTATATCCAGTCTGAGTGCCTGATGAGGTTGAAAAAGTGTAGCTGCCAGAGGCCGTTTCATTAGCCCACATCGTCAGTTGATAATATGATCCGGGATTCGAATTTGGCATCAGGAAGGACCCCGTTAGTTTACCCGAAGAAAGCAAGAATGCCGGAACTGATACATATGGAGTTCCATTCAGATTAACAGAAACTGTATAGGTAGGAGTTGACCCGGTGGTAAATCCAGAAGGGAAAGCAGGTGTTCCCATACCAGAGACAGTGAATTGCACCAGTTGACCTGGGAACGCGTAGTTGCTGTCCGTGACCAGTGTCAGGTCAGGATTCGAAGCTACGGTAAACACTGCAGACTCAACGGGAGTGGTGGACCCGGATGGAACCACTGTAATTGCGTGGGTTCCAGGAACGGATGTTGGAACATCAAACGAGTCCGTCCCTGCAGCAAGATTTGACCCAGTATCCGTAAGTTCAAGCGTTGGCCCAAAGAATACGTTGTAGTAGCTCTGCGTTACAAGTCCTCCTGCCTTCACGTATAGTGCAGTTCCTATTGGACCGCTGTATATCTGAGTTGTTCCAGAGGAAGTCGTAAGAAGAGTGAGGTTAGCAGTTACCGTGTATGAGGAATAGACAAAATATGTCTGCCCTCCACTGGAAAGTTCAGTGAACACAGAATATGTTCCTGCTGGGTTACTCGTTCCGGTGGAGATCTGTACAGCAAACGCACCATTGGTGAGGCTTTCTGTTCCCTGCAATTGCGGACCTGCATAAGTGGTGTAATAGAGTTTAGGATTCTTGTTGTAGTAGTCATTGCCCACTACCTCGAAATTGCCGGCTGTGCTGAGGGGTATTACTTGCAGAGTCCCAGATGAATAAGATGTGCTCTGAGTTGATATCACCACGTATTGGGTTGCTATGCTGCTTGAATATGTAGCACCGGAATAGGTGATGTTTAGATCAAGAGCGCCTGAGAGATATGGGACGGTGAATGTACCGCTGAATGACCCTCCGCTCGCATATATCCTTGTGCTAGTGATGCTGTTGAAAGTCAGGGATAGAGACGTTGACCCAATGTAAGCAGAGTAGTAATAGGATATCCCGGGATACACAGGCGATTCAAACGGTATCAAACCGCTGATCGTCAGGCTTGTGCTGCTCGTCCCTTGGGTCAAAATGCCGAATGATGAAGGGGAAGATACTGTTGGAGTACCTATTGTCCTGTAGCTGAAAGTATAACCATCGTAGGCAGAAACACCAGTCATCGTCAAGGTTGCTGTTGATCCTGAAGTTGTGGTGGTATATGCGGGACTGTAGCTGAATATCAGAGTTCCATTTGCAGCCGGGTAGATTCCGTTTGAACTTGCAGTTCCCACAGATATGGACGTCTCGAGATTGGATGCTCCAGAGGAATAGACTCCATTTAATGCTACAATTGAGTCATCGAGGTTGTAAGTATCAGAAGGATTCAGCCCGTAAGCTATGACAGTGAGCACGGCGTCAGATGGAATATACTCAGATGGATTGCTTGTCATTATGACATTGCCAGGATTTGAAACCATGAAATCTGGGGAGATTGTTATTAAAGTGGACTGTTTGTACAGGCCCATGGAGCTCACCACAGCTGTTGGATAGTAAGTGTTTCCAGGAAGTGCAGGGATAGTTGATGTGACCTGGCCATACCCATTGCCGTCTGTTGAAGTTGATCCTACTTCAGTTGTTCCGAGATAGAATTCAACGTTCTGTGATGCGGGGAAATTGTATACGGTTGCGGTGAATGAATCCCCTACGTTGTAGGTTGAGCCAGTTGTAGGGGTGACTGCGAAATTGAATCCCAGCAACGTTGCATTCTGTTGTGAAATATAGAAAGCACTTGGGAAAGAAGATGAAGATGAGGAAGGACTCGTGCTTATCCCTACAGTTACCGCTCCTCCGTTAGCGGTTGCTGAGTCAAAGGTCACGGTCATAGAGAATTGGCCGTTCGAATTGACAGTAGTTGCACTGTTTGATTCCCCTGTTATACTTCCTGATTGTGCTGTTAGTGTCACTGAATTAGCAGATATTGAAGCTCCAGGATAGAAACCGTAGCCGTTGATCACGATTGTGGAGGATGCAGACATTGGAATATCCTTTGGCGATACACTCACAGATGACAGGGCAGTGAATGATGTGGAAGCAGTTATTCCGCTGTTAAGGGAGGATGAGGAAACTTCCTGTGCAACAACGTAGTAAGTGGAAGATGTTTGATACAATGCGTTGGGAATGCTGATTGTCGTCGAGAAGTTTCCGGTCGCTGCCAGCACGTTGCTCGCGACCTCCTGTCCGCCTGCATACTGCAGATAGATATCCACTGTAGATCCGGGATCAAACTGGCTGCCTGTTACGGTTGCCGTACCTCCGGCAGGTGCAGAAGATGACATCCTTATGGATGGTAAAAGAGCAGTCACAACGATCTGGGAACCGGACGTGAAGGTTGCCCTGTTGTCGTCGGATGCAGCTATGTAGTACGTGCCAGGTGTTTCAGATATTGTAAGGTGGAACACAGCATTAGATAAGCTAGTAGTTCCAGTTGGAAGTGTATAGGAGCCAACCTGAGCGGAAGAAGTTCCAAAGGTGTCTGTGGAGCTCACATAGAAGTAGACTGTAGAACCGGCAGTGAATGATCCGCCATTCGCTACCACAAGGGTGGACTGCCCGTTGGTGAATACAGATGGATCGTATGTGACTGAGCCGCTTGCTGCATACGATGGCTGCGTACCGACGGTCAAGATCATTAGCACGCTGAGAATCATTATAGCCGTAAGAAATATCGTCATTATTTTTTTGTTTCTGAATGTTTGAGTCTTAGAATTTTCTTTATTAGTCTTCATTGCGAATAATTTATTGAATATTAATATATAAGAATTTACCAGATATTCTCCTTTCCAAACTCTAAGTCTTCATCCTATGATCAACCACCCTTCTAAGAAATGGATATGGAATCTCGTGCTCTTCTCAATAGGAAATATGCAGGCGCATTGTCCGATTTTCAATGGAGGGGATGGCAAAGATTTATCGCTGAGATGTAAATTTCCTATGGTGATCGGGGCCATATTCGCTGGAGGATACGGAAAGAGATTGCAATCTTTGGACCCGCAACTTCCCAAAGTCCTGCTGACATTGAAAGACAACTTTGTGATAATGGACAAGCAGCTTTCAGATTTCAAATCCGCAGGCCTGGACGAAGTATACTTGATGACTGGATACAAGGGGGAAGAGATAGAGAAGCGCTATGGGGATGGATGGAACGGGCTCAATATCCATTATCTCAGAGAGCAGGAGCCAAAAGGTACGCTCTGGGCCATCCGCAACCTCTTTTCCAATACTGATTCCGATATACTCCTCCGGAACGGTGATACTATATGTGACCTTGACCTGAAAAGATTCATAGGTTTTTCCCTGTCCAACGGAAAACTTTCAAGCATAGTAGTGGTCAGGATGCAGAGCCCGTTCGGGCTTGTTTCGATCAATGGGCATAATGTTACGAAATTCGACGAAAAACCCTACCTGCCATACTACATCAACGGTGGGACATATTTCTTAAGGAGGGGAATAAGACCGTACCTGAACAGGAATTATAGGGACAAAGGGGTGGAAGGTTCAATATTCAGATCGCTTGCAGCAATGGGAGAGATGGCTGCATACAAATATGGAGGCTTCTGGAAACCTGTTGACACGATCAAGGACTACGAGGAAATAAGGAAAATTTACTCTGAAAGAAATATATGACAACGGGACTGCAACTTTTATAGATATATCGTCTGTAAAGTTTGTTTTAAGTTTACAGATGGAACAGATATGCTGTACCGTTAATAGCGGTTTTAGAAGCCCAATTAAAGTCTGCTAGAACTTGACAGTTATTTTATACCATATTGAGATTTCTTTTTGTGAAAGGCAAGAGAATTTTGGTAACCGGTGGAGCTGGCTTCATAGGGAGCAATCTTGTGGAAGGCCTGTACAGGGATAATGACCTCACGGTAATAGACAATCTTCATACTGGCAAGAAGAGCAACATAAAGAGTGCGATTGATAACGGCGTTGTTTTCATAAAGGGGGATGCGAAGGATGTGAGAAAAATGAAGGATGATTTCGACTACATCTTCCATCTGGGGATATACTCCGCTTCTCCGATGTATAGGGACAATCCGAATCTCGTTGGAGAGGTAGTTCATGGGATCACAAGCGTTCTTGAATACAGCAGGGAGCATAACACGCCCCTGGTGTTAGCCTCCACTTCCTCCATATACAACGGGATAGAACCTCCGCACAGAGAAAATGTGATTCCAGGGGTAACGGATTACTATACTGAAGCTAGAATAGCCTGTGAAAGGCTTGGAGAGCTGTATTCGAAACTACACGATGTTAATGTAGCTGCAATGAGGTTCTTTTCAGTATACGGCTACAACGACATTGGGAAAGGAGTGTATTCAAATCTGCTGACTCAGTTCATGGATGCAATGATGAAAAAAAAGAGACCCGTGATCTACGGTGACGGGGAGCAGCGAAGGGATTTTGTTTTCGTGACAGACGTCGTCGATGCACTGAAGAGGGCATCGTCAGCAAAGGGGTTCAACATCTATAACGTGGGGACAGGCAGGAGCTACTCGCTGAATGAGGCAGTTGAAAAGTTGCAGAAGATTACCGGAACAAAGGTAAAACCAAAGTACGTCGAGATGCCGGTAAAGAACTACGTCATGGTCACGCAGGCAGACGTATCAAAGGCGAAGAGGGAAATAGGATTCTCAGCGAAGGTGAGCATTGACAAGGGGCTAAACCTGCTCTACTCCAGCATCTCGTCAAAAGAATAGCAAATCATGTGAATGATGGCAATGTGCACTTCCTGTATTATGGGCGTGAAAGTTGAATCAACCTTTATGCAATGATCTACCACTTCCTTCAATTTCCCTCCATCCCTTCCAGTCATTCCCAGTGTGAATGCCCCTATCTCCCTGGCCTTCCTCATCCCCTCTATCACGTTATTAGAGTTCCCTGAAGTGCTTATACCGACAACGAAGTCATCCTTGGTGCATAAGCCCTCTATCTGCCTTGAAAAGACCTGAGAGTAATCGTAATCATTGCCTATTGCCGTCAGGGAGGAGGTGTTTGTGGTCAGTGCTATTGCGGGGAAAGACCTCCTCTCTTTGATGAACTTACCCGAGAGCTCTGCAGCAAAATGCTGTGCATCAGCCGCAGAACCACCGTTCCCTAACGTTATGAGCTTTCCTCCCCTCTTCATTCTTTCAAATAATATCTTGGAAACTTCCATTATCTCCTTCGGGTCGATGGACCTTCTCGATTCCATCCCTTCCGCGATATACTTCTCAAGTTTCTTGGGATCAATCTCCAACGAAAATCACCCTGCTCCCAGATTGGCTGAACTTGAAATCTATCTTCCTAAGCCCAAGTTCTTTCGCAATTGAATCGTGTTTCTCAGGTTCAGCAACGAGAAGGAGAAACCCTCCTCCGCCTGCTCCTACGAGCTTGCCCCCTTTTGCACCCAGCTTCATCGCTCTTTCATACTTCTCGTCGATCCACCTGTCACTTATCTTGTTTGAAAGTGACTTTTTCATCTCCCAGTTCATGTTCATGAATTCCCCGAGGGCATTCACATCCCCCTCACATATCGCTTTGAACGTCACTTCCGCCAATTTCTTCATCTCGTCGTACGTCTCCATTTTCTCCGTTGAGTTTAATATTTGGTCCTTGTGTATTTCGGTCGAACTCCTCTCCCTGTCAGTGTAAAGGAGCAGTAATGAGTCTTCAATACGTTTGAGGTTGCTGTCGTGGGATATCGCACTTGTCATATTAACACTCCCGTCGCTCATGAATTTGATCAGGTTTATGCCACCATGCGCAGCAATGTACTGATCCTGCTTGCCCCCCTCTTCCCTCAGAATCTCCCTTTCAATTTTCACTGCCTCCCTCGCAAGCTCATCAGCATTTACGAATTCTCCCTTGAAGCTGTGGAGGGCATGAAGAAGCGCAACGACGAATGTGCTGCTTGAGCCAAGTCCCGTTCCCCTGGATGGAATGTCTGAGATGCTCACGATCTCTATTCCATCTTCAATACCTAGTAATCTCAACGCTTCCCTGACTGTTGGATGTTCTATCTTATCCACTGAATCAACTATTTCTGTCTTGGAATAACTTACCCTGATGTTGCTGTCAAATTTCCTGTTCACCGTCACGTAAATGTATTTGTTGATGGCGGATGAAACAACTGCACCATAATCCCTCTTCGCATAGTAGAAAGGTAAGTCGGTTCCCCCTCCGACGAATGTTACCCTCAGAGGTGCACGAGTCATTACCATCCTGTTTAGCATGTTGAAAAAGAATACCACTATATTAATAACAGTTTCTTGTTACTTTCAGACAGTTTAGCCGCGGCAGGCTATTCTGCCATAACAGATATAGATTCATTGTTTTATTGATTAGGAATTTTGATGAACATCCTAGTAACAGGCTGATCTGGCTTCATCAGCAGAAATATCGTCAAGATTCTCAAGTAAGAGGGTAATACTGTTGGAATATATGACATAAAGGACAAGAATTCTGAATCCTACTACCACATATTTAGCGACGTTCGCAACCTGAAGATGCTGGAAAAGGCATGCATCGGTATTGACTACGTTTTCCACCTCGCTGCGGTGACGCCCCCACCCGACTTCTAGAATTTGACAGAGTAAAGATATGAGGTAAATGTCATAGGGACTTACAACGTTCTGGCCGCGAGCGCAGCGAACAATGTTGAGAGGGTCATTCTGGCTTCTTCCCCATCTATATATGGGGAAATAGAGCAGGCAGCGGTTGAGACCCAGCTTGCCAGATACTTACTCGAACTTCTGCCCGATGACAAAGAGGATAAACGAGATGACAGCTAACCTCATAAGTAAATATGGTTTGGAAACGATTTCCCTCAGGTACTTCAACACTTATGAGGTTGGGGAGAACAGCAAGGGAGATTACTCCAGTGTCATATGGAAATTTATTGATGCAATAAGGAACAATAAGAAACAAACAATCTTCGGAGACGGGAAACAGAGCAGGGAATTCATATATGCGGAGGATTCAACAAGGGCATTTGTACTAGCGATGAAAAACGGGACTTCGGGAGAAGCCTATAACGTCGGCACCGGCAGAACAATAGATTTCAACACAATTTTCCAAATCATAAAGGAAGAGATGGGTTATCTGGGCGCAGCTGAATACGTCTCAAATCCCGTGAATAGCTATCAAATGTTCACACTTGCCGATGTTAAAAAGGCGAAAGAAGAATTAAAATTTGAGGCAAAATATACTGTAATGGATGGGGTAAAGAAAATAGTCAAAGAAACTTCAGAAACCACAGGTAAGAACTCTAAATCCACCTGAATTTCTTTAAATATAGTTCGGTAGCCCAGTGTGGAACGTATTTGTAGAATCTAGAATGTCTTAATCTAAAGGCTATAAGTGATATCCCTTCCCCTACTATTAGGGCTATAATCTTAAATCTGCTTCCTCTATCGTGTGAATACGTGACATCAACTTCTTTGATCCGCCCTCCTAACTTCTTTATGTGATAGAGGAGCGCTACATCAAAAAAAGTGTTTGTGACACCAACTCGCCTAAATGCCTCCTTAAGTAAATCAGTTCTTACAATCTTGTAACCGCACTGCGTGTCTTTTACATTTAAGCCCAGCATGGTCCAGACAAGAAAGTTGAACCCCCTTGACGGAATCCTCCTGAATAGGGGGATCTTATTTTCACTATTGCTATATCTATCAAACAGTATAACGTCATAATTGGTTAAATAATGGAAATTTTTCAAAATCTCATTCAGTCGAACAGAACCGTCCGCATCCATTAACAGTGTAAACTCGCCTGTTGAATTATCTACAACCCTCTTTATTGCATATCCCTTACCACTTCTTCCTTGGCTCTTCTGATGCTTTATAAATGGACAATCTGTAGAAAAATCCTTAACTATCTCTTCTGTGTTATCGTTTCCATCTATCGATACAATCACATCCCAAGTAAGATTATTTGCCTTCACAAAGTCCTTGATTTCCTCAAGAACCTTTCCTATCCTTTTCCCCTCATTGTAAGCTGGAATGATAATTGTAGTGGATGGCAGTAGATTATTTGTAAGTTCAACTGTTTGCATGATTCGTTTTAATATGAACTAAGTATATTTATTATTTACGCTGTATTAATTTTATATCATTTTCTACCATGATCCTGACGAGCTCTTTGAACTTAACCTTCGGTTCCCAGCCAAGCTTCTCACGGGCCTTGCTGTAATCTGCCGTGAAATTGTCAGCCTCCAATGGTCTATAAAGGTCTCTATTCACTTTGACTAGGACCCTCCCTCCCTCAGATAGGCCAACTTCGTTAACGCCTTGCCCTTTCCAGGTCAGCCTTATACCTATAACACCGAAAGCCTCCTCAACGAATTCTTTAACTGTGTGTGATTCCCCTGTACCCATAACAAAGTCATCTGAAATATCATACTGTAACATCTTCCACATCCCCTCCACGTAATCCTTTGCGTATCCCCAATCCTTTACCGCACTGAGATTTCCTAAGATTATGGGTTGTTGTGACCCTTGATGTACCCTCGCAACACCCGTTGATATCTTTCTTGTTACAAATTCCGGACCCCTAACTTCAGATTCGTGGTTGAACAAAATACCATTGCTCATGAAGAGTTTATATGCATCCCTGTACGTTCTCACTGTCCATAGACCTGCTAATTTCGATATGGCATAGGGGCTCCTCGGAAAGAATGGGGTATTCTCGTTCTGCGGTGTTTCTAAAGGTTTTCCAAATAATTCTGATGTGCCAGCAAAATACATCCTCGTATCTGTTGATGATGACCTTATGGCGTTGCAAACATTCAGCGTTCCGCCGATATTGACGTCGTATGTGGACTGACTGTTTTCAAAGCTGTAACCCACGAAACTCTGGGCAGCAAGGTGGTAGAGTTCTTCAGGTTTTTCGCTTTGAAGTAGATTTGAGAGGAAGTTCTCATCTGTGATGTCGCCATGATGAATGATTATTTGGCTTCTGACATCGGGAGGAAGCAGTTCCATCGTTCCATGGGTCATTGAGCTGTTCCTTCTCAGAACGCCGTGAACCTCATATCCCTTTGATAGCAGAAGCTGGGAAAGGAAGTAACCATCTTGACCCGATATGCCAGTTATTAATGCCTTCATGATTGAATATGGAATGAGATATATTAAAATTTCACATTTGCAAAATAGATATGTTATGTTTGTTCGCCAGCAACTTGTTTGATTAGCATTTCCCACAACTCTGCTGTTCTATCCCACGAATATTTTTTTGCAACTTCCACCGATGAAGACCACCACTTATCGGGGTTGGAGATTATAGTCTTCGCCGCATTTGCGAGCGCGTTCCTATCACAGTCCTTTACTAGAATCCCATTAATACCGTCTTGTATGCTATCTGAAACACCTGGAACTTTATAGGCTATCGTAGGGGTACCTGCTGATGAGGCCTCAATAATTGAAATACCCCACCCTTCAGTGACTGATGAATGTATGTTTACCCATGATGCAGCAACAACCTCCGATACCTTCTCATAAGATATTCTTCCCATAAACGAAACAAATTCTTCGATATCAAGTTCTTTGGATAAATGTTCCATTTCAGATTTTGAGGGCCCGTCTCCGATGACGAACAGCCTTAAGCTTTTAAAATCCCTCTTTAATTTTTTCAAAATGTATAGCGCCTCTTCTGGCCTCTTGTAGGGTCTCATTCCTCCAAAATACACCATGCTAGGATAATCCGTCTTTTTGCCCGGTTTGAATATATTGGCGTCAACACCGGGATATATTATTGATATATTACTTCTTTTTATCCCCAAACCGATAAGATCATCGAAAGAAGTGTCAGATATAGTAACAAAATGCTCTTTGTAATATATGATGGGGTAAAGCTTTTCAACGGAAGTGATGGTTTTAGCCAACAGAAATCCAACCTGTCCCGGAAGTGACCTTGCGTGTAGGTGCAGGAAATGAATAATTACCCTCCTTCTCATCAGTACGGGGAATACCCATGGCACAGCATGACCAAGGTCTGCAATAACAACATCATATCTGTTCTTTAAGAGAAATAACGGGAGTGCGAAATGGGGACCCGCCCTATATCCATATCTCAATATACGGATGCCATTAATAGTTTCAATCTTCTTGCAGTTCTTCCATCCTCCTGCAATGACTGAAACATCATGACCTTTATTCACAAGACGCTTCCCAACCTCATGAATAATTTTCTCCGCTCCACCTGCTTTTGGATTCAAAGGATCACGATGGGCCAGCCAGAGGACATTCATGAAATCACTCTGGTTGATTGTTGTCTAAATTAAATTTTTTCTGATCGTTTCCGTTTCACTGCAATATTATTATAAACGTATTCCATAAAGCTTAAATGAATAGAATGCTAATATCTGGAGGAAATGGATTTCTAGGTTCCCACCTTGTTTCAAAAGCAATGAAAAAGGGCGTGGTTGCCACTGTTGTGGACGATATGTCCACGTCCAAAGATATCAATGTCCCGAGCAGCGTTAAATTCATAAAAGAAAAAATAGAAAATTTCAACACGGAAGAGAAATTTGATTTCGTAGTGCATCTTGCCGCCAGACCTTCTCCCGAAGATTATGTTGAGCACCCTATAGATGCCATACTCTCAAATTCTGCTGGCACAAGAAACATGCTTGACATCGCTATGAACTCTAAAGGAGTTTTCATGTACACTTCCTCCTCTGAAATATACGGGGAAGCATCTATCATTCCGACCCCGGAGGATTATTACGGATACGTGAATCCTAACGGCATCCGGAGCTGCTACGACGAAGGAAAGAGATTTTCGGAAGCGCTGATAATGGCGTATCATAGGGAGCGCCATGTCGACACCAGAATACAAAGGCCATTCAACGTCTATGGCCCAGGGATAAGGGCTGACGGCGGGTACGGTAGAGTGATACCAAGGTTCATCGTCAGAGCGCTGATGGACGAAGACATCATTGTTCACGGTGACGGGAAGCAGACAAGGTCATTCCTATACATAGATGACTGGCTTGATCTTACATGGGAATTTCTCACTTCACCAAACCTTGCCGGGGAAGTCATAAATATAGGTTCATCAGAGGAGATAACGATATACGAACTTGCAGAGATGATAAAGAGAATGACCGGCTCAAGATCAAGGATAACATTCGAGAAGGCAAGAGAGAACGATCCCAGGAGGAGGGCTGCAGACACTAGAAAAATTGAAAATATGTTTGGCTGGAAGCCCACAGTGAGTCTTGAAGAAGGACTGGAAAGGACGATAGAATGGTTTAGGAAGAGGATAAAATGAAAATTGCGGTCATAGGTCTTGGATTCGTCGGTCTTGTTACTGCTACTGTTCTTGCAGGCAAGGGGAATTCTGTTACGTGCATAGATACTGATGAAAGGAAGATAGAAAAATTGAAAAATGGTGACCTTTATATTTATGAGCCTGGACTTGATGACATATTCGAGAAAAACAGAGGCAGGATGATTTTTACCTCTGACTATTCTCTTCTCAAGGGAAGTGAAATTGCATTCATCTGTGTACCGACACCTACCGTGAATGGAAAAATCAATCTTAGCTACGTAAGAGATTCCGTTTTCTCCGTAAACTCGGCAGATAGAAAGGCGACAGTCGCTATCAAGAGCACTGTTGTCCCTGGGACCGCCTCTTGGCTGTCCTTCCAGATCCGAAAGGATATCAGCTCCAATCCAGAGTTTCTGAGGGAGGGCAATGCCATTGAAGATACACTTTGTCCGGAAAGGATCGTCATTGGAGGAAAAAATGCTGAAGAAATGGAGAAAATATCGAAGGTATGGGAATTCACTGGATCCCCCGTTCTGAAGACTACCAACGAGAACGCAGAGCTGATAAAATATGCGAGCAACGCCTTCCTCGCGACGAAGATCTCGTTCATAAATGAGATTGCCAATCTCTGCGAAATAATACCTGGAGCGGATGTTGCCACTGTGGCTCAGGGGATGGGAATGGATCACAGAATAGGTAAGGATTTCCTTAGGGCTGGAATAGGTTTCGGCGGATCCTGCTTCCCGAAGGATACCATGGCGCTAGTTGCGTATGCTGAAGAAAAGGGAATAGATATGAGGATAGTGAAAAGCACTATAGAGGTGAATAAAGCAAGGGTGAAACATGCAATCAGGATGATAGAGGAAGAGGTGGGGGATTTGAGAGGGAAGAGCATTTGCATTCTCGGCCTCTCCTTCAAGGATAATACTAACGATTTGAGAGAGTCAAAATCCCTTGAGCTCATCAATGAGCTGAAAGCTAAGGGGGCGAAGATTCGGGCTTACGATCCAGTGATAAAGGAGCTGGATGGGGTGGAAATTGTGAAAAGACTGGAGGAATGCGATGGAATGGATTGCGTGGTCGTAGCTTCGGAATGGAAGGAGTTTGAAACGAGCCCCTTGTATGAAAGGGCCAAAAAAGTCATAGACCTGAAGAAGGTCGTGAACCTGAGGGTTCACCCGAATGTAAGGGCAATAGGTGTTTACCGTGGGAAAGATTAGAAAGTGTGTGATACCCGCCGGGGGGATAGGCTCCCGTTTTTACCCATTAACGCGGGCACAGCCCAAGGAGATGCTTCCAATTCTGGACAAGCCTGTCATTCACTACGTTGTGGAGGAGGCCGTAAACTCGGGACTGGATGAAATTCTTATTATAGTTGGTGCGGGGAAGGATGCTATAATCAATTATTTTGACAGGCACAACCTTGATGAGAAGATGGATGAATACGGTTTCAAGGACTTCCCCGACATATATTTCGTCAGGCAAAAAGAGCAGAAGGGACTGGCAGACGCTATAAGATATGCGAAGCACTTCACAGGAGATGAAGACTTTGTTGTACTTCTTGGAGACACGATCTATGTTTCAAACGACAGTCGTACTGTAACATCCAGGATCCTTGATGTCTATCAAAGATACCAGTTGCCGGTTATAGCTGTTGAAGAAGTGCCAGAATACAAGTTCAAGGACTACGGGATGATCAGACCAGAGATGTTGGAAAATGGCATATATAAGGTCAAAGAAATCGTGGAGAAACCCGATCCAAGGGATGCACCGAGCAACACTGGAATCACCGGGATTTACGTACTTGGAGCATATTTATACAGGTATCTAAACGCCATTAAACCTGGAAAGAACGGGGAATTTCAGCTGGCTGATGCGTACAATATGCTTGTGAAGGAAATGGAAGTCATCGCAGCGAAAATCGAGGGTAAAAGGTACGACATTGGAACAAAAGAAATGTGGATAAGGACATTCGTTGAATTTGCCAAAAAAGAAAGGATCGTTTAATATGAATACTCAGCGCAATGCTTGGGCAGCATCCTTTTCATGGGGATCAAGGTGTAATGGTCAATGAGAATAGCAATAGTGGGAAGGAAATCCGACTACAATGCGGAGTATTTTTTCGAGAAGGCATTCCGTAAAGTTGGTCACGATATTCTCCTAGTGAATTCTAACGAGGGTGTTAAGCACCATCTATTGAACCGCCAACTCCATGAAAGAACTAGAGCCTTTGACTTTTTGCTGTCTAATTACTGGATAAACAGGAACTTGGACAGAATTGTTGGCGCCTATGATCCTGATGCTGTGATATTTTTCAAAGGGGAATTTATTTCAGCCAAAACGTTGAGAGAGTTGTCCAATGTTAGAAAGATATATCTTTATTATACGGACACGTATAAATTCAAGCCTCTTTTGAAGGAAAAGATTCACTATTATAATGCTGTGTTCACAGCTGCTAACAACACTAATTTTTATTACAATTTAGGGGCAAAAAAAGTTGTTACGGTCCCGTGGTCATGCGATCCTGATCTCCACAGGAAATTGAACGTTGAAAAAAGATATAAAGTTTCGTTTATAGGAACAGGGTATCCGGAAAGAAGGGCTATAATTCGGAGGGTGGGAAGCGTCGAATTATTCGGGAATTTCTGGTTTGGCAAACGCTCTCATGGCCCTGTGTTTGGTGAAGAGTTCGTGAGAGCCGTGAATCGGAGCTTGATAAATCTCAACCTCCAGGCAAAGGTGAGCGTGGAAGCCGATGCTCCAACGATGAGAACGTTCGAGGTAGCAGGCTGTGGGGGATTTCAGATTTCTGATTATATGCCAAGTCTGAAAAGATACCTTCCAATGGTTCCAACATTCAGGGATGTTAATGAGCTAAAAGAATTGATTTCTTATTACTTAGACAACGGTGATGAGAGGGAGAAAATAGCAGAGAAGTCAATTAAAATGTGCTACAACTCTTTCAAATATACAGATGCAGCGAAACTGATCATTTCTTCATTCTAGTTGATAATGGAAATACCGAGGAGGCACCGATGCTATTAACATTTGATTTCTATTTATAGTAAAGCACCTAACTAATTATACTAACATGGCTCTCAAGATATCGTAAAATGGCCTAGATTCTGCAGTTGGATAGGCGCAACCTTTGGGTAATTTACTATAATGCAATGGAGATCTATTTCCGGGTATTTTAATTTAAGCACCTTTCCAACTGCCTACGACTAAAGTTCATCAATTGAAAATAAAATGCCTAAGCCCTCAGAATATCAATAAAATTATGACCCTTAGGAGATATTGGGAGATAAGTCCCTCTAACTGTGCAATAACATCAAATTGTGAATGAGCCCCTTGCAGAACCCTGACGTTTCTTTCCTGTCATCTCTCCTCTGATATATCAGACCGCCAGTTGCTCTCTTGTCAGATGAGAATCCTGATTCAGAAGCATTCCTCTTGAAGTATTCCCTGAGATAGTTCATCGGATCATCCATGAAACGCCTTATGATCTCCCTCCAGTTCCTTCTTTCCCTTATCAGTGAATTCTTCTTTGGAATGAGGAATATCATTGTATTCTCATTGAAATAATTGAGAATACTCTGACCCGAGTAATATTTGTCTAAACGGACGCTCTTAAGACCTATACGCATCTTACCTATCATCTCTAATGCCTTATGATATGCATCCATTTCGGATTTTACGGAAACTGCATATCCAACATACATCCTTGTGCTCAGATCCATCAGTGTGAATGAATAGACGAACTTGTCTTCCTTTACTGTCTCGCCCTTCCTCTCCCTTAGGGAACGGTAGTGTTTAGTGACGGTGAGGGAATAACCTGTTCCGTCTCCCGATGCATCCACCGAATCAACACCCTTCCTTTTCAGAGTATTCATGAAGAGGTTGTTGAGTATCATGATGACGAGGGGATCGGAATATAGCCTCTCGATTGTCTTGTATCTGATGTCCTTCTCAACCCCGAGAAGGGGGAGAAGGTATGCGGCCTTCCTGTTGCTCAGGCGGAATATCTCTTTAACAAGAATGATGAAGACTTTCTCCCTTGCATCTAGAAGGGAAGGCCTTCCGGACTCATCAACTGTGATGTCAGATGCCCTGCTGATACTCTTCAGGATAAAAGTATACGACCTGGGGAAATATGAGATGCTGGGAGAGGTACCAAAGAAGTCAAGGGACCTTGTGGATCATTTGAAGATAGACCTTGACATATTACGTAAAAAATGAAGAATTAAGGGTTAAATTTTACGTTAAGGAATATAAGCGTCAAGGAAACAACGCTAAAAGACTCGCTTTTGCAAAAGAAATCATAAAGTATTCAGATGACGTTATAGACTTTGGATGCGTTTACGTCGCGGGTCTCCAGACTTCTACGGAGCAATTATAAAAGATATATAGGTATAGATGTCGATGATAATGCCGTAAATTACTCAAGAAGGAATATACAAAGTATACATGAAAACACAAGGTTTTATGCCCTAGACAAGATAGAAAACGTTAGAGATTCAATTAAAGGAAATGTAGTAATATGTTTTGAGTTTTTGAACATGTCAAGGATGTGGACAAGCTCCTTTCTTTGCTAAAATCTCTAACTAAAGAAGGTGGCATAGTACTCCTTTCGACTCCCAATGGTCTATTCAACAACGGGAACATGGCATTATTTTGTTCAAAATTTCACGTTTGGGAGTATAGCCCAGCGGAGTTTTACTCTATGTTAAAGAAATATGGCACTGTACGATTATTTTGTGAACGCAGAAGAGACCAATTGGACGTTAGAGCCCTGATGCACAGAGTTAGTAACGCTAGAAATAATATAAAGTCAAACGAAGTTTCTAATGTACCATTTGGTAAATCTCTTTTGTTCAACACTATTTTCAATGTGGCCTACAGATATTTCAATGGGAGCATATTCTGGAATATCCACGAAATAGACCCAAACTCCGAAACAAAGGCTACTTGTAGCACTCTGATTGCGTTGCTTAAGACATAGTTGTTTTGGCCTGTTCCATTGGAGAGGTAATAGATGTAGGAACTTTCAAGCCATTAATACTATAACAATGCTCGAATATGCAGGAGCTACTACAATTGTTAGTTTGGGAACCTAACCTCGTTCGTATCCTTTTAGGCACACAAAAGACTTAGCTGAATAAAACAAAGTTGCGAATATATAGGTTGCAACAGTTTTCTTCGTGGTCTCTTGCAATCTTTCAGTATTCTCGGGTCCCACAGCCTATCATTGAGTCAATTTCGGAAATCTTTTGTACCATAACCATATCCATTAATGTGCTAGAAAAAGCAAGCTGCTCCTCTATTTTGAGATATGGGCCGACACATCCAAGAGCTGTTTATGATTTTCTTCTGGAATACACAAAGCTAAAAGAAAACAAGTCCGGCCGCGTGTACTCAATAGATTTACCAGGTGTTGGAATGCCCGGTCTCTATGGATTATATCCTGGTTGGATTGTGCCTGAAAAGTTCAACGGAAAATGGTCCCCTGTGTACGGTAAAAGTGATAAGAGACTGATTCCACTTTTAAACAGCATAGGACAGGTAGATATATTTCTCCACGATTCCGAGCATTCTTACCGCAATATGTTATTCAAATTTTCCTCCGCCCCTAAATTTATGAAAGACGGGTCTTTGGTGCTTTCGGACGACGTGAGGTCAAATAGCGTCCTCTTGGAAGCAATTGGAGGCAGGGTTTTTAAGAACAGAGTTGCGCTACTGACGAGGAAAGGTTCAGGTCTTGGAGGGTTTAGTCGTAAGAAAGTGAATCCAAGTCTGTGCTGGGAAGTTGCTTTATGAAGATTGTAATTTTGGTGAGAATATTATGGGCCTCCGGTGCCCAAAAGGTGGCCATCGAGGAGGCAAAAAAGTTCAAACAGCTAGGCCATGATATCAAGCTGGTCTTTCTTAGGAAAACAAATTCCGGTAATGTTTATCTGCCATTACTTGAAGGAATCGATTGGGCTGTAATGGCTGAGGATTCGTCATCTTTCTTCACTCCTATTTACGATAGGATAACGGGGCTTTTTATGCCGGATAGACGAGGTGAGGGGCGTGTAGATTACGACCTGATAAGGGCTTTCCCTGAATACATAATCAATTACAAACCTGAGCTGATAATATGCCACGACCAATGGGCTGGGCTCGCTGGTTATTATACCTTTAGGAAATACGGTATCAAATACGTCACAATCCTGCACGAAAGTGTTGGAGAATATAATGTTCCAGTTCTTGGTAGAATCGCGGACAGATACGAGAAAACTGTTCTAAAAAAAAGTCAAAGAGTATTTACAATAAATGAAAGGATAGAACAATCATTAGAGAGCAAATGGGACATTTCGGCGATAGTAAACTACCATGGAATGGATTCGGAAGAAAAAAGGGATTATCTACTCAAAGAGGACCTGATACTCTTAAATTCTTCTTGGGATGCGAACAGAGCCTCTAAAGTGTATTTAGAGATATTGGAATCTTTGCCAAACTTTGAGATGAAAATGGTTGGAAGATGGATAGATAGCAGTTTGAAAACGAAATATGAAAAATTAGTAGCACAATATAAGTTGAAAGACAGACTAGAATTGCTGGAGAATCTTGGGGAAAGGGAATTAATGGAACTGTACATAAGGTCGAAATATTTGATCAGGTTTGGGTACCGCGAGAACGGGAATCCACACGGAATAATCGATTCAATATCACACGGTACTGTTCCAATTTTAAATTCTGAGCTAGGGATAGCAACGATCATAAGAAAATATGAAGCTGGAATTGTTGTGGATTCAATCGATAGTGTTCCGGTAGTCGAGGCAATAACTAGAACAAATAATCCTATAGAATATTCCAAGATTCAGGAAAATATGAATGAGCTATCGACTACCTATACATGGAAAAATCACTGCGAGTTGTTCCTTGAAAATTTATAACTTCTGGCTCTTTAATTATTTAACCTGAACTCTTTCACATTAACACATATTTTATTAATCAGCTGAACCCGTGATATAGAGCATTAAATCGTATATCGCTATTTTTCATTTCAATCTGTATGATCTTGTGGAAAAACTGGAAGAGCCACTCGTGGGAAACCCGCCAAGGGTCAACGACCGTGGAAAACTTATCTCGGAGGACCTGGCAAATTCAATACTTGAATACAGTTCAATCACAAAAGGACTGCAAGAGCAATCCAAAGTAGATAACCTAGTAATATCAGATTTTGGGGGAGGATATGGGAGAACAGCTTATGTATTTCTCAAGTTGCATTCGAACATAAGATATGTCTTAGTTGACTTACCCTTATCCTTGTGGACAGCCCAAAATTATCTTTCCTCAGTATTTTCAGACAAGAAGATTTTCAAATTTAGGCATTTTGAAACTTTTACAGAAATTGAGGAACAATTTGAGAGAAGCGATATTGTTCTCTTTACCCCAAATCAGTTAGAACTTTTACCCAATAAGATTGTGGATTTATTTTTGAATATTTCATCAATGCATGAGATGAGAAAGGATACACTAAAGTATTATATTGGTCAGGTTGAAAGGGTTACAAGAGGGTATTTTTACTTTAAACAATCGAAAATATCTGTTATACCGTATGAAAATATGAAAATAAGGGAGCAAGAATATCCAGTTCTACAGGGGTGGAAAAGACTTTATCACAGGGACTGCGTCTTTCCTTCAACATTTTTTGAAGCTATGTACTTTGTGGGAAATTCTCCATAGGCGGTCTGGTGCTGGATATACGCCATAAATTGTAGATTAAATTCATCTCGCATTCCTTTTTTGAAATTTCATCCCTATCGTCTAATAATATTGTAAAAAAGTTACTGCTTGTTTACAGAATTTTCTTATACTACCCGGGTATTGGTCGCTATGCCTGGAGATACATGCCCAATTTGTGGTAGTAGGGATATTTCTACTTACCTAGAATTGGGAAAACAGCCTTTGGCAAATGAGTTAACGCCAGACAGGCCTTCATCAATTTTTGCCGAGAGGTACGACCTTGCCCTGAACATTTGTCTTGACTGCCTCTACGTATGGTTACGCGAACAAGTTTCTCCGGAGAGACTCTTTAGCAACAACACATACTTAACGTGTATCAGCAAACAAACACGACTTGATATGGAGAACTTTGCTGATTCCTGCATTAATACATGCTATTTTGAGAAAAAGGCAAAGGCCATCGATATCGGATCCAATGATGGAACGCTTTTGAATTTTTTTAAGGATACCGGGTTCGAAGTACTTGGTATTGACCCTTCGAAGGTCGCCTGTGAACTAGCTAACTCCAAGGGAATCACCACTATAAATGATTTCTTTGGAAAGAGGGTATTGAATAAAGTATTATCGTCATTCGGAAGGGCAGACATAATAACAGGAACAAACGTTATCACTCACGTTGAAGACCCCGTTTCATTCCTTACAAGCTGCAAAAGATTATTGAAACCCAAAGGTTCGATAGTTCTGGAGTTTTATAACTTTGAACACTTGTTATACAATGTGGCATTCGACCAAATATACCATGAGCATGTTTCATACTTCAATTTTACAACGTTTCTTAATATGGTAGAAAGAACTGGTCTATTCGTTTATAAGGTTGAAACAGTCAAATCTCAGGGAGGATCGCTGAGGGTATTCCTAGCAAAGGATGAGAAAGCAAGAGTCGACGATTCGGTAGCGCGTTTACTTAGGAAAGAAGGAGACTTCGATAAAATAAAATCACGTTTTCTATCATTTCCAGGTAAGGTACTAAAGCGCAAAGAGGAAATTTTGAACTTGATTGAAGCGGAATTAATTAAAAGCGATAAGCTGGCGGGATATGGAGCGTCTGCGAAGGCAACGGTTCTCCTAAATTATTTGAATATTTCGTACGATAAGATTGTAGCCATTGCCGATAGGAACCCGATAAAGCAGAAGAAATTTATTCCTGGGACTGGTATCCCAGTGATTTCACCGGAGGAACTTGTCTATATAAATCCTGATTTCATTATTATTTTCCCGTGGAACATCAGAACAGAAATTATAAAAGAAGTAAAAGGATTATTTGGACAAGATAAGAGGACAGTAACATTTATGCCGCATATTACTTTTTCAGGTTAGGTCGGAGTTGGGAGGATTTGAAGGTAGTAATTTTGGCGGGAGGATTGGGTACAAGATTGAGCGAAGAAACTGTCGTTAGACCTAAGCCGATGGTGGAGATAGGAGATTATCCAATACTCTGGCATATAATGAAGGTTTACTCACACTATGGGTATAGTGATTTTATTATATGCTTGGGATACAAAGGGTATGTCATAAAGGAATATTTCACTAATTATTACTTACATAATTCCGATTTTACATTAACTCTAAAAGACAACATAATAAAATATGAAAATTCAAGGAGTGAGAACTGGACAGTAACCCTAGTTGACACCGGGATGGGAACTCAAACGGGCGGCAGGATCAAGAGAATTAAGAAGTATGTTGAAGAAGGGACTTTCATGGCAACATACGGGGACGGTCTGTCCGATATAAACATCAATGAGTTGGTCAAATTCCATAAGAGCCGCAACAAGTTGGCTACAGTCACTGCGGTTATGCCTCCAGGGAGATTTGGTGCACTAAAAATTAATGGAAATGTAGTCACAAGGGTTACAGAAAAACCTAAGGGGGATAATTCGAGGATTAATGGAGGTTTTTTTGTATTGGAACCAGATATATTCGATTTTATAGAGGGAGATAGTACTATATGGGAGAGGGAACCATTGGAAGAGATAGCAAAAAAGAGAGAACTTGTGGCATTTAAGCACAAAGGATTCTGGCATCCCATGGATACGATAAGGGATAAAAATGAGCTTAATGATCTGTGGAATTCAGGAAAAGCACCATGGAAGGTGTGGAATGATTAAGAGGATACTAGTAACTGGCGGTACCGGGTTTATAGGAAGTCATCTAATAGAGGAGCTTGTAACCCAGGGTTACAGACCTATTGTTCTGAAAAGAAGCTTTTCCAACCTGTCCCGCATTTCCGATTATGCGGATAAGGTAGACTTTTACGACCTAGACAAAACGCCATTAGAAAACGTATTCAAAGAAGAAGATATAGACACAATAGTAAATTTAGCCGTTTCATACAAGAAAAATAATAACTATAAGGATATAGACGAGATGATAGATACAAATGTTAAATTGCCTGCAAAGTTACTGGAACTTGGCAAGGATTCAGGAACAAAATCGTTTATAACTGCAGGCACGTTTTTCCAATATGACCAGAATGCGCCGTCAATTAATCAAGAAACGCCATTACTGGCTAGGAATTTTTATGCCGCCACTAAAAATGCTTTGGAAAGATTACTAGAATTCTATAAATCATCTTCAGATATGAAAGTGTTAGAATTCATCTTGTTTACTCCGTATGGCGAGAGGGACTGCCCTAAAAAGGTCATACCTTACATAATCAGAAATGCGCTAAAGAACAAAAGTATTGATCTAACGGCTGGATTTCAAAGGATTTACCCTACCTATGTAAAGGATGTAGTTTCGGTAATAGTGAAAGCATTTGAACACCAGGAAGATGTTGGATCGGTGGCATATAGGTACAACGTAACGGGGGGCCAATCCTATAGCATTCGGGAGATAATCACCATCCTCGAAGACGTTTTGGATAGAAGAATTAAGGTGAACTGGGGGAAAGTGGAAATAGGCAAGATTGATGCATTACAACCACTTTTAGTCGATATTTTTGTGACTCAAGGAACGTTTGGATGGGCCCCTCATACTAGTCTAGAAGAGGGACTGAAAAGGACTGTAATGTATTATGGAGGTGATGGAAATGGATAACATAGAAATTCCAGGAGTCAAAATTATAAAACTTAATCTGCGTAGTGACAATCGGGGCTATACATTCAAGCCTTTTTCTAGAAAAGAAATTGATGAAATTGGTCTGAAATTTGAAGTTAAGGAAATTTTTTATTCATCATCATCCAAAAATGTGATAAGAGGAATGCATTTCCAATTACCTTCTTATACACAAGCTAAGGTGATCCACGTTATGAAAGGGAGGATCATGGATGTAATTTTAGATCTTAGAAACGATTCGCCTACATTTGGGCAGTATATTTCCTTAGAATTGAAAGAAGGAGACGGAAAAGTACTTTATATTCCTAAAGGATTGGCGCATGGATTTGCGTCGTTAGTTGAGGGCTCTACGGTCTTGTATCTATTCGACAGTCCTTATTCCACCAAACACGAAGGTGGTGTAAGATACGACTCCTTTGGATTTAAGTGGAAAGTTGACAGACCGATGCTGTCCTCAAGAGATTTATCATTTCCTGAATTTAACAAGTTTAGGTCTCCTTTTAGACTATTAGAATGAAGGATGTAATATGAAGTCAGGTACAACTGAGGTCTTTTTTAAAGGTAAGAGAGTACTAGTAACTGGACATACTGGTTTCATCGGTTCATGGCTTACTAAGTTGCTGACTATGTTTGATGCGCAGGTATGCGGGTTTGCCCTTGAGCCCCCTTCGATTCCTAATATGTTTGAGGCATTAGACATAGGCTCATCGATAGTGAATATACGTGGGGACATCCGTAATAATGAAGTATTCCATAAAACAATTAGTGATTTCTCACCAGAAATTGTATTTCATCTCGCTGCACAGCCTATAGTTCTAGAATCATATAATTCTCCTCTTGAGACCTTTGAGACAAATGTGACCGGTACAGTAAGTCTTCTAGACAATTTAAGAAGGATTAATTCAGCAAAGGTCATTATAGTGATGACAAGTGATAAGGTTTATAGAAACAACGAATGGGTCTATCCATATAGGGAAATTGATCCTTTGGGTGGAAGAGATCCATACAGTGCTAGCAAATCGTGCCAAGATATAGTAGTATCATCCTTCAAGGAGAGCTATTTCGATGGAATGGGAATTGGGGTTTCAAGTATTCGAGCAGGCAATATCATAGGGGGTGGAGATTGGGGTAAATACAGAATCGTTCCTGATATCGTGAGGGGGCTGACCAGTAACAAAATTGTGAAAATTAGGAATCCTGATTCAATAAGACCTTGGCAATACGTATTAGAACCTCTTTCGGGGATGTTGATACTAGCTCAGAAAATGTGGAATAATGTTAAGTATTCCGGGGAATGGAATTTTGGGCCAAATAATCAAAGGGCAATAACAGTCAAGGAGCTTGTCGATAAATTCATTGAGTATTGGGGCACTGGAAGCTATTCTATAACTAAGAGCAATGATAAGAGAGAGTCAAATTATCTGGAGCTAGACATAAGCAGGGCCAAGAATGAACTTAACTGGTTTCCAAGGTACGGTTTTGAAGAATCTGTAGAAAAAACGGTAGAATGGTATAGAGAATATTATAGAGATAGAAGTAGTATCAACAAAATTACGGAAAACCAAATCATGACTTATTTCGAAGGTTGAGATTGTGGGTGAAATTAAGTCGATGAACAGATTGAAATGCCCGTTGACTAATGACATCATCTCCGGGTTGAGTATGAATGACCCCGAGGATCTTTTTAGCTTAGTTGACTATCGTAACTCACGCTTCACAAGTAGTGATCCTGATAAAATCATAGAATTCTATGATAGCTTCAAAGATAGAGATGATCTCATAGAGTGGATGAAGGAAAGGCCAAAGGGTGTTGCGAATATTCATGAGGTTAATGGCAACAAGGAAATAATCGTGGTGATACCAACTGCTGATTTCAATGGGGAGTATGCAAAGGGGTGCAGGGAGAATATATTCAAAGGCCTTCACATGATATTTGTGGAGAGCGGGGGAAGAGGAGATTTTTATTTCAACTACGCGTTCAACTGCAATGTGGGGATAAAAAAAGCGATGGAATATAATCCAAAATGGATCATTGTATCGAATGATGACATGGAAAGGATTGACGATACGGATGTTATATTAAACCAACTTTCTGAAATTGACCAGCAAAAGATTATGGTTGTTTTCACTGAGCCCACCATTTATCATTCCTACCCCATATCCGTCGGTAAGAAAAGACTTGTCATCACAGACTTTGCCTTATTATTTTATGGTTTAAGACATAAATCAGAACGGGATTTCAATCTGGAAAATAGGATAAAGAGAAGGTTCAAGGTCAAATGGATTAAAGGTCCGGGTAATCGGCTACTTTCTAAAGTGCTGCTTAAGAACTCCAGAGTATTTTTGTTAACTTCATCTTTTGCAATATTCAATGGGTCATTCTTAGTGCAGGAAAGAGAGAGAATAAACGATGAAACATATATCAATGGATGGGAGGATTTTGATTTATCTCTATGGCTAAATATGAAGAAATTTAGTTATTCTATAATCGATTATAAGATAGGAGATAAAATGGGTTCCTCGTTGAGTAGAACGAATAAAGAAATAATGGGTCGTCTCCTGAGAAACATTGCGAACCAAGTCTACCTTGACTATAAAATTTCAAACGGTTTGCTTGCTTAGTACTTAGCTATTCGATCTTTATTTTTCGCTGCTTAATCCACTGGCACTTTATAAGCTTCTCCGGCAATCTCTAATAAACACTTTACCCAAGCAAATCAATGAATTAAAATAAAAGGAGATAATGGACAATCGTAAATGGCATCAGCAGGGTCAAAACAAGTTTTCCCATATATTTTACGTCATACTAATAAGCTGGTGGTAATAGCGGTAGTAACTCTGATAGCGTCACTTGCACTTCTAGGGCTAGGATACTATAATTATGCGAATACTCTAGGGTTCACTGTTTTCATATTGTTTGTTATTATTTCGGCACTGCTTTTGGGAAGAGAATTTACTGAGAGGAAATTTGAACACGACGAAAATGAGACAGGTCAAAGACCAGAGGAAGAGAATCTGAAAGACGAAACTAAACACGTTTTGATATCGGTAGCTGCAGGACTAATTCTATTAATTATTGCATTTAGAACGTTGATAGTACATCCGGGAATTGTTAACGCCATTTCCATTCTGTGGCCAAAGTTTGGGATTGTGGAATTTCTCCCTTTCAATCCCCTGATGGGGTACACAGCAGGGGATGATAGATTCTTCATAACTGGCATGTTTTCCTCTCTACCTCTTGGGTTCATAGATTCTATAGCGATTTCAAGTGTAATCCAAACGCTCCTTGATTTTGCCTTTGTTTACCTCATCGCTTTACTTGTGTCTAGAACAGTCTACAATGCACTTAATCTCAGAATGAACAGAGCGTTCTTCTACACCGTCTTTGGAATAGTGGCACTGATGAACCCAGTGTTCCTGGTGGACGGATGGGTCCTCTCTATTGCGGCACTTCTTATACTATATGTTCTAATGGTAGTATTCAGGAATTTAAACAGTTCTGGCACGGGAAGGAACGACTTTTACAAGATTGGTTATGCAGCTTCTTTCATAATGTTTCTTGATCCAAGATATTTTATCCTTCTCTTTATTTCACTTACGCTTGTTTTGGCATCTTCGGCGTTATACGGAAAGTTCAAGAAAATATTCAAGTTGATTCTCAAAAGCATAGTTATCTGGGTTCCATTAGGCATGCTGCTCGTTGTTATGTTTCACTTTACTGCAACCTTTGATTCCAGTTATGGCAGGACTGCAACTGTGGGGGTAATAGAGAGCTTTTCTGTTAACTCTAACTACATAAGTGTGTGGTCCATGCTGGGCAACTGGTGGCCCTCCTTGGTCTTTGCATCTCCACAGATAATATCAGTTGCAAAATCTCAGATTTATTCCCTCAAGACATATGGTTTTTCGAACCCCATGATGGTGTTATTTCCTGGGTGGTTCCAAGTGCTCTGGACAATTCTCTTTGGGATGTATTCGATAGTTGCACTAATTTCTCTCTTTTTCTTGGTCAAGGAAAGAAATTACAGTCGGAGACTGTCAATTTTTCTAGTTCCATTCATTGTATCGTTCGTTTTAGTGATTGGGGGGAGTGTAAGTCTTACTCCTGTTGTCCAGCTCTACTCTGATCTCACGCGAATTCCATTCATAGGTGGTATATGGGGTATTACAATAGCTGTTTCCCCCTGGCTTCAGTCCTTGTTATTTGCCTTCTTTCTCTTGTATTTCTCTTACTCTATCTCCAAAATGTTCGGTCACGACTTCGAATATCGTGGAGAGGTTAAGAAAAGAACGCTGAAAAGAAATAAGAGGCTTGAAAAATATATAGTCGTATCAATCGTGGTCATTTTGACCATTGCGCCTTCTTGGCAATTTGCTTTTCCGGAATATTCTCTAGGTGCCAAGGATCCTGGGCTACCTGGGAATCAGGTAGCAGCGACAGGAACATACTATCCTTCTTATGCACCATCATCATTTACCGGCTTCTATTCGTATTTGGCCAGCTCATCCAATCTTACATATTCGGTATTCTCCAACGACAAGTGGTATGTGCCAGAGAAGTGGGATTCTGGAATATTAAGTGTCGGTCCTCCTGGCGTTCCGCCTTCCGAGAATTTTAGCGGACTTTTCTCATTTATTTATCATGATAATCTTTATCGAATGGTAGCTCCCCTTAGCGAAATGTACGGTGTCAAGTATTTCTTCATAGACAACTCAACAGTGGAAAACGTCACTCCACTAATAAATTTCCTGAAGGAATCGCACCTGAGAGAAATGTATTCCGGAAAAAACTTAAGTGTATTCGAGAACTCCAATGCGAGCAATGTTATGGCATCGAACCTCCTTGTAAATTATTCAAATGAATCTAACATATCTCTTCTGGAGGCGTACTTAGGATTGAACAGTGTTTCCATTAGGCCTGCGTTCCTCGCTGGAAGTAACATATCTCTCGAACTCAGTGATACCGCCAGCATTAATCATATCACGCTGCTAAATTACCAGGATATGATAACCCTAAGGAACTACCTGCCGGTACCCTTTTACAATACAACAAGAGGAAACGTAAATTCAACATTCATTAACCTAAACGACGGATGGAACATATTCAACCCGGGGAGTCATTATTACGCTAACTATAGTGCAGGAAGGGGCTTCCTTATGATAACACCTCAGACTGCAAGTGGGCAGCCAACTACAGGTAACGTGATCCTAGATTATAAGGGACCCATGTTTGATGGTGCAAAGGACATCCTTGTTCCAAACTACAACGATACTGTCGTAGTCGTATCTGGTGAGATCAAATATTCAATCTCTGGTACTGATTCTGGAATTGGCTTATATTTCCCGACTAACAATGTTTCTCTCAAGAACAGTGGAGGGGCAGAAGTAACGCTTCCCAAAGCTGGTTCTAATATAACTGAGAATTTTTCACTTACTCTTCCAGGTGGTACGAGGACATTTTCCGCCTCCCTTCGCATAAATGGTCTGAATGGAACGGTTGACATCTCAGGTTTGAACATAAGCTATAGTTTCACAAATGATTTATCGGTTTATGTCGGCAACAAAACGAGTATACCTGTAAAGCTATCACCCGGTTCATATGAGGTCGTCGAGAATGGGCTAAACGGCAATTTTAAAGACGTTAACATAATCCGTGCATACTCCGTCAATAAAGAAGCAGAAACGAACTTATCAACTAGGAATATGTCATATCTGTCATATGTTATCATAGTACCTTCAAACATAATAAATCAAAGCTCAAGGCCTGAATTAAGCAATCTAAGCTACGACAATCTTACTGCAACCTTAAGTTTCGAAGCAAGTGGAGGAACGAAATATGTTCTTGTATCATACAACCCTCAGTACGAATGGCATACATCGGCTAATATGAAATTTCTTGGGACGAACGTGCTCGGGATACAGATATATGAAATCCTGAGAGAAGGGGAATCGTCCCTCTATATTCCAGGCTCGTTTGCACTGACAATTGTTGAAATCGTCACAGCCATTGCTTTAGATGCTGTAATTCCTATCTGGCTTTTCATTCTACCCAGAAATATAATTGGTAATAGAAAGATCAAAATCTGAAATCGACTAGACATGGACCAAGTCACAGTGGGGACATTATGGCGCGAATAGTTGCATAATAGAATTCAAAACTAAAGACTTCACTTTCTCAATACATCGAGGTCCTAACTTCGCCCTGTTTTATCACTACAATTCTATCTTGAGTATCTCAAGAAGTTCCCTCTTCTCCTCTGTGTATTCTGATTACTATGATAGAATTAACCCACCCTATGTGAATAGAGGCTTACCTTAATTCATCCGATGAAGGTTATTTTTCGTATAGCAATCACTGTGAGTGGGGAAAAATTAAAGAGTTAGAAACAGTACCGATATTGGGACAGAAGTCCCTCTAACTGTGCAATAACATCAAATTGTGAATGAGACCCTTGCAGAACCCTGACGTTTCCTTCCTGTCATTTCTTCTCTGATATATCAGACCGCCAGTTGTCCTCTTGTCTGAGGAGAACCCTGATTCAGAAGCATTCCTCTTGAAGTATTCCCTGAGATAGTTCATCGGATCATCCATGAAACGCCTTATGATCTCCCTCCAGTTCCTTCTTCCCCTTATCCTGGAGTTGCTCTTTGGAATGAGGAATATCATCGTATTCTCATTGAAATCATTGAGAATGCTCTGACCTGAGTAATACTTGTCCAAACGGATGCTCTTAAGATCAGTACGCATCTTACCTATCATCTCTAATGCCTTATGATATGCATCCATTTCGGATTTTACGGAAACTGCATATCCCACATACATCCTTGTTGCCAAATCCATCAATGCGAATGAATAGACGAACTTCCCCTCCTTTACAAATTCGCCGTTCCTCTCCCTCAGGGAACGGTAGTGTTTAGTGACTGTGAGGGAATAACCTGTACCGTCACCTGATGCATGCACCGAATCAACACCCTTCCTTTTCAGCGTATTCATGAAGAGGTTGTTGAGTATCATGATGACTAGGGGATCGGAATAGAGTCTTTCTACAGTCTTGTAACTGATGTCCTTGCTAATTCCGAGGAGCGGCAAAAGGTATGCGGCCTTCCTGTTGCTCAGGCGGAATGTCTCCTTCACAAGAATAACGAAGACCTTCTCCTTTGCATTGAGAATGGAAGGTCTTCCGAACTCATCCACAACCAAGGAAGAAGAATCATCTATCATGGCTCTCAGTTCCAGAGCCATGCCCTTCATCCTCTGCCTGTAGAAATACTCATATTCCCTCCAGTTTGTTGTAACGGGTATGGAGAATTCTTCCCTGTAGCGGGATATGAGATCTTCAATGGAGTCACGGAAATACTCATAGTCCTGCTGGGTGATCCTCATTACGAAAGTATAATATATACGGAGTATATATACATTTGTGCGCAAGGTCCAGATAAAGGAAGGGAACCAGATCACTGTGAAGAACATCCAGGCTTACATGGAGAGAACAGTCACAAAATTTGGATCCGGTGCCAAAGTTGACTGCCCCAAGGAGTTTTTGGGTAAGAAGGCATTCCTGATCATAAAGAAGGATGAAGATTAGTCACTTATGTCCCACAGTCAAACAGTACCAGTAAACTAAAATAGTAATCCGTAATGATTATTAGAACGCTGGTTACAGAACACTTAATAGAGATTGAATACGGAGGAGTCAGACTTCTAGTTAGAAAAGCAGAGATCTTTGTATTTTATGCAACCTTCGTAACGAATGAGTACTACAGATTAAAAACAAGACCCGGAGACACCGTATTGGATTTTGGGGCAAATATTGGGGATTTTACAGTCAAGGCAGCTTTGATGCTAAATGGCAAAGGCAGGATAATAGCCATAGAACCAAGTCACGAGAATGTAGACATTTTGAAAGCTAACCTGGAGCTAAATAATATCAAGAACGCGGAGGTTTACGAGACTGCAATATCGGATAGCGATGGATATGTTAATTTGGAGGGAGGGGGTACTGTTAGCTCGCATTTGAAGCCAGAAAGTACAGGACGGGAAGAAAGGGTAAAAGCATATTCAATAACCACATTTATTGAAGAAGCTGGACTGAGTAGTAGGGATGATCTCGTTGTTAAAATGGACATTGAGGGCTCTGAGAGACACGTGATCAAGGACATTAGTTAGGTGCATTACTATAATTTGTACTTCGCTGGAAATTTTAGGGTAGAAGGGCTCGAACAAAAGGTACTAAGAGAAATAGAGGATAGAGACTTGGAAAGTAGAGTATTCATTATGAAAAATTTAAAAGAGTCAGAATTAGTTGAGCTATTCAATGAAAGGAAATTTTCAATTAGATTTGGATTTGGAGAATCTGGAGTCGGCACTAGCACTATAGAGTCAATCCGGAACTCAGTTCCTGTCATTATAAATACCGACATAGGAATCGCCGGTCTAATAAGAAAATATTCCTGCGGGGTGGTTTTAGAGAAAATGGACGTAACGGAAATTCAAAAATTCATTATTAAGTACAACAATCAAATAATGTAAAGCATCCCTCAAAACAACATCTCTATACTCTGTCTGGATTATTCCTGGAGAAGACATGCTCAACTCCTTACTAGAACTCATTAAAATTATTTCTCGTTGGATATGGCATGATTCGAGGTTTCCTTCCCCAATTAGAATGTTTCGCAATTATCGCTTATTTACTAATTTTCAGCACACTTAATTTGAGGATAACAAGAACATAATTTCATCAACCATTCAATGATAGTTGTACTCCCTCACGGTTCAAGAAGGGAACTATAAGTTCTTGAATTGAAAACTCTTAAGGTCTAAGGGTATAATGAGACCAACGAAAGGTATATTTATCAACCTTGGACATAACATCAAATGGAACAAAATGCTGCTTGAAACTAAGCGTGGAGAATTGAAGGAGACAAGGAATATGTTGTAGGCTGTCTATGTTATCAGTAAATAACCGGAAAAATTATTGGTTGGGACGGAAGATGACACTCTACTTACAGATATCGTGTTCATCTGTCAAAGATTAGGCAAATCGGGGCAAATTTTATATGTTTCAAGAAACTGCACATCGTGGAAGACGGACCAATGAATCCCGGAGGGAGCGTCTTTGCAGAAAGTCGAGATTTAAAGAGAGAATTAAAAAAATATAAGAGATTCGGAAATCATTGGAAGAGATATAAATTTGTTCAGCCGCTTGCCGAAGGCAAAAAGGTTCTAGATTATGGTTGTGGGTATGGTTTAGGAGCCTTAATTCTTAAAGGTTGGTCGGAATTTGTTGGTGCAGAAATTGATACCAAAGCATTAGAATGGGCAAGGAACAACATTCAAAATATACGAGGACAAACTAAGTTCATAAATGCAGTGGAACTCAGTAGCGAAGAGTTTAAACAGGGCTTCGACCTTATACTATCCTTCGAAGTAATAGAGCATGTAACAGACCCAATTCAGTATTTGAAATTTTTGTATGGTCTACTAGGCAGTGATGGGTATTTGGCAATCAGTACACCAAATGGTGCTTTTTCTAGCCACAATAAAAGCTTGTTTAGATCGAAATTCCACATCGATGAGTACAATGCTAACGAGCTCAATGATATTATATTTAAAGCAGGGCTCAAAGGGTCTCTGTATGTAGAATATAGGAAAGACAGGCTAGATGAGTTTCTTCTTAGGCGTATGCAGTCAGAAAATAAGAAGGCGATTTCAGAAAGTAAAAAGGAAGGTGGAGTCAAGGTCCGGGTCATCGAACTATTTCAAAAATACCTAAATTCCCCTGGGTTTTATCGCATTAAAAAACTGGAAGACCCAAGAACGTCGATATATTCTTACTCTACTATCCTAGCTTTGATTTCAAAGTGATAGGTCTTAAACGGAGCAATTAGGATTCCAGACAAGTAAAAATCTTTCGTATCCTTGGAACATGAACTCTTCCAACGGGATATGTGCATCTTTGAATTACCGGTATCGTTCCGATCTCGAATCATTAGTAGGAAAGACGATAATTTCCATGGGTCTTTATACTTCATTTGGCTTTTTGCATGAAATAGCACCCTCAAAACATCCCCGGTTTACGATTTGCAAGAGCTGTTTCGATACGTTTTCGACTTTTCAGTCATTGAATTGCTCGAAGTGAAGCTTAAGAAAAGCGATTTTGATCTGCCCCAGCTCAATTTGGAACACTTTTCAGCTCTATTCATTTAGTTTTACCTCCATTCTCTTGATATGACTTTCCCTGAATGATTGGTCATTCAGGAACTTCCTCCTGAACTCATGGGAGGAAAATAGCCTATCGATGAGTGTGGCCTCTTCTCATTGTAATCCGTGAAAGCACTCTCTATGGCTACTGACGCTTCCCTGTAATCCTGGAATTCGAAGGGCCAGACGTAGTCCGTTTTGAGTGACGAGTGGAATGACTCTATGTTCCCATTGTTCTCTGGAGTGCGTTTCTGGATGTACTCCAGGGATATTCCCAACAGTTTCATTGAGCTCCTGAACTGCCGAGCTATGTACTGAGGACCGTTGTCTACCTTCAGTACCAGTCTCTCAGGAACTTCTCCATCGAACGCTTTCACTACGGCGTCTTCAACTGCCCTTATCGCATCTCTGGACAAGCAGCTTCTGGAGTACTGGTACCCTATACATTCTTTCGTGAAGCAGTCCTTTATTGCCATCAGATGGGTCAATCCCTGCTGCGTGGGTATGTAAGTGATGTCCGTTTCCCACAGCTGATCAGGTCTTGTGGAACGGAACAGGTTTCTTGTCTTAGTTCTACCCCTGTGCCTTGCGTATGGCAGGGAGAGATTGTTGTTTCTCAGCACTCTCCTCACCGCCTTCCTGTTGACTTTTGTTCCGTTGTTTCTAAGCATAGCCTAGACTCTCCTGTAACCGTATGTTGGCCTCTCAGATGCAATCCTCTTGATCATCTCCCTTATATTGGGATCGAGCCTGGTGACATTCCTGGACCTGGGGACGTAGTAGTACTCAGATAGCGGTATTCCGGATATGAGGGAGATCTCCCTCATGCTCATCGATTGCTTCAGATCATTGACTATCATCACCTTATCCTCCCCTGTAGTCTTTTTTTAAAGGCGTCTATCACGAGGGATTGCTCCCCTCTGATCCTCTTGAGGTTCTCTATCTCCTCTTCCCTTTCATCGCCTTTCCTGTTGTGTGAAAGAGCATCCTTACCTCCCTCCAGGAACTGCTGCTTCCACTTGCTGAGTTGAGTGGGAAATATTCCATATCTTCTTCAAATCTCTGCCCGGGTTGTGTTGTGATCTAGTGACTCCACGACTGCCTGAAACTCTTCTGGAGAATGCTTAGACCTGCTCAAGGGCATGCCTCCATACATACTTCTTTCTCTATAATATTAATCCTATAATGTTCCAACTGTAAGATGGTGCACTTCGGCAAAATATATATTTTTTCCCAACATAGTATCTTTATGAATTTACGAAATTTGTTAGCTAGAATATATGAATTTACGAATGAGTCTAATAATAGAGTTAAGATTGGGAATTACAACGGTGGACTCAATTTCATATTCCATGGAAATAAAATTAAAGTGACTAGCGGAAAATATAGTTATGGCACAGTAAATGTATACTCGTATCAGAAGATTGGTGAAATTAAAATCGGCAACTATGTTTCAATTAGCGATATAAAAATTTTGATTGGTGGAGATCATCATATGAATTTGACAACATACCCCATGAAGGCTATTTTTAAGCATTATCCTATAGAAAGAGACAATCCACAAGCGAAAGGTGTAATTATTCAAAACGATGTTTGGATAGGATTAGATGCAATGATCTTAGACGGTGTGACTATTGGTAATGGAGCCGTAATCGGGGCAAGAACGGTAATTGCAAAGGATGTACCGGATTACGCTGTTGTTGTTGGAAACCCTTCTAGGATTATCAAGTATAGGTTCTCAAAAGAGGAAATTGGTATACTTCTTGAACTGAAATGGTGGGAGTTAGATAAAAGTGAAATTGATGACATTATTTATATGTTCTACGATAATAATATAGAAAAATTTGTCGGAACTATTAAAGAGAAGAGAGGACCCTATAGGGCTTCTCACACTTTCGGACCAAATGAGAAATAAATTATGTACCTAAACTCCCCCTAATTTAACCCATAGATATCATGTCACTGAACAGGTCAACGATCTTCTCAACCTTTTTCGGAACAGCAGCAAAGTATTCTGCACCGCTCTTTTCGACGATCCTCTCCATCTTCGACAGTTCAAAGATTATCTCGTTGATCGACATCTTTCCCAGTAAATTGTGATCCTTCAACACCTTCAGAATCCTTAATCTTATCCTCAGTGCAAGAAAGACAATGAAGAAGAATCTCTTCACCTTCTCATTATCCCTCAGATATGTCTTGTCCGATTCAAGACCACCCTTCATTGCGTCGAATGCCTGCTCAACTTCCTCACGTGATTTGTACAGCTCATATATTTCGGAAGGATTCCGATCCAGACCTAATATTATTGCAAAAACACCAAGACTGTTCTTCTTATTTTCAAAGTATTCCATATCTTTCTCAGAGGACGCAATATCCCTCAGTATGGATGATTCCTCCTCCGCCCTCATCATCGGGTCCTGGTAAATGTAGATGTAACCGATCCTTGATGCTTTTCTGGAAGCACGTATGGGTCTTCCGTTGTACATGAATGCTGAATCGAATTTCACTTTATCAGGAACAAGGGTGGAATTCCTCCTCAGCGGTACGATGTAGTGCATCTTCAGCTTTCTCAGATCCCTTATGATGGGTTCCGAGAACAGGCGGCGATCC
The DNA here is from genome assembly GCA_021817415.1 of Thermoplasmata archaeon. Classification (GTDB taxonomy): domain Archaea; phylum Thermoplasmatota; class Thermoplasmata; order Thermoplasmatales; genus JAKAUZ01. The sequence goes on along the minus strand of JAKAUZ010000076.1, from coordinate 12,730 downwards.
ATGATGAACCCGATCTGAAGTGCACCATCTTACAGTTGGAACATTATAGGATTAATATTATTTAGGACGTCCCATATTCCGTCAAACAACGACATCCATTATCTGCCTCTTAGGTCTCTGATACATCTGATTTAGAATTATTATGAGATTGTACGCAACAATCTTAATACCTATTGACACGTCGTAATTCCTATTCTTCACATACAAGAGGTACTAGCAACCAAGAATGTCCTCCAGGATTGCGAAAGTTCTCTCTATCTCCCATCTGAGGGAATATCTGGATGCCTCTTCAATTCTCAGTTTTATGCCTTCCCTTCTTGAACGGGAAAGCTTTGAATCTATTATTCCCCTTCTTCTGTTTGTGTCTATGACTGGAGTGCATCGTGTGTTCTCATACACGTATTCATAGATGTCAGATGAATCGTAAGCAGCGTCCATCATAACGTAGCAATAATCTCTTACGGAATCTATCAGGGGGAATGCTGTGTTTTTATCGTATAGGGAAGCTGTTGTGACTTCCCACTCCACTATGGCAGTGGAATCTACGTCCAGAGATATGCTAACCTTTCTCCCGTACTCCCATCCTTTGGTGGAGAAACCCCATGAGCTTTGTTGATCCCTGTAGTTACCACGAACCCTCCTCCTTGATGCTGTGGATTGCTTGCACGTTTTCACTATGAAAGAATCTATGGCAGCGTCCTCCCTCTCAGTTGCAATGAGATCAAGTATCATGGCATTGATGTAATGCCAGTCAATCATCATTGCCCTCCTTGAGAGTGTTCTGAAGTTCGGTATCTCATGATAATGGAAGATAGGGAGGCATTTGTTGTGCCTGATAATCTCAGGAATCTCAGAGAAATCATCACTGCCTACAGTACTGTAACGGGCAAAACAAGAAAAGCAAAGAACAACCTCATAGGGGCAATGGACATAATATTTCCAGGGCTGTCCAACACCGTTGAAATTGATCAAGATACCTTGGATATGTTGAGCAGATATGTCGGCCCAGAAGATTTCCTCACAGCTGATCAATAGGATATTAGAAAATACGTTTCAAGAAGAAGAACAGAACGTATCAGAAAGATTGCTTCAGACGCACCCACAAACACATGCACAGACAAAGCGCTAAGAATGGAGATATCCTCACTGATCAGAATACTGAAGGTCCTTATGGAAGAGAAGGAGAGGCTTGAGAACGCCATGAAATCTGATTTCGAATCAGAAAATCACGTGATAAGGAGTATCCCAGGCATAGGTCCAATAACTGGGGCCATAATTCTCGGTAAGGTGTGCGGCATCAATCGGTTTGAGAACGCAGAGAAGCTTGTTGCATTTGTAGACATCGATCCGGTCATCAAGGAGAACGGGAAGCAGAGATCCCAGAGAGCGATTTCAAAGAGGGGCGATCCCACTCTCAGATCGGCGCTGTATCAGACTGCTCTCGCAACCATAAGGGGAAATCCTGTCATATCTAAATTCTATCCCCGCAAAGTAGAAGGTGGAATGCAAAGAAAGAAAGCAATGGTCGCAGTGTCAAGGAAGCAGTTCCACATCATATGGTCTGTCTGGCACAACAACAAACCGTTTGAGTTACCTGAAAAATTCAGAAAACAGGAATAACGAAAAGTATGGGAATTGCGTAAAATCTCCCGAATTAGCGGTAGCTATGAATCCGTATACGAGATTTTACACGCATGGAAACTTAATATAGGAAGCTGTCCCCAGAGTTTCAAATCGCAGGCTGTATAGAATGTTGTGTGCATATTGATCACCTATTCCACCCCCATAGTGCTGCTAGCACTCTTCAATAACAGCCTTTTCATCTTCATAGGATGGGACAACAGGTTACGCCTTTACCCCCTGTAGCATACTTGCGCTCATACTCGGGAGGGTAAAGTATGCAAAGAGATGCTTTGATGTGACCAGAATGAGCAAAAATTGAGCTATGCACTCTCTGTATTCATTGCGTAACTCATAGGTTACCGTGCAGGCTTCATTGACAGATTCATCCGCATCTAATATGCACCCCCTGCAGCTTGAACATTATAGTAAAATATGATGGCCTTCATAACTTGAGACAAGTTCTGTTTTCACCCGAAGGGCAACTGAAGTCACTTCACAACAAGCTTCCTCAGTATTGCCTTGATGTTCATCGTTCTGGGAAGGAGCTTCGTGAACATTTCCACCTCCTCGCCGCTGAATGTGCCCAGCAGCCTGATGAGAAGTACATAGACCACAAAGCCAAGTAATATGTAGGCCACCATCTTCAAAGGAGAATACCAGTAGTACATCTGCAGTGCGAAAACAACGGAGAACATTATTGCCCCTGAGATCATTATCTTGGCGATCTTTCCCCTCTCAAAGTATGCAGTTCCATATTTCCTTGAATAGTAGTACGTAACCGCAAAGCCCATGACATAAATGGACGAGAAACCTACAGCGGCTCCGTTTATACCGAACCTCGGAATGAGAAGTATGGAAATGATGAAATTGGAGACGAGTGCAAGTGATGATGATAGGAGAAATATCCTCGTCTTCCTGACGGCCTGCAGCGAAACTGCAAGAATGTTGGATGATATGAAAAGTGCGTTTGTTATTGTTATCACCGTTATCGGTATAAACCCCGGAAGGTATGACGGATTTGCGAGGAAAAGGAGTACCGATGGGGAGACGGCCGCAAATAAGAGGGAGACTGGGACGTAGAACGCAAGAAGGAGTTCTATGGCCTTTGAGCTGTACAGACGGAGATTTTCAACGTCACCCTTGCCGTACATCTCGGAGAGCTTGGGAAGGAGGATTGTGCTGAAGGGTGTTATGAATATGGCAAGTGCAGAGACAATCAGAAGAGAGAAGTTGTATATGCCCATCTCCGAGAGGTTCAGGAAGAACGATACAACGAACCTGTCAACGTACGTCGCACCGTATCCCACAAGGGATGATATGAATAGGGGGAGGGAGTAATCGATGATTGCCCTCACTGACACGGTTTTTGCGCTTGATTTCATCCCCCGTATCCGCCTTGTCACTTGAATGGAAAATAACAGGGCACCGAGGGAATAACCTGCAGTCCATCCCACGACCACCACAAGCGGGCTGACACTGAACTGCAGTAGAATTACTATGGTAGAATACATAACCACATTATATGCAATGGTTATGAGTGCGTTCACCCTGAATTTCTGGAGCCCGAGAACCATACCTCCTGTTACGTTTGCACCCAGATTTGCAACTACTGCAAATCCCACGATTCTTATGATATCGAGGTAGCGGTATGTGTGAAAGAACAGGTATGCAAATCCTGGGGAAGAAAACCACATGAAGACTATTGCAAGTATGGACATAAGCATCAGGACGAGAGAAATCCCCTTAACCACTGACCTCAACGATGCAGGGTCATTCTTCCCTATGTAGTATGAGATGAAATGCTGTACGCCGAAGTTCAGGCCAACGCCGAAAACGGTTGAAAAGAGGATCATCATTGCTGAAAGAAGAGCAACGACGCCAACAACATCTGTGGTAAACGCTCTAACGATATATATATAGAAGAGGAAACCTGAGAGGACGCCAACAATTGCGGAGAGATACTGATATGTGATACTCTTCCCTATTTGGTCCCCCGCTTCCAGAACTTCCATTCACTGCCATAACTTCAACACCTATTTTACTGTTCCTTTCCTTGTAAAGTGCTTCAATTCATAAGGAGATCGAATGCAGCATTTTATCCAACAATCATTTCATTGGGATTCTATGAATAGGAAGGTGATGATTGAAGATGTAGCTTGCGTATACCGAATAATGCCCATTTCTATTGCCTCCGCAGTCCCCAAGGGTTCAGAGAAGATACGCGATTATGCCAAGAACATCTCGAGAGCCAGATGCATCTGTTTGAATGTGATAGAAAGGATCAAGACAAGCTCAATATGGAACTGTGCATTCCCCATTTTCCTTGTATCTTTCATTGGCTATGGAGCAAGATACATCGATAGATTCAAACTTCATTTCTCCTCAATTTCTCCGTACTCCGTATTTACGACCTCTCCTTACTACTAAGTTCTGTCATTCTACATCACCCGACCATTCGTCACAATCCTCTTTCACAAGATATCAAAGATGTACGGGCTTGGAAGAAAGGAGGAGATGAAGAATATATTGCGAAGGTATTGAGCTCAAGAGCTCCATATATGTGCCCATGGTGATGCTAGTGGCTGCGCACCCTTCATCGATTCTGCTGTCCATCTCAAATAGCGTTTGCCTCCCCACACCATTACAAGTGACCCTTCGTCTCGTAACCAGTTCTATTTTCATCTCTGACAATATGCTTTCAGTTTCCCACCAGGTGATAATGAAGACGAGGATGTTTTGGTTTACTCTCCCGTTGCATTTCTTTAGAATTTCATTCTCTTAATTCACCTAATACCGAAATATTAGATGATTGATGCTTCACTTGGCTAAGTATCCATATCGGTTATATCTTTCTTCGTGATGTATTACTATGCGAGAAAATATGACATACTGAAATTTGAGGAAATCAAGATAGCGAAAATATAAGTTTCGGGTTTCGTCACGTTTTTCAGAATAATGATACTTCAGAAGATGCTCCTCTATTACTCGCTAAAGTTGTTTTCATTCATCCTTCCACGATTTGCCATATATTCAGGGATGATGTAGTTACTGAAGACCTTTAGCGAAAGGGACCTTGACTTCATAATGTTCCTGATACCATGGTGGCTCCAGAGGCTGATGGTTGTGATATCGACATTGTTCCTGTGATGACGTGGTGGAAAATAATTCAGGTTACCGTCTTTGTTAATGAGCCACAGCATCCAACAGACGGTGAGGAAGAAATATGCAGCTGATAAATAGTTATATTCAGAGAATGTTTATGTTTTTTGAAATGGAAGAGGAGAACAAGCAAGGCATCTTCAGAAGATATCTGCCCTACGTACTGCTTCTCGCTGCTTACATATTCGTGGGGGCACTTGCGTCTCATCCGTTTGATGATGAGGGTTATGCTCAGGTTGGACAGTTCTTCTACTTTTTTAGGATCTTGCCCGTATTTTCCCTCCCGATGGGCATATACTACGGTTTTATTGACGTTGGGGGGTATTTCTTTACCATTTTACTATATCTTTTCCACGTAAATAACGTCATCACGATCCAGCTCGGGGTGAAAATACCGTTCATATTATTTGCATTCCTGAATGCTTTCGTCCTTTACAAGTTCGGGAGGGAGATGAACTTCAGCGGAAGACTAGCGTCTCTTGTATTACTGACGTCGCCCATATATTTTTTCACATCTCTTATTTACGGTTCTGCTATAATCACATCCGTATTCTTCCTTATGGCCTCCCTTCTCTTCATAATCAGGAGAAGAATTGCACTCTCAGCCATTTTCTACGGTATCAGTATGGGAATGTACCTTTACCCGATGATAGCCATCCCTTTCATTTTGAGATACTTTTGGGTTAGGGAGGGGCCCAGAAATGCTGGAAAATTTTTCCTGGTTTCATCCATCTTCGCTGCAATAGGACAACTTATTACTTTCCTTTTATACTTCTCAAAAGGAATACAGACCCAAGCTCCGATTTCGCCCACCACGTTCTTTGCCCCGCTTACTTCAGTCCAACCTTATAGCCTTCTAGATTTTTTGAACATATTTAATTTGGGACGCATTGTACCTGGAGAAACAATCAACATCCTGTATTACAGTTCTGCACTGATTGCGTCGCTAATATATTTCGCTCTTCCGAGGGATAAGGTAAATCTCTCATCCCTGATCATATTCCTCTTCATCCAAGGCATACTTTTCTCATCACTGGCTCCTGGTAATCTGCCGAGTTACATGGCTGCGGAAATTCCCATGGCGATACTAGTAGCATTCATGAAGAGAAGATGGATTTTCATAGGGCTGATGTGGATATCCTCACTCTTCAGCTTCTGGGTTATGCAGACAGTAAACCCAATCGGGTTCATAATCTATTTCTCCAACCTCAATCACTCGATCCTCAACATAAAGGCTTTACATCCTTCATGGCAGATGAATCTCGCCTCTACTCTTTACGCAGCATCCATCCTCCTGAACCTTATATTCCTGAAGGGTAAGGGAGGTGGAAGATTTCTTAAGGCTAGAAAGACCTTGGCAGCACAGGCCACCACAATTGCTGCCATCGCCATTGTGGGGTTGGTAATCCTTGTACCGGTCGCTGACAATGTCCCCACGACGATGTATCTCTCTCCATACTTCAACTCGTTTCAGGGGCAAATTTACTCTTCTTCCATCGAGAACGGGAACCTTGTCGTGAATTATTCCATCCCCCTGTCCATTCAATCTGGGAATTTTGAGGGCAAATATATTTCAGGCGTGATTGATTATAATCAGACTAGGGTCATAATGTACAATTCTCAAGGTGGGAATTTGACGGGAGGCAACAGGTCCTTTGATTTGACAGTACTCTACCCTCTAAAGTCAGCGGAGATTTCCATCTTCTCTCCATTTGAAGGCCACGTTTCAGCATACCTTGAAAATGCCAGTGGAATGGTGATGCCCTCAAGGGTCTCCATAATTAAAATGGAGAATTATGAGTACAGTTTCAATTTCACCCGGACTTTGGAAGGAAAATATACCATGAACGTGGAAAGTGATGTGGAATATTATTCAGGAAGCTCCCTGCCATCAATTGTCCTCAGCGGTACCCTCGCTCCAACTAATGCCATCATAGATGGTACATTGACGAACGGAACTATTGCACCTCACTATATAACGAAAAGAATGTCCGTTCAGTTCCAGGGGCCTTACTATATAGTTCCCCCGACCCTTCCCATGCTGTACTTTTATGTGAACACTACGGGTGTCAGCCCAAATTATTCGTATGTTGCATCCGGTGGCATAATTTTCTCTTCAATTGTAATTTTCGCAGTTGTTTTCTTCAGGAGAGTCTAGTTTCTCACCTAAGGAGCCAGTATTATATTTAATCCGGCAAAACATGAATACGTCGTCATAAAGAAAATACCTCTAGCATTAGGGGGAACTAACCAGTATCAACTTCCTTGCAGTTTTTTGGGGTCTGGATCCATAGCAAATGAGACTGGAAATGACAGGGTCAAATATTTTTCCCCTTTTAACTTCACTTGTGAAAAGGTGACTCTGCGGGAAGGGGGAACACTTTGCCATACTTTATAGCAAGGGTTACCTTTTTGTAAAGTTGTTTGAACTGGAAAGGGACGGAAAGTATCGTTATAATGGGTTTCCTGTGGATGGGGAAGGCGTTATATGAAAGAAGAGAGGAGACTCTTCACGAGACTAGTTTGACCTTTTTTTGGAATCACTACTTCAAACGAACAGTTGAACTATGACATAAGAACGGAGAGGGAAAATGTTCGTGAGCAATTCTCTTCCCGACCTTTCGATCGCAAAAATCATTCTTCCTTCTTCGGACCTGACTTCAGTCTTCTTTTCCGCCTGATATAAAATGCGCTCATGAGAATGATTGCTACCACTAGAACTGCGATTGCTACGTAATATCCAACTGGAGAACTTGCAGTGATTAGAACAAGATTGTTGCTCCATGTTACTTTACCTGTCTCCGGACTTGCACCATAACCGGAAGGCAGGTTGACAACGAAACTGTAAGTGCCATTAGGGAGCGAAACTGTTATGATGCCTGATGACGAATTATAGTAGGTACCACCAATCCAGACAGACCAGTGAGACCCTGGCGGAAGACCCTGTTCTATGAAGGTGAAATTGGTCATGACGAGGAATCTGACAAGCACCTTGACGTCACTGCCGTTCACTACAGCAGTCCCCCTGGGAATCGAACTGCTTACACCGTTCACTCCTGGTATGGTGTAATTATACACCCCGTCCTTGACCTTAAACATAACTGTAGAGTTAGTCGAGGAAATTGTATTATTGTCAAGGGTGACGTTCCACATTGTTCCCAGCGGTAAACCTGATTCTACAAAGGTCAGGTTATAGAGTTGGGGTGACCACTGAATAAAGCGGGTCACGTTATTACCATCCAAGTATATATAGTACGAATAGGGTTGCGTCACGTAACCTTTAACGTGCCCTATGTTGAACGTGTACCCCCCATTGGGTTCAGTGAATACGATAGTTGAGCTGTTTGAGTAAGACGTGTTTTCCATTAGAGAGATGGACCATACTGTCCCATTAGGAAGACCGGTCTCATGGAATGTGACAGTGTACTCGGTGATGGATGAGGATTGTGCATGACCTGTGACGGGTAGAGTCAGGAGGACGACTAACGCGATGAATGCCAAAAACTTCCACTGGCCTTTCACAATCGGTACAACCAGATGCGGATAAAAATCTTGTTATTCATTCAATCGCTTCTGTTGGACCTAAAGCTCATTTCAATAAATGGTATTCATTTATCACAAGCAGTCAATAATAAAGAAGGTAGTGATGTATCTATTTGTGTAGTGAACACAGGTTCGGGTGCAATCCTAAACAGCAAAACAGGGTCTTTCACAAGGCATGGAAAAGAGAATATTGGAAAATAAAAAGAAAAAAAGGAGAATAAAATTTACTGCTTCTTCTGTTCCTCGAACTTCCTTGCCACTTTGTTTGTTGTGCTTATCGACAGGAACGCAAGTACCAGAGTTATGAGCACCAGTATAATGACCACTATCAGGAAGATGTTCAGATTGCCGTAAGTTGAGGGCGAAGGTATCTGGCTGGTCTGTTTTTGTATTGCGCTTACGTTCGTCTGCAGTGTGCCGAGGGAAGTCTGTATTGTCGCTAAACCTCCTGAAACGCTGGTTACGGTACCGCTGAATGTGCCGAGGTCTGTCTGTATTGTTGCAATTCCGTTGCTGTTCTCCGTCACCTTTGTGATAATGCTACCCACATTCGTCTGGATGGTTCCGAGAGTTGTGTTGATTGTTGCAACATCACCGTTGAACGTCTTTATGCTAGCGTTGAGGGAAGCGAATGACGTCATTATGGAGCCGAGGTCTGTCTGTACTAGAACCTGGCCAGATTCTATGCTTGCCACAGTTGCATTTATTGTCTTAAGGTCAACGGATATGTTACCGACAGTTGTCTTCAGAGTTGCTACTGCACCATCAATGGATGTTATTGCTGCGTTGAGCTTGCTGATTGGAACTGTGAGAGATGAAGATACAGTGCTGTTGATTGCCGCCTCTATGGTTGCGAGTCCGCTGGAAGATATTCCCGTAAGGAGCGCGCCGTTACCCTGCACCAGTCCAAGGAATGTCGGTGAGAAGGTTCCAGAAGTTCCGCTGTCAGGTATGTATACAAGATTTGAACCGCTAGCAGCAGTTGCTTTGAGGTAGTTCTGCGTCCATTCATAGGAAACAGTCCAGTAGGATGTCGTACCCTGATTAGGTGCCGCGAACGAGCCGTTAAGGTAGACGTACGATGTTCCAACCGCATAGCTGGGCGTAACGGTCGCATATGCACTTCCATTCAGGAAGACTGTTACGCTAACTGAAGAATAGGAATCACTAGCTGCAACACCACCATACGGAGTATTCGTGGCTGTTGCTCCGGAAGTTGGGATTGCCCAAGTAAACGAAACTATCTCGCCAGGGAAGTAGTAATTCCCAGTGACCTCAACCGTTAGGTAGAGGGAAGCAGAAGTTGCCGTTGTTCCAGTTGGTACTATGTCAAGGTAGAATGTTCCTGTTGCTGTTGTTATAGGAATGGTGACTGAAGGGGATGCGTCTCCGGCGGCAGTCGTGGAGAAGCTTGTGATCCAGTCTGCAGGTGTGAATGAAGTAGACGTGCTAAGATACACATCATAAGTTGTCTGTGCGAGTAGAGAATTTGCATAAATATCCACTGAAGATCCCGCACTGACAGTCGATCCGTAGTAAGCATAGTAGTCTATCTGAGGTGCGTATCCTGTACCCGAAGAGTATGGAGCACCGCTGACAAACGATACGGCTGGAACATTTTCGTAGTACCATGTGGATCCCGTCGGCACTGGATTTCCTGAAGAAGTATAGGTGAATTCTACCAGGTAGGGTAGATTTCCGCTTGCAGGTGGGAATCCTAGTGCGAAGTTCGCTGCTCCATTGGCATCCGTAGATATGGTGGTAGTGTGTGCTCCAGAATAGTCATAGTATGTCACGGTTATAAGTCCCGATCCAGAAGCAAAGCCATAGAGGTCAAACCACATGTAGTAGACATCTGCTGCTGATGTTCCAACTGCAGGATCTTCGTAGCCCGTGAAAGGACTAGAGAGCGTTCCAGATCCTCCAAGCACTGATGAGAGTGCTGAATTAACTGTTACTGCAGGGGATGACGAGCTCACCGTGCTGACAATGAACTCCACGTTCTGGTATATTATCTTGCTGGAAGAGCTTTGCCCCGAGCTTGAAGAAGCGCCATAGACAGTAATTGTATGAACGCCCTGTGTGGCAGAGGAAGGCACGACGAATGAAACCGTAGCTGTTCCAGTGCTGCTGCTAGTGAACGTTGTCTTGCTCGTTGCCACGATTGTCATTAGACTGCTGTCAAAGTATATTGAGTATGGTCCTGCGTAGCCTGCAGCTTCGGGCGTGGTTGAGGATGTCGAAGGAACTAATTCCTTGCCAGCAGATGCGGTAAATGTAAGGGTGACCGTTGTACCGGGGCTAGCAGATCCCGCGCTGCCAATTCCAAGGAAAGTGGAAGTCGCGGAAGAGTAGAAATCGGTTTCAGTGTGAACAGCGTAATATGTCGTAGCCGTTGCCAACGCTACAAATGAGCCTGTGTCATTGGAACCTACGGTTATAGTAAAGGAAGTACCCGTCGCAGTTGGATAGAATGTGTCTGCATAGGAGATGTTGAGGTACCCTGCCCCGTTCGCATAGAACAGTTCTGTCGAGGAGCTAAAACTTCCTGCGTTGACAGTCACTATGCCGTAGTAGTAGTTTATCTCCCCCAGATATGTCATACTATAATAACCCGAAAGACCGGTGTCCTCTACATTCACGGACTCATAGGGAGAGAGCCCGGTTGCAACTATATAGACAACTGACCCACTGGACACATATTCATCACTCAGAGAGTTGAACCCTGAATCAAGAACGGATACCACAGAAGTTATTGTGAATGAAGCAGTTGCAACCAATCCCTGTGCAGTTGCCTGAACAGTGTATGTCGCTGCGGGGAGATTAGGAACCAGAACCGTGGAACCAATGATCTTGAAGAAACCGTTCGCATCGCTAGTGCCGGTATATGTTATGCCTCCGAAGTGAACTGTCACCGACTGAGAAGCAGGGAATCCGGTACCGAATATCTCCATAAGATCGCCAGCTGGCCCTGAAGTAGTGGGAGACGCTCCCATGATATCAAAGACTGTCAGAGTGGGACTGACCCCTGGTGAAGAAACGAATATTGCGTACTTGAATGGAACAGGATTGGGTGTTGCAGAGGTTCCTGTGAGCGTTATCTTTATCTCATAGGCACCAGGACTTGATTTCAGAGGTGTTGACAAGCCAATGACTGGAATCGTCACCTGTCCATTAGAGTTGACAGACACTGCTGAGGCTACCGTTCCAGTTGCGGTTGTCGCAAGACCAGGTTCAAGAAGCAGTTCTACTGGCGTACCAGACGTGATTGTAGCAGCAGCGGGGAAGCCGTATCCTGTTATTGTGAAAGATGAACTTGTGGCCCCGGTAATGCTTGTTGGTGAGACTGTGATTGATTCAGAAAGAGTAACCGCTGCGCCAGCAGTCTCTGAAGAAGTGGAATCCACTGCATATATGTCGTACGACCCGTAAGGCAAATTAGTCGGCATTGTTACATACTGGTTTGCAGCTACAACTCCAGATTTTAGTGCGATTGTTCCCAGGCTGACCGGCAGGCTTCCGTCCACTGCAAGGAAGACAGATGCAGATGTTGCTGTCGGGTTAAACGTATCGCCCGTTACACTAGATACCGCCGTCTGCTGTCCCGCTGGGACGGTGCTAGGAGATATCTGTATTGCTGGATTGTACGGTGAAACGGTGAAAGATGTAGAACCCATTAGGGACATCCCAGACACAACGCTTGAGCTGTCAGATGCCAAAAGATAGAGTGTTTCCCCTGCCGTGACTGTTGCTCCTGTGCCTGCCAGTGAGGCAGCATAAGCTGAATTCGGTTTTAGAAGGGCATTTGAGAATGTTGTAGTTCCGGCGTTTGGACTGTAGCTAAAGGCATAGGTGGTATATGTGGGACTAGAACCACCGCTGTTCAGTATCCCGCTATAGGTAAGAGAAGTACTCCAGTAGAAGTAGAATGTGGCCACGCTGGAGAATGTTCCTCCACTTGCATATATTACAGGCAAGTAATTTGTAGACTGTTCTACTTGGCCGATCGTTATTGTTGTCGGAGTGTATGATACTGTTCCGGACATCGTTTGTGCATATGCTGGCTGTGCAGCGAAAGAAAGAATTGCTAGAGCGCTGAAGACCATTGCTACTGTGATCAATACCGTAAGCATTTTTTTGGTTTTAGGTTTATACATTATTTTAAACCTCCAACTTTAGGAGAATATTAATGATATATAAACGTTGTGAATTTTTTATCCACCTGTGACATTTTTCTGACGTTAGAAAACCTCATATTTTCTGCAAGTGAATAAACATTTTATATTTAGATATTTATTTTGAAACCAAAAGTTGTCATACATTCCTCTTTCAAACTTTCCTTCAGCAAATAAGCTACAAATCTCGCTTCTTAAGAGAGAATTACCCTTAAACCTTTCATCCTTTC
>JAKAUZ010000066.1 GCA_021817415.1 Thermoplasmata archaeon | reverse complement strand
TCTCTTCTCTATTTCAGTTAATGGTACAACCCTGTTGATTGGATTTATCTCTCCTCTTGCCACGAATGATTATAACATTAGAGTGTAAATAGTTATGTATCATACTATAAATGGAAAGTATGCTAAGGAGTGCAGGGATAATATATTCAAAGGCCTTCACATAGTATTCGTGGAATGTAGTGAAGTTCCAGACCCTTATTTTAACTATGCGCACAACTGCAATGTTGGGATAAGAAAAGCGATGGAATACAGTCCAAAATGGATTATTGTGTCGAATGATGATGTCTTAAAGATTGATGGAGTCGATAAATTGAAATATCCACTCCTCGGATTCAGCTCTGACAGAGAAATGATCGTCTTCACCTGCAAGCAAGGGATTTACCATTCGAGATTTGCTTCTTTATCTTGCAGAACTCTTAGGAGGAAGATACTTCCAACCTTCATGGGAAAACGAGAAATGAAGCGTCTTTCATTGGAAAAGAAGTTTGGCATAAGATATGTGATAGGAAGCACCCTTTGGCCTTACAGGTTAATCTACAGACATGCCGAACAGGTCATGTACTTCGGCTCATTTGGCATATTTTTATCAGCTTTGGTATGGAAATACGGGTCGAAATTATTTGATGAAACGTACATAAACGGGACGGAGGACATTGACCTTTCGTGGAGAATTAAACAGGACCGTATCGAGGCGGCGTGCATTGATTACAGGATAGGTGACATTATTGGTGGGACGATAGGCCCTTACAATCTTATGAGAAGATTTAGGGGGCTGGTAAATGATTGTTATCTCAATTTCAAGATTAAGAGAGGGGAATTGGAATTAAAGATTGATTAGCCTTTCCTTAACTTACTACTGATTTTATTGTACAGGTCTAATGCTAACGTGGGTGAAATGAGGTAAACTATAGACAGTAAAAAAAGCTCGATCCTCATTGTGTGCATCATCCTGATTGGATATCTAAGAGTCTGAATAAACTCTCCTCCCACGGTCTTTCTGCTCTTCATTCCAAATATTAATGACATCTCGTTGTATTCGTGATACAGTAGATTTAGCCATCCATACACCCTTCCATCAGTACTTTCATCGCTATGCTCGACTAAAATTTTGAAAGTTCTAACCTGTCTCATTATCTCAGAGGATTTTGATGAAATGTCGATAGAACCAGACGCATTCAAATTATGAACTCTATGGAAGGTCAATCCCTCGGATTCTATTCCAAACTCCCCCTGCGTTAAAACGGCGACCCAGAAGAAGAATGCATCCGTCCCACCCTCTATTAGGCGTAGTTTCTTATATTGGGTAGCTTCCATAATTTTTTTCCTGCAGGCAAATGTGCTCAGGTTGAAATCCCCTCCGCACGTTAGAATTACCGGCAAGGCTTTGATCAGACCTTCCTTTCTAAAGATGTGAAATCCTTTCAATTTACAGGGAAGAATATCCAGAACTCTCTTATTGTTTATGGGCTTTCCATTTTCGCCTATATATTTAACCGCATTCCTATAAAAGATCAGTTCACTATTTCCATCAAATGCAGAGAGCATTTTATGCACTTTGTATGGTTCCCACATATCATCATCATCCAGAAACGCGACTATCTCAGCTCGAGCCTGAGATACCCCCTCATTAAGGAATTCGCCTACTGTACCCTCTAATTTAATAGTCTTCACTTTTATCCCAGGCTGCACAGGATGAGGCAGATCAACGTCAAAATTGGCAATGATTATAAGCTCAATTTTAGAGGTATCGTAGCTCTGGTCAAATACGGATTTTATGGCATCTGCTACAAACCTCCTTCTGTTATATGCAGTTATGACTACGGATATATCAGGTCTATCTTCAATCATTTGCCCCCTCGGTTAATTCATGAGGGCTTTGGACTCCGATTTCGGAGACGGACTTCAAAAGCAATTTACAATGGTTCTGCCAGCTGAAGTCTCTTATCATCCTCCTGATTTCTTCTTGAAGATTGCCGTAAGAGACTGGATTGTCATTTGATTCAATGAACTTTTTAATTTCTTCCACCTTAGAAACTTCTGAAACTATGAGACAGTTAGAATAATCCCTGAGGTAATCAGATATGCCAAGCTCCTCGTTTACGATCACGGGTGTTCCGCATTCCAGAGCCTCAACAGTTCCAGTGGCCATGCCAAACTCTCCGATTCCGAATCTAATGAAAAATTTGCTTTTTGACAGTAGGTCAGCTTTCTCATTTTCAGAGACGTTTTCCCGAAGTTCAACCCTTGCCAGCAACCCCCCTGCCTGCAGTTTCTTCAGGAATTCCTCCCTGTATTCATTGGAAATCCAATTCCCGATCATGATTAACCTGTAATTTCTGATCTCCCTGATTAAGGGAATGTATTGATCCGGGAATTTGACCTCATTCCAGTAGCTCAACAAGGTGATGCTATTCTCTCTTTCTCCGTATCCCCTGAACCCCCTATTCGCGAGGCCCGGGAACGCGTCCCCTCTTTTCAAGCCGTAATTTGAATAGAAGTTCTCCACCGTTCTTGCGACCTTTCGAGTTATAGAGAACACGCCTTTTGCGTTAAGAAGTATCTTTCTCTGATAATTAAGAGCAATCTTCACAAGCAATCTTTTCCAACCCTTGACCCATGGTAAATCGTTCACTCTTTCGTGAATGATAACTAAATAATCGGTCCCATATTTCTTCCAGTTATAGTACCCCGCGAGGCCGGCCCACTGATCCTGACATATTATCAGGTCGTATCCCCTATCCTTTGCAAAGGATGGAAACTTCCTTATTAGATTGTAGTCAACCCTCCCCTCCCCCTTTCTGTTTGACATGAATACACCCGTTATGTAGTCATAGAGAGGGACAAAAAGAGATTCATTCCTTTCGGATAGCACGAAAACCTTGATGTCCTTTAGTAAATCATCATATACATTTACTTTAGCCGATTTCCTGAGAAATACGAGTTCAACATCGTGTCCCATGGACCGCAAGTCTTTTGCCTCTGATATCGCGAATTTCCGTGTTCCCGCGGACCACAATATTCTAACCAGTATGCAGATCTTCATCTTTGCTTCTTTTCCTGTATGAATAAAATATATAAATGGCTGCCATTAACATAAGGGGGGAATAGATTTCCACTCCACTATAGTATGATCCGTTTGTGATCTTAACGATTACGTTTGGGCCCGTAGGATTATCGATTAATAAACCAGTAAAAGCACCCCATACCGGAACGTATGAAATCGAACCTGACGAAGCGGAAATTGAGTATGAGAGAGGATACAATGTCGGGAGTAACAATAAGGTAGACTTATCCCTCAGTCCAGTTGCAAAGATAACGTCACTCTGAGCGTTCAAATCAAATATTCCGTAAACTTTAATTCCATTTCCAATAATTTGCGATCTTTCTTCCTGTGAGAATATTTGTTTTCCATTCAAAAGACCATTAATTGTTTCGAATGTGCTTTCATAGGATTTCTCAGTAGTGATGACAATCAAGTTAACGGACTGGACTCCGTAAACGTTTTCCAGTTTCAATTGACTAGAATTTGCCGTTCCATTTAGGGAGACCCATCTGAAGTAGGAGCCGTTGCTGTTAAAAGTATCTATGGTAAATTCATTGCTTCCATCATAGACCCTCAAAGGCCCGCCCATGGGAGAAAAGAGAATGTTCATACCAATTATGTCCTGTGAGTTCAATTTTTTCGATAGCGGTATTACTATACTGGAATTGTTCAGAACACTCTCAGCAAATCCGATACCTGGGCCATATCCTGTTTCGGTTGGTAGCTCTTCTGGATTAATATTTTCACCATAGTATGCACCCTGCGGGTCGTTAGATGAAAATACTTGGTACCATCCTTTCTGTGGATAGTCTATAGCATAAGCCGATGGTAAGACAATTGAGGAACTTGCGTTTAGAGAAAGGTAGGAAAAAACCAGGTCTCGAGTATTATAATCGTTGCCGAAAATTACTACCCCGGAGTTCTTGATTGAATTTATTAATGAACTTGTGCTTGGGAACGGGCTGTCATAGAATATTGGAAGAAGCGGAGATGAGGGATTTTCTATCCTATAATCAGTCACATGGGCACTCACTGATATGTTTGAAGTCCTGCATGCATATTCTAGGAGGGTTAGGTATTGACGGGGGAACATGTTTTCTGCTGAGAATGAGAACCACTTACCGAATATATCTGTGAAAACGTAGTAATTATTGCTAATTTTAGCCTCTACCATTTTGAATGTCAGGTTCAGGTCGTTTGAACGCTCTAAGAAAGTTGCATCGCTAATCCAACTGTTTGAGTTCGTAAAGGAAGGAACTATAATCCATCCTGTGCCATTTTGTTCAAAACCTGAATATGAAGACAAAGTAGAGGAAAACTCGCTGCTTCCATAGGTGAGGCCCAGGACGCTAGCATGATTTGCTTCCCCGTAACCTCCCATTGCAGATGCATTAGAATCTATACCTATATCTATCGATCCCTTGTTGAATAATGTACTTGTACCTTTAATGGAAACATTGAACGTGATTGATAGAAGAATCGTTGAATTTAAAGGAGTAATGAAAGGTTGCGGAATTGCTACATCCTGCATCCCCCCAATCACAGGGGTAATATTTACGTTGTACGATTGATTAAAAATGTTAGCTTTAGAGACAGCATTTATAAAAGAATTGTAAGTTTCCATGGAACCTACAACGAAAACTGGAACTCCACCTATCACATTAGACGAGCCGAAACTCTTCAATGAAGAGTATATACCAACATTAGAAATGTTCTCATTTGATAGAAAAACAGAGCCCGGGTTAATCAATGTTGTAGAGGCAGGGAAGGAACGGTCGATCACAGGGAAAAAGGGGGATTTCTCAACACTGAGAACATCATTCATGAAAGGATAATCATTTCCCCCAGGTTCCGTTACCGAACTGGTTGGGAATACGTACGGTGATGTGAATTGACTAGTGTCTGGAAGCAAGAGGAGCTGATTGAAATCTGGGGACGGCGAATTGTTCACATAGTAAGATGAATAATTGCCGCTGCCACCCATTATCTTCGACATGTCCGGTGATCCTGCGGACGTAAGGATCAGCAAAATTACTAAAATTAAAGACCACATCGCAATATTTCTTAATGGAATTTTACGTATCCATCTCATTACTCTAGACTTCTCTTTCGCTCTTCTCCTAGAGGAGGTTGCCATGACAACCATCATAAGAAGGGTAATGACATACCAGAAAGCAAGCAGAACAGCTCTGTTTCCGTCAAATACAGTGAGAATGATGCCATAATGATTGAAGCGAAGAACATGATTAGAGACAAGCGTGATTATCAAGTCGTAAAGAATTGATTTACCACGATACGTGAAATTTATGATCTCAACGAAGAAAAACACTGCTGTCAAGTAGAGGGAGAGTCTTGTCCATCTCCTGTAGTAAGTTATCAGAACACAAAAGAGGAGTAAGATCAATATGGCAAGAGTTTGGAGAATGCTACTGTAGAACACAGAATCGAGACCGCTGACCGAGTACAGGGACGAAGATACCTGGGTACCGTAAATACCTCCCATATAGTATACAAGATTTACGACGTGCACAACTGCAGATGCAGAAGAAGATAAAGAGGTTACACCTTTAACGGAAGATAATAGGAAGAGAAAGGAAAAAATGTTGGCGAGTAGGTAAATGAAAAGTTCAGACAAAATGATTATTGCGTACCTCATCTTTCTTCCAAAAACAAGAGCCACTGGGAGCCCTAAGGAAAAATAAAGAATTACCGAGAAAAATAAAATCAGGGGGTATAGTGTGACAGAATAAGAGAAGAAGAATGAGGCGGCTAGAATCATCATCGCCAGTTTTATATTTTCTCTTTCTCCTATAAGTGCTCTAAGAAGGAAGTAGAGTGATAAATTCATGAAGGCAAAATAGGAGAAACCGAAGATCGGAAAAATGAACATAAAGAGGGGGTTAAAGGAAAGCAGCAGTGAAATGAGAATCTCTGTGACAGGGATTAATTCGGAGAGATTTCTATTCTTAACCATTCTTGTTGAAAAAAGATGTACCAAAAGATATGAACTGTTAATTAGGAGGAATAATGAGACGATGCGCTGAGCAAAGAACGAGAGGTTAGTGCTTAAACCAAATTGTAGATCGATTAATCCCCAAAGTGAATAGTAGTTTCCAGGGAATCCAAAATAGTATGTCTTGAAATACCCAATCTCTGGTGGAGAGTTAAAGGAAATTAAAGAAAATGCTTGATGATAATAAGCAATTGAAACTAATAAGAACAGGGACTCAAGGAGCAAGTAATACAATGTTCTCTTCCATGTCTCATTGATCAAATTTCATCACCAGAATTATTGCTCGTAACTGACACCTCATGCTTACGGATGTATAAGACAATTATGGGGCAGGACGGGAGAAGGCCTTGAATATTAAGGTATAGCGCCTTAAAACTTACGATAGTTGTGGTTCAAGACTCGAGTCCTTGTCAGTGGAGTTGGGGTGTGCGGTACGAGTGCTTTATAATCCTTAATAATGCTTATTCACTGAGTCTGATTAGAGACCTCTTTTCGTATGCATTATTACTATCCACTGATTCAGGAATTTTTGTAATTCTGACCTAGCGCACAGAAGGCAAAGGCAAGCTGCCAGAGGATACATGCCTTTTACAGGTTACACTACTATGTTGATTTCTTCCTTATCTTGTTTATGACCACCTCTCTATTTACCTTTTTGTGACACGCATGTAAAATCTCAGGTCAGCCCTTCTTGCATTACATGATGATGACCTCGTTAATCAACGTATCCATTGGACCTATGGCGGCAATAGACCGTCAGAAGGATTGACGGTTTTCATTCCACACTCCTTGAAGCATAAGCTGCTTGCATCATGCTCTCGCTGTATGGAGAATCCTGAAGTGAGTAATCCATTATCATCTTAGTTCCTGCATCAACAAGTTCCAGCATCTTCTTTCTCGTCATCCCCGGTTTCTTGAATGGTTTCCTGTATCTTGCAAATAGTGCGGGTATGTCTTCTGAACCGAATACTATCTTCACGTATTCAGGATTGCTCATGTTCTGAAATAAGGCAAGAGATTCACCGCTATGCGTCAGGATGTTTCCAGTGGCTATATTCCCGCACCTCTTCCTTACATTCCTTCTGACCTTCCTGAAGAATCTCTCCATTCCGTTGTTCGTCCTCGGTATTGTGTGCTCAGGATTGTTGGCGAACAGCAGGGATTCCCTTTCACGATATCTTTCTATGGCCTTCTTTGCTGCTGTGAAGAGGTGAGGTGGTATGTTTGCGTGCAGGTATACCTCCATCTCCCCTATTGTGATGTCGCAGTTCTCGTGAATGATGAGATCGTCTATTGCAGTTTCATCATCAGAGAGGCTGCCCTTATCGGGTATCCTGAATGCATCCCTGATCTTCTGGAATATGAGTGCATTTACGCCAGAAAGATTGCGTGCCTTCTCAATCAGGGATGTATTTGAAGCAATCTTTCCAGTCTCCTTCCTGATCGTAGAGATGAGTGCAGATGATTTACTTGCAGTTACCTTACTGGAAAGGTCTGCAATGTTCTTATCGGCTTCCGTGCACGCAATAAAGAAGTCCAGGTTCCTGAGGGAGAATGGAAAGCCGTATCCTGATCTTTCTGTGCTGTGCAGAATCTTTTCAAGTTCCCTCCTCACTGCCATGACCTCCATGCTTTCCAGATCGTTGCAGTATCTTTTCTCTATCTCGTACAGAGTTCTCTGGTCATAATCGGGCATGGATCTCAGTATCTCCTTGAGAGGTGATCTTATTCCGACGGAATTGATACTCCTTCCAATGTCTGTATAGATATCTTCCATTATGTCCTTTCCCAGAGCTCGAAGGAAATGCATAAGGCAGATCCTTATTGGAACTGCGGGAAACACTTCCATTGCAGCCGACAATATGCCCGCTCTCATGTCCGATGTCATTCCCGACGGTATGCCGAACCTGTCCTTGACGTCCTGAAGTATGTCCCTTATTGATTCAATGGATTCAGAATAGCATTTCCTTGCATAGAGGGTGAAACCGGACAGTGCATCCCTTACTGCAACGATCATGGAGAATTCTGAATCGGTCGTTCCGTCTATCTGCAACACATATGATTTCATGGAATCCCTGAGTATTGATGATGATTCTTGATGTTTTGTCACAAATATGTCAAGTGCCATGTTGCTCAGGTTCCTCGCCTGTCTTTCTGATATCCCTGTTCCCGATTCAAGTGATATCTCGGAACAGCTCCTTCCGTCTATGAATCTCTTCATTGCTGAATCAATCATTATGTCGTTTGCGTAGGTGCAGTATGGACTCACTATGTTTGGGAGAGCCTCTGACCTGAATATTCCATGAATGCTGCACATCATTATGTGCTCAATTGCGGTGAATTCGCCATAGTAAGAAGAGACAACTGATCTGCGCCTTGTTGTGTACGAAAGAAGTCTCATACCGCACCTGGGGCATGACCTCAGTGCCGTCCTGAAATGCAGTTTTATTTTATCCTTAAAAATGTTTTTTTTAGTTTCCTGTCATTCTCCAGGACTATCTTTGTTATTGGCGTTATGTCAGTATCTATACCTATCTTCTTCAGTACATCACGCATGCCTGAATCACTTATACCGAGATCCATGAGCCTGGTCACATACGGAAGGATCTCACCGAATGCTATCTCCCTCTTTGAGTTCAGGTCCTTTCCCAGGTATCCAACATACTTGTGCACAGTCCTTCCGTTAACCCACTTCACATCCACGAGTTCATAGTATTCGTGACCCTTCCTGTTGACCTTCTGAGGTATAATTGTCATGTCAGGTAATTACCATACAGTTAATAGACATTTCGCTAACACTGAAAATTACGCCATCTGGACAAAAAAATACATGAGAAATCTAACATTCTTTTGCCGCCATAGCATTGGACCTATGCCGGCAATATACCGTTAGAAATATAGCATAATTCTTTCTAGTGGAGCTAGTAAAATACTTGGTTACAGAAAGATTTTTCTGTAGGATGTATATACAGTGTACGTGACACTCATAGCGAAGAAAGTTACGAGGAAGAATGGAAGAACTTATTACAGCCTCGTCGACGAGAAGAGAGTCGACGGAAAGGTCGTCCAGAAGTATGTAGGATACCTGGGGAAGGACCCGGGTTCGAAGAGCGAAATAACGTTCGGTGATCTGCTGCCTTATGTCACAAGACTCATGGACCTGGAGGTAACGGATGCAGATATCAGGGGCATACTGAAGAGGATAGGCATAGACTGTAATATCTCCCCTATAACTAAAATTGTGCTGGAGAACGACAGGAAGCTCAGGAAGACGTTCCTGAGACTGAGATGAATGTTCACTTCAAAGAAGTACGAGGATCACCTGAGAACACTGGGAATTGACCACGGGACAATTCATCCTAACACTCCGGAGGAGGATGCACACATAGAATCATACTTCGGCCACTTCAAGGAGGATTACATCTACAGCAGGGAGTTCAACAGCTTTGATGAATTCAGGGATTACATGGATATGGCAGTTAAGGACTACAATTCAGTGAGGCCCCATTCATCACTGAATTATCTCACCCCGGATGAATTCGAAGAGCGTATTGTCATAGACAGTGTTTTCAAGAAGAAATGGTTGGACAGACAGGTAGGGAGGTACGAGAATGTCTTACTCCTCGAATGAACTAGAAAAGTGGTACAAATTTGAGGGGTCCATGTCAAAGGTGATGAACGGTAATCTGGACCTTCGGGACAAGATAGATGTGATAATAGAGAAGAGGGTGACAAAATTCGGGTCCGGAGCGAAGATAGACTGTCCCAAGGAATACCTGGGTAAGAGGGCGTACA
>JAKAUZ010000067.1 GCA_021817415.1 Thermoplasmata archaeon | reverse complement strand
GAGCGGTGGTTTCTTCAGTACCAGTCAATAATATAGCACATACATTCACAATACAAAACGGAAGTAACATCATCCTCAACATACCTGTAGTACCATCGAGCGTTGTTCAGGCTACCTTCGAGCTAAGTCCAGGAGTTTACACGTGGCAGTGCGAGGTTTCGTGCGGCTCAGGTCCAACTGGATGGAGTGGAGCCATGGAAGCTCCGGGCTGGATGACAGGAACTCTGACAGCAGACTAAACAGAAAATAGAAGCTGAGCGACCTAACTGGTCCTCCTGGGAATGGGAATAGATAAGACCTAAGTTCTATTCCTATTGCCGCCTAAATCCTCCCAGGTGGACCTAGATTTTTTATAATATTCGGCTGGAAAACAATTCTGAAGTGAGAAATTAGGGTCTAGGGTTAAAATATTTAGAAACAATCACTACTGGATTACGATGGACTTTGGCAGCACAGAAGAAGATAAACTCATAAGGGATAATGCAAGAGAATTTGTCCAAAAATACGTCATCCCAAAGAGGGACAGTTTTTCTTACACGAAAAAGATTCCAGATGAAATCATTCAAAGAGCAGCAGATGCAGGATTCATAGGTTTCACTGTGTCTGAGAAGTACGGAGGTGCTGGAGGTACAGTTTCACAAATGGCTGCAATCGTAGAAGAACTGGCCAGAGGAGATGTTTCTATGGCCCTCCCTGTCTACGTTCTTCTGCTAAACGGTTGGCCATCAATGCTCGAGAAGTACGGCTCGGAGGAGGCAAAGCAGGAAATTCTCCCATCAATTGTAAAGGGTAAAACTTACTTTGGAATAGGGTCAACGGAGCCGTCCGGTGGCTCGGACGTAATGAATGAGAAATCAAACGCTACAAAGAAGGGGAAAGTGTGGTCGGTATCAGGGGAAAAGGTGTATATAAGTGGTGTAAGGGAGGCACTTAATCTCCCGGGAGGGGGTGGTTTTTTAACTCTCCTGAGGACAGGCGAAAAGAGTCTGGCCTCTAAGGCATTCACCTCATTCGCCCTCATGATTAAGGGAACAGACGGGAAACTAAGGAAGGAAATATCGACAACACTCTTCGACAACATAGCCAGAGAAGGTCTGTCAACAGGTGGATTTTCCTTCAGCAATCTAGATCTGGATGACATCTATCGTGTGGGAGAGATCGGACAAGGGTTCCACATTATAATGGAGGGCTTCAACATAGCAAGAATTTATGTTGCAGCTGCCTGCAACGGCGCAGCATTGGAGGCTCTTGACATGGGGAGAGAGCATCTTAGAACCAGGATTCTATTCGATCAGCCTCTCGGAAAACAGGAAGGCTTACAGTTCGAACTTTCCGAGCTTTACGGAAAACTCGAATCATCGAGGCTGCTCACCCAGAAAGCTGCATGGACACTTGACAGGGTTTACAAGAATAAAGAACGCGTTCCGCTATCAGAGCAAAATCTTGCCGTTTCCCTTGCGAAGATGACAGGTCCACCGACTGCTCACGATATAATTACAAAAGTCATGATATGGCACGGTGCGATGGCATACACCAAGGATCTCCCACTTGGAGCTGCACAGGGTGGAGTGATGTCTTATTATATTGGGGCAGAGGGAGGAATCAATATAATGAAATTGATCATTGCAAGAGAGCTACTGGGCAAGGAGTTTCTCAACTATAAGTCCGGATAAATTTTTATTTATAGGGAAATAGAGTAATCGAAGCCCCGTGGTGTAGTGGACAAGCATTTCGGACTTTGAATCCGACGACGGCAGTTCGAATCTGCCCGGGGCTATTGTGATTTTATCAGAGTCTTATCCTTCCAGAAGACGAAGCATGATTAGATGAACCCATCAGGAGCTGACTACGCGGAGCATCAAGTACAGTGCAGCTATGAGGAAAACATTCAGCAACATTACTACAGACGCTAAGCTCAGACCGAACCTTGTTGAAAGGAAGTATGTAACGTAGACAAGAAGAGATTCAAACACGACCATGAACACAGAGAACAGAATTAGCTTGATCATCACTCCCTGTCCGTTTTTCCTGTAGGTATCAACAAATGAGAGAAGAATGGCCAAAAATATAGTTATTTCAGCCCCTTCCATCACAAGGTTCACTACCCATGGTATTCCAATCATTGATTGTTCCCCCCTATAAGCTTGCTAATTATTTTCTTTAATTCTCCTTCCAACACTTCATTCACATATACCAATCCTCCATATTTCTGGTCTTCACGTATAATGTTGTTTTTAATAAGCACGTTGAGGTGATGCGTTACTGTCCTGTAGTTGAGACCAAGGCTTTTACTCAGCTCGTTCTTATTCAAGGGGTCATTCAGGATGAGGCCTAGAATCCTAATCCTCGTGTCGCCTCCCCGAGAGGCTATGAGAAGCCAGAATAGAGATCTCTTCAACTCATTATCCTTGATCTCTATATCTCTGAAGTTTATCTTGTATCTCAACGCTAGTGGGAATGAATAGTCTTTATAAAAAAGTATAGAAGAAAAGGAAACAAGTTCAGGCAAACGCGGACACCTGTGAGAGAGGACCAATGCCTACATTATCGAATATCTCGTGCGTTATTATGAAACTCCCATTGATTACACTGAAGTCTATGGTATAAACCACGTTGATATAGTCAAAGGAACTAGTGTTAGACGAGCTCTGAACCACGAATTGAATGTCTGCAGTCACCGTTCCTGAAACAGCACTGCCCTGTGTGAAATTCATATTTATCAATGGTGGCGCCTCAGAGTAAAACCATACAGCATTCCAGAGCCCGAAGAATTTTGTCCACACAGACTGTATCTGCGAATAGTTTGTATAATTTCCTGCAAGTTTGCCCCCGATCCACTGTAGTGATGAATTCTGCATGTATTGTGACATGACAAGTGAGACATTTTCAATGGCTATATTGTTCCAGTGAGAAAATGAGGCGTTCATCATGGCATCGGTCTGAAGGCTCTCTACCTCTTTTGCTGGGTATGATACAACTCCCACACCAACTATATGCCACACTTCCATAATTATCAGCGGTTTACCGCCGAAATAGTGCATCTCTATTGTATAGTTCGTTACTATTGTGTTCACCTGCTGTGGAGTAGCAAATGATGTCAAAACCCATTGTACCGTGGCATTTACAGTGTATGTTCCACCGCTATTGGTGACTACTGGTGGCGATTCTGTATAAAACCATACCGCGCTCCATAGCCCGAAGAACTTGTTCCAAGTGGACGAAATTGAATTCAGACCAGTGTAGGTTCCAGAAAGCGGACCACCTATCCATTTGAGAGTTGCGTTGGGTGTATACTGAGGCGTAAGGAGAGTCGCATTTTCGACGGCTATGTAATCCCAGTGAGTAAATGCCTGGCTCAGGACAACGTTAGTCTGGTTATTCTGGAGAGATGTATTCAGCTGATGTATGCTACCGTTAAGCTGTGAAATCTCAGTTTGCAGTGCCCCGTAGCTTGATTCAAGTGCCGTATAGTTGGTCGTTAGAGCAGAAATCTGCGAGCTTAGGCTACCCACCTTCTGATCCAAAGAACTGTTGCTGCCCTTTAGGCTGTTTGACAGTTCCATTTCAGCCGAGTATGCATAGCCAAGCACCGCAGCAACTATCACCAAAACCACTATCACTCCTATTGCTGCTTTTCCGTTCAATCAATCACCTATCCATTGAGTATGCTATCGATAAATAGAATTATTCAGATTTGTATGCAAATCTTGCAAAAATCTTCAGGTGCACGTACCATAGGCTGACCGTAAGGTACAACATATGCTTAATGACAGCCTCTCCAGAAGGTATGAACTTATCTCCAAACGGCACTAGATTCCTGCAGCCATTGATAAAGAAATACCCAAAACCCTATGGGTAGTACGCTAAAATGGAGAAGATGGGTTAGATATAATGGCTCTCAGCTTCTAGAGATAGTTTTCAAACTCTTTTAAATCTGAAACTGACGAAAGTCTTTTAGAGCCCACTAGCACAATTCCTTGACCCTGGAGGCCGCTTTCTGTAGCAACAGAAACAATTAACGATTTTTTTGAAGGAACTCTTCAAATATCCTATTGCCGCTAAGGGGGGTTGCGCTAGCAGGTTCCACAAATATGCCTTCTTTGGGGACAATGTCTCGTTCTGATAGCGCTGTCTTGTGCAGTTTTCTGTGCGCAATAAATCGAGAAACTATATAACTTTCCCGACCGCCAACCTTAAGATTTCCCAGGTGCGAAAGAATCCGTTATAGGGTCAGGATAATTCCTACCGCCCTTGAGCGAGGCCGTCTAACTCTGCACCCCTGGACTTTAATATTCCTCTTAGCTTTCTAACGTCGCCAGGCATAGTAAAAATAAGTATTGCGAAGAGGATTCCACAGATAATCCAGGTGGCCGAACTTATTAGAGTAATTGAGTATTTCAGTGACACTGCTGCTCCCAATATTCCTCCAAGGAATGGACCAACTGTGCTCCCCGCACTTGAGAAGAAATTCAGATAGGCAGTGGCACTTCCTCTCAGCTCCGGCACAGTTATATCCATTACTGCGGCATTCACACTGGGACCTGCCATCGGAATCTCAAAAGCGGTAAGAATGCCAAATGTGAGGAAACCAGTGAACGTGGGAGAGTACATGGTAAAGTATATCAAAATTGCCGACAGGAAAACAACGATAGTTCCAAGTACAACTCTTCCACTGGGTGTTTTCTTAAATAGGAGGTCACTGAGATAGCCCGATACAACGTTCCCAGCGACCATCATAACGATCCACACAAGCATGACTACCATGATCGTAAAATAGGGAAGCTTCCGCTCAATGCTCATATAGGTGATAATCCAAAATGAGATTGTATTCCACGGTACAGTACCGAAGAAGCTCTGAAGAAATAGAAGTAGCAAAGACCTATTTTTCAGTATCTGTTTGAGATCAGATAATTTTACCTTATAAATGTCTGATGTGAGTTTCCCTTCAAGTTCGGGTTCCGAATTTCCCCTTGGTAAGTCCTTGATGAAGAAATAGATCAGGGCACCGATTATTAGGCTGATTCCCCCTGTAATGAAGAATGAATATCTCCAGCTTAGACCGGCACCAATGATTGTCAGAGGTATCATGATCCCGAGAAGATAGCCGATTGGTGTGGCAGCATTTATGAAGCCCATCGCCTTTCCTCTATTTTTCGGCTCGAAGTAGTCAGAGGTAAGGGTGTAGACACCAGAAGGGATTGGATATCCAATTGCGGTCAAAAGCCTTGTAATAAAGAACTGGGAAAATACTCTGGATAAAGCATTTAACCAGGTGGTTGAACCGAGTAGGAAAGCAAGAATGGCAGTCAGGGACTTTCTGGAATGTTTATCGTACCAGTACCCCCATACAGGATAAAGAACTGTGGCGATGACAAGAGTCGAAGAAAACAGGATACCAAGAGTTACATAATTTACGTGATATTCTGCTATCAACTGGGGACTAACCGCAGAAAGAATGTAAGTATCAGCCGCCTGGATTCCAAGGAAGGCCGATAGAATGATGAGAACTGTCCACTTGTATCTGCGGGTCACCATCTTATTGTAGATGACCTGTTGACTATAAATATATTTAGCGGGTTTTCTGCGTTTTTACTTGGTCTGGGTAATATACGGGGGGAGACAACTGTCTAAGTTGCAGTACAATGCACACAAATGAGATTGTCAAAGACAATAAACACTATATTTGCGGGTCAGTCGGGAGAGATGAACGAGAGAGAACTATCTGAAATGTCTTGCCATTTCCTGATTTTCAGGGATAGATAATAGGGCTTCTATGACATTCTCCGCTTGTTTGTTATTTTGAGTTCTGGGATCGGAAATTAACCATGAATCCAACGTTTGTTTCCCACCTTCAAGAAATGCTTCTATCGCCCATTCCATTCTCATAATCCTTGGGGTTATTGAAAAATTGAGTATCCTCTGTGGAAGACTTTTCCCCTCCTGTCTGTGGACTCCGTGTCCGTCCACTGTTGCTGGGAACTCTGCGGCAACATTCCCTGGAATTCCGTCAATCGCTCCTTCATTCATGACATTGACCTGATGAACTATCCTTTTGTCGTTGAGAAGTGCATCAACCAACGGAATGACTGGCTCCTGACTGATTTCCGAAGGATATGAGTTAGATAGGGGGACATTAACGTCATCTACCGCTTTCTTTAGGTCTTGAGTTATCTTCCTTTCTACCTGAAGATAGTAATTCCAGCCTTGTCTTGAATCAAAACCTCCCATATCTCCATACCATTGCTTCTTTGTTCGCAAGTCGCGGTGATATTTCCACGTACCGCTTCTCACCGTATCGCCCACAGGAACCAAGCCGAAATACCCGTACATATCCACCATTGCAGGAGACATCTGCGACATGAAAGGATTAGATTTAGATAACAAACGCCAGTCTTTCAGAAAATTCTCGTAGCTTGAATTGATCCAGTCATTCAAGACAGGGTATTCATTTTCCCCATCTCTCATGAATTTTGTCATCCATATCGTGTGATTGAGCCCTATTGATTCTATTTGCATTTCCGCTTCGTTGAATCCAATAGCGTTCGCTACCTCCTCTGACTCTAGATGACCGTGGCAGATTCCAATGATTTTCAATTTTGTTTCTCTCCCCAGCAGTGTTGTCAGCTCAAGAACGGGGTTTGATAGTTGAATATACCAAGCTTCAGGGCTAAATTGTTCTACATCCCTTGCAATTTCCAAGGCCAATTTAAATTGTTTGAAACCCCAGATGGTATGGTAATCCGATACCATGTTCCACTCAACAGCATTGATGCCGCGGTAATATCCATGAATTTCAGAGATTCTCCTCATTTTTTCGTAATAAGGATGCCCACCAGCCATCGCCATATTTACGACCAAATCTGCGTCCCTAATCGCTTCCTTTCGATCTGTTGTCTTTTCGAAATTTATATCAAATTTTCTCTCCGAAGAGTATCTTCTGGCAAAGTTCATTGCAGTTTCCAAACGTCCTTCGTCAATGTCCATCAGTGAAACAGTACTTCCGCTCAGTCCTTCGGTAAGACACAAATCGTGTACGATTGTAGAACTCCAGATAACGCTTCCCGCTCCAATTACTCCTATTTTGATACCTCTCATTCTATATCTCCATAGTGGACCTTTTTTTTTATATTATAATTTACCTAACCTTTCCAGGAAGTCTCAGCGACCATTAATTGATGATTTAAAGTAGTTCCTCTTAACGATATGAAAATTCTCAGTTTTGTGAGACGTGTGTTGTGATACTAATTCTGATATTCCAAGATCATCAGGATTTTTTCTGACTTTATTTGCGCGAAGTTCCGTAGTCAAATAAAATTTTCTGGTGTCCCTAAAAAGTAGAAATTAATCCCGAAATCTCTCTCCATTTCTACAGAGGATTCATTCCCCCGAGAACGTTAACATGTAATTCATTGGGCATGAGTACCTTGAAGGGTTCAGCACATCTACTCCCTATTCTCGCTCCGTAGAGTGACAAAATCGTTTTCACTGTCTCAATTGAGGAATCGTCAGGGAACTGTGACTTGTGACATTTCAATGCCGCAATCTTCTTATCCATTGTTTCTGAACAGTCAATGATCACATTTGGACTGAACGGGAATCCAAGTGCCACATTTGGTCTCGTGACAGGTCTTCCCTCTCCAATACTCGGAAATTTTGTAAAAAGGACGGCCTGTAGGACAGCAAGGCCAGTATTTACGTGATCAGGGTGTATTTCGTAAGGAAGGAAAGGGTCCACAGTTATAACAAGATCTGGACCGAAGTCTCGAATAATCTTGATTATATCGTTTCTTAGCACGGGTGGCAACGGAACTTCAGAATCCTTGTACCCAAGGAACTTGACGTTTTTGGATCCAAGGAACGCCAGTGCGTCTTCCTGCTCCCTTTTCCTTATTCTGATCAGTTCTTCCTCTCCGATAGTTGTGCTGCCCTTACTTCCATCGCTTACAACCACTAGAAGGAACGATCCCCCTTCCTGAATCTTCTTGGCGACGAAACCACCTGCTACGAACTCATTGTCGTCTGGGTGAGGCGCAAATGAGATTATTTTCTTAGAATGGAGCAAGATGTCCTTGTGATGCGGGCTCAATTCAATATTTTTCAGAAACTTGGAAAAATCCATATTGATTAGCAAAGGATATTACATTTA
The DNA here is from genome assembly GCA_021817415.1 of Thermoplasmata archaeon. Taxonomy (GTDB): domain Archaea; phylum Thermoplasmatota; class Thermoplasmata; order Thermoplasmatales; genus JAKAUZ01. Next base: position 1,951 of record JAKAUZ010000067.1, on the reverse strand, counting down.
AGTTTTTGTTAAATTTAACTATCCTAAATACGCAAACCTGACCAGTGAAGCAAACAACTTCATATTACGTAAATACATCTGCAACAATGTTACTCAAATTTCCAGGTGAATTTGTTTGGGGTACTGCCATATCGGCTTTTCAAACCGAGATGGGAACTTCTGAAAAATCTATTTTCAGGGAAACCGACTGGTATGAGTGGGCAAATAGCGTTGAGATCCTGGGGGAAGGCCTAGTGTCTGGTGACAAGCCTCAAAACGGGGACGGATTCTGGGATCTCTATGAAGAAGATATGAAACGCGCGAAATCTCTTGGAAACAATGCAATCAGAATGAGCATAGAGTGGGCAAGGATTTTTAATGAGCCTACTTTCTCTTGTGATGCGAATTTCATCCGGAATGAGAAAGGTGAACCATTATCCTTCAGCCAATCAGCTACTTCTTTTGAGCAGTTAAGGTCAGTTGCAAATGCTGACGCACTGGATCACTATGGAAAAATGATTGTTTTTGCTCATTCGATAGGCCTGAAAGTCTTCATGACTCTTTACCACTGGCCCTTACCCCTATGGCTACACCGACCAGAAAAGTGCCATAAGAATGTAGAAAATACAAATGAAAAAGGGTGGCTTGACACAAGAACTATAGAAGAATTTGCCAAGTACGCCTTCTTCATTTCTAAAACACTGGGCCCAATGGTAGATAGCTGGGAGACGATCAACGAACCTGAGGTAATTGCTACCAACGGCTATGTCTTCGGTAGCTCTTCTGGATTTCCTCCGGGACTGGAGAATGTTCCAATGGCATTCAAAGTAGAGAGGAACCTTGCCTTTGCACACAATATGGCCTACAAGATATTGAAGAAGAATACAGGAAGGGAAATAGGTATTGGAAGTGCCCCGCAATTTTTTGAACCAAAGAGCAGTGACCCAAGAGATGTGGAGATGGCAGAAACAGCCAGATACCTAAATAATGAATGGATACTGAATGCCTCAGTGAACGGGGAATTTGACAATAATCTGTCAGGAAAGCCTGATGAAAAAATACCCGGTTTCGGAGGAACCGACTACGTGGGAATCGACTATTATTCAAGAATGAAGGTTGAGTATGCGGAGGGAGAGCATTATGCAGGTGCTCTTCCAATGAAGTTTTTGCCGTGCGAAAACTGCTCAGATTTTCAGTGGGACATTTTTCCGCAGGGCATCAGGGCAGTTACAAATTGGATATATAAGAAATACGGAAAACCGATATATATTCTTGAGAATGGCATTGCAGACTCCAAGGATGAGAAGAGAGGGAATTTCATAATCGATCATTTGAATGCGCTTTCTCAGACGATCTCGTTGGATAAAGTCCCCGTGAAGGGGTACTTTCACTGGTCGCTCATTGACAACTTCGAGTGGGCAGACGGATTTTCAATGCGGTTTGGCCTATATGAGGTGAACTATGAAACAAAGGAGAGGAAAATGAGAAATTCTGCGGAAATTTACGAGAAAATATGCAAGGGTCTGCCTGTGGAAAGAGGTGGGACGAAATAGGAAATTACCATTAGTTTTGACCTTTCCATAGTGAAACAGGATAAAAAAGAATTTATTAAAAAGAAAATTGAAGTAAATATGACATTCATGCTGGAAGAGATCTACTCAGAGCCAGCAATATTGGCGGATTATAGAACCAGAGACTTGAGCTTTGCAGGACCAATCTTGAAAATTCTCAAAAAGTCCAGCATTGTTTATGCCATCGGAAGTGGCTCAAGCTATAACGCTGCAGTTTACCTATCTATACTTCTCAATAGAATGGAAATAAATTCCATTCCCATATTTGCAAGTGAGGTTAACTCACTCCAATTCGGCAATAGAAAAGGTGTGGCATCAGTGATTTTCAGTCAGTCGGGGAAGAGTGTAGATGCTACTGAATCTGCGAAATATCTCAAGTCCATAGGGTCAAGGATAATTGG
>JAKAUZ010000069.1 GCA_021817415.1 Thermoplasmata archaeon | reverse complement strand
CAAACGGCACCGGACATGGTTGCAGTTCATTCACGTCAAAATATGAGAAATCGATTTCTTCCTGAACGGTGTCCCGATATGATGCGGGCCAATATAGATCAAATTCCGCAATCCTGGCCTCATCTATCGTTACCAGAATACGCTTGGAGTCAAGTGCTAGGGTTTTTGATTCGCCGGAAGAAAGCAAAGCACCAGCATTTTTCAGATCAGTATATATCTGGTTGTACTTCGGATGTTCAACAATGAAAAGGAAATCATATGAGTTGATAAGAGGCTCGTTCTTCCTCAACAGTTCCATGTTCTGAAGCTTTGGTTCCCCGTATTCATCCTCCGTGAACATCAGCCTGATTCCTCTTCCTATGATCTGCTCTGTCAGTAAGTCGGAATCTGAAGGCCTGAGGACCACAAGTACACAAACGTTTCTTACATCGAAACCTTCCTTCAGCATCATAACGCTAACAATTACTCTGACTTTGCTCTCATAAGCGTCGCTGGCAAATATTTTCTCCTTAAGGCTCTTGTACTCATCTTCTGACAGGCTATCTTTCTTATCACTGTGTATGGTAAGCACGTGTGTTCCCTCATCATCTCCCACAAGCTGTTTCATGTATCCTGATATTTCCTCTGCTTCAGCGTTGTCGCCTGCTACGATGAACATTATTGGTTTCTTGTGGATATCAAGTTTTCTGAAGTCATCTTCCAGCTGCTGTAGTTTCTCGTAGCCAACGTGCAGCATGTGTCTCTGGACATCGCTCAAGCTCAGGATTTTCTGCGCCTCGTCTTTGTGTGCCGTGACAGAGAATTTCTCGTTTTCGGACAGATTTTCAATCTTTTCAGTAAGATAGGAACTTTTCTCTATGAATATCTGCTTTACCAGCATGTCATTCATGGCCTCGACGAGTCCATAGTCATAGATAACGTGCTTCATCCATTCCTTCTTCTTGCCGTTGATTGCATATGGTGTTGCCGTAAAATCATATTGGATAAACGGTCCGCCCTGTTTATCCTGTATGTTCGAATATAGCCTTTCAACTGATTCCTGCCACCTCTTCATTTCCTTGTCCGATGCATTGTGCAGGTGATGTGCCTCATCGTTTATTACAACTAGAGAATTGTTTGCAGTCAGGAAATCATAGAAATTCTGAACCCTGAAGGAATCACTGTCTTCTCTGAATTCAATTCCCAGGTCTTCCGAGATCGTTCTTTCCCTGCCGGTGACGTCAATTAGTTGGTGCCAGTTTGTGATCATTATATATGGTTCGCTAGTTGGTTGAGTGTGTCCAGTGATGTCATCCTTGGTGTAAATCCTCAAGTCAAATTCCGATCGCCATGATTCCGGCATGAACAGATCGTTTTCCAGGTCGGACGTCAGTTTATCCCTTTTTCCATCTTTCACCTTTCCGAGGAAACTATCAAGCAGGCGCTCATAAACTATGTTTCCTGGGGCCACAAGCAGGAAGTATAGTGAGAAACGTCCATCATCGTGTTTCAATTTGTTGAAGTACTGCCAGACAATCAGGGCATTAATCACCCATGTCTTTCCTGTGCCGGTCGCCATCTTGATGGCAAACCTCGGGAATGTCATTTTTTCCAGCTCTTTCTCTATGCCTTTTCCTCGGATCTCTTCGCCATCAAATAAATTGAAAAGTTCCCCGGGCGTTGGAGCACCAAGCACCTCATAACAGTAGACTACGGTTTCTATGGCCCTCCGCTGGGAAAGATGAAATCTTGCCCCCTCATGAATTTCCGTGTTGAACCAGTATTCTAGGAGTTCCCTTGTGACAGGTGTTACGTTCTTCCCATCCTGAGAGGCATATCCATTTTCGGCCCACCTTTCAACTTCCTTCATTATTCTCTGCGCAAGGGGGTGTTTTGCGAAGTATTGCTTGTCAGGAACCTTTTGAGACATAATGCTACCTCACGTTGATCTTTTTGGATGCGGAAGCATCGTTGCCGAAAACGTCAACAACCCTGATTGCTATATTGTATTCCCTTCCCCTTTTTACCCTGAAATCGGCCGTTGTAATCACCGGATCCTTGGACTTGCGGTTCCTGATTGCCTGCCACATGCTCTTGAAAGTTATAGAGTCATAATCCCAGTCCACGGACCAGAAATCAATGAGGTAGGCATAATTCTGTCTGAGGAGCTCCTCCGCCTCTTTCTTCTTCTCTTCATCCCTTATGGGGTTATCCATCACCACATACTGATCAATCGATATCTTGACTACAGCTTCATCCCCAGATTGGGCAATCACCTCCGGCTCAGAAACTTTAACGTACGGCTTCTGGTAAAATGTAATCCTGTCAGTAAGAGAGGGATCGCCAACCTTTGTGCTTCTCAGGTACTTATACACGTCCGAGGGAATTATTTTTGAATCAATTTTTGCGTTCACGCTGGAGCTCAATTTCCTTAGATCCTCATCGTAATTGTAGTCATAGTCCCATGCCAGGATTACAAGGTTTCTGTAACCTCGGCCGTCAAGCGCTAAAGCATCCTTGGAAAGTTCAACAGCCTTCCTCGCTGTCATGGGGCGGTCTGGTTCACACACATAAACCAGGGTATTCCTGTCTGTGTTGCTTATTCCCATGCCCGGCCTGTCATCCCTTAGGGTTGCACCGTACAGATTGAGAATTATATTGTACATCTCCCGAAGCTTTACCTCGTGAAGGTAAATGAGCTGGCGTTGATAGTTGCCAAGATTATCTATTATGAATGGATTTGCCCTTTGGTATACTAGACGTGACCTGGTGACCTGGATTGCGGTTTTGGACAAATCCGTGGTTATCCACCTGCGCTTTAACCTTTCTGCAACTGCAGCTGTTGTGCCTGATCCACAGAAGAAATCTGCAACGAGACTGCTCTCACTGGATGAAGACTTTATTATCAGCTCCAACAGTTCTTCTTTCTTCTCAGTGGGATACCCCTGTGTGAAGGAATAAGCGGTAATATCGTCCCACAGGCTGTCTCTCAGTGCATAATCAGATGATGGGATGAAGTATTCGGGTTTACCAGTGCTGGGATTAGGTCTCAGATTGCCTTCAGCTATAGCTGCTTCTGCCCTGTCCCTGGTCCAGCGCCAGTGATTTCCTGGGTTTGGCCTATAGCCGAATAGCTCGTAATCCATCCCCTTTCTTATGCCAGGTGCCTCGAATGAGTGCCATCTGTCCGGTTTCTTCACTTCCTTTATGGCAGGTTCAATCAGGTGTTCCGATGATTTTGCGTAGAATAGAATATAGTCAACAGCGACATTAAGCGACGGGACACGCTCCCTTTCCCTGATGTTTTTGTGTATTCTCCTGACAATTATTTCATTCCGGAAATTGTCCTTTCCAAATATCTCATCCATAATTATTTTGATGTAATGAGATGCATTCTGATCGCAATGCACGTATATCGCTCCCTTGTTGCTTAGTAGCCTCTTCATGAGTTGCAGTCTTGGATATAGCATATCCAAAAATGAGTCAAGGCCCCTTTCCCAAGTATCAGTATAGGCAAGCCGCTCGCTTATTGGCAGCTCCATCTCAAACTCCTTGTTTCCAATTCTCACATCGTTCGGAAAATTAAAATTCTCCCCGGTGTTAAAAGGAGGGTCAATGTAAATCAGATCGAACTGCCCCTCGTAGCCTTGCGAAAGAAGTGCTTGCATTATAAGTAAGTTATCGCCCCATATCATTCTATTAGGTGCATCCGGAATACTCTGCTTCTCGTTTTCAAGGAAGCTACCAAGAGCTCCAGTCGCACTGTTTGGATACACAACCTCGGCAGTTTGGAATGTCAGGTCCTTTGCCGATGGCTCCTTTCTTGGTTTTGAAGCCCAGACCAACCTAGCAGTATCCTTCTGCTTTCTTCTTTCATTCCCAAGCCGGGTTCTCTCCTGTAAAACCGTTTCTTCAAAATCTTCATTGTCTTCCATTGTTTCACACTCTTTGTTGAACTTTGATGTATTCAGCATTTCTAACATGATTTAGAGTTGTCATAATTCTCACCAGTTTCTTATTTGCAACCTAAGAACGTATTTTAGGTTTTCAATGACAATCCCAATCACATATTTCGACTGTCCAACAAAGAGTTCCTTTCCGGACACTGAAATCATGGGCAGGCGGTATATAAATAAACTAGTCAGTTTTGAGGGGTGAGTTTTGAGACGGAGATAAGGATTATTGTAAGATCGAGTAATCCAAGCGTGGCAAAATTCGTCACAGGGTATCGCAGGATGGAGAAGATGCTGCCTTTGTTGTGACTGTGGAATTTGATAGAGCGAATACGCCCGAACGGGTGAAGTCAATTTTTGAGTATGCAGGTAAAGACACCAAGATCCTAAATGTTTCAAAGACAGATACTGGGAAGTTTTGATAGATGAACTAACAATCGATAATAAGTGTAAGGTTCGACCCCTTTCCTGCAACTTTAACTTATATATCCAATATTCTGACAACGATCCCATTAGACTGGTCAAAATTTGAAGGACAAAGAATTGTCAGGTAGAAGTTAGAATCTTAAACAGGCAACAGCGGAAGTCGCCTTACCAATCATAAAACTATACACTATGAAACTTCCTAAACCTATCGTTTATGGTTTCTATTACGATCCCTGTCTTTGTGAGAACCTTTAGAGCCTTCTCCATGGTTATCCATAAATCAATTGGTACTTTAACGGAAGCCGTAGAGTCGAGTTCGCGTACTATTTTCTCGGTATAGTGAGCAACGAGGTCTCCAGAGTGTCTTATTAAGCCCTTCTCAACATCGTTTGGGTCAAGTTCTTCACTAAGCCATTTTTTTGCCGATTCATCAAAATAATTGTCATTTAGTTTTAACAAGTCCTTATATTTTTGAGGCGATATTTTTCCATTTAATTTTGGAGGAGCAAACGCGATTGCATTCCCACCGTTTACAGTCTTAGCTTTTGAATTTCCTGCCAAATACAAGAGAGAATCTACCGCTGTGCGGCACATTATACAGGTCGCCATGAAATTTCCGATCTGGTAGGATGAAAGAGCTTCTCTAAACAAATTAAGTGGTTGCTTGAAGAGACCGGGTATGAATCGTTCAATAGGTAGTCTGCGCCATATCTCTTGTACCTCTTTGCCCCTCGCTGAACCATATTCGTCGGGAGGTCCCGGTCCGATTACTATAGTGCCAGAAGCTCCGTCCAGCATTGGTGTAATGACAATGATAGAGGAAACTGATGTCGATGATGAAATTGCATAAAGATTTCCAGGAATGCCTTGAGATATGATACTTCCACTTTGAATGTAGTATATGATAGGATTTGTGTCTGATGGTGTATCTTGATCTTTAGCCGGCTCGTTCGAGTTATTATCCATTAAATATCATTTATTAGTTATATAAATAATTTACGAAACGGGGATTGTCAACAAAACCCATCCTTCTGATTACGGTTAAAAGTATATATAAACCCGATCCGAGATTCTTGTCAACTTTAAGAGTTCTTAAAATTGGCATGTTTATATCTCATGAAGTATTATTTGTCTATTGGCAAACGAGGGAAAAATTGCCGGAACAATAATAGGGGCACTAATCGGCCAAGCGGTTGGAAGAAAGTACGGTTTCATACCCGGAGCGATAGCTGGTTTTGCAGTTGGTCATATCATAGATCTCATCGCAGAAAGCAACTAGAATAATTAGAACAGCTGATTCAACCCGACTCTTCTGAATTGGAAGCATGTAATATGCCACTTCTTAGAATAATTCTTTGGCGTGCTGCTCTCATTATCGTTCATTATTGTTGGTCATTCTTTCACAAAATTTCGCATACTGTTTCTGGTTTTTTTGGGAATTGAGAACAGTCCATTTTTTTGCTTGTACTTACGCATTTGATTAATTATTAGGTTGAATTATCACAAACATTTTCATTAAATCTTGATCCCTATTTTCTGAATCTTAAAGGTGGTGTCCACTTATATCCTAATGGTTCTCCGTCAAGTGAATAATAATAATGAACATCGAGCAAAGTGTACTTTACTATATTACGTGAGACTATTTTCCCATCACGAAAAGTTGGTAATCCAAGATCGAAATTTTCATTTTCAACGCTAACAAGTAATCCGGAATACGTTCTCAGGTCTGTCTTTGATGTCACTCTGACGGTTACCTTGACATTTCTGCCTATCAAAGGTGCGAGTCCTTTTCTCATATTTTCAATAAACTCAAGGTCAGTTATCCTCTCTTTCATATCCACCCCTCAACCCATTCTCTCGTTTCCATTCATTACATTCAGTTCACCTGTCCAACAAAGAACTCCTTTTCGGACATTAAAATCATGGGTAGGGGGTATATAAATAAACAGGTTAGTTTTCAGGGGTAGGTTTTTCGGGCAAAGATTTGAGGACCCCGTGAACCGTGGATCTCTTGATACCAACCAGCTGAGAGATCTCCCTGATGGACCTGCCTTCTCTTTTCAATTCCATGATGAATGATGCATCTACCCCTCTTTTCTCCAGAATCACTGGACTTCCAATTTTCTTATTCTCATTCCTTGCCCTCGCCATGCCGTCCCTGACTCTCTCAGATATCAACTCCCGTTCAAACTCGGCTGCAGCTCCAAGGATGGCCAACATGAAATCGTTCATGGGAGCCTTAGTTTCAAGACTCCTTATCGGTGGTATCGCATTCAACAAGTGGTCGCTTCGTAGGACGAATGAGGAGTAACCATTAGAATTAACGTGGGATAACTTCCCATGATTGAACAGTTACCAGAAAAAGGTAATATTATCATTGGACTTCAAGTATTATGGTAGATTACAAGAAATTTCTCTCGGGAACCGAAGAAGACCGTCCAATAGATCCTATTGAGATATTCAATAGGTTAGTCGTCACAGAGAAAATAAATGATTTGTATCAAAGCCAAAGAGAAGTCCTCGCTGAATGGAATAAAAGAAGAACTAGTGGAGACTTGGTTGTAAAACTGCACACGGGTGGCGGGAAAACATTGGTTGGTATGCTAATAGGTACGTCAATAATGAATGAAACCAATAAAGGAGTTATCTATCTTGTACCAAATAATCAATTGGCAGAACAGGCATTTAACAAGGCCATGAGCTATGGCATCCCAGTCGCCCGATTTCGTGATGATCCTTTAGACCCTATATCTGATGATTTTCTTAAGGGTAAAAAAATTCTGGTGGCCTCGTACAAGGCTCTTTTCAATGGAAAGAGTAAATTTGGGATATTGAACGGGGACAAAGAAATAATCCATGTGGGAGGGATTATTGTAGATGACGCACACTCTAGTTTTTCTGATATCCGAGATAGTTTTTCCATTAGGTTGAAAAAACCCGAACATGAAGTTGCCTACAATGCTATTGTGAGCTTATTCCGCAGCGTTTTTAGCGAGAGGGGTGAGTTGGGAACTTTGAACGATATTCTGAGTGGCGATGAAAACGGGATACTAGAGATACCATACTGGGCTTGGGATCAAAATTTTATGGCAGTCCAAACTATAGTGGAGTCAGTTAAGAACTCATTTCAATTTACTTGGCCGCTGATTAGAGATAGACTGAGAGAATGTTATTCCATAATTGGTAAGAACGGGATAACGATAACACCAATATTTCCACCTGTTCGAATGATTCCAACTTTCTCAGACTGTCATAGACGTGTATACATGTCCGCGACCCTTAATGATGATTCCCCTATAGTCGAAAGTTTTGATGCAGATCCAGAAAGCATAAAGAATCCTATTTCAGCAAGAACTCTTGCAGGAATAGGGGAAAGAATGATCATTGTTCCAAAAATAACAAAGCTCGATAATCCTGAAGAAGCTGTTAAGAAAATCGTGCAAAACTTTAGCAACAAGGAATTTGGAATTGTTATACTCGTTCCTTCTAGGTTTGCAGCTGGTCAATGGACAAAATTAAATGCAACTTATGCAGATACATCAATAAAAGTAGATGAATTCGTGAAGTTATTAATCGACAGAAAGAGCGATGGCCCTTATGTGTTCGCGAACAGATATGACGGAATAGATCTGCCCGGCGATTCCTGCAGAATTTTAGTTTTGGACGGGCTTCCGTCACAATCAGGCGAATATGAAAAATATGAATCAAGAGTCATGACTGGTAGCACTTTCCTCAGTAGTTTGATATCGGTTCGTATAGAGCAGGGGATTGGAAGAGCAACTAGAGGCAGAGGGGATTATTCGGTTGTTATCCTAACAGGCAATCTATTGCCTGCTTGGATTTCTAAGAATTATGACTCAATGACTGTGGGAACAAGGACACAAATAAAGATTGCATTCGACACAACTAAGGAAATTACAACTGTTGAAGGTCTGGCTGAGACCATTAATCAATGCCTCAATAGAGACCCAGATTGGGTGAATTATCATGCTCAAGAATTAGCGAAATTAACAGATTTACCCAAGCCTGAAATAAAAAAAATCGAAGTTGTAGGAATAATAAGAAAAGCTTACAATTTCGCAGATGATAAGCAATATGATAAGGCGGTGGCAAAATTGAATTCGATAATATCGAGTGATGCCGAAGATAGGGTTAAGGGGATAACAAGGGAATTACAGGCTAGATTTGCATATTTTTGGGGTAACTTTGATGACAGTGAAAAATATCAAAAATCTGCTTTTGCATTGAATAAAAATCTACTAAGACCCAGGGTCGCTCCTCCTTACCAAAGAATTACCCCCAAGTCTAAACAAGTCAAATCAGTGTTAGATAAAGTGCTGAAATATCAATTCAGGAGAGGTCTCATAGACGATTTTGATAGCGTGGCGGTCAATTTGAACCGGGAAGCAACGGCTAATGCTTTCGAAGAATCACTCAAGAACTTGGCTTCATTTGTGGGCTTAGAATCGGAGAGACCGGAACAAACGAGAAACGAAGGTCCGGATGTACTTTGGATACTTCCAAGTAACAATGGAATAGTGATGGAGGTTAAAAGCTTGAAAAAGCCAGAAAATAGCTTTATCAAAAAGGATCTTGGGCAATTACTTGCTTCTTTAGAATGGTTTAAGGAAAAATATCCTGACTATGAAGGCGTACCAGTTTCTGTGCATTTGAATGATAAGGCTCAAGACAAGCTGGCAGTTGCTAATGTAAAGGTATTGACGCTAGAATCACTCGCAATTTTGGTGTCTGAGATAAAAGCTTTTTTGATAGAAATCTGCAAGGACGAGTTCAGTGACACTGACCTAATGACTGCCTGCGAAATCAGCCTCAAAAAGCATAGTTTGATCTATACTGATATAATGAAGAAGTATCTTAAGCCGTTCAGAAAAGAGTGATTTTGTGTGTAGGTTTTGGAAGAGTAGACATGGTAAAAAACCGGTTGGGTACATAAGTGATGGTCTCGGTTCATGATTAACGCGCCTTCTGCATCCAGGGATGGAACCAACCAATAATGTTGCATTACTAGCAATACGAGAACATGCTGTTATAAGAAAGATCATCAACACCGTCAGACCCAAGTGTAGATCACAGAACTAGCAGAATATCGCATCACCTTTTCAACATGGGAATTACAAGCAAAGAGCATGTTTATTGAGATGGATAAATTCTGATTAAAGAGTTATGCGGATTCGGCTGGTTATAAAATTACGCTTATTATATCACATTCTTTGGTTTACCGAAGATCTCCTCTATGCCATCGCCTAACGATGACAAGTTCAGAAAATACGAACCAGGATGATTGTCCATGCATCCATTCAAATCCTTGATGTCCTCCAGAGTGAGGCTGTGCCTATACTTCTTCCTGAATTACTTGAACTGTAGATTAATCTAGAACATGACACCTTTGCTTGCAATTTCATAAGCTCCCGCACATCCAGCGGTTGCGAAATATCTTCATGCAGTCGTGGCAATCCTTATTAACGGACTTGCGGTAGAACACATGGGTCGATAGCCATGTCATGTGTCTGCCGTTATGTAAATAAGCCTGCGGAATCGTTTTTATGCCATCCGGCTGCTGTCATAGGGAGCGAGATTCCGCATCATGATCTACCGTGACATTGACCGGAGGATCGGCTACATGCTATCCGTCTCCATGGTGCAGAGCCATCCCCTGATCCCGGTGATGGAGAAGGAGTTCGGCGACGTCCCGCTGCACTCAGACCGCATAGGCAGTGAATCGTACATAGACCTGTTCGTGCAGGGGGAGAAGGCCATGAGGTTCGAGTCCATGGTATCCTCCTATGATCATGTCATGAGGGGTGACC
>JAKAUZ010000086.1 GCA_021817415.1 Thermoplasmata archaeon | reverse complement strand
TCATGGCCCATTTTGCAACGGGGATTCCTCTATGACACCTAAAGGCGAAAATAAAGGAGGGCTAATCATACCTGCCATCCTGGTTACAGTCATCCCTACCGCTGCAACACTAGCAGCAATCGCGCTGCGGAACGTTTTGCTACTGGACTACGACCACGTGCTGATGGGAGCAATCTGGACTGGAATAGATGTCTTTTTTGGTCTAATTTTCAGATTCGTTTTCAGGGAGGTATCTGCGGAAACGCGTCAGACGGTCGCGAAAAGGATGCTTCCGGCAACATTATTCTTCCTCCCGGCTTCCTCTATTCTAACACCCCTTGCTGGTTACTATCTAGCGAACATTGAGGGGATTTGGTCCCTAGGGAATCTCATAGTGGATACGGTCATAGTCATAGCAGTCGCTGTTGTAGCAACTGGATTCCTTACAATATTTCCCCAGTCACTGTTAATTGCGACCGGGAAGGGAATGATGAACGATGATATTCTTAGGAAAAGATTCTCCTGGATAATCAATGGGGCACTATTGCAGGCTCTTCTTCAAATAGGCCTCATTAGCCTGATGGCTTACTGGGTGGTATTCCAATGAACTTTAGGGCGGAGAATACAATAAGGGCTGGTTTTAAATGCGAAAAATCAGAAGATTGCTGAAGCTTTGCCGTGACCGTACATCACATCTTATGTTATTATTTCCATATCGGTGGTGAGAATTTGTTCTCTCAGTGATTGTAGGTTAAATGTATCGACGACGCATGTTATTGTTATTATTATCAAATTGAATATATTTTCTTTAATTTAAAACGATCGCAAAATTGGAAAAATATTATAGTTATTTGACAATCAAGTTTAAAAGGGAGTGAAATTCAGTTGGTGGCTGTCAAGGTTGTGGGAAGCGAAAAACAAGAGTTCTTTCATGGAAAAAGGAATGGCATCGAGATACTGAAGGAACTAGGAATAAGCGTTAATTCAGCAATAATCATGAGGAATGGAAAACCGATCCCTGAAGATGAGGACCTGAACGAAGATGACGAACTCACAGTAATCAAGTCATTTTCGGGAGGATAGGTCCGGCCCTACGAAGGTAGCTTATACCTCAAGAGGCAGGTGATACCCCCGTAAGAAGCAATTATTTTACCAGTTTCCCAGGAGCTATGAACGATGAACGGCTTGCATGAACCCTCCTTGCATTTTTCAAGAAAGAAGGAAGAATTCTTCTCCCTGAAGAACTTGTCAGTCATTATTAACACCTCAACTGCCTTCATCTCCAGCGCCTCTCCTATCCTCTTTATGCCGTACAGCGAAGTTTCGCCCTGAATTCGTTTTAGGAATTCCGAAACCAACTTGCTTTCCGCACTCCTGCGAAGGTTGAGGACATCGCCTTGAAGCAGTTCGCGTATTCCTTCATCGTCTGAGCCCGAGACCTGCGTATTTATGATCTTAAAACCAAGTTTTGACAGAGTTTTGGAAATTGAATCGCGGAAGAGGGAAGGACCAATGATGTATATTTCATTCTTGGAAAAAGGGTTGAGGTAAGAGATCAGTTTATCCAGGTACTTATCATCCTGGCTCTTGTACATTTTGCCGTGCGGAGTCTCAATTTTCCACTCAATGGAATTCCTTGATTCATCCACGTTGTAAAGTGAAATGCTCTCGTCACTCGTCGAAAGCACTAGGACGGATTCCTCCTTCAGCTGTTCTGTCTCCTTCAGGTCCTTCTTGAAAAGAGTGGGATCGCTGGGAATAACCGTTATGAAATCACCTTCTTCCACATTCAGAGATTGGTGCTCACCAAGTAAATCCTCTGCGCCTCCTACTATGACACCGATGAAGTGTATTCTCGCCGAAATCTCCTCGAACTGAACGTCTTCCACCTTAATTGTGACGCTGACCTTTTCACGCTCCGTCTTCTTGTTCCTTATGGAGTCAGCATTCCTCTCCACCCTCCTCATAACGTCAGCCATGATGAGGTCACCGTTCTTTATCAGGAGGGAAATGTACCAGAGATCCTCTTCTGTTCTCACTTCCAGCCTGAATATGCCATCACTTTCACTGTATCTCAATTCCTATGCCCTCCATCATTTTCGCAAAGTTGGCTGATTGCGTCCCTTTCCAGTAATATCTCCCGCATTTCCTGCAAACGAATATTTCTTTCGCAATCCTGGAGACATATTCAGGTAGATCCGTCTTTTCAGGTACTCTTTCAAGTTCAGTTGAACAAAATGGACACAGCTCCCATGGCCGATGTTCTGGCGGAGGGAGCTTTGGGAACACCTCCCTGAGTTGATCGATAGGCATATAGGACTTGATCAGGATTGAATTGGAGGCCCTCCCATTCAGCATTTTATCTCGTGTCAGGATGATGTAGTCCCGATATTCCTCGATAATGGAACTATCATCCCTGTCACTCGGGATATAAGTGACGTTATGCCCTAGCATCCTAAGATATCTTGCAAGTTTTCCCAGCATGCTGTCGGCGACCAACATATTACTTAATGATATGTTAATCTAATATTTTTGAGTTCTTCAATTATTTCCTTTGCAATCTCAAGTTTAAGTAATTTGCGATCTACGGGCTCATCTACAGGGTCCTCAAAGTTGAACCCGAAGACTTCAACTTCAACAGCACCCATCAACTTAGCCATGATTATGCTCCTGTCACCATCTGTAAATCCCCCTATATTTCTCACAGTCCCGTGCGGAATGGACTGAGTGGTACCAAGAACGGTTCCTTTCAAACGAGGAACCAGGTCTCCAATCCTCTGAATGTTGTCACCATGCGCATGCACGACCTTGATTGCATTCTTATCTCCGAGAATTATTTCCATCGGTCCATCCAGGTCAGTGACAATCATGTCACGCCTGCCAGTATACGTCCTCAGTGCGGAGTCGGCCACAATCGTGAATCCCTCAATTATTCCATTGAAATGGTAAGGCCCAACCACATTTGCCTTCTTGATCTGTGGTAAAGTGCTCCATTTATCTTCAGGAATCAAGGACGAAAGTATTAAGCCTGATATAAAGTCCCTGTATGGATTAAATCCCATTCTTGCTATTATCTTCCTGTGGAGCGCCAGCTCTGATGTCCAGGACTTCGTGTTTGGAATCATACTTCTTCTTCTCTCTTGAAAATACAATTCCCGATGCTATCCCCCCGATGGTTAGCACTAGGGCAAGGTAGTCGTAAAGTGATTTCAGTGAAAACTGCTGAAGGCCTGCAGCCCCGAAAGACAGTAGTCCCATCACCGCTGCAGAGAAACCAATTGAATACCCAGCGGAAAGCAGGTATGAGACCAGGATGTTTTTTCTCTTCCCCTTCTCATAGATTGTGAATCCTTCAATGATTCTGCCAAGGTCATATATTACTATGGCAAGAATGGTGAAAGGAACGATCCTGTACAGAGTTATGATTATTGCCAGAAAGAGGTTCGATGAATGTAAGGACGCGGAATAGCCCAGATACACGCCAAAACCGAACAGCGCAACGGCAACAAGGAAGAAGAAGACGGTTATCCTTGTGTAGAGGAATTCTTCAGTAATTCTATAAGCTGCATAGGACAATCTCTTTCCAACGGTATAGGCCTTACCAAGGAAATAGATCCCGAGAGCCGTACTGACTCCTATATACGCAGCAGTACCAGGATCCAGAATACCGAGTCCATAAAGATAGATCCTCAGGATCAGGACAAGGAGCATGACGATTCCAAGCACAAGAAGAACAACTCCAACGGGGGCGATAACCTTCCTTAGGAATTTTTCCTCCTTCAGAGCTTTCACAATTATGTAATAAATCGACTCAATGTTCTTCTCCTGCCTTATAATGACTTTTTTGATGGTCCTGATCTTGATCCTGCTCATCACAAGGGGAATTACGTATTCATCCTCAGCACCATCAGACACTATTATAACGTCAGTTGGTTGAATGGTGCTGACTATGTGATCCAGCTGTTTCATGAGGATGCTATCTGAGATTTCCCCGACCATCTTGTCGCCACAGATGGTTGCGATATCAACATTTTCCCCTGCCTTCACCAGATTGTCATAAGTTGATATCCCTGAAAAGACAGCATTTGAGTCAGAATCCTCAGGGTCCTTCAGGATGAGGGAAAGCGCGGCATCTAAATTGCTTTGCCTCCCTAATATGGGTGATTTTACGCCAGCCTTCTCTCCAAAGTCGTTATCCCTGTCAATGCATAAAACAAGGGTTTTCATTATTTGATGATGTAATATCCAGCGCTCTTCTGTCTAGCAACTCTCTTCGCATACCCCTTATTCTGTAGTTCCTGCAGGGCATTATTGATAATTCCTTTACCCATCTGGCTCGCTTTCATCACGTCATCAGCGGTCTTCAGCTTATCCTCAGAGGTGGAACCCAATTTTTTCAAAGTTTCATACACTTTTTGAGCACCGGGTGTCAAATCTCCCATTATTATTCACCAGTATATTGTATACGAATTAAATATAAATAGAATTTGAGACTATTTGCTCGGATCAACATTGCATGGTATAAGTTTACAATCGAAAGAAGAACTCGAGAAAAAGATTGCCTCCGCCACCCAAGATGTCATTGTCATGGAACAGATCCATAAAAGGAAGATGGAATTTCTGCACATGAAACATGCAAGCTTAGACGACAAATTTTCTGAGCTGGTATTCTGCACCCTGACGGCCAATGCATCTGCGGAAATGGGAATTAGGTGCCAAGATCAGCTAAGGAGTTTAAGCGAATTTGATCAGGTATCAATTAAGCTAGCACTTGATAAATGTAGGTACAGATTCAAGAATACAAGGTCAAAATACATCTCCATTAATTTCGGGCGGAAGGAATTGCTAAATGATATCTTGACTCAGGAAGACAGAAGGTATCTCCTTGTCGATACTTATATGGGGATAGGGATGAAGGAGGCTTCGCACTTTTTGCGGAATGTGGGATATTTTCAGTACTCAATTCTGGACAAGCACATACAGAGATTTTTGTCAAATTTTTATTCCATTCCTGTTTCCGTGAAGACGAGGAAGGATTATGAGGCAACTGAGAAAAAATTCCTAAAACTTGCGAACGAATACAATCTAGAACCAGGAATAATGGATCTATTAGTCTGGTACATTATGACGGGCAAGATATTGAAGTGACCATTTGACCAAGACAGTGTGGGGCTTGCCGATGCGCCATTCAAATTTCCTCGAGAACGCCACTTTTAATAACTTTTATGCATTGAAGGCTTCTCTGCGTGGTATTAATGAAAGCATCAGTAGCTGTAGGAGGAAATGCCCTTCTGGAGAAATACGATAAAGGAACAGCTGAAGAACAGATCGGGAGGGCTGAGCTTACCGCAAGGAAAACATTTGAATTTTTTAAGGAAAATCATGTGGTTCTCACCCACGGAAATGGCCCTCAGGTAGGAGCAATACTGATGCAAAATGAATTTTCAAACTCAATCACACCCCAAATGCCGCTGGACGTTTGCGATGCAATGTCTCAGGGGAGCATAGGATATTTCCTTCAGAGTGCATTCCAGAAAGTTTTCGACGAGAAGAAAGTTAATAAGGAAATTGTAACACTCATTACAAGAGTTGTTGTTGATGAGAATGATCCCGCCTTTTCAAACCCTACTAAACCTGTCGGCAAATATTACACGCGAGATGAGGCGGCAATAATACAAAGGAATAATGGATACGTAATGAAAGAGGATGCTGGAAGAGGATATAGAAGGGTAGTACCTTCTCCGAAACCTGTGGACATAGTGGAGATCGAATCAATACGATACATGATGAATGACAACTTCGTCCCCATCGCTGTGGGAGGAGGAGGGATCCCTGTTATACGAAGGAACGGATCAATAGTGGGGGTAGAGGCAGTGATTGACAAGGACCTTGCCTCCTCGCTCCTGTCAATCGAGCTGGGTGTGGACTTATTTATTATACTGACGGCAATTGATGCCGCGTACATCAACTTTGGTAAACCATCGAAGATGAAGGTTGGGGAAACTCATCTTGACGAGATAAGGAAGCTCAGGGACCAGGGACATTTTGCATCGGGGAGCATGCTTCCAAAGATAGATGCAGCTATCAGATTTGTTGAGGATACAGGTCACAGGGCTATAATTACCAACGCAGAAAACATGTTCGCAGCACTGAGAGGAAAAGAAGGGACCATTATTTCCCCCTAGATTTTCCTGAATACTTTTCCATCGGTAGTTATCCTTTTATTAGCTTCAAGCCAGTCCAGGGAATCGCCAAGTTCCCTTTCTGAAATGAATAGATCGTATTTTTTTGCCAGGCATTCCGTCAAATCTGAAGACGTCCCAGAATCAGTGATGCATCCATAGACCAGGTTCCTCAGGTCCTCCCTCCGGTTCCATGGAAAGATGAACCATTTCCAGTTGTCCTCAGTTATTTCTTCTGCATAATAATCCGGAGTTATTTCTGCCCTTTTGATATGGAGGAGGGTTGCGGTTTTCAGAACCTTGGGTTCCTTTAGCCGTACCGCCTCTATGGCGAGTTTTAGAGACTGACCGGTGTCAGTTATGTCGTCCACTATGAGCACATTTCTGCCTTTTAGCTCAATCACTATTGGGTGTGTTATTTTTGCCTTACCGTCGGGCGTAGCGGTAACTCCCCAATGTTCTGTTTTTAACGTGTAGAGATCTTTGATATTTAGGTAATCTGCGATGATTCTAGCTGGAACAAGTCCGCCTCTGATGACTGAGACGATTGCATCAAATTTCTGTTCTCCTATTTTCTCTACTATAATTTCGCTCCATCTCTCTATCTCTTCCCAGCTCACCATTTCTGAAGGAACCCTCGGGACAGCCATTGTTATCACATTGCAGTTGTTTTCTTTATTTAAATTCCATGCATTTTTCCATTGAATGAAAACAAATCACCGTCACATTTCAGAATTGGAGGCTCAATATTACAACCACGCCACCTCACTACATCCTTGAAACCCCAATGTTTGTATAAGCATCCGACATGGACAGATGATAACCATGACAGATCAACTAATTTTCCCGTCGGAAGAATGGGTAAAGGAATATTGCAAGAAACTTAAGGAGTCTCCAGACTATAACAAGACTGGAAAAGGATGGAAATATCCAATAATATTCAAACTGGTTGGAGCTGAAGATCTCAAACAGAAGCTTCCATTTGACACTTTTATTTTATATCTCAATGATGGTATTTGTGACAACTGTGAGGTACTGTCAACCCCCAAGGAAGCACCATACGAGCTTACTGCAACTTATGCGAATTGGAGAAAGATTATAGATGGAAAAGTCAATCCCACGCAGGCTATGCTTACGGGACAGATGAAGGTTAAGGGAAATATAGCCTATCTACTGAGATATGCATCAGCTGCTATAGCCATGGTGAAGGTTGCCCAGAGCATTCCAACAAAATACGTGGAATGAGTATGCCCATTTTCCAGTTTCCGAGGAAAATATACTTTCAGCGGGACATTCTGGCAGAGATTTCTCCTCTTCTTCAGAGGGAGGGAATCGGGAGAATTCTTATCGTTACTGATAAAATAATCAGAAGAATAGTAGAGGATAGAATAAGCAACATGAGAGACTTCCAGGTTGATATTTTTGATGAAGTCCTCCCTGAACCTGAAGTGGGTTACATTGAAAGTGTTTCTCTGTCAATGAGAGGAAAGCAATATGACGCAATCATGGCAATAGGGGGAGGGAGCGTTATTGATTTCTCAAAATCGCTGCTAGTGAAAAAGGAATATCCGGATAAGGACCTGAGAGACGTAAACCCATTTGAGCCTTTAAATTTCAAAACCAAACTGATTGCTGTCCCGACAACCTCTGGTACAGGAAGTGATGCTTCTTTTGGGGTTGTTTTAACGGATGGAGACAGGAAGCTGGCTCTTGCAAACTATGACCTGATACCGGAAATCATCATACTGGACTCCTCGCTTGCCCCAAAAAATGAAAGGATTATTGTGAGCACGGGTATCGATGCGCTGGTCCACTCCTTTGAGGCTCTGGTTGCTAACACTTCTTCAGATCTCACGGACGCCCTGGCTGAAAGGGCGATAATTACGATTTTCGATAACCTGGAAGGATCTGTTCGGGGGGAAGAAGAAGCGAAAGAGAAGATGCACCTGGCAGCCACCATGGCGGGAATCGCTTTCTCCAATAGTGGGACGGCTATTGCCCATGCCCTAGGTCATTCGCTAGGCGCGACATTCCACGTTACACATGGAACTTGCGTTGGCTTATTCCTCCCTCATGCCATAAGGTTCAATTCCATTGATGGTGGTTCAAGGGTCAAGTACGAAAGGATTGCAAAAATGCTTGGATTAAAAAATGTAGGTGACCTAATCGCATTTATAGAGACATTTTACAAAAGGATAGGGCAACCTGTCAGGGTCAGAGATACTGGAGTGAATGAGAAAGAATATGGTGAAAAGGTGGGACTAATGGCATCAAAGGCCATGATGGACAGCGAACTCGCATTCAACCCTGTGATGGCAGGGGAAGACGAGCTGAAAAGTATTTTCCTGAGTGCATACTAAGGCGTCAACAGAGCAACGGCACCCTTCAGTACGCGCACTTTTGCAGGAGTCTTCCCTATGACCTCCCCATCAACCTCAATTGTAATTCCGCTAAATTTCAATTCAACTTCCTTTCCTTGGTGCTCAATGGAGTGCCCCTTTTCAATATAACTTCCATCTATGAGTTCCTTCAACTGAAGAATAGTTCGCAATCTGGTGATCGGAGTTAAGACGTGGACGTCAAGTATCCCGTCCATTATGTTCGAATTTGGTGAAGCCAGCATCCCCCCACCAAAATACTTTCCATTGGCAACAATGATCTCTATAGTCTCGTCGGAAAAATTTGTGCCATCTATTATTATTTTTCCAGTGAACCTCCTTAACCTAATCAAAGTTGCAACGATGCCAATCATGAAGGACCTCTTCCCGAATTTCTTATGCTTATTGACGTACGTCATGACATCTGCACCAAAGCCAGCCTCAAATGAGTTCAGGTAATATCGTTTGCTTCCATCAGCAAGCTCCACTACGGCAGCATCTGCCAATTCCGGCTGGTTTCTCTTAATTGATGCCAATGTTGAGTTGAACTCCCTTATCCCAATTGTTTTCCCGAAATCTGATCCCGTCCCAAGCGGAAGGACTGCAAGTTTTATACCAGTCCCAATTATCCCATTTACAATTTCATTCAACGTACCGTCACCGCCGCAGGACACAACGACTTCATATCCTGATTCAGCGGCCCTGCGAGCAATCTCAGTTGCATCACATGGCTTCTTTGTAAATTCAACCACTGAGTCAGGAAATTCCTGTCTCACGACGTCCTCAATCTTGCTCCAAAGTACAATTGCCTTTCCATGGTCTGCGGATGGATTGACAATAAACAGAATCTTCATTTGTTGTACAACACTCAATTAATTAAAACATATCTGTAATTTAACTGAGCCTAATGAATAGCCTTATTGCCTCCTCACACATCCAGTATTCCCGGGTTCATTATGTTTTCGGGGTCAAGTTTATTTTTAATTGCCTTCAAGAGTTCATAACTGTTCCCCTTGTATTTTTCAAGACTGTCACTGAACGCCCTTCCTATTCCGTGATGATGGGAAATTGCCCCTCCGTTCGAAAGAATCGTATCCATAATGGATTTCCTCAATGCAAGCAGGGTTTCCACCTTCCTGGAATCGGAGTGGAAAAGGAAAGTGAAATAAAGAGCGGAACCAGAAGAGTATTCGTGGGAAAGATGGCACATGATTATGCCGTCTGCCTTAGTATCCTCCAGACTTCTTCTGAATGCTTCATTCACTTCACTGTAAAGGGGCATTATTCCTGGCCAAACAGCTGCCGTCTCGATCGTATCAGCAATAATACCATATTTCAGAAGTTCATTGTACATGTATGGTCGATCATATCTTGTTTTTCTCCAAATAACGGCAGGGGTCGGGCCTAATCTGATCCCTCCATCAATTCTTTGATTCCTCCCCTTCTCATCTACCATCACTAATAGAGAACCACCATTACCCACGTTTCGTAGTCCCAAGTAATTTCTGAAAATCTTCATCATGAAAGTGTCATCAGCGCCAAGCAGGGACAAATGAGTTTCTACAGGATCAGACAGTCTTGCAACCATGGGGACCTTTCCAGCCCTGAATGATTCACTCATTGAATTGACCGCCTTTTCGAAATTGTTGAAGATGTACGATTTAAAGATCAATTTCGTTGGTTGGTTCCTGACTTTCAATCTGGCGGACGCAATTACCCCAAAGGTCCCCTCGCTTCCAACTGCTATATCCTTTGTTTGAAAAAATGCCGAATCATTCGGTACTGTTCTATCGTTAAATATACCAGATGGAGTGACGAGTTCAACTCCTGAAACAAGGTCACGCATCTTTCCGTACTTATTTGACTCCTGGCCTGCTGCATTTGTTGCGATCCAGCCACCAACTGTGGAATGCAGGAATGACTCTGGGAAATGCCCCAGTGTCAGGCCATTCTTGTTAAGTTCCTCCTCTAGTCTCGGGCCAAGCACTCCTCCTCCGGCTTCAACAGTCATGTAGTCCTTATGAATTAATATGTGGTCCAGATTGGAGGCGTCTATGCTGACATAGTATTTTTTCGAATTGGAGGGGTTCACTCCCCCTGTCACTGTCGTTCCTCCTCCAAATGAGATCAGGCCGAATTCTGCTGAAATGCTGGAAACAAGGCATATCAGTTCTTCCCTGTTTGGGTAGACCACAGCATCAACTAATCTGATCTGTCTCCCTTCCATTAAAGTAGCATAATCTGTTCCTCCTTTCCCTATTGAATGACGGAACCTCTTTTCCAGGTCAAATGAGATATGCTCTTGAGAAATGCACTTCGCCAACTTCTCTCCTACTGACTGATCCACAGGATTATCTTCGATGTGATAGTACCCATCCCAGACCTTATTTGAATAGGGGATCCTGAGTGACGATAGAATGTAAGACAACAATTTGCCATTGATCTCGAATGACCTTTGTCTATCCCCCCATAATACGTAGAATCCGGGCGAATTCATGATGCAACAGACAGTTCTGTTATAATTTCTTTTCTTCTGCCTCCAGTCTCTATGAAGCAATTGACGGTTAAGGCTGCAGCCACAACTAACTCCTCTCCGAAACATAAGTTCAGAGGTTGATCTTCAATATTCATTTCATTCATTCTAAAATAACGAAGGGGTAAAGCAAAAGACTTAAGGCTGACTAAATATTACAAATTTATCATGAAGTTCGTCTGTGGAAAAGACGATAAGGCAGGCAGGAACATTGCGGAATTTCTTGAGAATAATTTTGGGAAAAAAGTGATTTTTGTAGAAAAACATCCAGTTTTTATGGACTATCTTGAAAATGAGATTGGGGCTGAAAAAGGTGAGACAATCATCATGCTCAGTAAACATCAGAGTGAGAAGAAGATAAGAAGCCTGACAGTCCATCCCGCGGGAAATTTCGATACCAATGATCTCGGTGGGCTAAAATTCAAAATGTCGCCATACGATGCGAGACTCTCAAGATCCATACTCTCGAACATCAAAAATTATGCCATCAATCTGGATTACGAAGTGACGTACGAGGCGACGCATCACGGTCCAATTTCTGAGAATCCGCTAATTTTTGTGGAAATAGGATCCACAGATATTGAATACGAGGACAAAGATGCGGGTTTGGTGATTGCCAGAGCCCTGTCTGAAGCTTCGCCGGAGGCTGATGATGTAAAGTGCGGCATTGGAGGCCCTCACTATTCAAGAAGATTCACTTCGCTTGCAACAAATGATGGAATTGCGATTGGTCACATCGCATCGAAGTACAGATTTGCATCGATAAATGAAGGGCTGCTTAGAGAAATGTATGTGAAGTCAATTGGATGTTCTGGATTCATTGTGGAAGCGGGCTCATTCAATTCCCTTCAAAAGAAGGCTTTGACGGACAAACTTGACCTGACCGGGTATTCATACAATTTTATTTAGAATCATCGGTCAGTGCAGCCACTAAGATTGGAAGGATGACAGTGGCCTCTCCCTCAAGTGTAACCTGTTTAGCCTTCTCCTTTATTTTCCCCCACGAGATTGCCTCCCGTAGCTGGGCACCAGACAGACTACCGTCGTATTCCTGTGCTGTCGTGATGTAAACAGCGTAATCCAGCCCTCCACGGAACTGATTCCACCAAATGACGTGGTGTTTTGAAATCCCACCTCCTATCATCAGTGCACCCATCTTCTTCCCGATGGATGAGTACATGATGTCGCTGATATTATGTTCGTCTTGGAGAAGGTCTATATTGAAGTCCTTGTGCATTTCCCAAAAACTCCAAATCTGTGCCCCAAACGAACCATCAACGTATCCAGGAATGTAAATGTCGACCTGATTATCGAACGCTGCCTTGAGTATGGAGTTACATCTCATTTCACTCCCAAGTTCCCTAAGCAAACCTGAGACTGTCCAGACCTTCCTCTTCTGATATGCTCTTTCCAAGAATGGCTGCAATTTCCTTTCAATTATTCCTCCGTAGTTATCGTTAGGTATCACCACGTTCCCAAGTCTGTACTTATGTTCCTTCTTGAGTAATTTATCATCCATAAGAAAATCGCCATGATAGTAGTTCTTATAGCATCTAGCAAGGTCGTGGTCCACCATTCCAGCAGTCGTGATAATATGATTTACAAGGCCAAGGTTTATGAGCTGAATTATTGCCCCTCTTGTACCTGTTGATATAATATCCGCAGGGAAGCTGAGGAATGTTTCCGCGTCGTTCTTTTTCATGTCCCTCATTATCTCCCTTGCCAGGAATAGCTTTGGGGAAGTGAATCCACCAGAACTCCCGAACTGGTCAAGCAAATCTGAAATTTTCATATTTTTCGAGAATTCAATGTCTCTGACTGGTTTCATCTCATCGCCTCCATTTCCTGTAGCAGATTCATCCTGGTCCTGAAGTATTCTCTAGACGGTTCTAGAATATGGTTTAATCTCCGCGCTAGATCATTCTTAAGGTCTGACGGGTGAAGCTTCCCTGCAACGTATGCTTTTTCGAATTCCGTATAGCTCCTGTAATCCACGTTCAGTTCCTGAATCTCCACGTGGTCTGCATAAAAATTGAAGATGATACTCCTGTAAATCTGGAGAATTGGGTTCCCTTCCACCACTTTTTCGGGGCAGTATGCTCCTCTCAATTTATCTTCGATTGCCTCCTGGCTATCGTGTATGAATATTGCTGAATTTGCCTTGCTTTTGCTCATCTTATTTGCAGGGTCCATCCGGTCACCTCCTTTTAGGGAGGATATCATCGGTCCATGAATTGCGACAAAGTTTTTCTTTCCGACTTTTCTGTGGATATCGCGTGCAAGCATGTGTACGTGTCTTTGGTCCATTCCTCCCATGGCGACATCAAGATCCATATAGAATATGTCAGTTGCTTGCATCAGGGGATAAATTAATTTAGACACATCTTTTTCCGCGTCATCCTCTCCCCTTCCCATAATTGGGAGAGCTCTTTTGACCCTGGGGATAGTCAGGGATTTAGAGACTTTCAATAAAAGAGCCCAGTATTCTGGGTCCTTTACCACATCAGAAGCATAGATGAATTTGACTTTATCCCTGATGCCAAGTGATCTGAAGCCTTCTTTCATATAATCGGATGCCTTCTTGAGGTTCTCAAGATTTCCACCCATTTTATCATTAATGTAAGCATGCCAATCTGCAAGTAGGATCATGAATTCTATTCCAGAGTCAATAGCCATGTTCATGGCATTCGTCCAATACAGACCGGTACCTATGTGCAAAAATCCAGAGGGCTCGAATCCAACATATCCCTTTGCAGTATCGAGGGATTGCAATTCGTCTCTCGTGACAATTTCCTGGACCACCGATTCTATTTTTTCCAGATCCTTCAGCATATGACTTCAGATTCAACTATTATTTTATACTTGCTGTAAATAAAATGAGCCTGTTAGTCTACTTACTTTTTTCATTAATTGATTTTTATGGGGTGTATAATTTGGTATCGGTAAGAAATAATAACTAAGTTAAAATTATTATTGTACCAATAAAAATTTAAATAGTGCAATAACATAAAATGTCCATGGTTTATAAAAAAAATTTATACAAAAGCGCAGTAATTCTGATAGTTCTATCTTTCATATTGATGGCTTCCTCAGCAGCATTTGGAGCGCAGGTCAATTCGCACGATACGAGTTATACACCAACTAATAATACTATTTCGCCAGGGATATATGGTGCTTCTTCTTTAAATGAACAACAGAATTTTAACTCGCTTCAGTACAGTTTTAATAGCCAACTGTCACATCTGAAACCGGTTCTATCAACCTTTTCCAAACTGAGTAGCGCTACCCCAGTAAAAGCCCCTGGCAGCAGTTTTGCCGTGACATTCACCGAATCTAACCTTCCCTCAGGGTCCACTTGGAACCTCTACATCTACAGCAGTATGACCGCCTCCATTCCTGATTACCCACTGTATTCCTTCTTGTTGCACGAAAGTGTTGGCCTAGTGTTCAGTCAATCCTCTTCTGCATCAACCATTACCGCAAATCTTGATGCAGGGACGTATTATTATTATGCTGGTCCGCAGGGTACATTCTTAGGGGCATACAAACTTGTTGTAACCGGATCCTCGAGTGTCAATATAGTTTTCCCAGTCTTTTACCAATCCACTATATCTGAATCTGGTCTAGCAAGTGGGCAGACATGGAATGCCTTAGGAGGAGGCGTTCTCCAGAGTGGAGTCAATGTTGAATTCTTTGATACGTCTACTTCCTCATCAACATCCGTTAGTCTCCCTTCAGGAACCTTCTTTTTTGATTACGGCACAGGTGCAACGATCATTGAAGGTCATGGCTTTGTAATTTCCAATTCTGGGATTTCGTTAAATGTCAAAATGCCATCTTTCACCTCTGTAACCTTCCAGGAAACGGGTGCTGCTCCGGGCGTACCATGGGAATTGTTCATTTATGGGTCTACAAATTCAGGGAATTATGCCCTATATATAGAAATAACTAAAGCTTCGGCCTTAACAGCCATGCTCCCCCAGGGTTCATATTACTATACTGCTTCAAGCCAGGGAATAGCCGGTAATGTCACCAACCCCAAGCTTTGTGTTGGTAGCTCATCTTTTACCGTGAACATACAGTTTCTTCCACTATATACCGTAACTTTTACTGAAAGTGGTCTGAAACCTGGTCTGTCGTGGAATGTAGAGGTATACTCTTCAACTCATACCGAAATTTCAACAAGTAACTCATCACTTACTTCAACCATATCCATGAATCTTCCATCAGGGTCCTTTATCTATCAGGCCGGTGTAGACGGGTCTTATTTTGAGACTGGGACGTTTAACGTTACGGTTGCAGGCGCATCGGTTGGCGTATCTTTCCCTGCAGTATACCAGGTAACTGTTGATGAGCATAATCTGTTCAATGGTTTAGAAATGTTTTTCTCTGTTTTCTCCGCTTCTTATCAGTCACTTTATCTAAATTTCACAACAGGTACGTCTCTATCATTTTACTTACCCAATGGGGTATATAATTACACATTTTATGAAGAGATGTTTAGTGGATTCTTATTCAGCAGTCAAGGTTCTGAAATCACCGTTACATCGCAGTCTGAATCGTTCACAGTCTCTGGTAGTTCACAGAACATACAAGTAAGCTTTCCGAATTTGTATAAAGTAACATTCAACGTACAGGGCCTGGAATCAGGTCAGGTTTGGGCTCTCTATTCCTACTCTGTCGGCGCTACAAACGGTTTCTCCGAATTCTACGAAAACGGGTCCGTCAGTCTATCTTCAATTACCGGATATTTTGCAAATGGTACCTATAGCTATGATTTGACGATTGGAGGAACATCGATACACCTCCTGCCTTCGGCATTCAATATTTCCGGTAAACCGTACAGTGTAACTATCACCGTGCCGCACCTTTATGATGTCAGCATAATAACTCATGACCTCCCAACCTGCGTATCTTGGACTTTATTTGCCAACACTGCAAATTATTCCGTAATTTATTCAAATTCTACAGAGTCTGCTACCGCACTTGCATATCTGCCAAACGGAACTTACGATTACACCTTTTCACTCTCCATTGGCGCTTCCCTGTCTGGATCATTCACGGTCAACGGTGGACCTACATCTGTCACAATCAAGGTACCTGCATCTTATCTGGTGTCCTTCGTGGAAGTGGGCCTTCCTGCAGGTACGATGTGGAGTGTCATTCTTAACAATAGTTTCAATAGCTCATCGACCTCGACAATCCAGTTCTATGAATTCAACGGAACTTACTCCTATTCAGCCTATGCCGCCAATTATGTCTCCAATATATCATCCGGGACTGTTGTTGTCATGGGTAAAACGGTCACAGTGCCATTATCCTTCATCTCTTCCAGTCATACATACTTCGTGCTATTCATTGAGACCGGTCTCGCCAATGGTATCTCCTGGAGCGTAAATCTTAATGGGTCGACCTCAACCTCCATGGGGTTGATCTCATTCCAAGTACCGAATGGTACCTATAGCTACAACGTAGAGCCAGTGCCGGGTTACGTCTCCAATGTGACATCAGGAACAGTAGTAGTAAATGGTGCTCAGGTGGATGTTTATGTCTCATTTACATCTGTGAGTAAAGTAGTTTGGGGAATCACTTTCAATGAAACTGGTCTTCCCTCAGGATACATGTGGAACATTTCAGTAGAGAAATTATCAAACGGGACAATAGTTTTCAACGGTACATCCACATCAAGCCCCAGTTTCACTTTCTTGGAGCCCAATGGGACATACCAATTCTCGGTGAACGCAAGTGGCTATATTGCGTCTCCAGCATCCGGCAATGTAACGATCAATGGTGCGAATCAGTATGTCAACGTACAGTTCACACAAACCAAATCATCCAGCAACTACACGGTAACCTTTAAGGAGTCTGGACTTCCTTCAGGAAGTTCATGGAGTGTTACTCTAGCAGGTAAAACAAAATCAACAACATCTTCCTCGCTATCCTTCACAGAACCAAATGGGACTTACCAGTACACCATATCCGGACCCGCCAATTTTACCGCATCACCTTCCACGGGTAGCATAATGGTTGATGGAGCACCCGTGTCTCAGTCAATAAACTTCAGCGCAGTGGTAAAAACTGTTTATTTCACCGGGACGCTTTCTCCTTCAAATGCGTCGCTTTACATTAACGGACAGCTCATCCCAACAGTGAACGGAGTTTTCAATACCACATTAAACGTGGGCCAATATTATGTAATTGAGATCACGGCACCAGGTTATAAAACCCAGTACGACAACATGACTGTCTCGTCAACCGCAACATCCATTACACCGCTTACAGTTTCATTACAGAAGAACGTTCAGAAAAAATCCACCCCCTCAGCATTCCCCCTGATGGACCTTTTGATTGGGGTAGTAGTGGTTATAGTAGTGATAATAGCATTGCTTGCGGTCCTGAGGAGAGGAAGGTCTACTCCACCTCCACCTAAATAATCTTATTTTTTTATCATTTAATTTTATAAATTAATTTTTAGGGTCTGTCTGCTGCCAAAATTTCCGTAAAGCCGAGATTTATGGTGCAATTCTCAATTTCTATCCAGTCCTAATCAGTTCAAAGCCAGATTGCGTGTCTCTTCCTAAGATCCTCTTCTGTCTCCTTATTCATCTTCATTAAAAGCGCGACCATAGCATCGAACAGCGTAATTGTTGAAAGTTCGAATAACGTTCCTAGTGGTGCGAGATCCGAAGATTTATTTACCTTGAGAAGAATAGTGAAATCGCTAATCTTGGAAAGGGGGCTTTCCCTCTCCGCCGTTATGGATACCACTTTTGCATTGACCCTCTTGGATATCTGTGCCACAAGCAAGGTGCCCTGTGTTTCGCCTGTGCCTGATATAAGAATAACTACGTCCTTGTTGCCTACGACAGGAGTTATCGTTTCACCAACAAAATATGCTTTGAGGCCAAGCTGAACTAGTCTCATCGTGAATGTGCGCCCTATAATACCAGACCTTCCTACTCCGTAAACGAATATGCTCTGGCTGGACAGGAGAATGTTGCATATCCTCTCTATCAATTCTTCATCCACTGACCTCAGGTTGGAAAAATTCTCCATAATATAATTCAGGGACTCCGCAACTGTTCCCATGATTCCGTCTAACCTCTCAATATTAATAAACAATTCTCATTGTGGAAGTGGTTTCACCACTTTCCCTATTTTCTTCAGGATACTTCGTTCAAAAATTACTTTCATGTAGAGTGCATCGTGCTCCAGGAGTGGAGAGAACGAAATGACCGACAGTTCATCATCGATATCCGCGATCGCATCAGCAAATGGCTCGAATTTTAGGTTACCTCTCTTTATCGGAGTAATGCGATATTCTCCATTATCAAGGAATTCCACGCCAGAGAATTCAAAATACATTGGGCGATTCTTTTTCTTTGTCCTTTCGACTATTGTTGAGAAATCTTCAGGTTCAATTAAAGAGTCCCTTTGCATTGAATAGATGTGAGAAATGTTCGTTACGCTCGAAATTCCCTTTACGTTCTTTTGCAAATAATCTATGTCCTCTTCGCTCCCGTATACTTCAGGTTTCCCAGAATTTTCCACGCAGAGTGTGCTTTTGATTCCAAGTCCTTTATATCTTGTCACAACTTCCTTCAACGTTTTCCCTATTTTTTGGAGTCCCTTCTTTCTGTCACCTTGAACTAGACCAAGGTGGGTAATTACGAATTCACTATCCAGCGCATCAGCTATGACACCGCCCCAGATTGTATGCTGAACTGAATCCGATATTAGTTTCGCGTCATTCGAAAAGTCAACGTAGTATGGGGTATGTAATGTAATTTTGACGTCGAGTTCCTTTGCAATATCCCGTGCCAAGCTTACCTCCTTATAATCCCTTGCCATGCTCCAGAATAGCTCTATTCCAATATCATCCTCTTCAATGGTGTTGTTTATTCCAATTGATTCAAAATTTCCCTCCTCATTCCCCCTCAGTAGGTCAACAAGCAGTACCTCATCAAGCTCTTTAGGGTTCTGGCCCACAAAATCCCTCATTTCCCTTTCCTGAACGCTGATTCTAAAGAGCTGTATTTCAATCCTATTCAAACCAAGTTGAAAAGTATTTTCGACGGCATCTTTAACAGTTCTTCCCTTTGAACCAAGAGGAATGCCTGCAATACCAAATCTATACATAACTCATTCTTTATACTTTAAGGCATAAAAAACCTTTTGAATTATTTTCAGGGAATATTCATATTCTTAAGTATCTCATCTCTTGTCTTCTTAAGTTCTTCGGGAGATATGACTTTCCTATGCCATGCTACCTTTGCAAGTTCGGTATTGTATTTTGAATCATATCTGGGGATCAGGTGAATATGGAAATGGAATACCGTCTGCCCGGCGTCCGTACCGTTGTTCTCTATTATGTTCAACCCCATAGGATGGTAAGTAGAATTGATTGCTATCGACACCCTCCTTGTTACTTCAGTTGCCTTGCAGAGTATGTCAGCTGGTACTTCGAAAATGTCTCTATAGTGTTTTTTAGGCGTCACAAGAACGTGGCCCTTATTTATGGGCCTGTGATCCATGATTGATATGATGAACTCGTCTGAATACAGAATCAGCGCATCTTTTTTTCCTGAGGCTATGTCACAGAAGACACACTCCCCCATAGCACCTCAATTGTGGTCAATATAATTATTTTAACGGTATCAATTTACCTTAATCACTGAAATATTTACAGATTTTAGGTACAAGTTTGAAGAACCAATAAAGATATAAAAACTTAAAAAAAGAAGAAAATTGATAAGCTTCAGTCCCTGGTTCTCGCCAGATAATAAGCAAATACGAAAGGTACCATACTCCACAGGATCCCTGTCAGGATGAATGATGCCCACGTTACTCCGAGGCTAGCAGGAGCAACAGGGAGTCCGCTAGCTGTGTTGGTCACTAAAATCTGCATCAACGAACCATAGCCAGAAGGACTCGCGAAGTCAAATCTGGTCGCAAGTACAGCATAGTCACTGCTTCCTAGTGGGATTCCAAGGATCAGAGAAGTGATGACAGGGAAAACTCCCCAGAACAGATCAAAAACTATGAACAGAGCGATGGAAATACCAAGTAACGCACCCTGTGACTTTACGATATGGGATGCCATGTAGACCAGAGCAATGAAGGCTATTCCCTGGATTAAGAAAGTCCAGAATATCTCTGTCACGAATCCACCGGTCATAAAAACACCAAGGTAATGGTACATGATCAAGTCTGAGAAGATTACTGAAAGCGCTATTGCTCCACCAATTGCCATTGCATTTGCTGCAAATCTAGTTGAAATCAAACTTCCTCTTGTCACAGGCCTCTTAAGAACAGACTCCAGCACACCACTTGTCCTATCTTTGCCGTATGTCAGGTAGGCTGCGAATATACCCAATATTGGGATAAAGAGCCCAAGAATTGTTGATACATCGGAAAAAACCAGATTCTGAACTCTGGAAGTTGTGATCGGGGTGTAAGTGGAAAAATGCCCGACCAATGTAAAATTTGATTCCGCCCCGTATGCATCTATTCTCTGTATTGCACCAGATTTATTTTCGATCCATAGAACATAAGTATTATTCTCCTGACTAATCGTGACAGTCGGGAAAAATGTTTCAACAATGGCACCGGACATGTTGAATTCAAATGAATGATTATTCATGGGCACTATTGGGATGGTCTTAGAAGTCGAGTTTCCTAGATAAATTACGGAAGGAGGCATTGAAGTATCATTAGGTCCAACGTACATAACAATGAATCCATAATTGCTGGAATTGGAACGTTCGACTACTCCTTCCTGTACGCTGTATCCCGAATAGTTTATTTCTGGGTTGATCAGTAGTGCCCCACCTTGGGAATATGAAGTGCCTAGGGACGAGTAAGAGAAAGAGTCATTTATCTCAACCATCTTGTTGGTGTCAATTGTGAATGTTGATTTGGCTATTCCCCTTGAATCAAAAGTAGGAGTGTAAGTGATGTTGTTATATGTAAATTGTACCGTTGCATCCTTTGCAGGATTTCCATATTGATTGTAGGCATAGAAAACTAGCGTCATACTGCTTCCATTAACATAATAGCCGGATTCGAAACTGTCGTGTTGGAAAACGGAACGACTTGTAAACGAAACCGAACTCTCGTATGCCAGGAGTGAAGTGAGGCCAACAATTGCAACTACCATGAATAAAATGAATTTGCTTCTCAGGTTCCTCTCTATTTCGTAAAAAATTGGCTTCATTTCTGATCACCCATTAGCTTGAAGAAGTATTCTTCCAAAGATTCCCCTACAGGGTCAAATCTGGTGACTTTATACTTATTTGTTACCAGCACTTCAAGAATTTCGTTTAGAGACCCCTCGTCTATTTTAAGGTCAGTCAATAGAATCTCATCTGAATCGTCTTCTATGACACCAAACCTTTCCAGGAGGGGCCTTATGTTTTGGTCTTTGTTAGCTACTTTTATGTGGATTATCATTTTACCCAGAGTCTTAAAATCATCTCTCACCAGCGATTTGATCTTCCTTCCTTTATAGATAATGGCTACATCATCAGCGACATTCTCTATCTCGCTCAGGATATGAGAAGAAAGCATAACAGCTTTCCCTTCCTTTTTCATGTCAAGAATTAAATTTCTTACAAATCTAACTCCCTCAGGGTCAAGTCCATTGAGCGTTTCATCAAACATTACATTCGCAGGGTCCCCAATCAGTGATTCTGCAATCGCAAATCTTTTCTTCATCCCCTGCGAGTACTCCCTTAATTTTTTCCTGAGGTCATTGGAAAGCCCAACCTTTTCGAGGAGGTCTCTTGCTCTCTTGTCCAGATCCTCTCCTTTTAGCTGATAAAATCCCCCATAGTATTTCATGAGTGCAAGAGGTTTTGCGTTTGGTTCAAAGTTCGGGAATTCTGGAACCCATCCGATTGATCTTGCTGCTTTGACTTTTTCATGAACTATGTCGTGCTCATCGACCTTTATTTTTCCTGATGTTGGTAGAATTATTCCAGCTGCCATCCTGATTGTAGTTGTTTTCCCTGCTCCGTTAAGTCCGACGAGGCCTGTTATCTGTCCTGGCCTGATCTGCAAAGAAAGGCCGTCTACGGCTGGTAAGGACCCTTTGCTATAGATCTTAGTTACCTGGTTTATATCTATCATTAATTTGCCTCCACGGGATTTTTGGCCTAAATAGTGAGCTGAAATATATAGTTGTTCCATTGTTTTGATTCAGTTCTGGCCATCACCTTGACATTAACGCGCTTTTATCTTCTTTCTACCCTGGAAAGAGTTACCAGAACAAATAAGGTTCAGTCATTTGTCTTAACTATCATAAACCGATTATATAGGAGTAAGTACTCATGACTGAAATGAGCCTTTTTGTGATATTGCTGGGGGGCACGGTATTACTAGCTGCTTTACACATGCTTGCGCCCGACCACTGGCTCCCTTTGATGGCGGTATCTTCAGCCAGAAAATTCTCTGCCAGAAAAAAATACACAATATCTTCCTTATTGGGATTTCTTCATGCAATGACCTCAATGGTTGTTGCACTCGCTGCTTTAACAACAGGGATTCTGCTGATAGGGCATTATCTTTCATACCTGTATGACGGCGGAATTGTCCTACTCATCGTTGTCGGAATTTACTTCATCCTAAATGGATATTTTGAAAGCAGCAACCGTGAAGAAAAGGAGAATGTTTCAATCTGGACTGCCCTGGGGATAAGCGTCTTCCCGGATCTCGCTCTCCTTCCAATAATGATCACAGGGGTTCAGCTTAACGTGGTTCAACTTGGATCGATATTGATAATGTTCACAATAGTAAGCGGAGTAACACTGCCGGTAGTTGTTCTAGCAGCGTCAGGAGGATTCTCAAAGGTAATTGAAAGAATCCCATCGAGGTACGTTGATTTTGTTATGGGAGCAATACTGATACTGACTGCCGTAATCCTCAAGTACATATGAGATTAGCTCCTTCCAAAAACGCAGATTTCTAAAGATCGGAACTCCGTGTTCAATGTAAAGTATTTAATGTAAATAATTGGGGGGATTTATCTGGTCAAAAATAACCTGTTATGGGTAGAATTGACTATGCTCCGGCCGGGATTTGGACCCGGGTCGTGGGATTGAGAGCCCCATATGCTTGGCCGGTCTACACCACCGGAGCTTAGGGCTTATCAGACGTTAATATAAAAATTTCTCTTTTAGATAATAAATTCTACTTTACCCTCCTCTACAAAGTAGGCTCCCTTCACTTTTTCTTTTTCGTAGATTATTGTTCCCTTGTCGGTTGTCGTTACCAGCCCTCCCTTCGTTGCGACCCGGAACTGGCCGATCTTCTCTCCCCGAGAATTGACAAATTCCCTTATGATCATGGAATTTAATCTATCATCTGAACCCTTTTCATCAGGGGGAATGGGTTGTTCCAAACTGATGCCCATTAATTGGCTGTTTTCCCTTGTCAGCGGCGGAGTTTTTTTAAAGGGTTCATTATTAATTCCATACGTGGCAAGTGTGCCCCTGATCTCCTGCTCTGATTGCCCGTTGAAGAACTTAAACGCCCTCTGAAGGATGGACAAAGTAGTTTCATCCTTGTCACATTGCTTCTCACTAAGAAGCTGGCTCCTTTCGATCAAGATGTCCAGTTCTTCTTTTGCCCTCGTGAAGGCAACGTACATTATCCTCCTCTCTTCCGCATTCAGATATTTGGATCTATTTGATGCATCAATAATCTTTCTTGAAGGAGAATTGAAGAAGCCAAAGTTTTTCTTGATTATGAGACCAAGGGCAGGGTCCACGAAGTATTTTTCATTATCCCGACCGGAATCAAGCCCAAAAACTATCACCGAATTGAACTCGAGTCCCTTTGCCTGGTGAATAGTCATTATTTTGACCCTTGTATCATCTTCAAGGACGTCATCGATGGGTCCGCTGTCCCTGCTTTCCTTCACGTTCTCAAACCATTTGATGACATCATAAATGCCCCCGCCATAGATATCTACGAATGACGAAAGCATTGTTATGATTCTCCAGATGCGATCGTTTTTTTCATAAGATTGTGCATCATTTTCTTGGGGTACGAAATATCCTTCATTTATCAATATAGATTGCACTACAAATTCAATTCTTTCGCTGTTGAGCATTTCCCTGTATTTTCCCAACTTTTCTCCGACTATCCTGTCGAGGTCATACTTGTTGAAGAACACCTGAGTGACATCGTAATTGAAAAGCGGCGAGAAGAGTATTCCGATCAGTGCAACTTTGTCGCCAGGGTCAGCGAGATATCTCAATAAATTGTAAATGTCAAGGCCCTCCTGAGATTTCATTATAGACTCTCCAGAAACAGTTACCGTTTCAATCCCTTCATCCCTCAGATGCCGCTTTAGTTTGAGGAATCCTGTGGCCGTTCGAGAGAGGATAGCTATTTCACCAGGTTTAGTCCCTTTCCTGATTTTTTCCTTCACTATTTCGGCTATCATTGGGAACAAGTCATCCGGAGCAAAGATAGATACTGCTCCTTCTCCGGTATTGTACGCCTTCATCTTAATGCTGCCTAATGCCGGAGGAAAAAGTCGGTTGTAGAATTCTATCAATTTTGGTCTGCTCCTTCTGTTCTCATCCATCGCGCTTCTAGAATCTATCAAATTACTCAGTTCCTCCTGGGCTTCAGGGTGCGCTCCTCTAAATGAGTAAATGCTCTGAAACGGATCTCCAACAGTAAAAACGAAGGACCCATTTTCGAGGAAATTCTTGAAGATCTCTACCTGCACCTCGTCTGTATCCTGGAACTCATCAATAAGGACAAATCTGTATCTTTCTGCTAACTCTTTACCAATTTTTCTGGAGACTTTCAATGAATATATGAGAAGATCGTCAAAATCCTGAAGCCCTTTGACTCTTTTCAATTCCTGATAATGATTTACTAATCCCTGAATGATGGGTGTAAGATACGGTATTATGGATAGCGTGAATCTTGACAATATTTCCTTCATCACGTCCTTTGTGAAAGAATCCGTGCTTAATTTGGAGTAAAAGGAATTTTCCGTAAGGATCATCCTCGTGAAATACCCACGATGCGAATCCATGATGTCGGTGATCCACCTTATGATGTCCTCAATATCTACCCCGAACAATTCTTCTACTATCTGAAGGTTCTTCCACTGGCTGGTCGTTTGAAGCTCCTGGATCGAAATCAGATATTCCCTGACTACCTTCTCCATGAAATAGAAAGATTCAATGTCGTCCATAACAACGAAGTTCCTTGGCAGGCCAACCATTTCACCATAATCCCTCAGTATGGTGGAACAGAAGTTATGTATCGTGCCCACTTTCGAATCGGGCAGCTTTTTAAGGAGATCGATGTTGTTGTTCGACTTTGCTTTCTCTTTCAGTCTGCTCATCAGCTGGCTTGCTGCTCTTTCTGTGAATGTTATTGCAACGACATTGTCCACCCCTTCATTTACCATCAATTCATAGCACTTTTCAATAAGCGTATGTGTTTTGCCGGATCCAGGAACCGCAGTTATAACATGCCCTTGCAAATTACCACCTCCTCTCCTGTCCCCTGCATACGCTCAGAAGGGGACAATAAAAAGTTCTCTCACATTTCATAATGTCATTATGCTGTTTGATAAAAGGGTCAAAATCGCCTGACAACAGGGACATTATCGCAGGGTCGATGATCTTCCTGCAATTGCCGACTTCCATTGCTTCGTTGGGGATTCCATAGAAAAGACCTGCCGTTTGCAAACCATCGGAGACATCCTTGAATGATACATATGCAGCGGAAGTAACTTTCCTGCCCATTATCTTCTCAACGCCAAGTTTATAGACAAATAGTTGAATCTTCCTGTCGTTGCATAACTTCCCCTTTGGATAGTCATTTAGGGAACTCTTATAGTCAATTATGCACAGCCCACCTTCTTCTTCGTCTATCCTGTCTATCACTCCATTCAATGAAACACGTTTTCCGTCAATCTCATAAAAAACCCCATCTCCCTGCCTGAACCTTAATTCTTTTCCAATCACTGTTCTTCCCTTCTCTTTCTGGCTCCTCAGGTCCAACAGAATAAACCTTCCAAGTTTTCCGCTCAAGATTGTCTTCCGCCTATAGAATTCCAGTGCTCTTCTCCTGGAAGGATAGGTCTGATTGGCCATCTCAGATTCGATGTACTTGTCTGAATTTTTGATGAAATCAAGTGGGCTTTTGGACTCAGGATAGAAAGATTCAAGCAGCTTATGGGTCAAGCTTCCAGCAGACCTTGCGTCAAGGAAATCGATAGGTTCATCTATTTCTTGGACGCCCATTACCGTTGTTACAAAATACTTGAAATGACAATCCAGGTAAACCTCGAAAGATGTGGGAGAAATAGACCCTGCCATCAATTTATCTACACCTTCTTTTGAAAGAGTGTACACCCTTTTTTTCCTTTCCCCGGATGCCCTAAATCTCGAGATCGGGAGAAATACGTCGTTCCTTTTTTTTCTTGTCTCGGTTCCGCCAATGGAATCATAAAAGGGTATGGACTCTGTATAGGACAGCCCTCCGTCTAAAGTCGAGTAGGACAAAATAACATGCGGAGAAGAATGCAATAACTCAGAATAAATGAACTCAATGTACTCTGTGAGCATATCTTTCCCTTCTATGGCCCTTATTAAATCTTTGGCATCGTCAGGAAAAGCATTGTGGGAGGATGTTGAATCCATTCTGGGCAGGTAAAGGCGATCAAAGGAGAGCCCGTAAAGATCCTCAGGGTATCCGATAATTATATTTGCATTCCTCGGGAAACTTCTTTTCACCAGGCTGGACACTGCATCGATGCTGGAAACAAGGACGCCCAAGTTTTCAAAATTTTCTTCGGGGAGAAATTTGAGTATATCAAGTAACTCCAGCATTTCGTCTCTGCCTGATTTGAAATATTCAATGAATAATCTCTCCAGCTCTACTAGCGTACGATCTTTGTTCTCCCTTACCTTTGCCATATTTTCGAAAATTCCTACCAAATCGTTATGGCCTTGGAGAATAATTTTCCAGTTTTCCCATCCAGAAGTCACATTATTGTCATAACAGTTCTTTTTTATTGCATTGATACTCTTTCCGTCCAAATGAAGGATGCTATTTTCGAGAAAAGAGATCATAGATGAATAATCATAATTTGAGTCAATTGCTATCAGCAGCTGCCTTAGGAAATTCAATGGTGGATGAACCTTCTTAAAATACGAAATTTGTGAGATTATTGAATTCTCGAGACCCAGCAGCCGTAGATCATTGGAAATCTGTATTATTGAATTATCATCAGGTACCCCTATCCCCACAAATCCTTCGTAGCCCATCAGGTCTAAACCTATCCATCTATCCTCTGACCAGTAATCTGGGAAGATCATTTTTTCAATCTTATGTTTGTCGTTGCCATTCCACTCTTTATTTACTGGTCGGCCCAGAGACGAGAATCTTTGAACAGAGGGAGGAATGTGTGAAACATAATCGTCTTTCCTAAATTTAAGATTTAAGATGGAAAAGAATTCCGGTAAATCCTCAACCTCACTTAGACCAAGCCTATTGATTTCGGCATAATACCGCACAATCAAACCACTAATTCTCTCTATTCTCTTTAAATAAAGGCGTTCCGCAGAGACTTTGTGAATATCTCTTTCTTTGCCCGTCATCTTCATGAATTTGTAGAACTTGATGATTGAATCTATGTCTTCTATGTTGGCACCCGAATTTATTAGAATTCCAATTCTATCCAGTTCGTTTATTACTTTTAAGCTAGTTTTGGACGCATATTCTACCAGTAGGTCGTAAATTCCTTGCGCCTCGTTTCCAGTTCTTTTAGAATAAATTAAAGCTGCGTCTCTCGAACTAAATAGATGAACAGGAGAATCTTGACTCATAACCACAACTGTAAATTTATTCGACATATATGGTTTATCCAATGGAGGAAGTGAAACTGTAAGAAAGGAGGTCAGTTCTCAAAGAATTCCTTCATTTAAAAATTCCATCAACTTTATAAAATTATTAGTTGCGGATAAATGCGCCTTTGAAATTCCCCCTAATTTATTAGGTCTGGATTTGTTGATGAGGAATTGTCTCACAAAGGTTAATATATTATGAATCAATTTTATGGCAGGAATGAAGATAAGTCGAAATAGCGACCACGAAGCAATTAGAAACACACAGAAGAAGCTAAGGAAATTAAATATGAGAAAGAACGAGGAATTCAGATATCTTCTCAACAAATCCTTGCAGGACTTGCCCGAGAGTCTGAAAGGGAGTGTTTTTGGTGCAGTTTATGCAAAAGCGTCAAAGAATGGCATCATTGACGCGAGGGATTACATTATACTGAAGAAAAATGAGGGAGTAATTGATGAGATGGTAAGCAGAAAGCTCATTGATCTCCTTTACAGCTACAGCACTTTCCGTTAAGAATACTGAGTGAATCTGACATAATCATTGGGAGCAGCAAGTAGTCCGAGCCTTACTCCGGCATCCAACCATGCATAGGCATAAGAAGAGGCTGCAAGCGAGTTTTCATAGTCCTTTTTAGAAAAGAAGTACTTGGAGTCTGCCAGATAGTTCTTGCACATTTCCAGAAAATCTCTCGCTCCACTTGACAGGAAAGATTCGTTAGGAACAGATACTTTCACCAGCTCCAACGCCCTTTCAGTCATGGAAATGTATTTCTTACACCGTTCCTCTATGGTCATCTTACAACCCTCACATTTTTTCCGCCATCATCAGTTTCTCTGGGCCTGACCTCGACAAAGAGGGGGATTGGAAGCTCCGGGGATGTTGCAAGTGCGACCCCAATCGGGAGACGTTGAATCTCATCCAGTGACGTGGGCGTCAGACCTTCCACAGAATTCCCTATTGCCTTAAGATCGTTCGGATTAGTCACTTTCAGAATGATCTGCGTTCCACACTGCGAAAGCACGTTCTTGTCCACCTTCGCAGGTCTTTGGGAGACTACCAGCAGCCCAAATCCAAATTTCCTGCCCTCTGAGGCAACCGTCCTCATTATTTTTGAAGAGAAGGCTTTTCCCTGCTGTGGTGCAAAATTGTGTGCTTCCTCTACCACCATTAAAAGAGGAGGGGTCCTGTCTTTTTTCCTCGCCTCGAATAATGAATAGACAAGCCTCTGAACCACAAGTTCCTGAACGTCGGGAGGAAGCCCCTTCATCTCGATTACTGACACCTTCCCGTCCTTGACGATTTCATCTATCCTGAGTCCCTTTTTATCAAATATTTTTAAGGATTTAAGATACCTGAGTTCCTTTTCGAGGGCCTGAGACACTGAGGAATCTTCCTGCCTCTTCAGTTCAGTTATTATATCATCAAAGGAGTATTCAGACATCGTCAACCGCACTGCATCGACCGCCTTCCTCAGGGGCATTATATACGTTCTCGCGTCTGAGAGGTTCATGATGCTGATCAGCTCTTTTACACTTATCTGCGCAAGGGTGAATCTTAGAGCTACATCTCCTCCCTCGGGGGCAAATACCACAATCTTGTGACTGTAGCTTCTTGGCTCGACATTAAACCTGAGCATGTCCTTTGTATTGTTCCCCTTTTCTTTCATTGCGGGATATTCACCGTGTGGATCCAAAATGACGACGTTAACATCATTCTTCATGAGCTCTTCAACGATAACCCCTGTAAGATAACTTTTACCTCCTCCTGTCTTGGCCAGAACAGAGATATGTTTCTGAACCATCGAGTTTATGTCAACAGTGAATGGGATGTTGTGACCGTATACCAGTCCAATGTAGGCCCTTCCTCTCTTTGTCCTTCCTATATTGAGAACTGAACCTATGAAATCGTCATCCGCACCAAAGACAGGCGTTCCAGCCATGAAAGGAGTCCTGGGAAATTGCATCAGTCCCCGGTTGTCCCTGTAGCCGATGACAACCAATTTCGCAGAAATCACCTGCTGAATATCTACGGTATTCCCCTCCATAACCTGATATGATTTTTCTATGCTTAGATTGGTCTTTGCCTC
This sequence comes from Thermoplasmata archaeon, assembly GCA_021817415.1. GTDB lineage: Archaea > Thermoplasmatota > Thermoplasmata > Thermoplasmatales > JAKAUZ01. Next base: position 21,451 of record JAKAUZ010000086.1, on the reverse strand, counting down.
TATGCTATCGACTTTGCCTAGAACCCATCCATTTTCTTGATGCTTCAATTTCACGTAATCTCCCTGGTTGATTTTACCAGAAATAGAGCAGTTCAGGATAGTGGGACTTAGGTCACCATATAAAATTCCAATTGGCTCCATGATTACTGCTTACCATTATCAAGTTTTTTGGATATAATCTTTACACCTTTTTCAATTCTTTCCAGTTCTTCGTAACCAATACCTAATCTCAATATTGAATCTGACCCGAAGAATATCCCCGGGATAGTGGAAACCCCTTCACGTAACAGTGACTGTGATATTTTAAGGGACCTGGATCCTACTAATATGGAATTTATAATCTGAGTTGAATTTTCAAGAAGAAATTCGCCAAGATTTTCCTTCAATAATGAATAATTTCCACCGAGCTTCTTTGAATTATATTCCCTGTAAAGATCCACATTTGACAGGAGGTAATACGCCCTTCTCTTGACCAGTTGAGAGACTTCTGGCACAATCAATTCAATTTTTTCCCTCATTTCGCTGATGATACTATCCTTCGATACGATCCATCCCATCTTAATGCCAGAATCGCCAAAGAATTTGGAAATAGAACCTACCATTATGTTGTTCCCTATTTCCATCTTTTTTGTGAACGAGGAGGTGAAGAAGGAGAATGTATCATCCACCACCAGGTAAGAATCGTTTCCTTCAGTCTCCCTTGCTATTGACCTTATGCTATCATCACTCCACAGTATGCCTGTTGGATTGTTAGGGTTGCTCAAAAAATAGATAGCGTTTTCCTCCACATCCCATGGAGAAAGTTCCAGTGTGTCGTCCCTGAGTCTGTTCTCGAGTGCAACGTCGTATCCCAATTCCCTTGCCTGATAGTAATAGAACGGATATTCTGGAGTGATGGTGATCATCTTCCTGACCTTGTTTTTCATGTATAAGAGTGTGAGAAAAGTTGCAGCCGTACCCGAGGGTGTTATTATGACATTTTCTTTTGGAACTCCATAGAGTTTCGCCACAAGTTCTTCAGTGTTATCGCTCCCGATCCCCTCGGGGTTAAATCCTTTCATTCCGCTGGAGGCAAGGTTCAGGTTTTCTTCTGGAAAAGAGTTGATGTACTCGCGAAGAGAAACATCCATGGGCATAGGAGGTGAATTAATTCAAGGATAAACAGTCTTCCATGATTTTATTTATTAGGAATCGATTTTAAAGCGTGAAAATAGTTAAGATAGGAGGCAGCGTGATAACTGATAAGGGAAAGTACAGGACTCCCAGAGAGGAGGTGATGGAATCAATTTCAAAGTTACTCGGTGAATACCCTGGAAGGATGGCTTTAGTACATGGGGCAGGTTCATTTGGCCACGAAAAGGCACTTGAGTTCGGCCTAGATGTTCCGGGGAGCATCTCTGGCAAGGCAGCTGAGATCTCGGTTGTCATCAATGATGTCATGAGCCTAAACTCAATGTTTTCAGAACACCTGATACGAAATGGATTCAGGGGAGTGTCAATTCCGCCTCACGCCATATACGGTAGCAACGGACTGGATCTGAGCCCAGTTACGTATCTTTTAAATTACTCATTTTCACCCATCCTTTTTGGGGACATAATTATGAAAGATGGAAAATATAGGATCATATCCGGTGATGAGTTGTGCAAAGCCCTGGCTGAAAAAATCCGTCCTGATGAAGTGATCATGGTGACTGATGTGGATGGGATCTACACTTCGGACCCAAAGGAGTTCTCGAACGCCAGACTTTTGAAAAAGGTGAAGGCAAGTGAGCTCTCTCTAGAAGGAAAAGGAAAAGATGCGACCGGTTCGATGATGGGGAAGGTGGAAAACATAAAGACTATGCTCCCATTTACCAATAGAGTGAAGGTAATCAATGGAAATTATCCAGATAGACTCCGGAAAGCCCTTCTTGACGAAGACGTAATTGGGACGGTGGTATTTTGACAATAGAGAATAGAAAGATAGACCATATAAGAATAATAAACGAAGAGAATGTATCTCATGATCATAATTACTGGAACGACATAGAAATAATGCAGACTTCAATGCCGGAAATAGATTTCGACGAAATTGACACTTCCGTTGAACTGCTAGGGCAGAAACTGAGACTGCCACTGGTAATTTCATCCATGACAGGAGGGCATCCGGAAACAAAGAAGATAAATGAGAATCTTGCGAGGGCTGCCGCAGAAAAGGGAATAGGGATGGGAGTCGGATCTGAAAGAGCTGCGATAGCAAATAGGGACCTCGGAGATACTTACTCAGTAATCGCTGATTATGATGTTCCATTGAGAATCGCTAACATAGGTGCCCCACAACTGATTAAACAGGAAAAGCTGGCGCTAACTGACAGCGAAATTGAATACGCAGTGGAATTGGTGAAGGCGCACGCGCTTGCTGTCCATTTCAACTTTGTTCAGGAAATGTCTCAACCTGAAGGGGACAGGAACTCCAAAGGCATATTCGAGAGGCTGTCTTCAGTATCAAAGAAGTACAAGGTTATTGCGAAAGAGACAGGAGCCGGTTTTTCAAGGAAAGATGCTATGAACTTTCTCACCGCAGGTGTCTCGGCGATAGATACTGGAGGGAGATCAGGAACGTCATTTTCGGCAGTTGAATATTACAGAAGCGTGGAAAAGGGGAATCTGGAGAAAGAGGAAGTTGCCAAATCGCTCTGGAACTGGGGTATCCCATCTCCATTTTCTGTTATTGAGTGCAACGTGGGGATGCCAATAATTGCTTCTGGAGGAGTCAGAAACGGGCTGGACGTGTTCAAGGGACTAATGCTCGGTGCCACCGCAAGTGGGGCGGCTTCAATATTCCTAAAGGCAGCACTCAAATCGCACAATGAAGTTATGAAGACAATTGACACTATAGAAACAGAACTTAAGAGTGCAATGTTTCTCACTTCTAGTCCCAGGATAATAGATATAAGAAAGACGAAGAGGGTGTTCATAGGGAGGCTGAACTCTTGGATGAGTCAGGCATAGTCTGCCCTTCTTGCAATAAGGCATTTCTTGAGAGTGGAATGGAGGAACTGGAAGTACCAAACTATGGCAAGACTGCTCTCTATTACCTTCGGTGCAGGAACTGCGGATACAAGATTAACGATTTTGCCTTTTCCGGTAATCACCCCACGAAGGCAGAGTTGAAGGTGAATGGGAAACAGGATTTATTTTCCAAGATAATAAGAGGAAATCAATGCACCGTCTCTATTCCAGAACTTGGATTGAGCATCCACCCAGGACCAATTGCGGAAACATTCATAACCAACATTGAAGGTTTGCTCGAGAGATTTCTAAGGTTATTGCCACTATTCCAGGATGGCGATAAAGTCAATGAAAAGAGAGAAGTCATCATGAGGGCAATGAACGGGGAGATTAAATTCACCGTGACGATTGAGGATCCAACTGGTGTATCATATCTTGTTGGCAGTGATGTACCAATCGGTACCTCTTGATGACCAAATTTTTCTGGATGCCTCTATCTATCACCTGTGTCTCAAGCACCTTGATGCAACTGCCATTAAAAGGATTGTAAGTAACCAGTGTCTCGTACTCTCCACCTTCCCCCGCTACTGATATTCCATATTTTCTATTTAAATCTATCAGGGTCATCAAAGCTTCATTATCAATCCTCCTTCCGAGGAAATGCTCGTCCAGGCCTTCAGCTGCCACAGAGACAAAAATCCCCTGAGAGCCAGAGTCAATAAAATCCCTCATAATGGAAATCTGTTTCTTTCTCCATAGCGGGAAATATGTTTTCAGGCCATTCTTGACTGCCAAATTTTCCAAACGCGTTTTCTGGTATTCTGATTCCACAGCGCCTGCGACCAAAACGCATCCGCTGTACTTCTTTATCTCATCCTCGAATTCATGTTCTGATACTATGACATTATCTATTTCCAACATCTCAGAGACAGCTGACCCAAGAACCGAATTCGGGAAATGAAACATCATCGAATCCATGTCGGCCCTGACGGTTATAGTCGTGATCATTTCCATTCCGACAGACTGGGCTAAGACCAGGCTCATGTAGGAATCTTTTCCCCCTGAAAGCAGAGATATGGCCTTCATCTCATTGAATTTTGTGTTCAATTCTTATTCCACTGGAGGTCAGAAATTCTTCGACTTCCTTGAACAATTCTGGAATCTTTCCAATTAGCTCCGGTGCTACAATGCCCCTATCTTTGATCTTACCTTCGAGCAGCAGTTTTGAAACGGCTGCATTTGTAAAGCCTGTCGTTCGTGCCATCGCAGAGAGCCCGGTCCTGTCGTCCTGCCTGTCCGTTATGATGTAGGAGTCTTTTATATTTTTTTCAGAATGTGTTGAAAAAATCTCCATGTACAGAATATCCCTTACGTCCGGGTAACTAAGATTTTTCACCATCAACATTGCAAGTACTTCCTTGGGCACAATATTCGCATCACCCACCTGAATCTTGGAATCGCTCAACAAGCCCAAAGATTTGAGTAACTTCATTTTCTCAAGGTGTCCCCTATAACGAACGGTCATCTCAACCATGTTATCTGCAGATATGTTCCTTATTAGTGATCTCAGGCCATTAGTATAGAAAGCTTCCAAAGAACCAAGATTGTTCACAAAGAAATATTCAAGCCCTTCTCCTGGTTCAGTGCGTACTACCTTCCCCTTTCTTACTATCTCAACCTCCCTTGTGAACTCGTCCAGTGTGTCAACAGCAGAAAATACCACTTTATATCCCAGTGGACCAACATTTGTCTCTGGTAGCCCTCCAACCTTTATGTTCACGTCATTAAGGTGACCGAAATCTGCCTCCATCTTCCCGACTATCATATTTGAAAGACCGGGGGCAATTCCACAGTCTGGTATTACCGTAATTCCTGACTTTTTCACCTTGGATTCTAGCTTGTAAAAGTCCTCTTCCATGAAACTATTATCCACCAGGTCAACTCCGGCTATAGTTGCTGCCTCAATGACCTTCATTCCAAATTTGCCGGGAAGAGCTCCCGAGATTAAGTCATAATTATTCATTAACCTGACAGGATCATCTCTGGAAATGTCGAAATTAACAGTGTCAACGCTCATTTTCTTCTTAATTTCATCAAGTCTTCCCTTATTACTATCTGCCACAGTCACCTCAAACCTGTCCTTTAGAACATGTGCGATTCCCTGGCCAACTGACCCTCCACCAAGAACAAGAACTCTCAAGATTTCACCGGCTGCCTATCTACGACTCAAAATAACTACTTTTTGGTCTGGACAACTTTCAGGTCTGGTTATTTTATTGGCTTGGAAGATCTTAAGGAAATAGGTTTAATAGACTAACCTAGTGTAAAGAGAATTCAGATATTCTTTGGCCGTCGTTATTATTCAATAAAAACGTTCATCATTCAGTGTTATGACTTTCCTCATAAAAATTTAGAAAATAAAAGATTGAAAATAATTTCATTCCAATTATCAAAGCAGTTCGTAGAGTAGAACCGTCATTTCATCAACCTTATACCGGTGAAATAAAATATAGCTAGCAGAAGGAAGAACATGGGCCCTGCAAAGAGGTTTACCTGACCTGTGGACTCGTAATAAATTGAAAATATTAGAACAAAGAGCACAACAGCAATACCCTGAATTATAGCCTGGGACAGTCTCAGGGGTAACAAGTACTGGAGGTTGCCGTATCTGAGCAGCAATCCGATAGGAAAGGTTGGAGAGGTCATAAGCAAGCCGATGATCAATAAATCAGTTGAGTTGAGTACCAAGTCAGTGGCGACCATCATGTAGCCAGCGCCAATAAGTAACAACAACGATATAACTGAGGATAACAATAGCCCTGTTTTGGTCGCTTTCAGAACGTATGCTGCAATAGAAAATGCTAAAGAGCCAGCCAACAGTCCCGGGAGCAACGAGATCAGCTGTCTCGTATCACCAATGTCGTAAATCAGATTGATTGCATACCCGAACGCCAGAATGACCCCTGTTGCAAAGACAGAAGCGGGGATAGATTGGCCGAATACTCCCTGCAAAATATTCTTCCTTCTTTGATGAACCGTAATGCTCATTTCACTCCCTCCTCCTCGGTACGATGGTAAGGATCAGGACCGCCACAATCGTAAGAACTAAAAGAATATAAGGAGAAGCATAGAATGGCATAAGCGTTACGTCACTTGATACAAAAACTCCCCCTCCAGCAGAAGAGAGATTAAATGATGTACTGCCTTGTTTGGCATATGGTAGGGAGCTGAAATTATACTGAGGAGATAATGGGAAGGTGGCCGTGAGATTTGGCGACGTAGCATTTGCTGGGACGGAGAAGATGGGACTGCCGGGGATCGGGAACGAGCTACCAAAATCAAAGGACATTTTCTCCCTGGTAAAATTGAAATCGAACATATCGATGGGAACGTTCACCCTTGAAACAAAAGAATTCAGTGCAGGAATATTCCAGTTATAGTCTATGAATGCAATAATAGATGAGTGGGAGAGAACTGTGTTCGATACGTAGTTCTCCTTGGCAAATGGAGAAACAACGATAAATGGAACCCTGAACCCAAGCTGCACCCCATCAACCACAGGAGGAGCAACCTGATCATAGTAACCACCGCAATCGTCCCATGTGATCATTATGGCGGTTGAATTCCATATAGGGCTCTCCTCAATGGTGTTTATCAAATAGAACAGCCATAATTCACCTTTTAGTATGCTGGATGGTGGACCTTGGTCCGTTCCATTCCCTTCCTGTGAATATACCCAGCTTACTGAAGGTAGAGTTCCACTTTGTATTTGACTGACCAGAGTATCCCAGGAATGCACATTCCCTAAATGTTCATTCATCCCAGAAATCTGTGCCCACTCCGAGAAATGCGGTGCATCAGATGGATTTGCTATATACGCACCCCACGAAATGTTGAATGCGGAAAGCTCTCCCATGATGGTCTGAGAGAATGGTATGCTTGGCGGAGGCCCATAATCGTTTATCAATGGGTTATACCCTGCGAGATAATACATTGTATTCGGAGCGCTTTCAGAAATTGTAGAGGAGAAGTACATATCAGCCATGGAGTATTCCTCTGCAAGCCCCCAGAGTGGACCGACCTGGGATTGCGTAAAATAAGTCATGGAATATGGCCCACTTCCATTGACAAAATTGTTCATTGCACCGTGATTCCAATCTGTGTGGTAGGCTGAGTATCCTTCTATTGGATCCGGCGTATTGAAAATTCCGGTTTTGACTGGGTTCATGGAACTCAAAATCGAGGGATCATTCCACAAATTAATCGGTCTCGCAATATCAGCCAAAGTGCTGTTCCCAGTGGAGGACAAAGGGCCAGGATATGTTCCAAAAAAGTTGTCAAAGGTATGATTCTCGAAGTATATGTTTATTAAATGCTTAATTGGGGTCTTTTCTCCCCTGGCAGAAATAGAGCCGCTAATTGTGGGCAATATTATTAAGACAGAGATCAGGATTGCAACCATTATCAAGTATTTATTCATCCTGATCATTATAATTTGTGTGCTATTTAAATATAGCGTAAACTCGGCTACTGGAGCAATAAAACTCGCTATGAATAAAGGATTCCGTCTCCGGAGTATCTCTTCCAATTCGGGTTAAGACCAAACTAAAAATTTGCAACAATTTTATTAAATTCTTGTACTTCATGACATCCAAATGAAAACTGATCTCACTCTGATGCACCCACCGTCTATCTATGATTTCAGGAAGAGAGATGTTGTAGCTGGACCAATCTCTGAACTCGTGCCAAGCACAGGTGTTTTCGAGATGTATCCCATAGGGTTTCTTGCAATAATGTCCCATCTGACTAGCAGGGGATACAGGGTCAGGATTGACAACATAGCGCTGAAGATGCTCAACTCGACAAGGTATGAATTCAATGAAGAAATATTGAAACTTGATACAGATTATGTTGGTCTTGACCTCCACTGGCTCCCTCACGTCCACGGAGCCATTAACCTAGCCAGAATCATCAAGGAATTTAGGCCAGACATAAAGGTCATAATGGGAGGGCTCTCAGCAACGTATTATGCTGGAGAGATAATGCGGGGAGTGAAAGCAGTAGACATAGTGGTGAGAGGGGATGCATCAGAGATACCGATTGAGCAGATACTTGAGGGAAAGAAACTGGAGGATGTCCCAAACATAATATACCGACAGAATTCCAGAATTGTTGATAATGGATTTACATTCTCACCCAAGGACCTCGATTACCAAACATACGACTATTCGCAGATAATAAGGAGCTCTATCCGTAATTTCGACGTCCTTGGTCACTTACCCTACTGCGACTGGACAAAACAACCGGTCGCCATGGTTCTCACGACCCACGGATGTGCATATAGTTGTGCAATATGCGGCGGCTCCTACTACGCATTCAAAAACTCCTATGGAAGATCTGGACCAATTTTCAGGTCATCCAAAAAGATTGTGGAGGATATAATGAATATAAACAACCAGCTTCACATCCCCGTCTTTGTGGTAGGAGACATACTGCTTCGTCCTGAAAAAGACCGTGATTACATATTCAGTCAGCTCAGGAGGGAGGGAATAGACATACCGCTATTATTCGAAGTCTTCATCCCACATAAAATGGAAGACCTGCAGAAAATGGTAAGCGTGACTCACGATGTTTCAATGGAGATTTCTCCGGATTCTTCAAATGAGAAGATAAGATTCAGGAATGGAAGGCCCTATGGTAACAAGGGACTGGAAAAATTTGTGCAGGATTTTCTAGCCCTTGGGGGGAAGAAGATTGACGTCTATTTTCTTATCGGGTTAACTGAACAAAGACGCGAGGATGCGTTAGAGGATGTCGATTATTCACGTAAACTTATGAAAATGAACAACAATGACGAGAGACTTTTTGTATTCACTTCCCCGGTTTCCCCTTTTCTCGATCCCGGATCTAGAGGTTTTGAGAATCCCGAACTAGGCTACAAATTGAGATTCAGGACACTGATGGAACATTATAACGCGCTTGAAAATGGTAGAACGTGGGCTGATTTTCTAAATTATGAAACAAAGTGGATGTCAAGGGAGGAGATTGTGAATACGACTTACGATGCAATAGATAAACTGCTTTACGTGAAGAAAGAAATTGGCTACATCGATAGCGAAGAGCTTGAAAATTCTCACCAGATCCTGGAAACGAGCAGGCTGGCTGTAAATCTCAGCGCCAAAGGAGATTATGGCATGCTGAAAAGTGGGGAGGCGTTAATGAAAAGTTGCGGAACCAAATACACAATCCTCAAGAAAGAGATAATGTGGGGTTCTGGCGGTGGAAAAATGAAGAAAATGATATTCATGGTCTATAAATATCTTCAGTCCTCAAGGGAATAGAAGTTTCAGGCCCAGTGAGTAATGTTGCAGTATTATGAAGGCTAGAACTATCACTATGCCATAAATAAGTGTGTACTGGGCTGTTAGTTTGTCTAGCATGCCTCTGTTGATATTCCTGTCATTTTTTGCTACCACCGTCAGGTTGATCGCCAGGGGTATTGTCACTAATGCCATAAGAGATGGGAAAAAGCGGTAATTGATCAATGAGGCCAATATTAATATCACGAATGGGAGCCATAGAAGAATGAAATAGTATGCCTTGGACCCCGAGTTTCCCAGAAGAGATGCAACGGTGATGATTCCCTTTTCAGTATCATCTTTGATGTCTCTCCAGTTGTTTCCGTGCAATATATTAACTGTCAGAAGTGCAAAGGTGACTGAGACCAATATTACCGGAAGGTTCAATTTCCCACCCATTAGAGCGTAACTTCCAAGGAATATGCCAGGTCCCCACGCAAGAAATACGGCCAGGTCACCCATGGCATAATTCTTGAACCCAATTCTGGGCACACCGTATAGCAGTCCTGCAACTAGCCCAATGACAACGTAAGGAATTATCACTGGCCTGATTATGATAAAGAATAACGCGATCAATACTGAAAGAATTATGAGAATTAGGGCAGAATTCAACACTCTATTCCCACTTGTAAGATTGTCCACCAGTACCCTTGAACCTCCCATTGATTTAGGGGTATCCAGACCTGTTTTGTAATCAAAATATTCTGACAGCATGTTAAATGCAGCGTGGGCGATCACCACGCCCGAAATTCCGAGAAGGAAATATAGGGAATGTAATTGACCCGCCAGGATTGCTCCTGCTACAAAAGTTATGACGCTCTGCTGGAAGGACCATGGACGCATTGCCCTTGTGAGCGGGTTAATTTTCTGCTTCATTTCATCAAGAGAAACTTTTTCTGAATATTTCTTCATCTCCACCCTCATGTCCATTACGACAATTTCCTCCGGAATCATTCGTGCGATGAGTACATGCTCGTGTTTTATGAAGACCTGGTCTTCCGGAATCTTGTAAATGAGGATTCCCCTTTCCTTTGGAAAATCAGAAGGCTCCCCAAGTATCTGTACTGTTCCGGTACCCTGTGCGAATAATTTCAACTTATTGCTATCTATCTCAAAACTGACCTTTGGATTCTTTTCGATATTCTTCAGGGTGAGCGATCCCTTTTCCACGAGGAATACGAAACCTTCGTCAAGTGCATAGAAAACCTTAGTGGCCCAAAGTTTTTCACCGTTTGTCGACAGGGTCATGGTTCTTGCTTTCCTTAAGAATTTGAGCAATGCTTCATCCATTAATGCAGAAAATACGTCTTGGTTATAACGATTATTGCAACAGGTTGCAGAATACTTTTATCATTTCTCACAATCAGTATATGTGAGATTGCTGGATTATATCAAAGGTCTGAAGGTGCCCCTCTATTTCACGTCCATAGGTACTGTGTTACTTGGTTGGGCATTAACGGGGTTTCAGGCTAAAGCCATAGTCATACTGATCCTTCTGGTTGTGGTATCAATGCAAGCTGCACTGAACACTTCAATGGACTACTTCGACAATCTGAACGGCAGGAAGCTGAGAAATGATGATACTCTGTTTCCGCTGGGGTCCTTTTTTGTAGAAAAATTACGGGTTAATCCCCGTCATCTCTTGATTGCTTTTATAGTTCTCACGATAATTGCGGTCTCTCTTGGCTTGATTGTAGTGTTCATTACCCGGAATCTTTGGCTGCTTGTTCTTGGTCTCACTGCAGTGTTCCTTTCTCTCCTCTACGTTCTCCCCCCGGTAAGGCTGGGTTCCAGAGGGGTAGGAGAGATAGCTACATTCTTTTCATTTGGTCCTTTCCCCCTCCTAGGAACCATAATTGCACTCGGAAAAGAGGTGACTTTCCAGACCGTTTTGATTTCAATAACAATGGGGCTGCTTGCATCCTCAATAAGATTCCTGCATCATTCCCCGGAAGACAAGATAGGAGGGTTCAGGCAGACCAATTTCCTGGCGATTTATGTTTCCTTCACCTTTATCGGTCTCGCAGCTGCATTATTCGTTAGAGGACTTTTAATACCTTCATTGGTCAGCATTTTTGTTGCCCTAGTACAGGTTTATTATCTCCCATCTGACAACTTGAGAGCATCCAGAAGAACAAATGGGGCCGTGACAATCCAGCTCCTGTTCACATTGCTCGCACTACTATTCATTTACATTTGAAATGAGTGTTCCTTCAAAACTCATTCCGTCAAGGGCCCTGGATATATTATTTACGTCCTTGTATGACAATATCTTAATTTTAATATTGCTCCTCATTGCTATGCTTAGTGATAGTATGTCCGTGGGGAAATTTGCTCCTGCTCCTCTCTTCTCGGCAGTTATCATGTTAATCAGTTCTGTGTAGCTAATCCCCGCAATTTTTTTGGCACCTGACAGTTTAGGGTTCCTGTCATAGAGAGAGTCTACATTAGTTACGTTTAATACATTATCAGCTCCGTATGCCTCTGCAAGCAGTACGGAAACTGCGTCGGTCGTATGCCCGGGTTCCGTCCCACCCATGACCACTCTTCCATATTCGTGCAGTATGCTGATGGCCTCATCAATTGTCCTAGGAATTTCCATGGAATTACCGAGCGCAAGTGAGACAGTCATAGCATTCAATCTGGTAGCATGAATGCCCATCTTATCCAGATGATACTCAGTAGCTCCAAGTCTACGAAGGAAATCAATTCTTTCCCTTGCGATGGGCCCGCCGCCAACCACAATTGCGTAGCTTTCCTTCCTCTTGAAGAGGTTGATTATGTTCATAAGATAAGAACTCATGTTTTCTGCAAAGATAGAACCGCCAAGGCTGACTACTGTTTTATCCACGACATAGTAAATTACAATAGCCTTAAAACTTTAATGGAACGAATGCCAGAGGTGGAAAAGGTAAAGACTGTTTTTCAGAAAATTCCCGCAGTCTATGACAGGATGAATACCCTGATGTCAATGGGAATGGACATTTTCTGGAGATCAGATCTGGTCAGGATGATGCCTCGTAAGGGGACGATCATAGATGTTGGTACTGGCACGGGGAAACTTGCAGATTTCTATGGTGGTGGGGCGAGAATCATAGGAGTTGACATTACCAGGGAGATGCTTGAACTCAACAACAATAAGGGGAATACATTACTGGGGTCTGGAACCGAATTGCCACTCAAGGATGGTACGGCAGATGGAGTGATGTCTGCTTTCCTGTTGCGGAATCTTCCCAACACTGAACATTATTTCGAGGAGGCATTCAGAATACTGAAAAATGGGGGAATAATGGCAAATCTTGATGCTTTCCCCGAACATAGACCTCTTCTGTCACAGTTCTTTTCAATTTATTTTTTCAGGCTCATGCCTAAATTTGCCAATTTTGTATCAAAATCTGATTCCTATGATTATCTGGCTAGGAGTGTAAGGAATTTTAAGGAGCCATCCAGTATTGTATCTGAGATGGAAAAGGCAGGCTTCAGTGAGATAAAAATGAGGAAATTCTTATCCCCTTCCGCATGCCTTATTTATGGGAAAAAGATAATCTGAACATGTACAGGAATCTTCTGGATCTCATTTGTTGTCCTGTCTGCAAAGGGGATCTGACGCTCAGTGACGAGAAGGAAGAAAACGGTGAAATTACTTCTGGTATCCTCACCTGTCAAAAATGTGGAAATAGGTATCCGATAGAGGAAGGGATTCCTAACCTGCTGCCTCCAAAAACATGAATTTTGACGACATAGCGAATATACCGGCAGCTCTTTGCGTGCGATGCAAGGGTAACAAGCTACTTTGCGGAAAAAATTCCTGTCCCATTGTCACCAAGTATTATGCTTCTGCGAACCTGATCCTAGATACCAGAAGTATATCTGGGAGTAGCCCTCCGTCTATATTTGTCGGCTCTTTCGGTTATCCAAAGGTGAGAATAGGACCTGCTGTACCTCCGGTAACCGGGAATACTGAAATATTTGAGAGGCCGGACAAGTGGGTCGGCCTAAAAATAGAAGAGATATCCAGAATGAGATTCTCACTGTACAGAGGTTATAAACTGATCCCTGTAAAGGAGGCGGTTTCTCCCGGTAACTACCTTTCTGAAGTTCACGATCTACTTTTATCATCCAGACCTGTTGAATCGTCCATGCTCTACTCAAGCCCGGAAAAAAAGCTGGATATATCACCGGAAACCCAACCATTTGGACCCGGTGGCTATATACGGTCTTTTGACCACGAAAGCTCCTCCTCAAATTCCACTATTGAGCGAATGTATTATGACACCGACATCAAGGCGTCGGAAAGCGTTTTACTCCTCTATGACTCCACCTCCCTCTACACCATAGAGAAGATGCTTTCAGCAGGGATGCTAGGTAAAGAGAAGGGACGCAGGATTGTGCCAACAAGATGGGCGATTACGGCCACAGACACCATAATTTCAAACGGCATATTTTCAGAGCTGAAAGGCGCTGAAACTGTTGAAGCAAATCTATTCTACCATTACAGAAACATAGGTAATGAGTATTATATCCTCATCAGCCCAGGCCCATATTCCTTCGAGGTTATCGAATCATGGAACAATGGGTCAATATGGACTGGGGTCAGGGGGAGTTCAACTGAGGGAGACTACGAGGACTGGAAAAGGTTTGTCAGGGAACCGAAGATCGGTGGTTCCTTCTTCGCTGCTAAATTAGTGATTCTAGATCACCTGAAGAGGAAGGGGAAAATTGGAAGAATAATTGTCACGAGGTTCATAGATGGTGAATATACAATCCCACTTGGAGTCTGGCAGGTAAGGGAGAACATCAGAAAAGCGCTACAGCATGAGGTCGTCCTTGAAGATATCGAGAGGTATTTCTCCATCGTGAAGGAGAGAAAGGCTCTTGATGTAAGACAGTTCTCCAGAACGTACAGAATGATTAAGAATCAGACAAAACTGGCAGAATACGGGGTTTGACATGACTTTGGAAAACGTTTACGTGATTCCGCATGGTGATGAGATAATCTCCAGACCAAACCGCGAAAGCAGCATTATGCACGACAGGATAATCGGTCTCATCAAAGATGATGCCTCGGACTCAATTGCAATAATCAGCCCCCACTCGCTTCGCCTGAAACACCACATTCCATTGATCAATACAGAGCATCTGAGTGGGAGCTACAGAATCGGGAATAAACTACTGAAAAGGACGTTTGAATCTGACAGCCTCCTTAACCAGCGGATTATATCTAGCTGCAAGAATGTGGAGGAGGTCAACTTTGTCACTTCAAGCGGTCCATTATCTGTTTTCCCACTTGATTTCGGAGCGCTCATTCCACTTTCATTCTTCAGGAAAAGAAAAATAAGTCTGCTGGGTCAATGGAGGGACGGCCCGCGGGATGACCTGGTCTCGTTTGGGAGAGAATTATACCATTCGGTTGAAATGATGCCATATAAGATCACAGTAATATTCAGTGCAGATCAGGCACATACCCACAATGCTGCTGGCCCCTACGGGTACAGTTCCAACGCTTCACATTATGACAAAATGGTCATTGATGCAATTTCTACGGGCAATTTTATTGATCTGAAAGGAATAAATGATGAAATAATAGAGACTGCTAAGCCAGATAGTTATTGGAATATGCTTTCATTCTATGGGTTCACCGACGAAGCGGGTAGAAAAACAAGTTTTGAGTATTATTATGTCCAGGATTACTTCGGGATGCTGCTCGCAAAAGGTTCTTGAGGAAGAAGCAAAGTATTATTATCTTCTCACTATTCCGTGGTAGGGCTCGTGGTCTAGCGGCTATGACGTCTCCCTGACACGGAGGAGATCGCCGGTTCGAATCCGGCCGAGCCCATTAAAACTTGATTTTCGCACTTAGTAATTTGGTTGAACACAATACTTATCTGTATTTGACTGTTTCAGTACCCCTGCAGGTGTTTCCGATTCCGATCCCATGTTTACCGTACCCTATCTAGAGCACTATTGGGTAACTCTCAAATATGAAGGAAAACCAGATTTTACAGATATCCTCTTCCCGGTTTTCGCACCTTGAGCCTTGATGTAATAAATGAGAGAGACTGCGTACGAACACATGCGTCCTCATCTTCTCCGATTTTACATGGTACACGGGCAATATCTCCGGGAATGATTCCACGGTCCTTAAGGAACATTCTATCTCCGACTGTTCCTTGTAGGAAGACATTACTTCACTTTCAGCAAGATACGCATTTGCTATTGCTAAGAACATTCTCGCAAACTTGTTACCGCGATTCTTGAACCACCTGCACCTCCCCCCGGCCATAATTCACCAAATTCATTGGCAAAAATATCAGGTTAAAGAAAAATCATTATTCTGGCTAAACTTGAGAAAGTACATGGGGTACTGGAGACCTTTTTGGTTAATTTTGCCAGAAATCTATAGATTTAACCTAATGAAGTGGTGTAAGGAGGGAGAGCAAAGTTCGGCGTCTTATTAGACGCTATCAAAAGTCTACAACTCTAACGCTTAAAGAGAAAGGTGGTTAGTAATAAAAAGGAGTAAAAATTAAAAAATACAAAAATACTATTGCGTGCCCACTTCAGATGGAGATTCTTCAGCGGTTCCGATACCCTCAAGTTCCTGGAGTTCCTGGATGTCCTCGGTACGGTAGCCTGATATAACACCCCAGCCATAAAGAAGCATCATTCCAATTATGATGATGACATTATCCCAGGGGAACGCTAAGATTGGTTTCTGGAGGGGGCCAAATACGCTGAAAAACGAGACCGCATATGTAAATACTGCCACGGTGAGCAACCAGTATGAAGCCTTCATGACCTGTTTTGATTCCTTCTTTGCCACAATTTGCGTTAAGAGTGCTGGTACGTACAGTACAAGTACCAGAAGAACAAAGTATTCAGTGAACCCTCTTATCATCACAGAATCTGGTAACGCTGACCCGACTGCGTTAACTAGATAGTTCATATTGGTCCATACCCACCCTAGGTAAGATATGACGGCTATGAGAATGAATTGCACTATTCCAAGTGCTGTCGAGAGACCGAACGATATTCCCATTCTCCTTGGTGCGTAAAGCAGATAGAAAATTGGCAGTCCCAGGAATATTGCAGTCCAGATGTAGAAAAGTCCGACGTAACCTGACCAGTACACTATAAGGGTAGCCCCTACGAATCCCAGTGGCGCAATAAGCCATGCAGCAGGTAGCCTGAATGGTCTCTTAATATTTGACGCAGTCCTTCTGAAAATATGAACTGCCAGCGGACCCAGTATGTAGGTGAACACTGTGGTTCCTGAGATGAATCCGACCAGTAAATACCAAGACGGGAAAGGAGCAAGGAATATTATTCCAACCACTACTGCTGCGATGAGTGAAAAAACAGGTATTTTGGTCTTTTCACTTATTCTCAGGAGCCCCTTGGGAAGGTAGCCATCGGCTGACAGCCCGTAAAACGTCCTTGTCGCAGTTCCTGTATAAATCCACCCAGTACCCGAAGGAGAGATCCACGCATCAACAAGTAGAAGGACAGCAAACGCAGCGAATGCAGCGATACCCGTCTCCCCAAGAGCATTGTAGAGTGGAGCGGTATGCAGAGGCCCCGCGCTAAGACTTGCCCAGTCACCGACGGTGTATCCACCAGCTGCCCATCTTATTGCACCGATGAATGCTATTTGCAGTACCGTATAAATACCCATTGCCGCTAGTACTGAATAAATCGTTGCCCGGGGGACATCTCTCTGCGGGTTCTTTGCCTCACCGCCAAATTCAAGTGCCTGCCTAAACCCTAAGTATGCAAATACTATTCCACCAGTGGGTATTGCAAGAAATACCGGTGCCCAGCCAAGCGGTGCAAAACCGCTCATACCTGTTTTTGGATCTGTCAGAGTGAAGTTGCTTACGTGGAATACTCCTAGCAAAAAGAGGAAGGTCAAGACAGGAAGGACAAATTTCCACCATGTGATTACCGTATTGAAACGTCCTAGGAATTTTACACCCACATAGTTGAGGAAAAAGAATGCTACCATCAGTATAATGGCAAGCAGAGTTCCTACCGCGCTAAGTACGCCCGTTGGGGTGAGCAGAGATGGAATGTACACCGCTGCATACCCTATCACTGCTTCGGCCTCAATAGTGGGGACAGTAACAGCACTGAGAAGATATGCCCAGCCTAGAATGAAACCGGTATACCCACCGTGCGATAAATGGGGGTACCTCACAATTGCGCCGCTTCTTGGTATCGCACCAGAAATTTCGGCATAGTTAAGTGCAATAAAGAGCACTATAATCCCACCAATAATCCATGAGAGAATGGCCCCGGGACCTGCCAGGTAAGCTCCTTTATCTACGGCATACAACCATCCAGAACCGATGATACCCCCCATTGACATGAAGAAGAGGTCCTGGAATGTCAGCGCTTTACGTAGTTTCTTGTCGGATTCTGCGGCAATCCTTTGGTCAGTCTCCATTGTTGGTTTATCTGTCGTCAAGAGAACACCTCGAATTTGATTATGAATTTACTGTTATTTAACTATTTCCGATTTTTTAGTGGACTGAATGAGTGATTTTTTGAAAAAAATCTCGCAATATATTAAAAATTAATTCATTTTTCCACTTGAAACAGTGGTTGGTACTGACATCTTTGAAATACGGGGGACCTTTCCGCATTTATAAAATTGAAACTGAAATCATTATTACTGATAGGCAGAGGATTATTTTTAATTTCTATGCTTCGGGAAACAAAGGAGAATTCGGAAGGAAACGCCGAGGAGATGATTGATACATATCTACAGGGCCATTGCAATCTCAAATGTTGTCCTCAATTGAACGAATTTATACGCATATCTTGACGAATGAATCAAATTATCACTGATAAATCAAAGTTGGATAAGAAAAGGTAGGTTCAGTTACCATGGAATGCAGCTTGGCCAATAAATGGGGTTGCAGGTAGAATACATCAGCTATTCTTAAATGATAGGTAAAAGGAACTTCCCTTTAACTAATTATATATTGACAAAAACGGAAGGGAGATAGAGACCTGTCTTGGATTTATGGAATTATTTTCAGTCATTCGCAATGTAACTAATAATAATCCCTAATGCAAAAGAAGTAGATTTCACGCACCTGGAAGCATGTCTCTGCATATTACGAGAGTGGATGTTCTAATGAGTATGCAGGCGCTTTAAAGTTAATGAGCCAGCTGTCCAACCTTAGCCCATATCTCAATGTATTTTAGGTCTCGTTGGGATAGGCACATAATTTTAAGTTCACTACTATATTTGGATAATGCGTGCCATGACCATTGGAGAAGCTACTTCTCTGGAGTTTCCATGAATATCCAAAAATTTGCCGGTGTAATTGTTTGTGGAACCGAAAATGAATAATTATAAATTTGTCCATCCACTTATAACAATATGAGAAGTGACGACAACAAAGAAGAATTGGGACTTGATTTTCAGCCAAAGAGGATTGTGGTTGCATTCGACGCATCACAGCACTCCATCTCTGCCCTGAAGGCAGCAATCTCTATTGCGGAGAAATATGGTTCTGAAATAACCGTTATTCACTGTGTTGTATACCCGATTGTGGGTTATGGAGAAGGAGAAGTATATTACAACTGGGATGAATATTACTCAGCTGAGAAGAAAAGCATAACCAAGCAATATGAACCACTAAAAAAGAACGCAAGAAAACGAAAAGTGAAAATCAGAATCATTTTTACAGAGGGAACTGTTTCAGTAGCGGAATCGCTTCTTCTGGAATCTAAGAAGATCAAACCAGACTTGATTGTTATGGGATCAAGAGGGCTCGGAGGTTTCAAGAGCCTATTGCTAGGGAGTGTGTCAAATGCGGTTGTAACGCATTCGACGATTCCAGTATTGATCATAAAATAGCTCTCAACAGACTATAATTCCACTTAATTTCAGCATTTGGTATTCAATCATTTTCTTGTTTTCTCTCCTATGAGAGAATTCATTAGTTTACAACTACAAGCACTGATGGAACGCAATCCGTTAAAGAATTACAAGGAGAAAAGGTGATTGCAGGCGAAATCTTGGAACTCAAAGGTAAGAGGCAAGTTTCCGAGAATTCCAGAACCTGCACCTGGTAAGCCAGTTTGTACCTCAAAATTTGGAGTTATTTAAACCTGATTAAAAATCTTAAGATATATATATTAAATAGGGATTATCTTTTATGGAAAAGAACTTTCAGGATCACTTCGGCAAACACGCAGTGGAATATTCAAAAAGCGAATCACACAAATCTGGAAGTGACTTAAAGCAACTGATGGAGGAACTTTCGCTTAAAGGAAACGAAACGTGTATTGACATGGCAGCTGGTACAGGTTTCACTGCAGCAGAGCTTGCCAAAAGGGCCAAGCTTGTTTATGCGATCGACGCAACTCCAGAAATGTTAAACCAAGCGAGGAAACTGGCAGAGGAAAATAAACTGACAAATATAAAATTCATTCTTGGTAGAGTCGAGAATGTACCATTGACCGATAGATCGGCTGATGTCATCACCTGCCGAAGGGCAGCGCATCATTTTCCTGATAAAATTGAATTCCTGAAAGAGGCCAGACGCTTGTTGAAGATCGGCGGCAAAATAGGTATAGTCGACATGGTGAGGAACGAGGAAGATTCCGAGGATGTCAGAAACAGGTTTGAAATACTCAGGGATACAAGCCACGTATACGCCCCCAAGATCACCGAATGGAAGAGATATATGTCCATAGCAGGGTTCAAGAACATCAATGTGTTAGAAACCACTGAAAGATATAGCTACGAGAGATGGCTCTATCCATTAAAGATTGGTGGGCCAGAAGACGTCCAAATCAGAAAATTTATGAGCAGTATGTCAGACGAATTTCTAAGGAAGGGTGGTTTCGACCCACTGGAGATGACCTTTGATAAAAAGAGAATGATCGCGACCGCACAGAACTGGTGACGAAAAATCTGAGTTACTTCTGGCCTGTTTAACTTCGATTATAAAATTTTCAATAATCTGAGACCTATCCCTTTTTCACTTAGATTCATGCCCCTTAAGCCACGTAATTATTTCAGAATAAACCTCTTCCTTATTCACCTCGTTGTGAATTTCGTGGAACATTCCATTGAATATCCTAATTTTTTTATCCTCAGATCCAATTTTTTCGAACGATTCTTGTGTCGCCTTAGGGGGGACGATTCTGTCATCACCTCCATGTAACATCAGGATAGGTACCCCAATCTTGGAGAGCGATGGCCATATAGATTTTGACCCAATATACATTTGATAAATTAAATTCACAGATGGATTTTTACAGACGAGAGGGTCAGAAATGTAGGATTTAACGACTGATGTATCATGGGAAAGATACTCTGGTCTTATTGGAAGTTTGACCTTCCTTCCCGGGGAAACAGAATTCATAGAAAGTAGCAAGAATTTCGTTAATGGATTTACTGTCATAATTGTGGATGGCCCACTTGTGATGGCCCCAATTATGTGTTTATCATTCCTTGTGAGCACGTGCAAAACAATCAACCCCCCCATACTATGACCATAAAGGAAGAGTTTACCCCCATTTTCTTCAGACAGCATAGTAGCATAATCAATGCTGTCAGAAACAAAATCTTCAAAATTTCCAATTACCCCGAGGTCATTATTAGTTGCAGTTCTCCCATGACCCCGCAGGTCGAACATGTTAACTGTTATTCCACTGTCAGCGAGTTTTTTCCCAAAGTTATCATACCTTCCAGAGTGTTCGACAAACCCATGTATACCCAGTACATTCAATTTTTCCTCGTCCGCAATCCAGGACCTTCTGAACACCTTTTGGCCGGAAGAGAGGACTATTGCTCCTTCTATATATCTTGTCATTCTTATAATTAACCTGAAGAAGGTAATAAACATTGATATAGAAATCAGGCTTAGCAGTTACTCTTATAAATTCAAAATTTTCTCGCTGACCGCTGCACAAATATTTTGAACAGAATAACACTTCTGTTGCAATGCGGAAACTGGTGAAAATATTCATTACGCACCCGAATCCAATCGGCTCTACTGCGTACGATTTTTTTATTCTCAGAGGGTCTTCATCTGATAAATTCGGGTATGATCACTTCGTCGGAAATTATTGGATGT
>JAKAUZ010000033.1 GCA_021817415.1 Thermoplasmata archaeon | reverse complement strand
TCGAGCTTGGCTTTGACTCTCTCATCAATCTGAATGGTAGTTACCATACATAGCTATAGGTAACCATAGTTTTTAAGTTTTACGAGTTGTAAACACAATTTAGTAAAAGAATATTCGAATAAGTGTTTCTTGATTGCTCATAATATGGAAGGATGTAAGCATGTTTACAGCCTTCTTTATGTTCCTTACAGGATTGTCAATTGTTGAGCAGGAAGGTGTTCGTATTGAACAACTCCTTGACGATAAAGGACGATGACATAGAAGGTATACTGGAGAGGACTATCACAAAGCAGGGCACGTCCGCAAAGGCAGATGTTCCCAGGAGATACTTAGGGAGGAGGGTCTATGGCACTGTTGATTTAAGGAGATGTTACTTTCTTAAGCTCCAGCACTCCTCCACAGGGTTCAGTTCAGGAAAGCATGCTGGGAATATCACCGGCTTTAACCTCCTCCTGTTCTTATTAAGGAACGTTTTTACTTTTGTCCAAATGCACCCTATGCTTGGTACTCGGATGCATTTGTGTAAAAAAAGTATCTTTATTTAAGCTCTAACTCCCGCTCTTTTACATAATAGGTATCTCGAGTTTCTCTATCAACACCCTCGTGTGCTTGGGCACCTCTGAGATCTTCCATTCATCTCCTATCTTGAGCATGCTTATCCTTTCAAGGTGTTCTATCACGTCCCCGGGAGAGTACTGCTTGAGAATATCCTTTGCTTTCAGGAGGCTGTAGATCCTGTAGTGCATTATCAGGGCTAAGAAGTTCACGAACATCCATCCCTGCAGCTGGTAGTCATCCCTCACGTATGTGCGATCTGCATGAATTGTGTTCTTGAATGTGTCGTAGGACTGCTATATGTCAGCACGGGATTTCAGAATGCCATAGACAATCTCTCCGGATACCTTGAGATTGGTGATCACGGATATCGTGCCCATTCTCCCGCTGACCCTGGCGGAGCCCGATTTCCTTCTTCTCAGGTAGTCCTTCTCCTCTTCCGCTTTCAGGAAATCGTTCCTGAATGCGAATATCCATCTTCCTTTCTTTTTGCACCTGGAGTAGAATATGGGATGAACCTGGAACATGAAGTGCTTCAGCTGTTCCATGGAATAGTCTATCAGCCTTGAATTCCTCTTCACAGGCATTACGAAGAATATGTTCATCCTCTTCAGGTCATCTACGTTCTTTGATGAATAGAAACCTGTATCGGCGACCAGAAAGATGTTCACAGCGCCTGATTCCTCCATCATTCTAATGGAGGACGCCACGCCGTTTATTGCTCCAGGAAGGATGCTAAAGTATGTGGGAATGCTACGACCAAGGGAACTGCATTAGCGGTCCGTTATGCAGCGACGGCTGTGCTTGGTTTCATTTCTTTCCTGTTTCCTTTCTGGGCTTCCTTTGACGATATTCTTCCTGTTCCTTAACAGCACCTATTGCGCTCATTCTTCACGGGATTGCTGTATTTGACATCTAAATTTTGAATAAACTCCCCTAAGATAACGTGGGGTGAATTAATCTTTGGTCTTTGATCTTTCCAGTTCCCTTCGCAGTAGTTCGTTAACGAGTTCGGAAACCGATCTGTACCCCATCTCAGGGTGCTCACTGATGAACTTCTCCACCCTCTCAAACAGTTCTTTTGGAATCCTTGCGGAGCTATACTTCTGCATCCTTGTTCCTTATGTGCTACAGATTAAGAATATATTTGTTGCATATATGTAGCATATTTTATATACCCCTTAATTATTGGTTGCACATATGTTGCATAAGAGCGACAGTGGAAATTTTGTTGACGTTAAGATTGCGAATGAAGTATTCTGCGAAGTTCAGCGGAATTTGCCTGTTTTGAATGCCCAGTCGGTTTCTGAAGTTGCGGAAAGAGTTCTGATGGACTACCTCGACTCAGAAGGTCTTAGATTCAAATCAAGGGGGTTGGATGATGGTAAGTAAAGTTTCTCCAGGTCATGTTTCGAAAAGAATAGGTCTTAATTTTCATCTGAAAATTGGGGGTCCAAATGTACTGATCTTTTGCGTTATAGTGGTCGCAGTTCTCATGATTGCAGGAAGTGTCACGTATGCGTCTTTTGTTGCACCATATGGTAATATTCAGAATGGGGCTTCTAGCTATGAAAATGTAATTGGAAGCATTAACGCCAAAATACCTTCCACTCTTGCAGGAATACAACCTCACGGGAGCCATATTGCTTCGTATCATCCCACTTCAAGCTCTCCTGGGGCCAATCCGTCCTCATGGAACAATCCAGCAGCCCAGTATAAGTATACTCCCTCTCAACAGCAGAATATAACCCCCACAATCACATACTTCACCGCCACGAATGCAATCGGCAAGTTCATCAGATCCTTAGACCCAATAAACATCACGACAACTGGTCTGAATCTCAGTGAAGTTAAAAACTCAAATGGCTCGATAACATTGAGCGATAATGTCTCCGGAAGTATAACATATTCGGACGTTGGTTTTGTCTATTATAACGTGGGCCCTCTAGGCAGCATCCAGAGCATCAGTGGCTTCGGGAACGCTTCTATCAATCTTTGGTTCGACCTAAATGGAAACGGTGAGTATTTTACTTGGGCCAACAACACATTAACGAGCGTATCTCCGGACGGATATGCGCTGGGTCCATCAAATTCATTGTCAATCAGTAACAGCAGTAGTTTTTTCGTGATTAATTCTGGGGGGATTTCCATAAGCGGGAGCTACACGCTTTCACAACTGAAGAACGGAAGCGTATCTGGAATCAACGCGTCCACGGAGGTTGGAATATGGGTTGGATTCTCAGTTTCTAGGACATCAGGCTCCGGCTTTGTGTCCAAGAGCACAACTGTCAAAATATCCATTTCAAGGAGCACGCCACCCGTAATAGATACCTCAAGAGGGTGGGGCTTCTCTTCAATTCAGGCGGGAGTTGTGGCTGCTCAAAATGGTGATGTTATTCAAGTTGCCCCAGGCAACTATTCTGGAGGCGTCACTATAGACAAGTCTCTAATTTTGGAATCAACAGAAGGACCTAATGCCACAACTATAGAGCTTCAGCCAAGCACAGGTAGTCTTTATGTGAATGCACCAAACGTAACAATACAGGGTTTTACCATAAAAGGATTTGATTACAACGCAACACATTTAGCAAGTGAGAATATATTCGTTACCCCCGCAGCAAAGAATGTCCTAATACAGAACAACACAATTCTCGTTGGACAGATTGGACCAAACACCAACGGAGACGATGGAATAGGGATCCTTACTACTTATACGACAAGCAGCAACGTATCAAGCGTGATTGTGACGGGGAATGTGTTCAAGCCCGTCTACGATTCCGGATGGAGGGCATTTTATATCAATCCTGGCGTTTCCAATTTTGTCTTTAGCGGGAATACCATTATTGGCAATTTCTCGGGAGCATCAGTTGTGCAGGCTGGAAATGGACTGGTAAAAGACAATGCGATCGACGGCAACGGAACCTCTGCAGGTTTTGGGACATGGGGGTATCCAAATGCGTCCATCTATGGTCACACCATGTTTACCAACAATACGATAAGTGGAACGAATGCGGGTATTTCAATATGGGAAACAGATGATGTAACAATTACAGATAATACACTGGAAATGAATGGCATGGGAGTCTGGGTTGGCAATTTCTCCGGAATTCCCTTCAATGGTTCAACCATAAGCGTTAGCCAGAACACGTTCAAGAATAACACCGTTCAATACGTGGATGCGACCAACACTACCAGCATCCCTCAAATCCTTTCTCAGAATACCTTTGACAGAGCTGTTACAGTTCTTCATTCCGGTCTTTTGCTTCACACAATATGGAGCAGCATCGCCGACGGCGTAAACAACGCTTCGAGCGGCGACACTGTTATGGTTGCTCCCGGTACGTATCGTACCGCCGAGCCAATAATAATATCGAACCCACTTACCATAGAGTCCAGCATTTCGATTAACTGGACCTATAGGAATTATGGCAAAAGCGACGTTAATCTTGTAACATCAATTCCAGAGGAAAACCTTAACGGACGCTATCCATCATATTTCCAGCTCGGGGGCTCCTCTAATCCGTCAACGACAACAGGCTCTGCAGTAAGCAATGTGAAAATAATAGGTTTCAACTTCGTTGGTGCGGGGATTGAAGTTCCGGGTACCGGTGCGGGAAATGTTATAATCGCTTTCAATAATTTTGTCGATACGTCTGGAGAGGCGATAGGTTATCACGGGAATCCGAGTCTTCCAGCACCTCTGGGTATAATTTTCATAGTCGGTAATACATTCAGAAATATCGGAAGTGCTTCTTCCCCAAGTACTGCAATCTGGCTGGGCAATGCTGTGAACAGTTTTGTGGCATGGAATAATATAAACAACACAACATATGCGGGGATAATACTGACTGGAACTGGCCAGGGCGATGAGTTTAACAACACCATTTGCAACAATACTATCAACAGCATCCCTCACCAGGGAATCCAGATTGCATACGGAAACAATGATTGGGTTCTTGGAAATACCGTGGCTCTTTCAGGGATGGACTGGAACGTCAATAGTTCTGGCCCCGTGTTAGGGAGAGACGCGGCAATCAGCCTCTTCAACCCTGATCAGAATAACATAACAATTGAATTCAATAATTTGAGCAATAGCTACGATGGTCTGGCTGTCGGCCAGGTCTCTGCTTTCAGCTCATTTAACGATTCTCTTGGAACCGGAATCAGCTTCGATTATAATGATATATTCAACAATTTCATACATTACGGTGTTGCCAACTACGCAACCGGTGGCCCGGCACTTAATGCTGCGTATAACTGGTGGGGTGGACCGCATGGCGCTAATACAACTGGCAGTGCCAAGGCATATGGAAATGTTCACTATTCTCCCTCGCTCTCACTTCCGTTCAATACTCCAACTGCAAGCGTTACGGTAACTGAATTTGGACTTGCGCCAGGAACATTTTGGAGCGTTACCCTGAACGGCGCCACATATTCAACTAACGGTAACTCAATAGCTGTACCCAACAATGTGGTCTCGGACAACAACACATATCTCACTGAGTTTGGGCAGGGGTCTTATAACATTTCCATATCTGTCGGACAGCCCTACTATTTCGCCTACTGGAGTTCTAGTACGTCAACGATTTCCTTTGAAAATAGGAACGCGGGATCGACTGTGGTGGCGGTAAACGGTTCAGGAACAATAACTGCAACGTTCGGCCTTCCTCTTGATCGGTCGTTCACGCTTACGACAGCTCCAAATAAGACTGTAGTTGGCACTACCGTATCTCTCAACGCAACGTGGATAAACAATCTACCATTTCAGCAGGTCACGGGAATAGTATGGTTCGAGGTTGAAAATGCACAGACGGGCCAGACTGTAATGATCACAGCCACGTCGCTGACTCTGGCTCCGGGTATGTCATCTTCTGCTTACCTTGGTCTTTCGACACTAGCTCCAGGCACGTATAACGTTCAGGTATTCGTCACGACCACACAGGGAGTTCCAATATCGCCCACAGCGGTTGTAACCATAACGGTCTAGCGGAGGAGATGGTTAGGAATGCTTAAGCTGATCAGGGAAAGGGGCAGGGGTACGGTTATTCGTCGAAAACAGCCTTCTGAGTGGAGAAAAACCAAACGCAAAGCAGTTACCATCATCGTCGTAGCTGCGTTTCTCCTGACCTCATTTTCCTTCATATCTTCCCTGGCAGCCGCATCCGGGCCCGGGAACACATATCAAGTTTCAGTCGGCGCCAATTCCACTTTCTACTCGGGTTCACAGACAGTTGTCTTGACCGGAGCCGTTTCACCCGCTCCGGGGAATGGTACTAGCGCCTTCATCAAGATCCTCAATCCTGATGCAACCACTGTGCACATAGAATCCGTTCCGGTCAGCGGTACCACAGGAAAATTCAGTGACAGCTTTACCGCTGGTGGGACAAATTGGATAAACGGGAATTATGCCGTTAACGTGACATGGGCAGCAAACATCAGCGGCCCTGAATACTTCGGAGTTGCATACTTCTTTTACTCATCTATCAGTGTGACTGTGAAGGTCTCCACAAACTCTTTATTCTACTCTGACACACAGCCCATCAACGTTACAGGCACGGTTGCTCCTTCTCCCGGGAATGGAACGAGTACATTCCTTGAAGTGTACAATCCTGATGGGACTGTTGTGCACGTGGACTCAGTTCCTGTCAACGGAACTACGGGGAAGTTCAATGACAGTTTCAAATCAGGGGGTACAAACTGGATTAACGGGACTTACAGACTTCAAGCCACGTGGGCCGTAAGCATCAACGGACCAACTTTCTCCGGAAATACCTCCTTTAGCTATTCCCCTCTCAAACCTAGGCTAGTAGCCGTCAGTTTCATCGAATCTGGGCTTCCCCAAGGTGTCACATGGTCCGCTGCGCTCAACGGAACAACTGAGATCTCATCAACGACAAGCATTTCCTTTTCTAACATTCCATTCGGCATTTATGCGTGGAGCGTTCTAAGCCCGTTATCGGGTGTAACAGGAGTGAGATATACCGCTTCTCCATCGTCCGGAAGCATCACAGTTCCGCTCATCGTGAATGTGTCAATCTCTTTCGGAACGCAGTATCAGGTTACAGTAAGCGCGGTAAACGGAACATCATCACCCTCGGGTACAGCCTGGTATAACGCATCATCCAAAATCACCCTGCACGCCACTCCTGATCATGGATTCACATTCACCACATGGAAATCCAGTACCTCCAGTATATCTATAGCAAAACCGCTCTCAGTGAATACCATTGCAATAATGGATGGAACGGGATCGATAACTGCAAATTTCCAGAAACCGATCTATACCAACTCCACGAATACAACGGTTTCCAGCTCCGGGACTGCCTCTGTCACAATGAACAGCACTGTGGGCAATATGACCATTGATGTGAGCAACGCCACCTCTGGAAGCAAGTTGAACATCACGTTATCTGTTTTATCCAACAGCAGCGGTGCAACGAGCGTAACTCCAACTGGAACTTCATCCATCTCCATGGCGATTGTTGTATCCGTGCTCGATCTGAGGGTGAACACCACCTCCACGTCGTCCAATGGAACGGTAAGAATTTGCTACAGTAACTCGTCTGTAACGACCAGCACGGTAATGCTATATTGGAACGGAACGGCTTGGAATTACGCTCTGAACGAGTCAATCAAGGGAACAACAATCTGCGGTTCAATCCCTATCATTTATCTCAAGGGGACGCCATTGGTAGTTGGAACTGTTTACGTTGCCCCACCTCCACCGCCATCATATTCTGTCATATTTGCGGAGAAGGGGCTGCCGTCCGGAACCTCATGGTCTGTTACGCTTAACGGACAGCAGTCCTCCAGTACTGGGGCACAGATTTACTTCAGTGAATCAAGCGGCACTTATTCATTTACAGTTGGACTAGTTGCTGGCTACATCGCAACTCCATCAAGTGGCAGCGTCACGGTCAGCAGTGCTTCTGTCACCGTAAACATCACATTTTCACTGAGAACGTATCCCATAGATTTCCTGGAGGCAGGATTGCCTTCGGGTGCGTTGTGGAACGTTTCGCTTAACTCTTACAAACAGAACTCAACCACAGACTCCATAGCCTTTTACGAACCTAACGGCACCTATCCTTTCACCGTCGGAATACATAACGATTATATGGCCAATCCTTATAATTCGACCGTCACAGTAAGCGGTGTCAATGCCACTGTCCGCATATCGTTCTCCTTAGTGACCTATTCCACGACTTTCTCGGAACATGGACTTCCTTCTGGCGTCATCTGGTCCGTGGAACTCTCGGGATTTTCGTTGCAAACCAACTCCACTTCAATTACATTTAACGTGTCGAATGGTACGCATCCGTTCACAGTATCTGCATCAGGGTGGAGACCTAGCCCGAGCTCAGGAATGATTACCGTGAACGGAACTCCTGTCAAGGAGGAAATAGCCTTTACTCTTGCAACTTATTCGGTAAACTTCACAGAAACGGGTCTGGCTTCTGGAACAGCATGGAGCGCCACATTCAACGGAACGGTTTCATCATCCTCCTCGTCCAGCATATCGTTCATTGCTTCCAATGGCACTTACTCTTATCAGGTAGGCCACGTAGCGGGATACTCATCCTCCCTTTCATCCGGAAACATAACTGTCAAGGGCTCATCCGTTCGGGTGGAAATTCTGTTTTCCCCTGTAACATATGGAATAATTTTCACAGAGTCTGGCCTCCCCAGTGGGGTGGCATGGTACGTAAATGTTTCAGGACAGCCTTCCTCCGGCCCCCAGACTTCTCCTGGTTATTCAACCAGTCTTCCCAACGGCTCCTATAAATTCACAGTTTTCACTCCTGACAAGGAGTACAAGCCTTCATATTCTGGATCTTTCACGGTAAAAGGAAAAGCAGTTTCTCTGTCAGTATTATTTTCCCTTGTAACATACTCTGTCACCTTCACAGAAACTGGACTGCCTTCTGGCACTCTCTGGAATCTCACTATAAATGGTACTGTGGAACCATCAAGCGGATCTCAACTGACAATTCCTCTTCCGAACGGTTCCTATCCATTCACGATTGGAGAAGCGTTAGGATTCTCCCCTGTTCCCGCCTCCGGCACTGTTGCTGTGAATGGTAGAGACGTTTCTGAATCTATAAGCTTCACCTACTACATATATGTCACAGGGACAATATCTCCCTCGAACGCCTCCCTTTACATCAACGGTAATTTCGTTCACACAGTCAATGGTAGTTTCAATGTTACACTAACTCCAGGTACGTACGAATTCAAACTTTTATCCTCCGGATACAACACACTTTTCAGCAATGTCACGTACACGTATCACTCACAAAAGGTTCAGGTCAAGAACATCTCCCTATCTAAAAAAGGCATACCCTCCCTCGTAATCTATATCGCAGTCATAGCTGTGGCCATAATTGCAATTGTGTCAGCAGTCGTTCTGTACGCTATGAGGAGACGGAAATCAATGACGCAAGATCGGAAATGATTGGAATGGGAGGAGTGTTCATTCACTCTGAAATGACGGGTGCCTGCTTCGAGATATATCCGGATTTGTTTTCCCGGGCAGTAATGGTGATCGGTATCGAAAGTCGCAGTGCAGCCGCAAAGGCTCAATGGAGCACACGCTGTGCGGGGGGAGACAGGTGAAAGTCTCGGAAGAGGCTATCAGAAATAAGGCGAAAATCGTATGCGAAATGATCAAGATTTCTGGGGGAGTACCGAACGACTACAAAGAAGCGCTCAAGAAGTTCCTTCTGAAGAACAAAGCTACCCTTGAGTTCTTTGAAGTGATGGCAGAGGAATGCCCTGAAGGTTTGTCTCATTTCAATCATCCTCAGTCGACATGGGACAAGCCACTTCTCAGAATTATCGCCCCTGAGGAAGGGAAGAGAAAATGACAGTTCCGGTGCATCAGGAACACTGGGAAGTAGGAGAGAGTGGTAGAAAAAAGGTAGAGTCCCTCAACGTCCAAAAGGGCCATGCTCTCCCGAGCAATCCGCGAGGTGACTCGTAGGGAGGGGTAGAGCCGCGATGCATCTCGTAGGGGGCGTAAGTCCCCCATACGTCAGTCAGAGATCTCCTCCGCCCAACGTCTCCCCAAGGAGGTCGGGACCCCGAATCGGGTGGTAGCCGGTGGATCAGGATGAGGGGTTGGTGATCCGGAATGGGTCAGGAAAAGGGGAGAGGCAGGGACGGATGGTCGTCAAAGACCCCGCCTGGAGATGGCGGGAGGTAGAATACCAATGGATACTTGTAACTGCCCTGAATAGAGGAATGTTATGCCTTATACCGTAATGATGACGGAAACGTTTGAAAAGGAATTTTCCAGTCACCACAGGGACAGGAAGGACCTGCTACGGAAGATAATAGGGAAGCTTGAAGATGAGCCACAATCCGGGAAACCATTAAGGGGAAAGCTACACGGATTATGGCAGCTGAGGTCAGGCCCATTCAGAATATGGTACGAAATAAACGAAAAGGAGAAGACGGTCACATTAAGGGCAGTCCTTCATAAGGACGAGGCAATGAAATTCTATTAGAGGCTCTTGAGAAACTCTCTCGCCTTTCTTACTCTCCCATTCTGTATATCTTCCTCACTCTGTTTAAGCTGGTTCATGACGTACTGACTCTCAAGGGTCTCTAATGTTGCCTCTAAACTGTCTAAATCTGATTTGGGAATGCTAACAAGTCTCGACTTGGCCGCGCTCATTACAGTACCTAATCATATCGAATGTTAATATGTTTCTATGGTACTTACTACTTTTTCTTGTTACCAATCTAGTACGGGCAGTCTCAAATACACGAATTTCGTCGGGTCGTTTCCTCCTCGAGATCTTCGCTATCTTTCGGATATGCAGTATACAACTTTTTCGATTCATAGTCTCTCAAAGATTACGAAGACCCCATAATTAATGACAGGTACCGTTGTCCCAAGGTTCTTCAGGTAATAATCTGCCGTGAGATCCGATTTGGCCTTGAGGTTCTCATACCAGTCATTCACTTTCTTGCTCTTGGAGAGGAGTGCCTTATGATGGGTATTCGGATGCATTTGTGTAAAAAAAAGTATCTTTATTTAAGTATTTTCTTACCCAATTGGGTAAGGGTAGGTGGGGATTCGAACCCCAATAGTCGGGATCTGCAGTCCCGTGCATAGCCGCTCTGCCACCTACCCAACTTTTTCGGTATTAGTTTCTGAGTTAATGATTTTATTGTATTTCTTGGCTAC
>JAKAUZ010000016.1 GCA_021817415.1 Thermoplasmata archaeon | reverse complement strand
ATAGTATACCCGTCATTCAGCGCAACATCAGGGGGTTCATATTCTGCACCGATCGGCTCCTCGGTATCATTCACTATGTCCGGATTCCGTGCAAACGCATACTATGACATTTACTTCGGTTCCTTCATCGTATTCACGGGATCTACGAGCAGCTCTGGCTCACTGTCAGGCAGCTTCAACATACCCGCTGTACTTCCAGGCTCATACTCAATTACGGTAATGCAGCCATCCACATCATCTCAGGTTGCTTCTGAGTCATTCAACGTTACTGCTAGCACCACGTTCCAGCTGCTCGTATCTGAGAACCAAGTAGTCATAAACTCCCAGAGTCGATCGACGTTATCTCCTGCTCAGGGCGGAAACTACGCATTCCCAGGTCAGGTGGTAATGTATTCCTGGGAGCCAGGATCAGGGAACCTTCCAACCGCACAATCATCTTCTTCCACAGACTATGGGAGCGTTTACGTCACCGTGTACTTCAACGGAACGTCAATTTCAACGTCACCAGTTTCAATTGGAACTGTTTCTGGAACAACTTACCTGAACGGGTCATTCATTATGCCAAACGACGCTCCCGGCAACTACTGGACAGTTACACTCTCATGGCAGCAGAATTACTATTCACCACCATCTAGCAGCACTGGAGGGTACACGTCAAGCAACTTCTACCAGATGCCAGATGGGCAGGGCACATTCCTTCAGCTTATCAGCGGAAGCGGCGCGATGGTTACTGGCATATCCTCAGGTCAAATAGCAGATATAACTGCAGTGGTTAACTCTACTCTATCTGCATCTATGGCCATTCCAATAAAGGAACTCAATGCGGCTGTTTCATCCATCAATAATACCCTTGCCTACATAAAAACATCTTTCGGGACTATGGAGGCATCGCTCTCATCAATAAATGCAAGCATCTCTGCGGTTAACGGGAATGTTGTTACCGTCAAGACTTCTCTTGGAAATGTGACAACATCGCTATCTTCAATCAACGCCACCCTAATATCAGTGAATAATGGAGTCGGCACCGTCCAAACGTCACTAGGGACGATAACGGGCGCCGTGACATCCATAAGTGGATCTGCCGTAACGATCCAGAGCTCCATTGGCACACTCAAGGTTGCGATTAGTAACACCAATAGCACACTGAACAAAATAACGAACTACGGCTTTATTTTAGATGTGACGATAATCGCACTCATTGCAGTGACGCTGGGTATAGCAGTTGCAAGTCTTGTCAGTACTAGGGATCTAAAGAAGAGGTTCGGGATGAAGAGGGAGTGATATTTTTATTTTTTATTCATTTCTTTATATTTTTAAACCAGTGGCCTTTTGTCATCTGAAGAATTCTACGTCACCTGAAATAAAATATTTTAATGGAGCAATCATTAGAAGATGATGAAATCACATCTGCTAGTGATCGTGCTTCTCCTCTTGATTTCCTTATCAATTCCGTTGTCATCATCTAATCCTGGTCAACTCTACTCAGTGACTTTCGAGGAGAAGGGCCTCCCATACGGGATGAACTGGTCAGTCACCGAGAATGGCCAGGTACTAACATCCACTGGCAACATTATATTCCACCTTGCAAATGGCTCATACGTCTTTACCGTTAGCCCAATAGGAGGCTATACGGCAAACAGGTATTCATTCAACGTTACTGTCGCTGGAGACAACATAACTGAAACTGTTTACTGGGGCGAGGTTTACTACCCAGTTACATTCAGGGAGATAGGTCTGAATGCCGGCACGTTGTGGAACGTCACTGCGGGTTTTCAGACGGTTTCATCCACCTCCCAGACGATGGTATTTGAGCTCGCCAACGGTACTTACCAGTATTCTATTCCTCCGGTGAATGGCACGCTACCGTCTCCCAGTTCCGGAAGGATTGTCGTAAGCGGCAGTCCATTAACTGTCATACTCTATTTCAGGATACCAGTCAATATCACTTTTCTTGTCACTGGATTGTCAGGTGGCTCATACTGGAGCGTTACCATAGATAACAGGACTTACGGAAGCACAGAACCTTTCATCTACGTGAGCACGCTAAATGGCAGTTACTCCTATAAGGTCAATCTACCGTTCAACTACTATGCCTCTCACCCCACTGGAAAAGTCTCCGGCAACACCCTCGTATTCGTGCAAGCCAACTCTTTCATTCCGTGGGAGGTCCTGATCGCAGTTATAGTCATAGTGGACGTGTTCATAGTAGCTAGGATAAGAAAGTCTAGAAGCGCCTCACGAAAACAACAGCAGCAATGACCATGGCGAAAAATATGACGCCTCCGACAGCAACATATGCATAGCCGGGGGTAGAGCCGGTAGGATTCACATAGAAGAACAGGGAAGGGATAGACGGAGGTATCCTGGAGAAAGGACCGTGGAATTCGACAGTAACTGGGTCTGATATCAGATATCCCGGTATGCTTCCATTAACCTGCGAACCGTCTACGTTCTCCCCCGTTAAAGCAAGGTATCCGGTGACATTTACAGCTGGAAGGTCTGCCCCTGAGTAAAACGGTACTGTGCTTTCAACATTCAGGATGTAATTGCCGTCCAGTACGGGTGAGAATGAATATCTGTATTCGTATGTTCCAGCGTCCACGATTGATGAATTTGCAGGCATAACCATCGCTCCGTCAGCCTCCAGGTAAATGCCCATACTCCCGTAATCAGGCGAATAGAGAGTCATTTCAGCATCCCTTATGGGGTACGGTATCTGGAGAGAGTAAGAATGGTTTCCCCGAATCAGTGTTTCTCCCGTGACATTGTAAGGAGATATCCTCGTATTGTCGTATACGATAACTCCGGTCAGGTATTCATTCTTCTCATGAATGTTTAACAGTAGTAGCGGAAGATAGTACTTTACTACGAGATCGCCGTTGACTATAGACGAGGAGAAGTCAGTAGACTGAAAAGTATTGACCTCAGGCGCAAGGTACATTCCGCTAGGTACGCTTTCTGCTACAGGCATAAGGACCAACATACCCACTACCACAATTACGGATATGACGGATGATTGCGACACAACAGTTTTCTTGAGTGACCATTTACTTTCGCGCTTCCGTTGTCTTAGGAAGAGGAGGTTTAGGAGTATGGATATTGTATATATTGAGCCTGCCGCATCCACTGCCCAGGAAGGATACATATTCTTTATACTCAGTATTTTGTGGTTTAGGTCCGAGAAGTAAATCAGGAATCCAACCGGGTTTATAGTTTGCATAACCCAGAAGCTGAAGAATGATGATACCCAAATCAGCCCTATGAATATCCATCTTCTAAACATAAAGGCTACCAATATAGCCAATGGAATCTCAGCAGCCATGTAGCTGGGCAGGTTCCCAGGTGCGAGCGATGAGAAAAGTATGCCCTGAACGAAGAGGAATATGACCAGCGACGACAGATTCACCTTGTCCCTGGGTAAGACGAAATAGATTAATGATGCAATGATGGCAGAACCGTAGTATAGTATGTTAATGGTCTCCCCTGGAACGATCCTTCCGAGGTTGAAGATGTTCAGGATGTCAAGGGGACTGTATGGCTGCACTGAAGTCATCGGACCGAAGAATGTTGTGGGTGAGATTGGTGCTTGGGATTGAATGCCTTTAGAGAAATATAGAAGGAACGTTACCAATTGCCCGATTGCAAAAAAGACGGAAGAAACCAGTAGGAATATTCCGGCACTTTTCCTTCCCTCCCTCACCCAGAAGTATCTCAGGAGGATGGGGATTGCGATGATGGGATATAGGTACGAACCCATGCTCATGCCGTAAAATACGGCAGACATTGCTGTCTTCCTCCTGATTATGAAAAGCAGGGATGCGATGAGAAAGAAAACTGAGACTATGATTGCAGAACCGTAAATGAGAGCGGTGAAGAAATAAATAGGTGAAGTGAGAAGGATCAGAGAAGCATACTTTCCGTTAAAATCCATCTCACTTCCAATCCTGTAGAGAACGAATGCAGTCAGAAATGAAAAGATTATGAACGGTACCTTGACACCAATCTGGATTGTTATGACGTTCTGCACTTTCATCAGACCAAGGAGTATTGTAATAAAATAGCCACCAACGTTTATGGCGTCATAATAGAGGCCCATGGGTAGCGAGAGAACTGGAGGTATGCGAAAGAAGTAAAAGAACTGGGCATTCTGTGCGTAGATGGCGTCGTCAAATGGATGTGAAGCGAGTGCACCCACAAACAGATAGGCAGCAAGAAGCAACGCGTACGGCAAATAGCTTCTAAATTTACCCTGCCTCCCCTCTTCTCCCATTATGGAGGTATAAACAATTTTCCGATATAATCATTTGTTATAGCGATTCCCTCCGCTTTTACCATTATATTACAATGTTATTCGACAAGGCAGTTGAACAGGATTCATCTCTATCAGGCAATCATAGGAATAGAGCAGATATCACCACTTTTACCTTCTGGAACCACCATGGTATAGGAAGCATTATGAAGTCAATAGCCTCCCTTCTGAAAGTCCTAAGGACCTTAATCATTCCGGAATATATGGCAAATCCCAACCACATTATCCCATAAGGTTCAGTTGTGAGTAGGAGAACATGCTTTGCAACGCTGCAGTCACAAAAACATCACGAAGTCCAATGCGAATATTTTGGCTTTCTTTGCCAACTCTAATTTCAGTATTTCTAACCTCCTTACATAATACTACATAATGAAAAGGGATACCACTGTCATAGAAGAATATCCAATTGATGCACCTATCATCTTGTATCTTGGAATAAGAAACATTGATATGATAAAGTTCGACAGCAGGACCAGAGAAGACGTGATAAAATTTCCTAGTCTTCCTAATACCCTGCAAAGAAACGGAGATAATGTTTCTTGATACGACTAAGGAACTGACAACCAGAATTATCATCACAGGTAGTGGGGCAAGCAGATAGGTGCTGCTGGAGAGGAAAAGGGGGATTCGATGAAGAGAGTGACGCCACTAGCATAGCAACTGGGACATAGATTGTGCTTATCAGTTCTCTCCCCTTAGCTACGTAGTTCCTTATCTCTTCCTTTTTGTTGAGTCCGTACATCTTTGATAGCTCTGGAAATAGAATTGTGGCAAACGGTCAGATGATGAAGATATGGCAGAGTTTTTAGTAAAACGAGGTTGTAAATACCTGGTAGGGAGAAGTTTATAAGATATGAAATTCTGAATCTATCGATGTACCTTGCTACATAACCGATGAAAGACTCAAGGGATACAGGGGAATGCCTGGTCGAACACTGAACTTATCTTGATCCCCTTTCTCTCACATTCCCACAGATGCATCAGACTCTATGGGTGTTCCCGGCCTAGTCAAGTATCTTCTTTGCACCACCCAGTGCCAAGAGGGCAAAGAAAGTGGGCATTATCAGGTATACGGAAAGCCCTATCGTCTATCATCACCTTCTTATTCTTGGAATTCCAATAAAATGACTTTCAGATAAAATGCTGCAATATATTTCCTTATGAATTGAGGCGTTTTAGAAGGAAAGGAACAGTAAAATAGGTGTTGAAGTTATGGCAGTGAATGGAAGTTCTGGAAACAGGGGACGAAATTGGGAAGAGTGTCATATATCAGTATTTCTATGCAATTGTGAGCGTCCTCTCAGGTTTCCTCTTCTATATATATATTGTCAGGGTGTTCACCACAGAGGTTGTTGGTGTAGTTGCCCTTCTTTCAGCAATGATGATCCTCTTCTCAACTATTTTCAGCGTTGGTCTGGGCTTCGGTGTACAGCATTTCATCTCATACTACATAGGGAAGAATGATCCTGAATCATTGAGGGCCGTCGTTAAGGAGATTTCTATCGTCCTGATAATTGTGTCCATACTTGCAATAGCCTTCATGTGGTTTTCTTCCCCCGCATTCGCATACCTGTTCTTTCACACATACCGTTACCTCTATATCATAAGAATAATGGGATTCGCAGTGGTTGCAAACCTCGGTGCAAGCGTCACCGGGGGGATGGTCCTCGGACTCCAGAAATTCAGGGTGAATGCACTGATCAACATTACGTATACAGTGGCTATGTATTCCGCCATAGTGATTCTGCTGCAGTTCAGGGTCAGCCCGCTTGTGGTGGTCTTAGGATGGACGGCAGGCTATTCCCTCGGTGCCCTGTTATTTTCTATTCATGTAGCAAGAAGGATAAGGGGGATGAAATCAAGAGCAAAGGCTGTTTCAGTGAGGACAATCATCGATTATTCTCTCCCCCTCTTCATATCTTCCCTTCTGGGGTATGGTGCGACGTACGTGGACAGATTCGTCGTATCTTTCTTCCTGAACCTTTCGGAGATGGGCATATACAACTTCTCTCTTCTGATTGTCTCGGCACTTGGTATACTCATAGGCCCTTTCAGCACAATACTCCTTCCCAAGCTTTCCGAACTGTATGGCAGGGGGGAAATTGAAAATCTCCGTCTGTACAGTTCCAAGGCCATAGAACTCCTTATGGCGTTATACGTCCCATTCTCTCTCGTAGTTGCGGCCATCTCCCCATCTATACTCCTTTTCCTCGCAAATCCATCATACCTTCCAGGGTTTATACCAATAACTGTGATAACGATAACCAACTCACTTTTCATATCATCCAATATTCTGGCAGTTTCGCTGCAGGCCGTCAGGAAGACGAAGATATTTCTCCTATCATCGTCCCTTGCACTCATTTCCAATTTCATCATTTCAATACTGCTCATCCCTAGGTTCGGAATAAACGGAGCGGCTGTTGGCTTCTCATCCATTTACATCATGGGCTTTGCAGTCACGTACTACTATTCAAGGAAATATGAGACGGCGTATTATGATAAGGGAAAGATAGCCAAGATAATGTTCTCAGGGGCAGTAATGTTCTCCGTTGTTTTCGCACTGCAGATGTACTACTGGTATTCTCCATTGAAGATGATAGCCTATATACTTCTTGGCTTTGCGATTTACGTATTGCTCATCAGGCTGCTGGGTACATTCAGCGGGGAGGACATCGAAATGTTCATGAAACTCCTTCCAAAGGCTTTGAATATCAAGGCAATACTGAGGAAGCTTGTTGTGAAGTGACTTCATTCACCTGTCAGTGGGAAACTAGAACGCATTTTCATGGGATGGAGGCTACCATATTTTATTATGATGTTCAAGCTGCAGGCGGCTGTGCATATAAGAGGTGATGGCATGTCAACGCAGCCTGCACAGTCACATATGAGTGGTGCAACGAGTACAGGGAATGCATTGCTCAATATCTTGCTTACTCTGATCACATCCAAGTATCTCTTCGCACACCTAACCATCCAGAGTATGATCAGCGGGTATGCTACTGAGGAAAGGCCTAACCCGTTACCCATTCTATGAAGATGAAAAGGCTGTTATTGAATGATGCTGGGAGCATCAAAGGAAGGGAATTGGTGATCATCATATCCGCGCAATCACACACCGCCAGCGACTTGGAAACCTGGAGACTAGGCAGAATTCCCGTCGGAAAGTTTCACGCCAAGGTACGATACGGCTCTTTCTTGTGAAGTTCATTCCCAGAGCGTGTTATATAGACCACTTGGGTTATCTACTACTACCCTGTCTGTATTTTCAAGCCGTTTCGAATGATGTTGATTGCCAGTCGACCAGAATGTGCCTCCTTTAGTCTGACTGCTTTTATCTGAGAGCGTACTATTGTGACCCTGATTACTCCACGGTTAAGGGATTCTATCTGCCTTATTCTTTCCTATATCTATCCTAAATATTCTTTTAGATGAATCTTCCTATTATTATATCGATTCACAAGTCGAAATGGATTTATCCATAGGTAAGTCGATAGATTTATATTTTAAAAATATTGAATATCCCACATACGCCGGACATTTTACAAAAGATGAAACACTCTAGGAATGTTTCATTTATTGACACCTGGTAGAACCATTAAAGGGCTCAAGAAAGACTTTCTAATAGGCATGCAATTAGGAATTGTTGTAGGCACAGAGGGAGATTCTAGAAGGTAAAGCATTTATGGTCTCTAAAGTTACCTTAACGAGCAGATAATGACTTATGCTGAAAAACGATGCATGGAATTTGATAGGTTCAAAATATACTACAATGACCCACATGACATTTCAGCAATTATAGAAGTTTTTGTATTGGACGTATACGGCATCAAGAACGTTCACCAAGGTGATACGGTCGTTGATATTGGAGCTGGGATAGGAGAATTTGCGCTACTTGCATCGCGCAGAGCAGGAAGCAAAGGAAAAGTTATAGCCATTGAGCCGTCACCAGAAGATTATGCAACGCTCCTTCTGAATATAAGGAAAAACGGATGTAACAACGTTATCCCCTTGAATGTTGCAGTATCAGATAAACCTTTACGTTGGAGCTAGAATTTAAGGGGAAGCAGTTCTATTCAAAATCAGATGCACTAGACAGCATTTTGGACAGTCTTAATATTCAATGGGGTTCCGTGAAGTTCATGAAAATTGATATAGAAGGGGGGGAACGCCTTGTCATTCCATCTAGTATTAAGATCGTGAGTCAAGTGGATTTCCTTGCCGTGGAAATTCACAATGGCTATTACGTTGATTTAATACCCCTGATGAAAAGCCTGGGTTTTTCATTCAATAGGGTTACGAGACGTCAATATCTAACCAATAGTTTAAAGGCAGCCTTGACACATCCTTTTGCCACATATTCCTTATTCAAAACTTTCAGAACAACTGGTGAATACCCTGGCTCTCGAAAGATACTTACTTCAATAGATATTTCAAAATCAGATCAACTGGTCGTTGGAATATTCATAAAAAAGTGAAGAATTAGAACGTTTATAATAAGAGTTTAATCGCTCATTCTTATCTGTGCTTTCGGGAACACCGAGGCATCTAACACGCAGAACTAACGTCTCGAACCTAGTTGCCGATGAATTGGTCATTCAAAACCATTTGAATGCGTTTTCTTCGAGCGTATTATCGAAACTTTGACTACTCCGGGGTCAAGAGATTCTATCTGCCATTCCAACCGGTCCCCCGCATTGAGCTTCATCTGCCTCACTATAGAGCTCGGAACTGTTGTTCTCAGAGAGTCTGTCGTAGTTTTGGCGGAACTGAGTTTTGTTCTATCTCCTTTATTCCTTCCCATACCTTTCCCAAATGCTCTTCTAAAGATAAATCTTCCTATTATTATATCGATTGATAAGTAGAAATAGATTTATCCATAGATAAATCGATAGATTTATATGCCGAATTAATATCTTGGTAAGAGGGAAGAACACATGGCGACTTTGTTTTACCTGCCGATGAAAAGGAGGCGTGTGGATTTGCAAACATTAACAGAACATCAGAAACAGGCTGAAAATGAAAGACTTTATTCAAAGGGATCTAAAAATCCTACTAGGGAGTTAGAGGGGGAGGAGCAAACATGAATAATGAACTCGATGAAAGTTACATAGAAATGGCCCTAGAAAAATACGAAAAAATCAAATCCATAGTTTCCAATGGGAGGAGACCGACCCATTCCGAGAAAGAGCTTATCTCCATGATATTCAACAAGATGATTGACCCGTACTATTATTGGGGAGAGGCCAGGGTAAAGGGAGAGAATGAAAATGTCGGCAATAAGGACCCAAAGGAATCAAGCGTCAAGGAAATTTCTGAACTTGTTACTAAGTATGACCTTGATATATCGGGGATGAACAGCATCCCAAGCAGGATAAAGCTGAAAAAGTATATTGACAAAGGGTTTGAAGAACTAAACGCCAGGATGGAGAAGATCGGCTATTCGTATGAGAGGGGAAGCAGATCATTTGTGAAATAGAAGGCATTAACCCAAGGGATAACATCATTCTCCGCTAATTAGAGAGCAGGTAGAATAGTATACCAGCAAAAACTCAGTACGGGCTCAGTAATTTAAAGTATAATGCGGACACCAGGCTTTAGAAATGCAGGGTAAATCTCTAAAGACCCAAATCAGTATGTTGGGATGATCAACCTTAGATCACCGCCATGTAACATATTTGAACTCTCACTCTTCCCGAAAGAGAATCCACTTACCAGCTTAGCCTATCTTCTGATTCCTTTGTTCAGCCACTCTTACTGGGGATGAAGTGAATAACAAACGGTACTATTTGGGCACCACGGGGCTGTTTAATCTCGCTTGGCAATTCAATCGGATATTCCTCCTTGATCGAGTTTGCGAGAAGGAGTGGAACCTTTATCTCTTCTAGGGCTGAGACAAGGGGATCGTATAAAACTCAAAGAGTATCGAAGGGTCTCCCATTGATTAAGGATGCGAAGAGTTCGAGTTTACCGATATCCGTCCATCTCTCAAACTTAAGCTCATCAATTCTTTCCTCAAGGAAATCAGCGTCCCTTTCAAGCAGCGATTTCCTCTTATCAAGACCTGCTACCCTTTTTTCTAGTTCCACGACCTTCTCTCTCTTCTCTTTGAGTTCATTACTATTGAAGCCTCAGCGGCTTTCTTATATTCTTCAACTTCATATTCAGCGCGTTTTAGCATTTCCTCTTTTCCGTCTCCCTGTTTCAGGACTTCTTCGACCAGTACATCTAGGCTTAGGTAGAAGGCGTATTTCCTTTGCAGTACTGACAGGCCACTCGCGTTGAACCCGAATTTTCTAAGGAAGTCAAGAACTTCCCCCCTTTCTATCAAAACGCTGGGATCTATCCCGTTCTTAACCATCCTACCCTTAGTTTCTATCAGGTTGTAGATTTTGCTGTTGCTCGTCTTCGGTGAGGATAAAGCAGTTGCTAACTTCCCTGAGATTGGATTCGTTATTTTTAACTTTCTCCCTCAAGAATTTGGCAAGATCCACCTCCCTGTACAGAGCCATTCTCTCTTTGCCAAGGTGGTCTATTTCATTCTGTATCCTTCCCTGTTCTCTCAGCATATTGGCAAGGTAAGTTTTTCGTACCTTCTTCCGTCACCGTCTAGTTTTTCTGCCATTTACATCTTTTCCAGTGCTTTGACCATTATCAGATTCCCCAGAAATTCCCGCACATTCATCTTATTTTTTGTGTTTTCAACATATTCCTTAAGAGCTGTTTCCACTAGGTCCACGAATGTCACTTTGTGCTCCGTTATGTAGGCATCGTATTTCCAGCGTAACTGCAAAAGTTTAGTCATGTATTCGTCTATCTCATCTCTGAACTCCAGATATTTTTCTGTTGTATGCTCTG
>JAKAUZ010000079.1 GCA_021817415.1 Thermoplasmata archaeon | reverse complement strand
CAGTAACTGAATTCCCGTTGACTGTAAGTGATCCTGAAGAGGGAGAAGAGGTGTAGCCTGATACAGCTCCAACTGAGAATGAGTATGTGCCATTTGGTTCTGTGAAGGAGATTGAATTCGTTGATGAACTGCCAGTTGAACCCTGCAGTGTCACAGACCATGATGTACCGGAAGAGAGACCTGTTTCATAGAAGATGACTGAATAGGTTGCCTGTGATGACTTGGTGAATATTATTGTCT
The DNA here is from genome assembly GCA_021817415.1 of Thermoplasmata archaeon. GTDB lineage: Archaea > Thermoplasmatota > Thermoplasmata > Thermoplasmatales > JAKAUZ01. The sequence continues at coordinate 11,365 of JAKAUZ010000079.1, read as the reverse complement.
CAGTAACTGAATTCCCGTTGACTGTAAGTGATCCTGAAGAGGGAGAAGAGGTGTAGCCTGATACAGCTCCAACTGAGAATGAGTATGTGCCATTTGGTTCTGTGAAGGAGATTGAATTCGTTGATGAGGATTGGGTGGAACCTCCTGCGGTAACCGACCATGTTGTACCCGATGGAAGTCCCGATTCGGTGAACGTCACCTGGTATTGCTTTGTCACCTGCTGGGACGTCATATATGACGCTATCCCCTGTTGGGTAGACCCGCTTTGAAGCGACAATTTCCATTGAGATCCGCTCTTTGCCCACAGAAGGTTTGCAGCAGTTTCACCAGTCTGATCTCCCCAATAGTAAAAGACACTTGATGAGGCAGGGACGTAAGTGGAGGAACCGAGTGGTTCAAGACTGGTTGTCAGGGTACCTCCAGTACTGCCCCCAAAGTAACCGGTCGAAAGAGAAGGTCCTCCTACGAGACCAAGTTGCGGATCAAGCCCCCAGCTAGCATTTGCCATTCCGGGGTACGGACCGTTCTCGTATTCCATGCCGTTTAGATAGTATTTATAATTCTCGGTGCCTATTATGTATGCTGCCCCGGGAACAGGCATATGCAACACCTGCGAATTTACCTGGAAGTTGATCACCTGACTATTGAGCGAAGTGTAATTAAATGTAAGCCATGTCCTTATGTGGAAGGATTGAGGAATGGTCACGTATGAACCATTTGGCCAGCTGTTTGAATAAACGAATTCAGCTGACTGCCCATAAAATGGATAGACAACCCAGCCTGAATACCACATTGCGAAAGTATTTTGTTTGTAGTAAGTAATGTAAATTACATTCTGTATCCAGTAAAGAGGTGCACCGAGTTCATTAGCTATGATGAAATTCTGCTGGATTGACGCATTGTAGTAACTGTTTACCGTCCCATTCTGATAGTATGAGGCCACGTTGAGCCCTGAAAGATTCAGGTAGTTATCCACCCCTCCTACGGCGTATAACTGGCCGTTAAAGTTCAGGTTCAGCATGTAGTTGGTGAAATTGTATATGTTGAGTGACCCCCATCCTGAGACTAAGTTGTAACCATATGTGCCATAGTATTGATAATTCCCCCATGAATAGGTGGTGTAAAATGGGTTAGCTGGCAGGGAGGAATTCCAGCCCACTTCATAGTCGAGTGGATTGGTACCGTTAGGATAGAAATAGGGACCATTGAGCTGTTCCTGGCCCAGAACATAGATATATGGATTCAAGTACCCTAGGTTAGAGCCACCGAATGAATTAAGCACTGCATCACTTTCCGCTATAAGTCCCGCGGTGACTGGGGAAGCAATGCTGGTCCCCCAGGCTCCCAGAAGATTAGGAGCAGAAATCGTTCCATTGGGGAAGCCAGATGATTCATAGATCAGCGTGTTATTGGCTATTGCGGAAATATCCGGAACTGCCCTTCCTGATGGCAATCCCATACTGGTAATCAGCGAATTGACCATTGTTTCCTTTTGCCAGTAAAGTTCGGGAAAGACGTAGCTGACCCCCCCTGTGCTGCCTGCCGGACCTCCGTAGTTTGTTCCACTTATGTACCAAGGTATTTGGTAATAGATTAGGAGATTAGAGGGATTAGTGGGGGTAAGCACTGTGGTTGTGCCCCCAACTGCTGTAACTCCAAAGTAGTTGAAAGATTCTGCTGCAGGGATATACACCCAGTCGTTTGAATTATAGTTTGGTGCATACTTTGATGAGGAAGGATTATCACCTGAGTCGCCACTTGAGGCAAGCATGGTGATGCCCCGTGCCTGTGCCTCCTTCTCGAGTGTGTACAGGGTTGTGTCATTGTATTCCGGCCCCCCATAGGACATCGTGATGACGGATACCCTGTTCAGGGAAGAAAATGAAGAGTTAGGATTGAGAACATATGCAATCGCAGCATCTGTTTGTTCAGAGGAACCGTTCCATCCATATACGTTGTAAATGCTTGCCCCCGGAGCAGTGCTGCCCACCATCTCCAGATCAAGGGTGTTTTCTCCAACTGCTCCCGTAGTGTCATATGAAGCAAGTGGACCCGGTTTGGGAGTTCCATCTATGGGGACGCCGTATACCTTGGATTTTGGTTCCCATCCCGGAATGGTCTGGTTGAAGTAATATGAAATATCTGAAGGATTGAAGCCCCCTACTGCAGTGCCGTTATAAATGTATCCATACGGGGTCAGTATGGGAGAGCCGGAACTGTTTACGTACGTACCCGTCCAAAGTATAGTCGCGACAACCTCGTTGGTGGGATAGGTGAAATTGAATAAACCGAGTTCGTTGTAAGCGACCTGAAGATCTGACCCCCAGAGGTACTGGTTCCCATAACTGTCATAAAGTGGTTGGGGGAAAAGGGATGAGTATGGAGGGGCGCTCGGTATGACCTGAGATGATAGCTGCGTGAACGTTCTCTGGCCGCCTAGCGGATGGCTCTGGTAATAGTCATCCAGTCCTTCCACATTCGAAATTAGGCTGGAAATTCTCAATGGGAGTGTCGGCGTCCCGAGAGGAGCGTAGAAGCCGTGCCCTCCCTCATTGTACCAGTAAATTGGAACATTGAAAATCTTGGATGCTTCTGTGGAAGTCAGTGAAAATGAAATGTACAACCTATCAGAATATGTCTGTATGTTTGAAATCCCCAGGGAAAGGAAATAGTCGACCACTTCATTGTATGATTTCTGGGAAGGAGAATAAAGTGATGCAAACTGGTCCCGAGTAAGGTATTTGTGATAGAGAGGATTTCCATATGTTGAAAGATCCTTGAGGAATCGTGACAGCGCAGACTGGTTGTTCATGTTTAAAGTTATCAGGATGTTCAAATTTCCGCTGAAGACAGACAGTCCAGGTGACTGTTCAGAAAATTGGACCTTCACCGGAACAAGATGTTCAGGTGATGTCACTGTTTGAAAATTATCACGACTGGTGGAAGATCCATAGACTTCACTGACGGAAACAGCTGAATTGATGAGAAGAAGCAATATTATTAATGATAAGACGACAATTTTCCTGTTGGAAAAAATTATCATGTTTCGAATTAATAGGGGTGACGCTATTATATTTTACCCCAATTAAGAAATTATGAACCATAAAATAACTCTATCAATTGATTCCGGTCGAAATCGGGAGGTTAATTTAATTTTACACTTACACCGGTCCCCCCAAACTTCATTTCTAAATAGTGAGAACTGAAACCTTAAACGAACTAACCAGGTTTAACGGGCTGACTGCCAGTTCCCAGTTGCTTACCCTATCAGAGTTGTAAATCCTAAGTACTGTGTGCGCTACTTCTTTATCGCAGTGCGCTTAAAATGATGTATTCATCATTCGCATTTGTAAATCGGAAAGATATTAGGTTACCGAATCTGGTCAGACTGGATTAATGGCAAAGATTAAATTCGAGTCTTTTATTTTTATCAAATGGGAAGTATAACGAGGAGTCAATTAATTGGAAAGGATGTTTACAACCCCGACGGTTCTTATATCGGATCTATACTGGATGTAGGATTCACGATAGGCAGCGGGCAGATGACCCTTGTAATCAAGATATCCAAGACAGAGACGATAGAACTGGAATGGGAAAAGGTTTCAGCAGCGCAGGACATAACAATACTCAAAGAAAATCTGGACCTGAATACAGTCAAGAAAACGATAATTCAACCTGCGCAACCAGAGCCTGTACAGCAGCTGAACCCGCAACAAAAAGGAGGATTCCTGTCGAGACGGGGATCTCCCAAGGAACCTGAGCATACCGGTCCGGTGACATGCCCGACGTGCGGTAACCCTGCCACCTGGGTTCCACAGTACAACAGGTACTACTGCTACACCTGCCAGAAATATCTGTAATTCATTTTCTCATTTTTAATGCATTCATTTCAATAGTTTCCTGAGTTCTTTTTTGTCTGATTTACCCGTGCTTGTCTTTGGCATGGAATCTATGAATATCAACTCATCAGGGATCCACCATTTCTGTATTCTTCCCACTTCGGCATATTTCTCTAGGTGCTCGTAGACAAGCGTCTCGTTTACGTTGTTGCTTTTGACGATAAATGCAACTGGTCTCTCCCCCCATTTTTCGTGAGGCTTGCCGACCACTGCTACCTCCCCTATCCCCTGCAATTCGCTCAGAGCATTCTCCAGCACAAGGGTGGGAATGAATTCCCCTCCACTCTTCACGGCATCCTTCTCCCTGTCCACTATTGAAATATATCCGTTGGGATGGATTACCGCTAAATCACCCGTATGCAGCCATCCTCCCCTCCACAATTCGGCTGTTTTGTCAGGATCTTTGAAGTAACCTTTTGTCAGCCAGGGTGCTCTTACAACTATTTCACCAATCGTCTTGGAGTCTTTCGGAACATCATTCAGCTTTTCATCAACGACCCTCAAATTCACTAGCGCTGCAGGTATACCAGTCGTAATTGAGAAATTGAACTGATTTTCCTGATCCATTGTCTGGGCAGCATCATTGTATATTGCAACCGTCAGCAAGGGAGCGGTCTCTGACATCCCGTATGCTCCTATGGTGGTGATACCATATGACTTCGCCTTGAGTGCAAGTCCCCTTGGAAGCGCAGCCCCCCCTATGATTACCTTCCACCCTCTGACGTATTCCTTATATTCGTCGAGATTTGGCGCAGAAAGGATCATATAGAGAATTGATGGAACCATTGCAGAGAACCTTATCTTCTCCTTCTTCACCAGGTCGAGTATCATGCCTACTTCGTATCTCCCCGGTAAAACGTACTTCTGACCGAGCAGAAGGCCCACGTACGGCAGTCCCCAGGAATGAACGTGGAACATTGGCACAAGGATGAGGAAACTATCATCTCTTTTAACGCTGATCGGATCGAAATGTATGCCATTTGAAACTGCAAGGGTATGCATAACAAGATTTCTGTGTGAAAATGTCACCCCTTTCGGGAGTCCAGTAGTCCCAGACGTGTAAAAAACGGTTGCAGTCGTGTTCTCATCCAGATCCGGGAACTCATAGCTACTATCCTTAACAAGATCCTCGTAATTGTAATTAGGACTCAGAGATGTGTTCACAGAACCATTTTCGTCATTGTAGACAATCCACCCCTTGATGAAATCGAATACCTGTTTGTTCCTTTCGAGAATTGGAATGAATTCGTCCCTTACTATGACCCACTTATCCTCGGCGTGATTCATGGTGTAGTAGATCAGCTCTGGGGGGTACCTGATATTGACAGTATGAAGCACTGCACCCATCATTGGCACCGAATAATATGCCTCCATGAATTTGTCCGTGTCCCAGTCAATTACTGCGACCGTGTCCCCTCTTTTTACTCCAATGCTTTCAAGACCGGCTGCGAAGCCCTTCACCCTCTGGAAGAATTTTGAGTATGTCATCCTCCTTTTGTCCCTGTATACTATTTCTGTGTTGCTGAAATTTCGGGCACTGTTGACGAATAAATTTTTCAAGTTGAGATCAAGGTCACCATTCTCTCCTTTCGTCGATTCCGACATGAAAAATAATATGAGGACTGGAATATTTGAATGTTTCTCCATGGTTGCTGCCATCCAAGGTTGTTCAATATCAAGGAACTTCCAGTTATCCTTCCAAGGTTCATCATATATATCTTCCAATGAAAGCTCATCAGTTCATCGGCAGGATGAGTTTGGGTCGAAAGTTATTGGATAATGGATGTTCACATTATTTCAGGACATGAAACACTACCCTCTGATAGTAAGTCATGCACTCAGATATTGGATATGGATTGCCCGAATGACCTTAATTCCAATCTGCATGCTCTACCATTCTCCGACAGCTCAGGAATGGATCAACGGAATACTATGATTGCACTCAGACAGTGATCTGCGCAAGGGGAGCACTGATACCCCCCACAAGAGGCAGAGCTGGAATCGGAAACTACCTTGAACCTACCTAACAGGGTCCTGCAATACTGTCAAGACCGTCAGGAGTGAAGACAAAATAAATGAAAAAGTGGGAACACCATTAATTTATTCGTGGGATGATGCAAGGGTTGAGAACCTTTATTTTGCTGGCTTCAGTATATGGTTACACTCTTTATTTTCTCTGACTTCTTCATTTCTGGAATGAGCCCGGGTGGTATTGGAGAATCAGTTATTATGTAAAGTCTTGGGTTTTCCACAAAATCTGGATCGTCTCCAATTGCCTGCCTTATGCTTATCTTACTCTGCCATAGTACCCTGGCAACCTCGAATATTATACCTGCTTCCCTCGCATTGTTTGGTTCAATTACTATTTCGCCCATCCCTAGATGTGGAGCGACACCTCCCATGTGCAATGTTGATTTCAGATTGGTGAAAATCTCAGTCAGTTCCCTGTCAGTCATTACATTTGCGACAGCACTCTTGACCACCCTGAAATCGACGTTGCACGCCTCTGCAAGCGATCTGGTATCCACCTCCACGTCGTTGCACATCACCCTCCCACTCTTAACGCTCAGACCATACTCCATCATCTTCAGGATTACTGTCTTCTGCGAATGGAATTTTTCGAATTTCTTCTCTATCAGGTCGCTGATTCTTTCCATCGGTACTTCATTAATTGTTTGATATTTGTTTTTTCTTGCGCAACGTGATCATAATTCTCCTAGCCCTTTCGCTGAGCCAAAACGCCGGACTACTCTGATTGCCGGGCAATGAACCTAAAATCTATATCAGCCTTGTCAAATCGTAATCCACATTCTTTCCTTGACCCGTCATTCATGCATGACACTCCCTGCTGCTATCCTGGCATTATAATTTCTACTCGGCCCACATGCAATGTTATCGACTCTGATTGATTGTTCGCTGAAATCTGGATATCCCTGAGGGGCAATATTCCAGTAGTGAAGGTAAATTCAGCAATCTAGTATCGCTGAATTCTATTTTGTCCGGGAAGCTTGAATTCATTTTTATACACGATTCATCTGGATCTTTGGTGGAAGGGAACTGGAACAGGGTATTGTTTGCCAATCTTTCTTCAGGTGAGATATGGGTAGATCATTATGAGCCGGATGTATGGAAGGAGAACTTAGGTGGGGTCGGACTTGGTCTCTTTATTTTTGAAAAGATTGCCAAATATGTCGCTCCTCTTTCACCAGACAATCCATTGGTATTCACTGTTGGTCCTCTAACCGGAACCGTTTTCCCAAACACTGGAAGATATTCAGTGGTATCAAGGTCCCCACTTAATGGTGCCATTGCAGAGGGGAATGGAGGGGGATTCATTGGAAATGAGATTAAAAGGGCAGGATTTGATGCAATCGTTATTCTTGGGGCGGCTGGTGCCCCGAGCATACTGAGGATTGGTAATAAAATCAGGATTGAGGAGAGACCTGAATTATGGGGAAAGAACTACTTCCACACGGAGGCTAAGCTCAGGTCTGAAGATGGCTCAAGAGTCGCAGGAATAGGCAGGGCTGGCGAAAATTGCATTTCAATTGCGGCCATCATTAATGATGGGGGGAGGGCGGTCGCAAGAGGGGGTCTCGGAGCCGTAATGGGTTCAAAGAAACTTAAGGCAATTACGGTCAGGGGAGGGAAAGAGATTCCCCTGAATGACCAAAGATCATTTTTTCAGGTCTCCAGGAGGACATGTGACCAGCTAGTTGGCCTAACCCAAGTCAATTCTGATAAAAATTCATCCACTGCTTATGCCTCCCCCGTCGCCCGACCTTCTTACTCTCTACCTCGGAAGGATAATGATGCCCACTGTGCAAACTGTGTAACTGGATGCCCTAGGGCGGGAGGGCTGAAATGGGACTATCTTGGCAGTCCAGAACCCCAAACAATTGCCTCTCTTCTTCCATTTACTGATGGAAGGGATTTTGAACAGATAGCAAGGTGGAATTATTATCTGAATGATGCTGGCCTTGACACGCTTAGCATGAGCAAGGTTCTATCCATCCTCAAATTAGGGATTCACGAAGATGGCCTGACTCCCAGCGGAGGGAACCGGGAAGATCATTTTGTTCACAAGGTTGAAGACATTTTCAGGAATGTGGAGAATGGCGATGCGAGCATCATGCCATTTGTTCTTGAGGCGACTACTCCTGAGAACTTCCCTGACCTTCTGGGGAAGACAAATAAAAAACAGTCCACCGGAACAAACAAAATAACGTCTATGGATGAAATTTATAATTCACTCATTGTCTGTAAATTTGCAAAATTGGGAATTGACACCCTGTCGGAGGCTTTGCGGTTTTCTACCGGACTGGACTACTCAAGTGACAGTCTTCTTGCGTCAGCCTCTCTGATAGCTAAAAGGAGAGAAAGCCTAAATAAAAAAATGGATGAATTTTAGTCTGATTGCCGCAATTACAGGAATAGTTTTGGTATTGTTCTGTCAACATTCACTACGAGTACTTTCGGCGAATCACCCTCACGCAGCCACTTAAGATCCTCGAGATTTTTGTCGGCTTCCCTGACATCGATCCCGTATCCCTTTGTCAGGGAGACCAGATCAAGATCAAAACTTAGGAAATCCTTCTCCTTCATATCTGGGTAATAGCTTAAGGCGTAGCTCTTCAGAATTGAGTAGCCTCTGTTGTTCAGCACTATAGTTTTGACAGGGAGATTGTATTTCATGATTGACCATAGGGCCTGGATTGAGTACATGAAGGAACCGTCACCTATGATTGCGAGCACATTCTTCTCCTTCATTGATATTCCTGCAGCGGCAGGCATTGCCCATCCGAGCTGTCCGCTCTTTGCTGTGAAATACTTTTTGTGAGAATATCCCAGTATGGCCCTGGTAGCAGTGGATGACGAGATTGATTCATCGACTATGGTATAGTTCGCGAAGTATTTTTTGACCCTGCCAAGCACATAATTTATTCCCATGCTTCCCCTTTCGTTGGCAATTTTGGTTGCAAGCCCCAGATCTATTGGCCTGGAAAAATTGCATTTCTTCTGGACTTTGGGGGTCAGTTGCCTCATGAATGTCTTTATGTTCACTGTATAGGATTCTCCAAATTTTGGCTGAAGATTCAGACCGATGAAAATGACCTTCTTGTCCTTGAGGAGTGGGGAGGGCAGATATGGGTAGAGGGTGATGTCACCTCCGAGAAAAATCACAACATCATTCTGCAACAATTTCAAATTGATAAGAGTGGATCCTGGAAGAAGGTCCCCTGCAAACAGGGGATGATCAGAGTTGAAGGGAGCTCTGTGGCTCAGTGGTTCAGAGTATACAGGGCAGCCGAGCTTTTCCGCAAGTTTTTCAGCTTCCTCGAACGCATTCAAAGCATCAACTTCCCAGCCAAATACCAGTGCGGGATTGGTCGAATTGTTCAGTACTGAGGCAATATATTCCGCCAGACCCTCATTAGAGATGTTTATGTCTGTCCTTACGTCCTCGGTTTGCTCAAAAACACCCTCTTCATCCATTATATTCATTGGGATTGAAAGGAAAACTGGTCCAGTTGGCGGAGTTGCAGCGATCATTTTGGCTTTTTTCAACGCGCCTTGAATCTCGGAAACACTGTTCAGTTCGTATTTGAACTTGAAGTTGTTTCCAACGAAGCTGATAAAGTCCCCTGAGAGCAGAGGTTCCATTAGCAGATGTCTCTGGTCCTGCTGCCCAGCAGTAACTATCAGTGGGGTCCTGTTGATTTTTGCTGTGTAAATGAATCCCATGGAATTCCCGAGACCTGGGATGGAATGAAGATTAACCAGCGACGGATTGCCGGAGAACTGGGAAAACCCATCGGCCATTCCCACCGAGAGGCCGTCTAGAAGGGTGAGTACGTAGTCATCCAGATGTCTCAGCGAACTTAGTTCAGTCGTCCCGGGATTGCCAAAAATTGGTAGAAGGGAAAGTCCTCTCAGCGTTTCTGAAAAGATGTCGTAACCCTTCATCTCAAAACACCCTGTATAGGGGTTCCAAACCCTGCGCGAACCTGAGCACATTGCTAATGGTATCAGTAAGGAATCTCTGCTGACTTTCAATCGTGACTCCCGCTATATGGGGTGATAGAAGCACATTGTCCATTGCGAATAGAGGGGAATTGAAATCCGGGGGTTCTTTTGAAAAGACATCCAGCCCCGCCTTGATTCCCTTGTTCCTGATTGCTGAGATAAGTGAATTTTCATCCACCAGTTCGCCCCTCGCCGTATTGATGAAAATTGCTCCATCCTTCATCATCGAGAACTCCTTCTCTGAGAACATGTTCCTTGTCTTATCGGTGAGCGGAAGGTGTAGTGATATGATGTCAGAATTCGATAACAGGTAGTCCAGAGTTACGAAGTTTACTCCCAGTCCCTCCTCTTCCTCTTCGCTAAGTCTTTTCAGGTCATAGTACAGAATTGTGACGTTGAATGGAAGAAGCCTCTTTGCGAGCTGGGTTCCTATCATCCCCATTCCAACAATGCCGAATACCTTTCCCTCAAGATCCCTTGATCCAGTGAGCATTGGCCAGTTCCTGTTCCTCAACTCGTTGTTAAGGAATATTGTGTCCTTCAGGAATTGGAGTGTGAAGGCTATGACGTGTTCTGCCACGCTCTGCTTATTTGCTGTAGGTATATTGCATAGGATTGCCCCTTTTCTTTTAACCTCTTCGACATCCACGTTGTCATAGCCTGTGCTCGCTATCTGTACATACTTCAAGTTAGGAAATCTTTCAAGTTCTTTTTTTCCAAGTTTGGTGAATGTGGTTGCGACCACCACCTCAGCATCGTATTTTTGCTCATCCAGACTGTTCACTATCACCATTTCCGGTAGAATCTTGGAGACCGTTTCTTTCACAGTGGATGCCGGAATGAATTCAGGCAGTATGGTAAGAAACCTCATAACATAATTATGATGAAATCGTTACTTAACCCTTTTTATTCGAGCCGCCCCTAAGTTATCCTTTCCAGTCCCCTTTATGGGGGAACTGCAATTTTTTGTTGCATCCCCTCAGATGCTCGTAAAATTGAATCAATCATTCGTATACATTGTAGGAGTAGGTAATTTTGACACCACTTCTCATGAGCATCACTGCAGTTGGAGAATATTTTGCAAATGTCAGGGAAATTGCATTTTCCACCTGTGTTCTCTCAACCTTTCCGTATATGGAATATACAACGTTTATGTCACTGAAAATTCTGGGAGTGTCATTGTTCTGATTCCCTTCTACTTCCGCACTTAGCTCCCTGATTTCAATGTGCATCTTGTTCAGAATAGATATTATGCTCATTGACGTACATCCAGCCAGAGATGTCAGAATGTATTCAAGTGGTCTCGGTGCTGCCTTTCCGTTGCCATCTATGTTTATGACCTGTCCTCCAACATCGCCCTGAAATAACAAAGCATCCTTATGACTGACTCTTGCTTTCATCTATAATCCCTTCAGTTCTCCAAGCAATCGATCCGTTTG
>JAKAUZ010000027.1 GCA_021817415.1 Thermoplasmata archaeon | reverse complement strand
GATTCTTCTTGTACCACTTTCTTTCATCAATAACCATTCCTCTGGAATTACATATGAAGATAACACTATTTAAATCTTTTTATCCAAGTAATTTTTTAAAAAATTAGTTCCCAAAAATAAAATATTGTAGAAATAAATTACAAACTACGCTACGTGTGTCGAATATTTGGAACACGAGTTAATTAATAATTCAAAGTTGCGTTTGACGCATTGGTGCAATATGTCGAACACAAAGTGTCTAAAAGTATAACAATGTACGTCATATGTACCACGGGATAACTGGAATTGTTGTCTTTTGTTTGACAAATGGAACCCACTCAATATATTTAAGGAACCGTTTGATATCGAAAGGCATGGAAAATTACGATTATTCAGAACTGTTAAAGAAGGCGAAATCATCAGTGAAAAGCAGAGAAGAGAGGAAGAGGTTCCAGGTTCCAAATCCTGAAGTGATATATGAGGGTAAACTTACGATCATTAAGAACTTCCGGGAGATAGTGGATACTATTAACAGGGACCAGGAACATATTTTTAAATATCTTCTGAAGCAGTTTGGACTTTCTGGAGAAGTCACAGATGGAAGATTGATTCTGAAGGGGAAGTCTCTTGAGGCAAACATCCACAAGGCCATTCAGGAGTATCTAAGGACGTACGTGCAGTGTTATGAATGTGGAAATTATGATACCGAACTGGTACGCCAGAACAGAAATGAGATAGTGAAGTGTAAGGCATGTGGCGCAGAGAGACCACTTTATGCAAGAAGAGAAATAAAATTTGTTGAGGAAAAGGTTGAGGAAGGAAAGATTTACGAATTTGTGGTCACGGATCTTAACAGGGACGGAGATGGAATCGCAATAAAGGGAGACATAACCATAATGATTCCAGGAGCAAAGAAGGGAGAAAAAGTCAAAGTCAGGATTGACAGGATGAAGAAGAATTACGCACTTGGTGTCCTGGTGAAGTAGTTTTGATCGTAATAGACACAAATGCAATAATTTACGCAATACAAAATAAGATAAGGTTTGAGAATTTTGTCGAAGAGGAAATAGTGGTTCCTACCTCCGTAGTATCGGAACTGGAGTCTCTTGCTAATTCAAACAATGATGCAAGGATTGCACTACGCGTATCTTCAAGAATGAAAAAAATTCAAGTAAGATCAAGCGGGGATCAGGGTGTGGAAGAGGCCGCAATCAAGACAAATTCCAAAGTGATAACTAACGATCTCGACCTAAGGTTGAAACTCTCACGAGCAGGGATTATAACGTGGACAATAGGAAGGAATGGTGTCAAGAAATGATAAATTCAACCCTCTTAGATTTCCTCAGAAGAATTGCGATAAAGAGCGACTCCAGAATTCTTAAGGGCAGTACAAAAAAGATTGCGGAAGAGATGGGAGTATCGCAACAGTCAATTTCCAGATATCTCATTTTGCTGGAAAATCAGGGATTCATAATTAGAAAACGCGTTAAAGATGGCGAAGAAATAGTGCTGACCGAAAAATCATACGAAGAGTTCAGGAGACTGTTCTTTGAGATCAAATACATAATGAACCAGGAAAACGAGATAGAGGTTGAGGGAACCTTATTCTCCGGCATGGGAGAGGGGTCTTATTATATGTCAAGGGACAAATACGTTGAAGGAGTAAGGAATTCGCTTGGTTTCAAACCTTTTCCAGGAACACTGAATTTAAGGATTTCTGAAAGTTTCTCTTTCCTGTCAGAGGTTCTCAATGTGATGGAAGGATACAGAATTGGCGAATTTGAGGAGGCTGGAAGGAAATTCGGCGCGGTCAAGGTAATGAAGGCAACCGTAAGAGGGGAAGCTGCTGGAATAGTATTCCCTGAACGAACTCACTATAACGGGGTACTAGAAATAATATCTCCAGACAATCTAAGAGAAAAATATAAACTGGAAGACGGAAATATTTTGAAGGTATCCATATTAAGAAAATAAAATTAGACTATATTTTCAATAATTTCGTCCGTTTCCATCTCTCTCTCGCAATAATGGCATTTCAATATTATCGGGTCTTTTGAGGTAATAATGAACGAGCTCTTCACATTTTCACCCGTGTTCGTAATGCATCTGGGATTACTGCATCTGAGAATCCCAATTACCACTTCCGGCGCCTTCACTGAGAATTTCTTTATGACTTCAAAATTGTCCACAATCGATATAGTCGCTCCCTCGGCAACCAATGCAATTTTGTTCAGTTCCGACGAATCAAGGATTCTCTCTTCTATCTTGATCACGTCTTTCAATCCAAGTTTCTTGCTCTTTACGTGTATTGCAATGCTCACTGTGAGCCCGATATCGCTGTATATGTTCAGTATCTTTAAAACTTGCAGTGCCCTTCCCACCGGGATATGATCTATGACTGTCCCTTTTTGAATTTTCTCAATCTTCAAAGTCTGTTCTTCTGACATCTACTCACCTCTCAGTATGAGATCCAAAAGTGCCATTCTTACAGGTACCCCATAAGCAGCCTGCCTGAAATATCTCGCCTGTGGCAGATTATCAATTTCAAATGGAATCTCGTCAACTCTTGGCAATGGGTGCATGATGACCATGCTCCTTTTCCCCCTTGAAACTGTGGAAGCTCTCAGAACATAAGTTCCTGCAACCTTCTTGTATTCCTCAGGATCCGGGAATCTTTCCTTCTGAATCCTCGTGACGTAAAGCACGTCCAATTTAGGGATGACTTCCTCCAGGTCTTTGTGTTCCTTGACCGTGACCTTTTTCTCTATTTCCTTCCTTATATGTTTCGGCAGTTTTAACTGTTCAGGGGATATAAAATGAAGGTTCACATTGAAAAGGGAAAGTGCCTTGGAGAGTGAGTGAACCGTTCTTCCATATTTCAGATCCCCGACAAATCCTATGGTCGTATCGTCAACTTTCCCGACTTCTTTCCATATTGTGAATATATCCAGCAACGTCTGAGTTGGATGTTGTCCAGCACCATCTCCCGCATTGATGACCGGTACTTCTGAATACTCTGAAGCGAGTCTGGCGGCCCCTTCTGAGGGATGTCTTAGGACTATGGCGTCAGAGTACCCGTCAATAATCCTCACAGTATCCAACAGGGTCTCGCCCTTTGCAACCGACGTGCTCTCAAGAGACCCAAATCCCAGTACTTCGGCACCCATCCTTTTGGCAGCAGATTCAAAGCTTAATCTTGTCCTTGTGCTTGGTTCATAGAAAAGGGTGGCGATTATCTTTCCCTTGAGGGGCAAATCTGGATGGCCAGATTTCCCATACTCCAATAGTGAATTAGCTTTAGCAAGAACTTCCAATATCTCTTCTTTTGACAAGTCTCCAATCGATACTAGGTCTCTATTTAACCACATCTTTTATTAAATGACGCGCGTAATAAATATTTATCCACGATGCATTACCTCCCATGAGAAAAATTATCCTTCACGGAGGAGTTGGAAGCAATCTCGATTTAAGCACCATTCTTGACAAATATGCATCCCTATCTTTAAATTATGCAGATCCACTTGACGCTGTAGTTGCCGCAGTAAAGTATATGGAGGATGACTTGAATTTCAACGCTGGAACGGGATCTGTGATGAGGCTTGACGGGACGATACAAATGGATGCCTCCGTAATGTTGAAAGAGAATTTTGGGTCCGTGATAAATATAGAGTTTGTGAAAAACCCAGTTCAGGTAGCAAGAGAAGTGATGGAAAAAAGTCCACACGTAATTCTGGCTGGTGACGGAGCCACAAAATTTGCACGTGCAATGGGACACCCGTTCTACGATCCCACCACGGAAAAATCCATGAAAAGACTGGTGGAAGCAAGAAAGGAGGCCTTGACAAATCCAAAATTCAAAATCCCAGGAATTCAAATAATTGATACTGTCGGGGCGGTGGCCGATTATGATGGAAGGGTTGCAGCAGCCCTTTCAACCGGTGGATCAGTCCCAATGTTGAGAGGAAGGGTTGGAGATACGCCTATCCCAGGTGCGGGCATATATGTTGGCGACAATTTTGGCATTGCTGCCACTGGTACTGGAGAGGAGATCCTGCGTAAATCTCTGTCTTTCAGCATGTTCAATAATCGGGGAAATATGGAAAAATACTGGAATGAAACGTTCGAAATTTCAGAATTTCCGCTAGGAATAGTTGGATTCAATGAAGGAAAGAAGTTCTCCTTTGCAAATAGACAAATGGCAGTAGGGTATTCTGAAAAACAATAACTGACAATGTATTTATATTCATTTATTTTATCAAACTTGGCATAAATATGCAAGACAATGAGACTTTTGAAGATACGGATGCAGAGTTAATTGAAGTACTCAAAGGTTTAAAAACCAATATCAAGATTTTCGGTTGCGGCGGTTCTGGGTCTAATACCATCACGAGAATTATGGAAGAGGGAATACAAGGGGCTGAAATTGTGGCCGCAAATACGGACGCCCAGCATCTATTGCTTACTCAGGCAACAAAGAAAATTCTGCTTGGAAGGAGAGCTACGAGGGGCCTCGGTGCAGGTGCTATCCCGCAGATAGGTGAGATGGCGGCAAGAGAGGTTGAAGACGAAATCAGAAACACGGTGGAGGGGTCAGACATTGTTTTTGTGACAGCGGGAATGGGGGGCGGGACAGGTACAGGATCTGCTCCAGTTGTTGCGGAAATAGCAAAGGGTGCAAGTGCTCTCGTCATTTCAGTAGTAACACTTCCTTTTTCTGGAGAGGGGAAAATGAGGATGGAGAATGCCTCTTGGGGACTTGCAAAGTTGAAGGAGAAATCTGACACAATAATAGTCGTTCCTAATGATAAACTACTCCAGCTAGTCCCAAGACTCCCTCTGAATGAAGCATTCAGATTTGCGGACGAAGTGCTTATGAGGGCAATCAAGGGATTGACTGAACTCATAACAAAACCCGGGCTGGTGAATCTTGACTTCAATGACCTGAAGACCGTAATGAAGGACGGGGGGACTGCGATGGTGGGTATGGGCCAATCCGGCGCGCAAGACCGGGCCGTAGATTCAGCAAAAAAAGCAATGAATTCACCACTCTTGGACATGGATACTTCGACTGCCACCTCCGCGATAGTATCGGTTACTGGCAGCTCCAACATGTCTGTGGAAGAAGCTCATCTGGTACTTGAAGAAGTGAGAAAGAAAATAAATCCCAATGCAAGAATTATTTGGGGCGCAAGGATAGACGAATCAATGAAAAATGATATAAAGGTATTAACCATACTGGTAGGAGCCAAGAACAAGTATATTTAGAGGTAGGATGAAATGACCGTTGACGACAAGTTCCTTGAAGTAGAGCATTCAATTACTGATAGGGTATCCAGGATAGGGAAGGGAAAATACTCAAGAATACTGAAAATGGCCAGAAAGCCCACGAGAGATGAGTATAGCAAGTCTGCTATCATCACTGGAGTTGGCATTATAATCATAGGCGGAGTGGGTTTCATAATTTATCTAGTCATGAATGTGTTTTTTCAGGTGCCATAAATGGTCAGATGGAGCTGTGAACAGCAGAATATAGAAGCTGGTACCAGCAAGAAAATATCCTTTAATATAAACCTTGAAAACGATGAATCCAGAGATATTCAGGGCGAACTGGAGTTCACACTGAAGATAAAAGAGTCAAGGGAAGAAATAGAATGGTTTCTGGGACTGGATCAGAAAAAGGCAAAACCCATTAGTGTTTCTCCTCAGAATCCAGAAGTCCTAAAGGTTCCTTACAAACTTTCAAAGGGAGAAAAAACAATAATACCATTCATTCTTGAGACCCCGAAAGGCGGAGAAATGGGCGATTCATCATCGGTTGCGATAAAGCAGAATGGAGAATTTTTTGACTTATTTACAGTAACAATAAAACAGACCATAATCGTTATAAAAACGACCATTGGGCAGGAAACTAAAATTGCCAGGGACATTGGCCTTAGAGCACGAACGGAAAATGCAGAATACATTTATTCGATTCTTGCTCCTCCTGATTTAAAGGGGTATGTATTTATTGAGACAATGTATCCAGATAGAACAATAGCATTGCTTAAGACCGTCAGAGGAGCGAGAAACATGATATCGGGAGAAGTGGATATTTCTGAGTTAGAAAACTATCTTATTTCAAAACCTGCCGTTGAATCTCTTGAGATAGGGAACTATGTGGAAGTTATAGAGGGCCCTTTCAAAGGTGAAAAGGCCAGGATTACTCACGTAGACAATGGCAAGGATGAAATAACGCTGGAATTGCAAAATGCCATCGTACCTATTCCGTTAACTGTCAAGGCGGACTCTGTGAAGGTCCTTGATAAAGAGGTGAAATAAATGCCACAAGAAGTATCTGTAATGGTAGAAGGAGGTAAAGCAACTGCCGGACCACCACTTGGTCCTGCTTTGGGTCCTTTAGGTATCAACCTGGGCCTCGTACTGAAAGAAATAAATGATAAAACCAAAGCATTCTCGGGAATGCAGGTTCCTGTGAAAGTTTCGGTTGACCCGGAGACGAAAAAATTCAACGTAACTGTCGGTATGCCACCTGTATCGGCACTGTTGAAGAAGGAGCTAGGAGTAGAGACAGCCACCGGTGCTGTGAGGACAAAGATCAGCGGAAATTTAGAACTAGATCAGATAAAGAAGATCGCAGAAACCAAAATTGTGAATATGAACGCCGCAAGCATCCAAACAGCGGTTCTAGAGGTCCTTGGAACATGCGTCTCGATGGGAGTGACAGTGAATAAAAAAGACCCAAAGGAAATACAAAAACTTATTAAAGATGGTTCACTCAAGCTCTGATGTAGGAGAGCTGTGAAGCTCGCTGTACTACACAGGTGATAATTCATGGATGCTGAGAAGCTAAAGAAAAGCATAGAAGAAGCGATAGAAAAGGCTCCTGAGAGAAAATTCAAGGAGTCAGTCGAACTTGCAATAAATTTGAAGGATGTGGATCTCTCTAATCCCAAGAACAGGATAAATGAGGAAATAATTCTTCCAAACGGAAGAGGTAGAAAATTGAAGATTGGAGTGATCGGCGGGAACGAAATGATTGCAAAAGTGAAGGATATAGCCGATAGGACTATAACTGCTGATGAGCTAGATAAGTTGAAAGACGACAAGAAGTCAGCTAAAAAAATAGTGAATGATGTTGATTTCTTCATCGCAGAAACTGCACTTATGGCTAGGGTCGGAAAAATTCTTGGGGGAGTAATGGGTCCAAGAGGGAAGGTACCAAGACCTGTTCCTGCCAATGTCGATCCAGTCAACATCGTCAATAACCTGAGAAGGACTGTAAGGGCAAGAAGCAAGGAGAAACCAGTCATTCACGTAGCAATCGGGACCAGGGAGATGGAAGTGGACAAGGTTGCCCAGAATGGAAACGAAGTTCTTAAGAGAATTACATCCAAGCTTGAGAAAGGAGAAGAAAACATCAGGGCCATTTATGTGAAAACGACCATGGGACCTGCCGTAAAAATGGAGATGAAGTAAGATGAAAGAGAACAGATTCTCAGAATCAAAAGCGGCGGCAATCAATGAGGTTATCAAAGAGATAAAAGGTGCAAAATCAGTAGCACTGGTTGGCATAGATAGAGTTCCTGCGAAACAGTTTCAACAGATCAGAAGGTTGCTGAGAGGGAAGGCCACGATAAAGGTCATCAAGAAATCGCTCTTAATGAGGGCCTTTGACGAGTCAGGGATTCAGAATATCAGAGGACTTGAAGAACACGCTGAAGGCCCAGTCGCTGCAATTTTCTCAATGGAGAATTCGTTCAAGTTATTCAGGGAAATACAGAACAGCAGAACAAGGGCACCTGCCAAAGGAGGGGAGATTGCCCCGGAAGATGTAATACTTGAGGCAAAACCAACAAACCTCAAACCTGGACCAGTAGTTGGAGAACTACAAAAAGCAGGGATACCTGCATCTATAGATCAGGGGAAAGTAGTAATCAGAAAGGAAACGGTCGTAGTAAAGAAAGGAGACAAAATATCGAGGGACAAGGCAATAGCACTATCTAAACTGGAGATACTGCCTCTGGAAATAGGTCTTGATTTCAGGGCTTCTTTTGAAGATGGAACCATATTCCACAACGATGTACTCAACGTTTCTGTGCAGGATTACCTTAATAAGTTGAGCGCTGGTCACTCGAGAGCAATTTCACTTGCACTTCACATCTCTTATCTCAACAGCACTACAGTCCCAATCATGATCGGAAACGCATACAAGAACGCGAAAGCTCTCTCTTTGGGAGTAGCTTACCCGACAAAAGATACTATTGGTGAACTGATGGCGATGGCAAGAAAAAATGCAGAGGCTTTAAACGCATCAATCTCAGATCGGGTGGCACAATAGATATGTTTAAAGCATCAAATTTATTATCTGTAAGTAATTAAGGGTGGATAATATGGAATACATATACAGCGCACTGATACTGAATGCGGTTGGAAAACCAGTGACAGAAGAAGGAGTATCCGAAATACTGAAAGCGGCAGGAGTAACACCTGATCCCGCAAAGGTCAAGAGCCTCATTACATCGCTGGAAGGCGTGAACATTGAGGAGGCAATAAAATCTTCAATGGTTGCAGTCCAGCCAGTCGCACAGGCAGAGACATCCTCAAAGAAGGAAGAGAAGAAAGAGGAAAAGAAGGAAGAGAAGAAAGAGGACAAGAGTGAGGAAGAAGCAGTAGCCGGGCTTGGAGCTCTTTTCGGATAGACGATCTGAATGAATGCGAGGAAACTCATTCTATTTATTTTATTTTACATTTTACCATTAATTTTAGTTGGAATTGGACTGTACATCGGAAATATAGTTCCGGTACTTGTAGGGCTTATCTGGATAATATCAGCGTTTGTTCTCCGTGAGGTCGTATCGGGAGAATCATTCGTCTCACAGGCGTGAGTGTTTCATATACGTTCATAATTGAATGATTACAAAGTCATGGATCTGGGATTTTCTAATTAATTTCCTTCATTCTGAATTTTTGGATTGCCAGGAGAAGGAATGCGATCCCACCAGGCAATACAGCGAACCCCCAAATATCAAATGGATTCGTGTATGCTGACAATAAAAAAGAGCCATATGATGGTCCCATTCCTCTTCCAAACGAATTGAAGAAATTGTATAACCCCATGTACGATCCAAGACGTTTTCCTTTTGCGATTTGGGAAACAATTGCATTCCCCGTTGGAGTGACGAAGTTCTCTCCAAGAGTCAGTATGAACATTGAAACGAGGAATTGTATCAAATGATGATCCATGGCCATAGAAAAATAACCCATGATATACAGCACTGTTCCGGCAAGCATTCCGTTCCACATTCCAATTCTTCTGACAATGAGGTAAATAGGCCATTGGAAAAGAACCACCACTATTCCATTTGTAAAGTATATCAGGCCGACAGAGGAGTAGCTCACTCCCATGAATTCATTTGCGTAGATAGATAACGTGACAGAAAATTGGGACACTACCACGAAAAGAAATGTAATGCTCACACCAAATATGGTCATACGTCTATCATTTATGAGCATGTTCTTATTGATAAATTGGCCCGTCTTGCCGATATCCCGGAGCATGAAATACATCAGGAACGAGATTAATGACGCGGCAGAAGCGACGAGATAAATGAAAGAGAATCCGTAAATGGTGATAATAATTCCACCTAGTGCTGGACCGATCGCCCAGCCAAGATTGGCAGCAATTCGCAAGGTGGAAAATCCCGATAATGCGGTCTCGCTACTAAGTGACAGCAATGCATTGGTCGAGGGTTGGTAAAGGGAGACGACCAGATTACTGACAATGAAGACAGGAATAAATATCGCCGCCGAAGTAGTGAAATGTGATATTAGGAAAAGCGAGAATATTGAAAATACAGACCCGAAGGAGAATATCAATATCGTTCTTTTGAACCCGTACTTATCTCCCAGATATCCAGAATAAATCTGGATTAAACCCCCTGAGATAGCATTTATTGCGAAAACAGCTCCAATGAATATAAGGTTGACGTGAAGGATTTTTGACAAGTATAGGGCCGTAAATGCCCAGACTGCCCCAGTTCCAAAAGTCCTGATGAAAGACCCAATTGAAATCAGGTAAATGTTTCTCCTATCCGTAGATCAAATCACTCCTCCGGAATATTACAGTAATTTATATTCTTTGTGAGGTAATGCCGCACCGAACCTAAAGCAATACCTTAATTTTCAGACGTGCCATATGTGGTGGAAACGAATGAACGACGAAGTTAAAAGGTCTACGAAACATTGGTATTCATATATTTATACTTATATAATATTCTAGAAAATATATAGGAAAAGTATTTATCTTTGTATGACTATTGTCAGACTAATGTCACTCATTACACTTGAGGGATGGAACAGGTACAAGGAAACGGGCAGATATTCGATCAAAGGATCTCTTGTCATCGCTCTTGTTGGGACGGTTCTTCTGTGGTGGTTACCTATATTTGGGCCGATGCTTTCTGGGTACGTCGCAGGTAGGGCAGCAGGGAACAAGTACAAAGGTCTACTTGTGACTTCAATTATTTCGGTTGCTTTCGGGACATCTGCATATTTGCTAACATATGTAATACAAATTCCTCCGATGGTCATTTCTTATCTTTCTGGCAACATTCTTTACCACATTCAAATTTTAAACCCATTTTTGGGTTCTCTCATCTATTCTGTTTCATTGATGTTCAGTAGTTTCCGCACATTCCTGCTTGCTGTGCCTCCAAACTGGGCTGTATTGATAGCATTTGGATTCTTAGGGGGGAGCATCTCAGAACTGAAGATAAGGGATAAGGACAGGCCAAAGCTGCTAAGTCAGAAACATCCTCACCACAACGATGATAATGCGATGAAACCGACGGTCGTGGAATATCAACCTGAAGAGAAGCCGCACCCACTGCTAAAAAAAGTCCTCAAAGAAAAGGCTAAGGAAGAAGATGCCGCCGATGAATATATTTAATTTTTTTCTTCGACAAATTATTTAAACAGCTTCCTAATGCATAATTGTGTTATCAAGATTTCCACCAGAGATTGAAGGCTTCTTGCGAAATCCGTGGGGAAAATCGCTCATAATACGAGGCTCCGCGGGCTCGGGAAAGACGACGCTTGCACTTGAGATGATGGAAAACGTGTTTACTCCCCAGAAATCCGTTTATCTTTCGACAAGGGTCGGGGATCAATCCATCTACAATCAGTTTCCGTGGGTCAAAGAATCAGATTCGAAGAACAGGATAATAGATGCTGGGAAAAGATTCCTGAGAACTATTAATCCTAAGACAAATGAGCAGAAGCAGAGTGAAGTATTGATATCAGGTAATGAAGTACTCAGGAGCCTAGTGAATCAAAGACCAGATAAAGTCGTAACCTACAACCTTGATTCTCTTGGCATCAATTCTGCCGAGCTAGAGAGAACAATCGACTCCCTAAACCTCATAATGAAACAGAAACCAGCACTTATCATAGACAGCATAGAGGGTATATCAAGAAAGCTCGGTATTGAAGAAGATAAGATGATATTCGCCTTACAGAAGGACATTGTTGAAAACTCTGGAATCGATCTGGTTATAGTCAGTGAGTCAGATGTAGAAGGCAAGCTAAACAGGTTGGATTACCTTGTTGATGGAGTAATTACTTTGCACAAAGAATTCATTGATTCAAGAATCATAAGGAACATCCGGCTTGAAAAAATGAGATACACCCAGATTGAGTCAAACGAATATAGCTACACCCTCGATGGGGGGAGGTTCGCATACATCCCTCCTACAAATTACATTGGAACGTACACCTACAATCACGAAACAGACCTGCAAGGAATAGTTACAGGAATCAATTTCATTGACAAGAAAATAGTGGACGTCAAGGGAAAGAATGCTATTGCCTTCAACTTTATAAACATCAAAACTGATGTGGCTTATTCTTTGCTTGTACCCTCGATTGTCAAGGCGCTTAAGGAAAATAAAGGCATTTTGTACTTAGGGGACCCCGACAAGGGACCAATGGAGACATATGCTTTCATAAATGAAGCACTTCCGTTAAAAGACTACGAGAAAAACATCAGGATAGTAGACTTGGAAAATGACGTGTCCGGGAAGAGGTTTATAGCTGGCCTGGGTCAGACAACCAAGGAAGAAAGAATGAGGGAGTACATGAGAAATATAGTTGAGCTATCGGATAGCACCGATGGAATATTATTCATCGAATCGACCAGAGCGTTGGAGAAGCTTGAAGGATCCAGAATTACAGATGAAATCATTTCAAGAGTTTCAAGTAACATAAGGGGAACCAAGGATTCACTCATAATGATGAATCACGATGCGAAACTGATAGGAACAATAAATCAAATATTCGACATAGTTGTAAATGTGGAGAGGAAAGGGAATACAATCCTGACCTACGGCGTCAGTCCATATACGCAATATTACGGCGTTTATCCCGACGTGAATAACACACTCAGGATGCAGATTATTACTTAGATATTTCAGCAATGTCAATCCTGAAAGAGATGCAGCCGTTGACCATTTATTTTAGAACGATTTATCTAGTAAAGCATGTTAAGCAACGGCCTTTTGGCGTCACTTTGAAAAAAACGGTCTCACAAAACAACCCCCTCATTTTCCTTTCCATCTGACATTGTTACGATTTCTGAGAGATGCATAATGAACTATACCTCTTGGGTTGGTATAAAAATTCAGATGATGATTGTTGAACAATGGGATTCAAGGAAGAGGGCTGTTAGCTCTTAAACAAGAAATTAGATGAGGTTGACGAGCGCAAAGAATGTTTGTTAACCGCATAAAAGGTAAGATATGCCAGACCTGGAGCCTTTGAATCGCATTTATCTGATTGAGAGTTCAAATATCAGAGCGGTGACAGACTGCGCCAGCATTAGTTCTGACATTGCGAGATTCACTCCATGTGGTTAACCCAAGAATAAAAAATGAGTTTATTCAATAATTGAATTTGAATAGATTTATCGAACAAATAGATTACGATGTGATCTTTCAGCATCAGCAATTGGAGCTACAGTAAATGAGGTCCCCACTTATTGGATCTACATTCCTTCTTGCGTAATTTATCCTTCAAGTCCCGTTCCCTGTAAAAGAAAAGATTAAATCGACGGTGCCGAAGTTCATTCCTTAAACAGCTGACCTGCTAATGATCTTTAGCAAGGTAATAATAAACCGAAAACGGGATATGAAATATTGAGACAGAGATCAAGGAAAGATGAACTGCGAAAGCATATCGTCTAAAGTGTCTTCTCTCCGCAACATTATTTCATCATTACCGTCCAACATGATTTCCTTCGGCCTTGGAATCATATTGTAGTTGGAAGCCATCGACGTGACGTAAGCCCCGGCATTGAGAAAAGCCAGTAGGTCCCCATATTCCAATTTGGGAAGCATTACGTCTTTCCGAAGGACATCAGTATTCTCGCAAACCTGACCTACAATATCAGCGTTTACCACTGGTTTCTCGCCTACTTTATCGACAACCAGAACAGGATGGGTTGCTCCATATAGTGGGGACCTTATGAGAGTATTCATACTGACATCGGTTCCTATGATCAATTTGTCATATTTTTTTATGTTTGTCACTTTTGCAAGAAGTACCCCTGCGTCAGCAACAAGAAATCTTCCAGGTTCAAGGATAAGTTTAGAACCTTTAAACATCCCATTTATTTGGTACTTATTGAAGTTCTCCATTATATTTGCTGCTACAGTGTTAAGGTCAAGCCTCTCATCTGAATCCCTATAGGGCACCCCAAATCCACCTCCGACATCGAGGAACTCAAATTCCACATCGCCCTCGCTGGATATCTTATCTGCAACTTCGAAGAAAATACCTGTAGATGCCTTAAAAAAACTAGGATCAAGGATATTAGATCCGGCCATCATATGAATTCCGAACCTCCTAGCCCCAGAATTTTTTGCTTTACGATATGCGCTTAAAGCGGATGATACCGGAATTCCAAATTTACTTCCCTTTCCACCCGTCGTAATGCCTGTGAACTCCCCTTTTCCGATTCCAGGATTAATTCTGAAGGAGACCGTGTGCGGAAGATGATCCTTAACCAGGTCCATCTGGGAGACATCGTCAAAATTCACTGCAATTCCAAGGTTGATGATCTTTAGAAGTTCCTCCCTTGTCATATTGTTCGGAGACGCAATAATATCGTCGGGTTTAATTCCGGCTCTTAGTGCAAGTATTGCCTCGTTATAGTTGGATACGTCAGCTCCCACTCCGTTTTCCTTCATTAATGAAAGTATGAAAGGATTGAAATTCGACTTCACTGCAAAATGGATGGAATGGCTACTTGATTGAAATGCATTTCTAATTGCCGTTATATTCTCAAGTATCCTCTTCTTTGAATATAATATAAGGGGTGTTCCGTACCTTTCCGCTATTTCAATGACTTTCTTCCCATCCATGTAGAGTGTGTTGTGCTCCACATCAAAATAACTCAGGAAATCCATGCAAACCCCTCAATCTCCATGTAACGGTATGCTAAATCGCAATATCAATGTTCTTTACTAGAATGTTTCACTTCTTAGTGCACCCTCTCGAGCTTGAAATAAAAGGTTCCAAGAAACGGTGAACCAGAAGTAATGTTTTTGTGATAGAATCGCATAAAAAAAGGTGATGGTCATAACAAGTGTAGCCGATATCAGGACTAAACCTTCAACGAACTCTGAAAGGGATTCTCAACTGGTATATGGAGAGACAGTAGAGATCTTAGAAGAAGTAGGGGAATTTGCAAAGGTTAGGGGAAAGGATGGCGTTGTTGGCTATATGAAAAGATCCCTCCTAGGCAATGAGTCAGAGAGAGTCTATAAGCTCTCAAAGCAACACAGGAATAGAATAATGGCCCTACCATTTGGGTCCCTTATTAGTGAAGATGATGTGACAAGATTTATGATACCAGAGAGGTACCTGGTAACACTGAACAGGCATTTTTCGCCGGTCAAATTAGCAAGAAGATTCATGGGGGTACCTTATCTGTGGGGAGGAACCTCTGATTTTGGTTTTGACTGCTCTGGTTTCACGCAGAGACTTTTCAGGTTTTCGGGAATAGAGATTCCCAGAAATTCAAATGAGCAGCGAGATGCTTCGATAACTGTAAAAGACTTCGATAGTTCCCTGCCAGGTGATCTTATCTTCTTTAAGGGCCACGTGGCGATATACATGGGTCGTGGAAAGATTATACACGCAAACGGACATTATTCAAGGGTAACGGAGAATGACCTATTTGACGGTTCAGATTATTCTCGGTCGCTGATGAGAATTTTTGAGAAGATTGGACGGTTCCCTGAGTAGATGGGTATTGTTGAAGGAAGAAGTCACTCTATTCTCCTTCAAAAAGGACCGCAAATATTCATGAAATCCGGTTTCTTTTTCTCTTGAAGATGAAGAGGAAAGAAACCCCGGCGGCCACGAGGATAGTGATTATTATAATAATAAGATTTTTATTAATAATGTGGTTATTTTTTTCTCCGAGGAAATTAGAAAGGTATACCCACCAATAAGAATTAAGAGGCATATCCCAGACGGCAACATTTGTCACATTGTAAGATTCGAGAAACTGAAATCTCGCTGAAACGGAGTAGTTTGCAAGAATAGAACCATTATTAACGTTTACAGTAATTAACCCTATTCCCAATTTGCTTAATGGAATCTCCATTGCCGCATATTCTAGTGCGGAGGCAAAGTCGATCGATGGAGATGCATATGTGCCCATATCATAGAGGATGTCAGTGGTCGTGTTCCCAAGGGCACTGAAATTCCAAAATTGGTTCCATGTGGCCACATCCACTGTCAGTATCTTTCCTTCAGAATGGAGAGCATCCGCAAAATCTGTCAAGAACCTACAGTATTCCATTGCAACAGTACTGTTTGCCGCTTTCGTGGGCTCGAAATCAACATTGAATCCAGTGAATCTTTCTGCCACGGCTTGTGATACGGCTGCCTGAATGAAATGATTTGGATGATTGATGAGATATTCTATATCATTCAGATTCACGCTTATGATCATCGGGAAGGTTTGAAGACCATCTGATTGTATGGCAGAAGTTACATTTGTGAGTGGGAAGATTGGTTCCAGATCTCCCTGAGAGTCAATCATATAGTGCTCAAATGATACTCCTGTCAAGTCATCTTTGTGTTCCCTTATTGCAGAAAGGTCTGCCGAGATATTCTCTCCGGTAATCTCAAGACCCATCCATACAATGGCACTTTTTTTGCTATCATTCTTCAAGTTCAAGGATGTCTGAGCTTGAGACGTCCAAGCAACTAGCATAAGGAGAATGAGGATAGAAAAAACAGCGAGTAGAACAACTGATCTTCCGTTCATTTATTGAACGTAGAAATAATAGAAATATTAACTTATCCTCAGTGGTGGGACCATTGTCTTTCGGCTCTCATCTTCTATTCAAGATAAAATAAAAGCTACGTAGATTTCAATGCTTAACAATACAATTTTCCAGGATATCGTTACCACTTGATAGTATAGAAATATTAATATCGGAAAGCAGAGTATACATTTATGGTTGATTCACATTTTGAAGAAACCAAGGAAAAAAGAAGCAGAAAAACACTTACGGTTGCCATTGTCACTGTACTGGTCTTGATGTCATTCACCCTATTCTTTTCAGGTGGATACGCAGCGTCTTCCTCGACTGGGACATTTATATGGGGGACACCTGTGTCCACACCGGTGACTGATCTTAACCCTTTGACCGCACTGAACCTAGCAGGTGAAGCAACTGCAATAATGTATCCAACTGGACTGCTCTACTCTACATCGAACGGAACACTTCTCCCGTGGCTGGCAAACAACTACACAGTAAGTCCCAACGGAACAATGTATACATTCAATCTTGTGAAAAACGCTACCTGGATGAACGGGACACAGGTTGCAGGTCCGATAACAGCACAAGACGTTGTTTTCACCTTTGACGTGTTGAAGGCAAACTCAACACTCGATGTCAATGGCGTTGATTCATACATAGTAAGCGTTACGGCGATTAACAATTACGAAGTAAGGTTTGTAACCAACAGCCCATCTCAAATGATGCTAACTTACATTGGAATACAGACCATAATTCCCTACTCTTGGAACTCCTTATACTCTAACATATCAGATATAGGAAGTTACACTAACATGAACATAGGGCACCAACTCCAGGCGGGACCATTTATCCTTACGTCCGTGAGTGAATCTGCGATGGATTTTGTTGCGAACGCGCATTTTTGGAAGGGTACTCCACATATCCAGAACCTGATAATCGAACCATTCAAATCAACCTCTGACATGACGCTGTCCCTTAAGAGTGGGAGTATTGATGCCGAATATCCTGCTATCAGCGATTACAACGCACTGAAAACAACAAGCAACATGGTGAACTATATCTACAAGATGCCTTGGGCTTTCTACCTTTGGGACAATACGAGGGTTGCACCATTCAACAATACGTACTTCAGGCAGGGTCTGGCATACGCAATAAACAAAACTCAGATAATGCAGAAGGCAGAGGATGGAATCGGGGGACAGGGGTCATTCGGAGGGGAACCGTGGACAAATTATTCGTGGTGGGCATCAGGGCTTCCAGAATATCACTACAACACGAGTCAGGCCACTGCCTCATTCGAGAAAGCTGGCCTTACACTGGGCAGCAGTGGGTTTTGGACATACCCGAATGGTACAATAGTCAAGTTGACAATAGTTGAACCACCAATCTCTGACTGGATGACGGCGGCATCATTCATAACAAACGATCTTTCACTGATAGGATTCTCTGTTACTGAATCAGTCGTACCGTTCGGTCCATGGGCCACCGACATGTTTGAGAGCAACGTCTCCCTGGCCACTCCTGACCTAAGCTATTTCGGCGCCACCCCATCCTTCTCTAATCCGTGGTATGTCCTCTGGGATCTATTTGATCCAAGCAGTTTCTGGGACGGATTTATAACGCACTGGAGCAATGCTACCGTTAGTAGTCTGCTCAATCAGTCATTCACAGAAGTATCGAACAAGGCAGCCTTCATGAGTGACCTGTTCCAAGTACAGAAAATTGTTGCTGTTCAAGTACCAATGGTGCTTATTGGTGACATAGGGAATTACTATGCTTTCAACGATCAAAAGATAGCAGGATTCGATCAGAATCATTCCCCTGTAGGTATGATTAATCTCCTCAAGATATATGCTCCAGGCGCACCGCCAACCACTACATCACCATTCCCTGCCTACCTCTACTATGTGATAGCGGTAATTGTACTAGTTATCATTGTCGTTCCTGTATATCTCCTGTATAAGAGGAGCAAGCAACAAAAAGAAGGCGCACCAAAAAAGGAAGAAGAAACGCCGCCACCTCCGGGCACTTAATTCTGAAACATTTTTTATCCTTTTTATTTATTAACTCTCTATGTATTTTCTTTCTGTAGACGGAGGGGCTACCAAAACAATTTCGGTTGTTTACAACCAAAATTCAGAAATTCTAGGCGTCGGAATATCCGGCTCAACAAATTTAAGGAATGTGGGACTAACAGGTTTTAAGAGGAATCTTAAGAATTCCGTCTTGAAATCATTGCACAATTCCGGTATAAAAGATGCAGACGAGTATACCTTTGCCATTGCAGGTATGAAGGACTCTGAGAAGTCATCATCCGAGATGATTGAGATTCTTTCCTCTCTCTTTCCCAACAGGAAGATCTCTTATTTTAATGATGGAGAAGCTGGTTTCTTTTCTAGGTTTCCAGATGGGAACGGAATAGTTGTTGCTCCAGGAACAGGTATGGTAGGTTACGGTAGAGTCGAAGAGAAAGTAGTCCGTTCCTCCGGATGGGGTTGGTTCCTTGACGATGAGGGAGGGGCCTTCTACATAGGGAGACGGACTATTCAGGAGGTAGTGAAGCTATTTGATGGACGGTCAGAATTCGTTGAGAGTAGTCTAATGGGGGTTATCAGGGAACATTATTCTCTAAGTGATCCGAGAGACATAATAAATAAGGTCTACGGAAAGAAAATAGACATCAGGGATATTGCATCAATTGCTAGGTTCACATCTCGAGAATCACTAAAGGGTGATTCCCTTGCTAAAACTATTATGGAAGATGCATCAGAGGAAACCGCAAAGACCGCAATATCAATTTACAATAGACTTGGCAGGCCAGAACAGCTAGAATTCAGTGGCTACGGAGGCGTATTTCGGTCAGGAGAATGGTACTGGGAAAAAGTGAAATCAAAAATAAGAGACTCAAGCGGGAACAGAAAATTTATTGATCCCATATACGGATATGAGGCAGTTCTGGGTTCAATTGTTCTTACCTATAGGAGGGAGGGAGTCTATCTTTCTGGGTACGACATAGAAGGGCTCAGAAAGGTTTTGGACGATTATGTATTCTCGCTACCGGAGAGAGAAAAAAAACGGTACCTACTCATAGATTAGCACTGTGACGTACCCACAAATGGATCGAAAAATCCAAGAATAACGAAGATCGCGGCTATGATGCTTTCATATTTTTCCCCGCCTGAGTAAATGTACCCTATCCTCTTATCCAGCAGCCCGGAATCTACCGGCATTCCCGTGGATAGGAAGACGCAATCCTTCCCTTCACATATTCTTCCGATTATTTGCCATTTTTCCCCAAGGTGTAAATTCTTACCGATAATTATAATCTGATCGTTCCTTATCGGCCTATGACTATCAAGTGTAGTCACTCTTAAGTTAATGTCCAATTGTTTTATTCTATCCTCTATTAGCGAGCGAAGTTTAAAGGGCCATGATTTTTCGGCAACAAAAGTTGAATTTAAAAAGATAAGGGTCAAACTTCTTTCAGGAGATAGATTTTTTCTTCTCAACCATCTCACACCGCCAGCAGAAATCCAATTCATTACTTCTGAAGGTGGCGAAAATTTAAACTTTCTTTCTGGAATGAGATTCTCTATCCTCCTTGTTCTATTCTGCAGCTGGTGTATAGTCTTTTTATTGAGTTCTTCAAAAAATTCTCTCGCCATATCCATATCAACGCATTCTATCACGTCTGGTCCACCCTTAGCGACTAGTCCGGAAATCTCCCTTACCGAGAAATTGGAAGAGATCGCTTTCATGTCAAGTGAATCTGTGATGGCCAGTCCCTCGAACCCGAAGTCTTTTCTCAAGATTTCATAGACTTTGGACGACAGAGAAGCCGGAAGATCCGGATCAATAGCATCATAGACTATATGTGAGGCCATGGTCGCTCTAACGCCATTCTTGGCGGCAAGTTTGAAAGGAAGTGCACCATTAAAGACTGAATTTATTTCCCGATGATCATGAGGTAATTTCTCGTGAGAATCTTCTAATACGTACCCGTGTCCCGGGAAGTGTTTCGCGGTTGCAGCAACTCCCATGCCCTGCAACCCTTCTATATACGACAAACCCAATTTTCCAACAAGGTCAACTAATTGCCCAAATGAACGCTCCATGACAATATGATTATCGACGTTTGACGCAGTGTCCAGTACTGGTGCAAGGTTCCACCTTATTCCAAGATTCATCAACTGATATCCGGCAATTAAGCCAGAATATCTGGAGTAGGTATCAATTCCCATAACGCCCATAGCAAAATTACTGGGTAGATAGTCAATTTCCCGTATCCGCGCAACATTTCCCCCTTCCTGGTCAACTGCAATGAAGGGCTCGTCAATTCCTAGTTCAATCCTGTAAAGTCTCCTTATCCACTTCAGCAGGGCTTTTAAATCTTGAAGGTCGTCAAAATCCCTAGAAAGCAGTACGATTGAGAAAGGTTTCACCGTAGAGAGAAACCGTTTGGTCCTATCTCTGTCTTTCCCTTCTATACCAGCTTGGATAAAATTACCCATTCTCATTGAGCTCAGTTACCAATTCCCATATTGATAAAAACTTTTACAATATTCTAAGGCATCACAGGAGAGTGAACATTATAAGGAATGATAACAGTATCGGGTGGTGTGCAACCCTTAAAACTGTATAGTTTTTTGTGAGCAGCGTTAAATTCATTGAGTTATTTACTTTATAATTTGGAACAGACGGTTACAAGGGGTAATCTGGGTCATTTAGAAAACTGTGAAATAATCATTGTCAGACATTACTACAATAACCTGACTCAAGATCAGGGACAGAAAGCTATAAGAAATATTTTCACTTGTTCTAATGATGGAATGAGAAGCAACGTTGTTATGATACTTATTTTCGTTGTGTGTGCAATGTTATTAATTAACGGCCCTCAGGAGAAAGTCCAGGGGGTGCAGATTCACCCTCTCAATGTTTCCCCAGCTGTTGCAAATCCAACTGCCCATTTCAATTACAGCGGGAGCCTTGCTGTTAAATACGGTCTCCTGATTCACGACAAATATTTTCATACCAAATATTACCCCTCTGGCTCAAATCTTTCTGTGATGCAGAAGAATCTTGACGCATTTGGTTCTGAGGATTGCGCACATTTCGTCTCTGAGGCACTCATCGCAGGAGGTCTGACCGCCCTCGCGAGCAATCCACCCGGCGACAATCTTACGAATTATCAATCCGGTTATCCCGGCAGCTATGGTATTGTCGGAGTATACAGGTTAGCTGACTGGTTGGCAGGATATGATCTTCCCGTATTTCCGCAAAACCAGACAGACGAAAGCAGAATAGGATATCAGCCTATACCTGCATCATATTATGGCTCTCCTGAGGCAGCCGTGTACTACGTGGAAAATTATTCTATACTCCCCTCCTACATGCTCTCTCCTGGAGATGTAGTGGTTGACGGGGGGGCAGGAAATGGACATGCTATGCTTTACATAGGAGGTGGAGAAGTGGTCCAGACCGATCCTGCGGCTATCTGGAATTACACTCCCGGTGTTGATTGGAACGTCAGTTTTTACGGTCTTCTTACGTTAAACGGCAGCAATGTTTCGGCGCTGTACATGCATATCCCTACATTCGCAGAAGAAAAAAATGTCAGGATCACGCTATTAAAGGAAGGCAGGAATGTCACTAATGAATCAGTCTTTGCCCAGGGCAATGGTAGAATCACTCTAATTGCTTCCATGCCCAATGGGGTGGGATTCGGTAACTATAGTTTCATCTGGACAATAAACGGGAACCGGGTCAGCGACCAACAAGTATTCACCTTCGAATTTACTCCCGGAGAATACAATATTGCTCTGACCGCTATAGGATCTAATGGCATGGCGCAGGCCACTTTGCATTTCGTTGTCAATGGGCAAAACGCTGTGATCTATGTTTCACTACTCATCATTGTCCCTACAGCGATTATTGTTGTACTGGCTTCATTGCTATACGCACGCAGGAGGAAGAGAAGTTAACAATTTACACGAGGAAGTGAAACC
The DNA here is from genome assembly GCA_021817415.1 of Thermoplasmata archaeon. GTDB lineage: Archaea > Thermoplasmatota > Thermoplasmata > Thermoplasmatales > JAKAUZ01. The sequence goes on along the minus strand of JAKAUZ010000027.1, from coordinate 37,153 downwards.
ATCATTAATGTAAAGAAAGTTCAAGCCTATGAGTTTGGGGAAGTATTCACAGGCGAGAAACGAATTGATGACTTGACTGTCTCAGTGAAGGGAGGAAAGATTAATGGAATTGCCCAAAACCCAAAAGGAAAGGCACTTGATTTTTCAGATAGAATAGCAGTACCAGGTTTCATAGACATACACACCCATGGTATACACGGAATTGATAGCTATACAGCTGATCCCGGTGATTATGTTGAATGGAGAGATAAAGTCATAGAGACAGGGACAACTGCATTCATTCCCACGCTTGTCTCATCATCCCTTGACACTACGGAACATTTTCTTACTTCAGTGGAAAATGGGGCAATGATTGATAGAGAGTTAGCCGCAGACATTATCGGAGCCAGGATGGAAGGCCCATTCATAAATCCAGAAAAGAAGGGAGCCCATGATCCGCAATTTCTCAGACATGCTGGTGATGAAAGCACAATGGCTGTAATACTCAGGCACAAGAGTATTCTGAGAATCATCGACATTGCGCCTGAACTGGATGGGGCACTTAGAGCGATTGATAGGCTGGTGAAGGAAGGGATCATAGTATCCATGGGTCACACTCTCTCAGATGAAGACACAGCTGCAAGGGCGTATGCCGCAGGGGCGAACCTGATAACTCATTTCCACAACGCGATGCCAGAATTCAATCATCGTAAACCTTCGATTCTGGATTTCGGGTACATCCAGAAGGATATATTTATAGAGCTTATATGTGATCTCGTCCATACATCTTCATCTGCCATTAGAATCGCTACTAGGCAAAAGGATCGAGGAACAATTATATTGATAACAGACTCAATTTCTGCTACAATGAAAGGGGATGGAAAATATTCACTTGGAGAATTGCCAGTACTTGTAAGAGGAGGCAAATGTACAATTGAGGGGACGGATACCATTGCCGGCAGCATTCTCACTCTGGATGCAGCACTGCGGAATTTAATCTCTCTGGGTTACAGACTGGAAGATATAGGTCAATATTTGTCAACTAATCAATCGAGGTTGCTTAAGATTGGAGATAGAGGTCTAATAAGAAAAGATTTTAGAGCCGACATTGCAATTCTTGATAAGGCGTTCAAGGTAAAGGGTATCATAAAAAATGGGAAACTGAAAGAATTCTGAATCGAATTCCTAATATTAGTATAACCCATGCATACCATAGGATGAGGGACATAAAAGATAAAGGAACGGAAGATATCAATGAAAGGACTTCAAATATTTCTTCTCTTAATGTGAACGACATAGTGAGCATAATTCACAAAGAGGATAAAGTTGCATTTTCAGCAGTTGGCAGAGCCAGAGCCCAAATAACCTTGGTAATTGAAAGATGCCTAGAAAGAATGAATAGTGGTGGAAGAGTGCTATATGTAGGTTCAGGAACCAGCGGGAGATTGGGTGCACTGGATGCCATCGAGATGGAACCTACCTACGGGATGGGGAAGAATTACTTTGATTTTATCGTTGCAGGGGGGATAAAGGCACTCACCAGGTCTATAGAGGGGGCAGAAGACAATACCAGGTCTGCAGTAACTGCCCTTTCGAGAAAAAGAATTTCAAACAATGATGTAGTCATAGGAATATCTGCATCCGGAAAGGCACCATTTGTCATTTCAGCTATCAAGCATGCCAGATCTCTTGGATGTTATACAGTGGCAATATTGAACAATTCGCCTTCCCCCTTAGAACAGGCTGCAGAAGATTGCATACTCCTTAAGACGGGACCGGAAGTCATCCAGGGTTCGACACGAATGAAGGCAGGGACAGCACAAAAAATGACCCTAAATATTATAAGTACGACCCTTGCAGTATCCCTTGGAAGGACCGATGGCAATTACATGACGCACATGAAATCCTATTACAACTCCAAACTAAGGGCAAGAGCCTTAAAAATCATTTCGTCCCGTTTCAACATGGGAGAGGATCAAGCAGATGAAATACTTCGCAGAAACAAGTATGACATAGAAAAGGCAATGGAGGAGATAGAGAAATCAATGAATTGAACTGAACACAGCGTTGTGGAAAAGTCTTCTCAGCCTTATATTTTTCGTATTGCCCCTAGAAGGGAACGTCCTGTTGGAGAGAAGCACGCATCTGAGGTCAAGACCAGTGTTAATACAAATTGAAGTTCCGGTGAAGCCAGTATGACCTGCCGAGCCATATGGGCTATAGTCTCCGAAGAATCCAGAAAAATCAAAAGAATCACTCTTTGTTGAACCAAGTTGGGTCTTTGTCATCCAACCAAGGCCGAAGATACCTCCCAAATATCCGTTCCTATTTGTTATTGCGAGTTGAAAGGTCTTTTTACTTATAATCGAGCCGTTCATCATTGCTTTCAATATCGTGTCTATGTCGTGGGCCGTTGAGAACAGTCCTGCGTGTCCTGCTACCCCTCCCAAATAATAGGCATTCTCATCGTGAACATCTCCCCAAATCACTCCCCTTTCCCGTGTTATTTCAGTGGGTGGTATTCTATCCTTCATGGCTTGAAGATTGAAACCACTATTCTTTAAGCCAAGTTTAGACCCTATTTCCTCTTGCCATACCACATCCAGTGGTTTACCGTACATTTCCTCTATGAGAAATCCAAGAAGGATATAATTGAGGTCACTATAGACCTCCTTCTTATACATTTCAGCGTGTCCTGCTTCTCTCTCAATCTGACTCAGGTATGCCTCCCTAGTTCTTCCTTTTTCATAAAGAGGGAAGTCTGATATCATGCCGGATGTGTGGCACAGAAGACTTTCAAACGTGAGCTTCTGAATATTAATGAATCCGTTTAGGAGATTTAATTCTCCCACTGTATCTTTGAGAGATAACTTGCAACTGTCGATAAGCTTAAGGGAAAGAAGGGAAGTCGCAAGCGGTTTGGTAAGTGACGCGAGATCGAAAATGGTGTCGTTTTGGAATTTGAAGTGATATTCCTCCATTGAACCATACGCGCGAAAGAAAGGTACTGAGTTTCTGTAGGAAACAAGTGCTACGGCACCAGGGGCTGATAAAGGAATGCTGTTTGACATCACATAATCAATTTTTCTTTCCAATTCGCTTCTGTCGACGTCCATAATATCCCAATTTGAATAAGTATTAATCCTTGACGCGCTCACTCTCCATTGATGAGTCTTCGAACTATTGTCAGGTTCCAATTTCCTCGCGACTCTCTGTCCCATCTAAGTCTAGTGCAATTCGCCAACCGAATTGGGATCTTTGCAAATTGGTCATCTCCATTGCACTGAGTATGCATTAATAAAGACGGACCGACCTTGAAAAGTTAAAGGGATGATCCAAAGGGAAGGAGCGGAGTGAGATAGTCTTCAATCCCAGAGCACCTACCATCTTATATACCATGAAGCTGATGAGAAATACGAAGCTGACGGGCTGGGTGGAATAGTGGTCGCAGTATCAGTTAACCTTAACTCCATTATAATCACGAGATTCTAATTTTATAGATTCTTAATCAGTAACTCCAAATTTCCTTTTAATTTCCAGTTTAAAACGTGGCTATTTAGATTATACCGTTATGCTAAATCTTGGAAAGGGGGAGAGGTAAATCCAGTAGGTGAGTAGACCCCATTAATGGAAGTTGAAAAAATACAAGAACTCTGGAAAAGAATGCAAAAGTTCTGAAGAGACTGAATTTTATAGAGTTCACATACCAGCGGAACTGGGATGAGAGTACTGCAGATGCAGTAGGCATCATGAAGAAGCATGGTTACATATCGGGCGCAAACGGAACTGGGAAGGATTTGACCCTCTCACGCCAAGATAGACGAGGGGAGCCTTCAAGGTTGACAGTGAAGCAGAGAGAATCGTTGGCGAAGATTGTGGAGGGGAGGCATGACTGGCACAGAAGGGAAGTGTTCCCTCTCATAAAGGAGAGGTATATAGTATAAAATACTCAATGACGCACTTAAGGAAGATGCTGGGAAGGTTCGGACGGAAATATTCAAGGTCTTAACCAGTGAATACTGAGGGTCAAAGGATTAAGTAGACCGTCTAAAAACTTAGTCAGCTCAGCGTTGAAAAAGTGATAACAGGGTTCACAGATAAATAACCTCTCCAAAAACATCAAACCCATGAGGCTATTGTCGTTCAACAGGCCTGAAATTATGAATAATACTAGCAAATTCGTGGGAATGGGTCGAGAATCTGTCCACTGAATGATATCTCATATCGGACTGCCATGAAAATTCAAGGTATGAGGAGATAATCTCGTTCAAAGAGAAAGTAAGTACAGTGAAACCAGCAAATACAAAAATATCCAAAATGGACAACTTTAAGTCGCATGGTTCCTGTACGACTCAAAAGAGGTCTAACGAATTGAGGAGATCACTGGTGTATCTCCCGGATATATCCTTGACCTAAGTCAGGTGGACACATCTGGAAAAGCGCAAATAGGGGGGGAATCGAGAATGTTCATTGGCTCTGGGGAACTCCTGAAATATATAGCATCAATTCTGTTTAGCAGCTTTTCGTCAAGGCCTCCCGTTGCAGAATCAGCTCCTGGCAAATTTCTAGGGAACAAATTCATAAGGTGTGACGGGTTATGTGTTTAACTATAATTTTATGTAAAACTGTAAATAACTATGTTTGGGCAAGGGGAACAATGCCTAATATTGGAACGCTTCTCTCCAATTATGAACTTCAAATGCAAAAAAACAATATCCCCATTGGGCATGGCAATAAACGTGATGAAGGTACGTCAGTCAGCGAATTTGAGAGGTATATTGGAGTAGCTAAGTATCCCGTGTTCTATCAAGCTGGAGGGTATGTTATATGAATTTTACAGTGAAAAGAAACATTTCGGTGAAGATGAGGGATGGAATTGATCTTGTGGGAGACCTTTATACTCCCGAAAAGAAGGGACGCTTTCCCGTCATTGTTTTTCGAACCCCGTACGGAAGAGACGACGAGAGATTTAGGAAGTCTGCCCGTCTCTTCGCAAGCAATGGTTTCGCGTTTCTTAATTTTGACGTTAGGGGGCGAGGAGATTCTGATGGAATTTTTCGTCCCTATTTCAATGAAGGCACCGACGGATACGATTTAATTGAGTGGGCTGGGAAACAGAGCTGGTCAAACGGGAGGATAGGAACCTTTGGTGCTTCCTATTCTGCGAGAATACAATGGCTTGCGGCTTTGATGAGGCCCCCTAATTTAAAAGCAATGATTTCCATAGTTTCTCCGTCAGATCCATTTGTGGAAAGCCCAACTGGAGTACACGATCCAATGCACATTTCTTGGCGGTACATTGTAAGTGGCAGGACTCTGAAGAGCACAGATGGAATAGACTGGGAAAATGTTTACAAGACTCTTCCACTAAAAGATATGCCATCAAAACTCGGTATGGATTTTGAAGACTGGAAGGAGGACCTGAAACATCAAACTCTAGACCATTACTGGAACAGAATATGTTACCAAAGAAGGTTTAGCTTTATAGACTTGCCTGTTCTTCACATCTCTGGCTGGTATGATGACGAGCAGGTAGGGACATTCTTGAATTATGAAGGAATGAGGCATCACTCAGCGACCGCTTTCTCGCGGGAGAATCAGGGTCTTATCATTGGACCATGGGGGCACTCCGTGAATTCTTCGATATCCACGGATTTAATTAAATTCGGTTCGAAGGAAATAATCGATCTTGAGGAGATCGAGGTTAACTGGTTCCATAAATTCCTTTCGAGTAGTGGTAAAAGGAGAGGGAGGATAGTGAAGGTATTCCTGATGGGAGAAAATAGATGGTTAGATCTCGATGATTGGCCCTATATTAGAGGAAAACAGAGAAAATTCTTCCTGTCAAGTGGAGGAAAAGCCAATAGCAGATTCGGTGATGGCGTTCTTGTCCGAAGCATAGAAGAGATAAAGTGGGGAAAGGACTCCTATGTTTACGACCCTTCAAACCCAACACCATTCATAACTGAGCCAACCTCTTCTCAGATCGGTGGGCCCGATGATTACTCATCAGTCGAGAGGAGGGATGATGTTCTCGTTTATACATCAGGTATTCTGGAAAATGATATAGCAGTTCTCGGAGACGTTCGTGCCAATCTGTATGTGAAAACTAATGCAAGAGACACCGATTTTATGGTCATGCTCCTCGACGTCTGGCCAGGCGGATATGCACAGAGACTCTGTGATGGGATGGTCAGGGGAAGGTACCGTAATGGTATGGAACGCATTGATTTCTTTGAGGCAGGTCAAATATACAAACTGGAGGTAGATATGTGGAAAACAGGCCACGTGTTTGGAAAGGGACACAGAATCAGGGTTCAAATATCCTCCAGTGCTTTCCCAAAATATTCACGTAACCTTAATACAGGGCTTGACCTCGCCACAGATAGTGAAATGGAGGTGGCTAAAAATGAAATTTTACACAGTGCGGAATTTCAATCGAATTTGACTGTACAGACTTTGGATTGATACTTGATTCTTTGGATCCTCAAATTATGAAAACTATGGAGACAGATTTGTGATAAGGGGAAGAAGAAGCAGCTGGATTGCGTGCATCTTCGCTATGAATAATCAATTATTCCCAGCCGTGATCAAACTGATACCACGCACCTGGACTTATATCTTCCAGATGCCCTCTTAACCACTCGTATTCAGGGTGGCTGGATAGGAATTCCTCAGAGGAGAATTGCGCACCGCAAGGTTTACCCCACTTCAGTGTGGATGACCCTGAGACTGCCCCTTTACCCGTAACTATTTTCCCATCTATCGATCCAGTGGTAAAGAATGCGGGACGCTTGTCAAATGTGTCCCTGAGGGGTTCCGTTTCCCTATGGCCACAAATAGTGTTCTTTCCAGGTCTGTTCTCCCGCCGGTAAGAATCATAATGATCCGAAAGAATTCTTTTTGCCGACTCATTATCCAGTTTTCCAGATGAGACAAGTTCGTTCAGTCTCAAGAATCGTGATGTATCTGAATCGTTTAGCGTGTCGTAATTGATCGTGCATTCTGAATACAGATTGTCAAATTGCACCCTATTGCTGGAAACAAAAAAACCCTCTTTCCTCTTCATCAAAGAGTAATTAAAAGTTCCAAGTTCCAATAATGCAATCCCATCCATTGACCCTATGAGATAATCGTTTGGGTATGCACCCGTATTATCTTTGGTGATGTGGTATACGGCGTCTTCTACAGTACTAGAGTGCTGAATCGCTAACCTGAGCCTCTGGAACAGTGGAGTACCCCCCGCATTGTAAGTATGGATTCCATCAAGTGTAGTTTCAGAAATCGCGATGCCGCTCTTATTGTAGTAAAAGTCAGTGAAACTGAAGAGAAAACCAGGGGCCGACTGCATTGCAAATGGTATTCCACTTTCTGGTTTGAAGATAAAGAAGTGTTTAAAACTATTTGCTAAATAATATCTCCACCAAGTAGTGTGACCAAGTATATAATCGCCATCCATAGTATATTTCCCATTCGCAATGAACGAAGAGCATCTTCCATCTACTGCAGATTTTTCGTGGGCTGAGAAATAACTATCAATCTCCGCTATGCAATTCAGCGTCAGCAAATCTTCAAACTTGAAACTCGTTCCATTATGTTTCGCTGATGACGCCGGGATCGCATTCATTTCAGATTTAATTCTCTCATCCAGGCGTTCACTGAAATTTGAAACAGAAAAATCCCTAAACCATTGCCAGTCCTTTCCGTAGTCATTCGTGAGAGCAAAAGAGAATCTTTCTATCACTTTCTCAATTTCCTTTCCCAGCAATCTCCCATGCTTCTCTCCAATCTCTACCTCGCTTCCTTTGAACGTTGAAACATTGAATCCGTTCTCCTTTTGACTGTACATGGAAGATTATCAGGAGGCAATGCTTAATGTTTTCATTCGCGCTGTGAGTTTGTTCCAAAGATTAACTAATTTGTAAAAGGGAGACACATTAGATCAGCCCTACTTAAAGGAAATAACATGCAAAATGAGGAATAAAGGCATAATTTTATGGTGAATTGTGCAAAGTGGGATTACAAGTCAAATCCCTTAATTTCTTTGCGAAAGCTTTCTAAATCTCTCATTTTGAGAACAAGTTGTTTACCCTATCAAAACTGCAAGAAAAAGTTGAATTGAGATGTTGAATGACTACAACATGAATAGCTTGCCTCTCTCCACTTCCTCCGCATTTTCTGTGAAATGAAATGAGTTTGCCTTAACTATGCTTGAAGAAAAAACTCCAGACCATCTTTCATTCCTTACCAGGAATAATTTCTGGTATGTGCCATAGTTTGATTTAGCGGCAGCATCCGAGTAATAGAATGCCTCATAATCCTGGCTCTTCCTATCTATCACAGTGAACAAGAGATTAGCGCTGCTCCTGATCAGCCCTCTCTCTTTGACCAGTTCAATTGCTTCACTGATCCTACTTTCGGGTTCGCCTTCAAGAGAAGAAACGAGATAGAGAAACATCTCAGAGTCTGTATGGTAGGCAGAATCATTCCTTTTAAGTATACTGGATATCCCTTCTTTATTAAACCACCCATTGTGGGAAAGGAAGAAGTCAAACCTATCATTTGAGGAATAGTGAGGGTGGGCAAAGTTAACTCCTAGTGGTTCATTAGGCGCTGCATTCCGTGCATGGCACATAATAACTCCATCACCTGTATCCAGCTTCTCATGGTGGAAAATGGGAGTTCCAAATTTCACATACTCTATTTTGCTATCAGTTATGTTCAGATAACCCCACCCATCACTGTGGCTCCCATCAGATGGACCTTTATTTTCCAGAAGGGGATCAACTCTGGCGACTTCCTGAAGAGAGGTAAAAATACCCTCGAAATCGCTACTGAAAGAGCCCTTTAGCATGAACATCCTGCACATGTCTGTTAAGATTCTCTTCCTTTATATATAAGATGTGGGACAAAATTCTATGATCGACCAATATTGAATAAGTCGTGCCATAAGCCTGTGCAGAATATTGCGCTGTCATCCCTGTCATCCCCCCTGTGAGCTACATTCTGTCCGAGCACCTTATTGTCGGCAGAGAATCCAGATTCCGAATTGCTCCTCTGATGATACTGCCCAAGGTAGGGTTCAGTATTCAGACGGAAATCATTCATCATGGATTTCCATTCAAAGGAACCGTTGAGCATCGCGTTCTTCCTGGGTATCAAGAACGTCTTCGCCCCCTTAGGCGCATCCACATAAGATGGGGTGGAGTGGTATCTGTCCAGCCTCAGGGAATCGAGAGTTATACCTGTTGATCTGAGGATTTCCGCCGCCCTGTCGTATGCATCCCTCTTCTTCACAAATACTCAAGCTTGTATTTCTCTCCAATAATCCTATAGATTCCCTCAAGTTTGAGCTTTATGTCCTCATCAAAAACATATGGCATTCACCAGTCCTTAACATGGAAGGATACAAGCTAGTCTATAGACACTATAAACACATCATTCCTATTATCAACAGTTGGGCAGGAAGATATACGTCTCGAACAACTCTTCGGCTCTCAGGCACGACGAGATAGGGGGTATTTTGTAAATAACTGTCACCAAGCAGGGGACATCAGCAAAAATGGATTTACTCGGGAGTATCTGGGTAAGAGGGTATACGTAATAATCACGACATCAAAGGGAGAAGAGAAGGAAGAAGTGAGACACGAGGAATAGTGTCCCACATCCTATATATTTGTCTCCGCGGTTCTGCCTCGGTTCAAAATGATCGAGATTACTAATTAACAAACAAGTAAATGAAGCTTCATTTGCTCATGTCAATAATCTACGGAAACGTTAGGATATCGCTTAACATTTCTGACCCGATTCTCACCAGTATATTGTGGGAAATGCAGTCAGAAGGAGCGGCTGGAGGACCTCCTTTTGATTGTCCTGAAGAGTTTTACTTCGTTACTGTCCACATCGTCAATTCCTATGCCCGCACCATCCAGAGGCTCCCTGAAGCCTTCGACAAATGGAAGCATCCGCATGCCCGTAAGTGTATTCTTCATATCAATATCTGAATCAAGATCTACAAAAGTCACGTTTTTTGACGAAAGTGCAAAGTGAATGCCAGCCGCAATTCCGACGGCTCCTTCCATCATGCAACCAACCATATTTTTTAGCCCTGCTGCCTCGCTTATGGCGGCTATCTTCGTTGCGTTATATATTCCACCTGCCTTCATCAATTTTATATTAATCATATCAGCGGCATCTGATTTCACAATACGAATGGCATCCTCTGGAGTATGTACTGCCTCATCTGCCATGACTGGAACATCGACGTTCTTTCTCACGAACGACAGACCATCCACATCGCTGGCTTTGACTGGCTGTTCCACAAGGTCTATATCGTACTTTTCAAATTTCCTAATGGCGGATACTGCATTCTTGGGCTCCCAAGCCTGATTTGCATCGATAAATATCTTTGTTTTTTGGCCCACAGTTTCACGCACTTTCTTCACTCTTTCCAGGTCATCATCTATTTTGTCTCCTACCTTCATCTTCACTATCCCGACACCCATGTTGAGAAGTCTTTGTGCTTTCGTCACAGCTTCCGCGGAGGGCATGATCCCGATGGTAACGTCTGATTGTACCCTTTCTCTGTATCCTCCCAGGTATCTATACAGTGGCTTCCCCGCCATCTTTGAAACTAAATCATAAAGAGCTGTATCAAATGCTGCCTTAGCTGCGCTGTTCCTCAGGATTGTTGATTGAATTGTGTCAAGGAGGGCGTTCATGCTGTCAGTATCATTGCCAATTAGATTTTGGGCGATGCTTACAGATGCCCCTAGGATCGTCTCCTGAGACTCTCCTGTGATTCTTGCTGCAGGTGCAGCTTCGCCCAATCCAAAAATTCCATCATCCGCATAAATTTTCACGATGACATCCTCACTGAATTCCGATGTACCCAGTGAAATTTTAAAGGGTGCAAGGAAATGAACGGTTCCAGTAAATATTTCTATTTTACTTATCTCCATAAAGGGCATAATTTGAGAGGACAAAATAACCTTTTTGCTTTTTTCTTGACATTAAATTCATTGTGTAAGCTCTTGACTGAAGAGCCATAGGTTATGAACAATCCATCATTCCAGGGAATCCATCTGAGATCTCATCACTGCGCCCTGAAAATAATTCAATAGTGCATGACCATATAGAAATTCGTGTGGGAAGATAGTGGCTATCATTTGATTCCAGGCTGCCTAGTTTTTGGAGCGGAAAGCATTATTCTGATAACAGGGATCATAAAAATGAAAGTGCAAGACCGAAAAATCTCTAAAGGACACTTATTATCTAGGGTTCATTGTGACTTTCCCATCTTGCTGGAGGGCAGAAAGGAACATCTTCGAACTCTTCCGAGAAGATTGAATCACCAGGTAAGCTAATGTGATTAGTTGTGGTTATTGGTAAATATCAAATGGCAGCTGGTGGAAAATACCTTTGAGATACTCTCTAAACGACGCATAGTTCGTTGACATATCTACTCCGTATCGGTGCCAAAGAATTCCAATGTTTCCTGAGGTAATGATGCCAGATAAATCGGTCCTAGCTGTAATTATGAGTTCGCTCCAGGATATAGTTTCAAATTCCGGTATAATGGGTGGGTCGATATGAGTCTGAAACCTATTTCAACATAATCCCCAGGCACAATTCCCTTGAAGAAATCATATGCCTTCTTTAGTGACTCTTCTTCATCATCCTCCACTTGGTACTTGAAACAATGCTCATAATTTAGACGGAATCCATTCCCAAAACAGTAATCAAAAATGAATTTCGACCTGTTCATATGATAACAGGATGTGATCACGAAAATGTTTGATGGATCCCCCAGCTTCTTTAACAAAAGTCGGGAGAAATATGCATTACCTATGGTATCCATAGATCTCTCCTCCAAAAAGATTTGTTTTCTGTTTACCCCATTGGAGATGAGATATTCCGACATTGCCTTTGCTTCTGTCTTGGGTACATTTTGATTCGTTTTCCCTCCTGACACAATATAATGGGGGTTCTTCAGGGTGGAACCAAAACCTAGTGCAACGTCCAATCTTCCCTTCAGTTGTGGATGTATTTCTTGGGAACTTAATCTGCTCCCCAGCACAATGATAACTTCATCCACCGTTAATCGAACTCCGTAAACCCTTTCATAATTTCATCGGTCTTTTATTATTATCTCAACAACATCGTATATTAAAAATCAGCGATTTTCCGGTTATCGTGTTTCGATCTAGTCCAGCATTCCAGCTTTATAGAAAAGTATTAAACCCTCCAGAGATAAAGTGATACGAACCAGAAAATTTCCTATACGTTCATAAACAAAAAGGGAAGAATCTTGTTTTCTAAAGATCCTAACATTCCATTGATACCGGCATCAAATATGAAGGTAGTAACAGGTTTTTCGGCTTATCGCCTACTGGGGAACGATTTCATATTTAAAACAGAGTTTGGTACCCTCAATCATACACTAGTGGTCGCTGGAACAATTTCTCCACTATTAAGGAACGAAAACATGGAAGAATTCGCTGAGGATCTTCCACTAGAGAATATCTCGAATGTTTTCTACAGGAACGCGTTCGATAACACGTTCTACGGACCCGGATGGAGCGAAGAAGACAATTCAAAGTGCTACCAGTCTAAGATATCATCTATTTCTATCGATGAAAACTGTACCTCTGTTCATGATGACGCAAAAGGCCGCGAAAGGTTTGATCCCCACGGAGGTGAGAATATCCCCGTAATCGATCCTTACTATCATTTCACCAGAAGTCTGTGGAGCTCGATCGGACTGGAAGATCTGCCACAAATCAAGGTTGGCATGAATCACGATTTAACGGCCACAATTGCCCACGAAGAAACCCTTTATGAAATACTAGATCATATGGAGTCGATCAGCTGTAACTTTTCTGCCGATTCTCTGTTCAAGTTCCTTGGGAGAATTGACAAGAGAAGGAACGGCTCGTGGCAGGAAGCAACTGATGTTGTTGTATCATTGCTTTCGAAGCTCAAACTTCTGCAGCCAGGTCTGGTAATAGTCGATGGCTCAGGTCTTTCGAGGCTGAACAGGCTGACGACATCATTTCTTGCACGTCTTGTCTATATCTCATCTAAAGAGGGTGAAATCTTCCTCAGGCATCTTCCATCTCCCGGTAAGGGTACCCTTAGGAATAGGCTATTGGAGATGAGGGATCTGGATATCATGGCCAAGACCGGTTCGCTAGCAGGTGTTTCCTCCCTGACTGGTTACATTGAGAGGTTCAAATTATCATTCAGCATAATTGTGAACGATTCTAACAATAACGAGGAAGAAATAAGAAATGTTGTGGATGAAATCCTTGTCGACGCAATCCATCGATATGAAAAGGTATCAGAGTAGGAGTTTCATTATTTCGAATCTTCTTGTCTCTTTGAACCCAAATCGTGAATAAAGATGTGCAGCTTTTTCGTTTCCCCACATAAAAAATGCGTGTCTCAGTCCATATTCCTTCATCTTGTCAAGTGTTCTTGACAGCAACTTAGAACCTATCCCTTTCGACCTGAACTTTTCCAGAACCTCGAATGGCCCAAACCTTCCTCCTGGAGAATACCAGAAGCTTCCTTCGCCCGTAGAAAACATCGCGTAACCTGCAAACTCGTCATCCACTTTTGCTACCGTAATCTGGTAAGGATCTCCTTTCCTTATCACATCGTATGCCCTTTGATAGATATCTCCGTCATAGTTGCGAGCAAGAAACGACAAAAATTTGGAGAATTCTTTCTTTGATAGATCACTGATGGACGATTCATAATCGTGAACTCCCGCATATTTCCTATCCCCAAGATCAATCTCCATGCTGATTGCTTCTTCTGCAATGACAAAGCCGTTGTCAGTCAGAATATCGAATATCTCCGGATAATGCTTGCTATCAATACCAGGGTAGAAATATTCAGGGGTGACATTGGAATATAGGACCTCTTTGAATCCTCCCTTCTCAGAAATGGAAATCTGCTCCTGTATCAACAACTCCAGTGCTTTAAGGGAACTGAGTCCTGCCGACATAATCCATGAACGACCATAGTTTATCGGTTCATGATGAAAAGGCCGCTTCCTTGCAACGAGGAGAGAATATGCCCCTTCACGGATGTATGGTCTGATTCGCTCAAGATAGGGGTTGAGTAACCATTTTCTTCTTAGTTGTGCTGTATTGATAGGATCTAAGACAAAATATGAATTCCACATCTTCACTATATCTGAATTTTCACTCATTTTTCTATTTACCATAGAGATAGCACGCTACAAAATGATTTCTCTCAACTTCAGTAAATTCAGGTCTAGCCTTTCTGCAGATTTCCATAACGAAGGGGCATCTATTTGCGAAACTGCACTCGTTTCTCCCCTCATTGACGTACTCTACGTCTTTAACTGTAATGCCTTCTGGCGCCCATCTCCTCTTGGGATCTGGCACAGGAACAGATTCAATGAGCGTTTTGGTGTACGGATGCATTGGATTTTTGACGAGAAGCGTTGAATCGGCAAGTTCGACAATCTGACCAAGGTGCAATACGGCAATTCTGTCAGAAACGTATTGTGTGACCGCTATGTCATGAGAAATAAAGAGCATTGAGGTGTGGAGCTCGTTTCTTAGGTTCAACAGTATATTGAGAATATCCGCGCGGAGTGATACATCCAGCATGGACACCGGCTCATCTGCCACAAGGAATTTTGGTTCGTTTATTATTGCTCTCGCTATTCCAACTCTCTGCTTCTGTCCTCCGCTCAACTGCCCCGGAAACTTGTCAAGGAACTGTTCTGGAGGAGAAAGACCGACCCTCTCAAGTGTCACAAGAACCCGTTCTATGACCTCCTCCTTGGACATCTCCTTGTGGAACACCTTGAGAGGGGTAACCACTGATTTGTACGTATTAATTATGGGATTTAATGAACTGTAAGGATCCTGAAACACCATCTGTGTTTTTTCCCTGAACTCATGAATCCTCTTTCCGTAAAAAGATGAAATTTCTTCATCCATAAATTTTATTGAACCACTGTTAACGTCAAGTAGTTTGAGCAGGGTCAATCCTAGCGTTGTCTTTCCACTCCCGCTCTCACCTATCAGTCCAAAAATTTCGTCCTCATGAATGGAAATATCAACCTCATCCAGCGCTCTGGTAAGTCTGATGCTTCTTTTAATGACCCCGCTCTTGGTCACGAAATCTTTTGTTATCTTGCGTGTCTCTATTATCTCTTTCATGTGTTATCACTTGGAATAAAGGTGACAAGAAACGATGTGATCTTTCCCCACCGTTACCAGTCCCGGCTCCTCTTCCCTGCACCTCTGGAAGACTTCTGGACACCTCTCTGCGAATGGGCAATACTTGATATCATTTGAAAGGTCCGGTGGTGTTCCGGGAATCCCCCTTATTGCCTTCCCCTTTTCTAGCGATGGGATCGAATTGAGTAATGCCTTTGTGTAAGGATGTTTAGGCTCTTCAAAGAGGCTATCCACTGTGGCTCCTTCAACTATCTTGCCAGCATACATAACATAAATCCTGTCTGCTATATTTGCGACCAAAGAGACATCGTGTGTTATGAACACTATCGATATCCCTCTTTCTTCCTTCAGCTTCAAGAGTCTTAACAAAATGAGTCTCTGAATCAGGACATCCAGGGCCGTAGTAGCCTCATCTGCAATTAGAATTTTAGGGTCACAAGCCAGGGCCATCGCAATGTTCACTCTCTGCTTCATACCCCCGCTCAGCTCGTGCTGGTAGGAACTCCTTATCTTTTCGGAAACGCCTGCTGCCTTGAGCAATTCCCCTACCCTTCTATTACTATCGGATGGATCATAACCATGCTCTATCATCACATCCATAATCTGATCCTCAATTCTCATCACAGGATTCAGGGAATTCATTGCTCCCTGAAATATCATCGATATTTCCTTCCATCTGAACCTCCTCAAGTCGGACGGCTTAAGTTTCAGGACATCTGTTTTACTTCTGTTGCCGTAATAGATGATTGAGCCATTTGTAATTCGTCCGGGGCTCATTACGAGGTTGAGAAACGTCATAGCAAGGGTAGATTTCCCTGAGCCCGATTCTCCTACAATTCCTATGATTTCCCCTTCCCTCAACGTTAGGGAGACGTTTCTGACCGCTTTGATATTTCTTTCCTTTAATTCGTAGATTACATTAACGTTATTCACTTCCATCAGAGTGCTTCCCGTCATTATTTTGACCCCCTTGCAGGTTGCGTAATCTCGTATACGGCATTAGAAAGGAAATTTGCTCCAACTCCCAAAAGTATTATCCCTATTCCTGGGGGAATGAGCCACCACCATGCGTTGTAAACGATTCCATCTTCTGCTTGGAACCAGTAAAGCATCGTGCCCCAGTTCACCGATCTAAGGTCCCCGAGGCCGAAGAATGCAAGTCCCGCCTGTGCCACAACTCCTCCAATAGCAAGAAATATCGCATTTATAAAAATGAGTGGTATCAAATTAGGAATTATATCTCTAACAATTATTCTCAAACCGCTGAGTCCTGAAAGCTCAGATGCCATGATGTAAGGACGTCGTCTCAGAGTCAAAGTCTGTGATCTTATTACTCTTGATATGAACGGCCAGCTCAATATACCAAGTACAATAATCGTTGTCTCAAGTGTTGGAGGAAGGAATGCAGAAAGTATCACGAGCAACGGGAAGCCAGGTATAACAAGTAGGACGTCCACGACCCTCATCAGACCGTTGTCTATGTATCCTCCGAAGTACCCTGCTATAACTCCCACTGCCACCCCTATTGTTATGGCGATTACAGCTATGCTGGCTCCGACAAGGAGTGAGGTGCCGGCCCCGACCAGGAACCATGAGAAGATATCCTCTCCTATATAGTCAGTTCCGAGTAGATGGCTATGCGTGGGTGGCTGGAAAGAGGGTGCGTTACTGCTTACCGGATTGTAAGGGGCAAATAGGTAACCAAATATTGCGAGCAGTACTAGGGATAAAAGTATTAAAGCACCTGTTCTGCCCTTCCAGTTCCTCATAAGTTGTTTCAAAAAGCTTCTGAATCTGGTCATTGAACCTCCAGAAGCAATTATCTTACGGACATCGTTTATGTGGGTGGAATTTGTCATTTCAGTATCACCCTCGGATCAAGGTATGCATATAGGATGTCAACTAGGAAATTGGCAATGACGATTGTAAAGGTGATTATCAGGAATATCCCTTCGATAAGCGGATAATCACTAGTTGTGACCGCATTGTACAGCGTGAAGCCTATTCCAGGGTATGAAAACACCTCTTCGACAAGAAACGCTCCCCCCACTATGCCGGCAAAGGCAAGAGCAACGCTTGTTGCAACAGGAAGAATTGCATTTTTGTTCACATAATTCTTCCTTATTGTATTAAGCTGGAGTCCCTTGGCCCTTGCAAGAAGAACGTAGTCCTCATCTAGGACAGTTATGACAGTGTTCCTCATCAGCAACGCAAAACCTGGAAAAGTTGTAATTATTAGCGTGATGAGAGGGAGGGCCGCATGTCTCATAACGGACAGGAAAAAGGGAAGATTCGGGCCAGGAGTAACCGAGATTCCATATGCGTGCGCAACTGGAAAGATATGGTAACCGTTTATTGTGATAATAACTGCAAATGCGAGTTGAAATATGAGCCCAAGCCAGAAATATGGAACCGCTGTAAGAGAAACAGAGAAACCCTGTAGAACTGTGTCGGACAATCCTCTCTTCCAGCCTGAGTAAGAACCTATGAAAACGCCGATGATAACTGATACCAGTGTTGCTGTGCCTAGTAGGAAAAGTGTCCACGGCAGGTGTTCCAAAATAATGGAGGAGACCGTTTGGGGATAGTAGTAATACGAGACCCCTAGGTTCCCATGAACAAGAGAGCTAAGGTAACCGACGTACTGTTGCCACATAGTCCCTCTCAAATTCAGCTCACTCTCTATGAGCTTCAATTGGCTGGGATTGATTATCCCCCTGTATTTCGTGAGAAGAATTAGAAGGGCAGGATTTCCAGGAACCAGTCGCGGAAGCAAGAAGTTCAGGGTAATTGCAGCAAAAAGGGTTATCGCCATATAAAAAATTCTTCTAAGCAGGTACCTCAGAGTTATCATTCTGACGTTAGCATCTATTGATTCATTATTAACATTTCTCTGGGTAAGGGGTCTCCGTTGCTTCGAATGTTTACGGAGTGCTGATGGTGTGGTATTTGTTTCTTTGGAAACTTTATTAAAATTTAATGCAAAACATTCTGGAAATATCTTATTGGAAAATCGTAACGGACATCACTTATATAATTCGTAATCTCTTATTTCGTCATTGAAAAGAGAGATTCCCTGTCCAACGCTCTCCATTATTTCTACCAGAGTGTCTCCATTAAGTATTTTGTCCCTTATCATCCTTCCTCCGCACACTCTGTCAAAATAATCTCCGTAGAAGCTAAAGTCTGGGTATTCGTCGTGCAAGTATTGGATGACTGCAGTGTAAAATTTAAAAGCCCTAAAATCCTTCCTATCGAGCACGAACACCTCAACTCCCACGCACAGTTGACCTGAATACTTTGAAAAAGTTGGACGGAATCTTACTGGAATAGTCTTCACTCCCGGAATCTTTAGCTCATTCAGGAAGCTGGAAGCCTTAAAGCCATCCACCCAGGGTGCTCCTAATGTGAGAAAAGGATTCGTTGTGCCTCTACCCTCTGCCACATTCGTACCCTCCAACATAACGGCCCCGGGGTATGCTGTAGCGGTGCTGATTGTTGGTATGTTTGGAGACGGTGAAACCCACGGTAATCCTGTCTCATCGTACCACGTATTTCGTTTCCATCCATCCATTCTGACGACGTTCAGGTTGCATTTACCTGATAGGAGTTTTTCGTTGAAGAACAAAGCAAGTTCTCCAACTGTCAGTCCATGACGTAGGGGGATCGGACCTGGGCCGATGAAAGAAGAATATTTTGGATATTCTAGGACTGGTCCCTCCCTAATTATGCCTGTAATTGGATTTGGCCTGTCAAGAACAACGAATCTCTTTCCGTACAGAATGGACGCCTTCATGGAATAGAGCATCGTGGAGATATATGTGTAAACTCTTGTCCCAACATCCTGCAGGTCAAAAAGTATTGCGTCAATACCTTCAATGGCTTCATTGCTTGGAAACTTTCCCGCGTCTTGAGTATCCTCTGATCTCATTTTTTTATCAAGGTCGCCCGAGGAAGAATATTCCTCCTTTCCCGATTCCTTGTAGAGACTGAAAATATGAACTTTGAGATCGCTGTCGAACGAGTCTTCGGAAGGTATCCCTGCTTGATGGTCTCCATGGTATCCGTGTTCAGGAGACAGGATTCTTTTGATCTGGACACTATTCTTCAGTGCATGGAACGAACTTCTCATATCCTTGACTCTCGATCTGTCGTTGGATATGAGAGCAACCCTCTCATTCTTGCACAACCTTGAGATTTCATCACTCTTTTCGGCGCCGAGTATCAATTCTATCCAGAAAATCAAGTATTTTCAGTAATTTAAATATTTGTGAAAGTGAATTCGTGTTGAATGTATGGCAGAAAAGAAATAGACCCGAACTTTTCATTTTTAGGTTTTTTCATTAGTTCTGCTTTTGTCCACATGCCAATAACTACTGCAAACTTATTATTTACGACTCTTTTCAATTAGTATGGGTGTTATAGATGAATTGAAGCATGCGGTTAAAGGACACATTCTAACCAAGGAAGAGGAACTGCTGCCATACAAGACCGATGCATCATACTTCTCCGGATCGAAACCCATGGCTGTTCTGTTACCATCCGACGTATCAGAGGTCTCAAACATTCTTAAGATTTGCAACAGAGAGGGAATAAACGTGATTTCAAGAGGGGGAGGGACATCTCTCACAGGATCTGCTACGGTTTTGACAAATTCAATCGTTCTCGCTATGACTAGGATGAACAGGATAATTCATATAAGTTCTGAGGATAGATACGCTATTGTGGAACCAGGGGTCCGAATTGACGACCTGAATTATGAACTTTCCGAAATAGGGTTTATGTACCCGCCCGACCCGGGGAGTTCAATAGCTGCGACAGTTGGGGGATCGATTTCCACTAACGCTGGGGGGCTCAGAGGAGTGATGTATGGGTCTACAAAGGAATGGGTTCTGGGTTTGCAAGTGGTCTTGTCAGATGGAACTGTAATAGAGACCGGAGGAAGGGTTCTAAAGAGATCCGCGGGTTATGATCTCACTGCACTTTTCGTTGGAAGCGAAGGAACGCTTGGCATAATTACATTGGCCACACTGAAGATAACACCTCTACCGGAAAGAATAGGGAGAGTAATAGCATTCTACGATTCCATTGAAAGAGCCGGTGCCGCAACAGCCATCATCAAGAAGAGTGGCCTGACACCCATAACGGCAGAATTTATGGATAAGGTATCATTAGATTCCATTTCGAAGAACATGGGATTATCCTTTTCTGATTCCGGGAACTCTGATTATATGTTGATCGTTGACATCGCCTCGACAGATGAGTCACTGAACAGGCATCTCGAAAAGGCTCTCTCTCTGATTAAAGGCACTGGCCCCAGGTCAGTGAGAATAATCTACGATGAAACAGAAATTAGGAACATAACCAACTCAAGGAAGGGGCTTTATTCGTCTATACTTAGCGAAAGGGATAGGGAAGGGCAGTATGCAGTTATGGGGGATATTGTAGTTCCACCGTCCACTCTTTCCAATGCACTTTTGGATATCCGCAATCTTGTGGGGAAATATGGCTTTAAAGTTGCGTTATTTGGCCATATAGGGGATGGAAACATCCATGCCAACATAATAGTGAACCCTTCTGATGCAAAGGAGATGGAGAGGGTCTCTGCGCTAATGAACGAACTGGGCAGAATTGCTCTCATCAACGGGGGAAGTGTGTCGGCAGAGCATGGCATAGGGCTGGAAAAGAAAAGGCTCTTAAGAATGGAAATGGAATATAAGGAAAGCAGCAGAAACATAGAATTGATGACGAGTATAAAAGCGGTTTTCGACAAGAAGGGGATCCTCAACAGGGGAAAGCTCCTATGATGGAGGAGATCAAGAGGCTGACGGAAGTTGCAGACAAATGCATCAACTGCGGGTTCTGCGAGAGTGTCTGTCCAACTTATGCACCTGCGGAATTTATTTCATCCTTCAGCGCCAGAGGAAGAATGCTCATCGGGAAGGAACTCTCAAAAGAGATTGCTGTTGGTAAACGAATAAGTAAGGACGTTAGTGACTATTATTATAGCTGTCTGGGCTGCAATGCGTGCCTGCAGGTATGCCCTGCAAAGATAAACGCAGGAGAAGTCAGCGACCTAGTCAGGAAGTTAGTAGTTGAAGGAAAAACATCCGAATCAAAGCAGAGAAAGATGATTGCAGAAATGATAGTTCATACCACTATGAAATACAATAATCCACTGGGCCTAAAGAAGGAACTTGCCTTATGGGCCCGCGGGCTATCCTTCTTTGACGATAGCCCCATTCTTTTTTACACAGGAGGTATGTATCAGATGATGCCGTATAGTCAGACCCTCTCCGATCTTCAAATAAGATTCGGGTCATTTTTCTCTTCCGCCATGGCTAGGCTATTCAATAGGTTCTTATTTGCGATTAAGGTATCAAAGCTACTCGGGAAGAAGAGTGAAGTGGATAAGTACAATAGCACGCTTAAAGACATATACACACTTCTATCAAATTCCGGAGTAAAACTCTCATATCTATGGGAAGATGAACCGTACCCTGGCACTTTTATTAATGATCTTGGTTACACACAGGAATTCAAATCATACGCCTCAAGGGTCACAGAATTATTCAAAAGCAAAGGTATCAGGGAAATAGTCGTTGTTGATCCGCACACTTACCAGCTCATGAAATACGAATATCCCAAGGTTGTTCCAGAGTTCGACTTAAAGGTCACTTATTATCTTGATAAACTGGACCGGGGTATTTTGAAGAGAAGGGCAGGTTCTGTAACGTATCACGAACCATGCCTGATTGCAAGAGGAATAGAAAATTATGAAATCCCCTTTGAGATTTTGAATTCTGTTGCGAAGGTAAAACTTCCGAGAAGGAATGGGAAGAACACATCCTGTTGCGGAGGACCGGACGGGCTCCTATTCCCGTCGATCGCAAAAAAAATATCAGAAGAGAGAAGCAGAGAACTCAAGCGAGAGAAATCAGACCGCATAGTTAGTTTATGTCCCATTTGCATTTCTCATCTTGGGGTAAATGTGGAAATTACCGATTTATCCACATTTCTGATTGAGGCCACAAATCATTGACCCTGCAAATACCGTTTCCCTAACAGTAAAGAGCGAACTTCATTCAAATCGAAGAATGATGACAAAGATGCAATAACTGCCTTTTCCACCTTAATAGTGACGCTTAGCATTGACTATAGTCGCTGGAAGAAAAACGGGAGGACATGGATATTTATGATATAATCACAACACCAAATTTGGCAAGTATTAAGTACCGAATCTCCATTTTAAAATTGAATGGATGCATTAATCCTATACGCGCTATTCGTTGGTATCATTATAGGTCTTTACTATGCGATGATGGCTGTCGGATTAAACCTTGTATTTGGGGTATTAAAAATTATAAATCTGGCACACGGTGATTTTATAATGCTCGCGGCATATCTGGCGTTTTGGTTATATTTCCTGTTTGGCATTTCCCCCTTGTTATCTTTACTTGTAGTCGTGCCCGTTTTTTTTCTTGTAGGAGTACTCCTTTATTATACCATGGTCAAGGGTCTATTGAAAAAGAAGGACATTGAAACAACTTCAATTGTAGCTTTCTTTGGGTTGTCAATTGCGATTGAATCTGCGGCAGCGCTAGGCTTCGGAAATTCGTATCGTTCTCTGCCTCTAAATTTCCTCCCGCTGACATATGTTGATTTTCTCGGTTTCTCTCTTTCGGTCGTCCTGTTATTTGTTGCTGCAATTTCTATTATTGTTCTCTTTCTGCTCTTTTATTACCTGAACCGGACGAAGGGAGGTTTATCTGTCAGGGCAATGATGTCTGACGAGGAAACAGCAAGGGCATTTGGATTGAATGTTAACAGGATATATGCAACCACGATAGGGCTGGGAATTGCAGTTACAGCTGTTGCGGGAGTGTTCTCTCCGTATCTGCTAGGGGCGATTTACCCGAGCGAGGGCGGGCTCATAACTATAATAGCTTTCTCAGTAATCATCATAGGTTCGCTGGGTAATCCGGCAGCGACAGTCATAGGTGGATTGGTATACGGTGTCATAATCAATATAATGGATATTTACAGCCCTGGCTGGGGGAATGCGGTCACGTTCATAATACTTGTAATCATAATTCTGATAAGACCGAACGGTCTAGTAGGAGGTAGGGTCCGTGAAATTTAACAGGAATTTAAAATCTTTCCTGATCCTTCTGGCAGTACTGATTGTTTTTTACGCCGCGGGTCCTCAATTTTATTCCAACGGTGCCTTTTTTGAAACGCTGGCAGTATTCATGATTCTTTCTCTCTCATTCAATTTAATTTATGGTTTTACCGGCTACCTCCCATTTGGATACGCTGCCTTCTTTGCCATCGGAGCCTATGGTTTTGGAATAGGCATAATCAGAAATTTTGGTCTTGTCCAGTCAATTTTGATGGGTGGATTATTCTCTCTTGCACTTGGACTAATTTTCTCGCCAATGCTGAAGCTGAGAGGAGCATATTTTGCCATTGCAAATCTGGCAGCGTTCGAAGGAGTGTATTATATAATTTCCAACCAGTCTCTGGCATCTATCACGAGGGGTCCATATGGTATTTCTACCTCGTCGGTCTACAACTTTCAACAGACATACTGGGTCTCCATTGGGGTGCTTATATTCGTAGTAATACTCACTTACCTTTTCAGGATCTCAAATTTCGGGCTTGCTCTGAAGGCGATAAGGGATGATCCACTGGTGGCATCTCTATCAGGAATAAACGTCGGATTGTACCGAAGCATTGCCTGGCTGACAAGTGCCCTGTTTGCCGGGTTCTCAGGTGCTATGTTCGGCTGGTTTTTGAGTTTTTTCTATCCGGAGTCTGTCTTCTCCATAAATTACTCCCTCTTTGCAATAGTGTTTACAATCTTCGGAGGAGCCGGAACTTTAATAGGCCCCATCTTAGGAACAGGATTCCTTTACACTATTTACTACTCTGTGGGATTGTTTTATCCACTGTATTTCACCTTAATATTCGGGGTTCTGGTTATACTTCTTATTCTATTTCTTCCGGAGGGTCTTAAAAAGATAATCAGTAAGTATCTGAAATGGGAGATGCTTTGAGATGCTAGTCACAAAAGGAATCTGGAAAAATTTTGGGAAACTATCTGCCCTCAAAGATGTTAATATAGAATTCAAGGAGAAGGGCATTATAGCCATTATAGGCCCAAATGGGGCAGGAAAGACTACACTGGTCAATGTCATTACCGGTGCTCTGAGGGAAGATTCTGGGAAAATAAATCTGGATGGCAAAGAGATAAACAGACTTCCCCCACACGCAAGGATAAGAATGGGAATAAGCAGGACTTTTCAAATCCCAAGACCATTTTCTAATTTAACAGTTTTAGAAAACATCAGGATAGGAAGTCTCTTTTCAGGGAATTCCAACAAAAGGGAGATAGAGGAAGATACAGAGAGAATAATGAAACTTTTGGGGATTAAATCTATAGAAGGAAAACAGGCCGGAAAATTAAATACTGAGGAAAGAAGACTCGTAGACCTTGGAAGAGCCCTTGCTTCCAGGCCCAAGTATATTTTCATAGATGAAATGGGTGCCGGTCTTGCAGAAGGGGAAGTTATTTCACTTTCAAAGCTCATTAAAAAGATACAAATAGAAGAAGAAATGTCATTGATCTACGTAGGTCACGTCATGAAACTGGTGAAAGAATTAGAAAGTCCGGTCGCTGTTTTTTCAGAGGGTTCTCCTATTTTCCAAGGTTCGTTTGAAGAAGTGATATCGAATGATGAAATTATAAAACTTTACTTGGGGGACAGGTATGCTAAAAATTAACGATCTTGTTTGTGGATACGGTAACCTTAACATAATCAAAGGAATTTCATTCGAGCTGGGGGCTAATGAGATAAAGGTATTGCTGTCTCTTAACGGAGGGGGGAAAACGACACTTCTTAAATGTCTTTCAGGGCTCATACCTACTAAAGGAGGCAAAATAACCCTGGAAGGAAAAGATATCTCGAACTCTTCTCCACGAGAAAGGGTAAAAGCCGGGATGCTTTACATACCGGAGTGGGGTATCTTCCCATCTCTAACAATAAGGGAAAATCTCATATTGGCCTCATCCGCAACCAGGCAAAGAGGAAATTCCGACATATCTTCAACTCTCGAATATTTCCCCGATCTTAAGAACCGTCTTTCTGAGAAGGCTGCATCTCTTTCGGGAGGGCAGAGAAAAATTCTCATGCTTGCCATGGCAGTTGCATCTGGTTCGAAACTCCTGTTGCTGGACGAACCTTCATCCGGACTTTCCCCTGCTTATGTGGACAGAGTGTTGGATACCGTGAAGATGTTAAAAGAAAAGGGGATGACTTTTCTAATAGCGGAACAGAACACAAGCTTCTCCGAGATTTCTGACGAACTGATACTGGTAGAATTGGGCAACATTGCTTCAAGGGGAAAATATGAAGAATTAAGAAAAAATGATGAAATAAAAAGAAAATTCTTCAGTTTGTGACATCAAGGGGCTGGATATACAGGGGTACCTGTTGCCATAGAACTCGGGTAAACTATATTCACCTTAAGTCCACCGGAACCATTTGGGACAACCTGGCCTATTGGAGGTGCCTCTCCTGTCTGCATTCCGGTTACAGAATCTACCTGGAACAGACCATCCACTGTCGTAATCTTTCCTGAAAATGAATTGATTGCGTTCCTCACTAAGGTTGCGTTCAGTGACCCTGCGGTTGCGATGCCATCCTGAATTATCAACCCTGCCGTGTAACCGGCAACGCTAAGGTATCCAAAAGGTACGCTAGAGTAAGTAGAGTTCCAAGCTGATTCTAGAGCAGACAGGGACATACCGTAGTTTACGTTGTTGTACACTGTTTCAGGCGGAAAAGCGTAGGTGAATGTGTAGGTCATATTATTCCCCACCGCAGACTGCATCAGCGTATAGAGCTGCCCTGGGAATATTGTAAACAGATATGGGAATGTGACTCCCATAGAATGCATTTCATTAATGAAAGGTATGTCGTTCGTAGGGTATCCGTAAAAGACTACTGCCTGGGGCTTATAGGACTGAAGTGTTGTGATCATCGATGTAAAGTCAGACTGGCTTGTTGAAAAGCCCTGATCATAAACTGGAGTTATGTTGTGTGCTTCTAGATCGCTAACAAATATTTGCGAAAGAGGAGTCGTGAAGTCATTCTCAGCATATGCCACCGCAACTTTCGTTATATTCAGGCTCATCAGCTGAGGAGCACCGTAAGTAGCGTATGCTGGGCTTCCTGGAATTGATGTAAGGACGATGTAGGGGCTAGATACATTGAAAAATGACGCTGAGGAACCAGTCACATCAAAGAGGAGTACGTGATGCTCTTCCGCAATCGATACTGCAGGTGCTGTCAAGACGGAACCAAAGTCTGCCACCAGGAAATTGACTTTGTTAACTGTGATCAATTGATTGTAGAGGGTCGTCGCGGTTCCCGGGTCGCTTGAGTCATCATAAGCGACTATTTTCACTTTCATCTTTTCGTTCAGTGAAGATACGAAAATCCCTCCCTGATTATTCACCTGCGTAGCCCAAAGTTGCAATCCGTCGTATTCCGGCATTGAAGTCGAAGCAAAGCCCCCCGTTGAAGCATAAAGTGTCCCTATCACAATTTCTCCTGGAGTTGTTGATTTTTTTGTTAGTGAGTATGCATAATAACTGCCAGCGATGATAACAATGAGAACAACAATGATTACTGCCACCCAGACTACCACCGGTCTTTTTTTAGGTTGCGCTGCTTCTGGTGTTGGATTCTCTCCTTGAGACATTTTGTCACCATTATTGATATGTCAATGACAGTATTTTATCCTTTTGCAATACATTGTATTTAAATAGTACCTCTACTGATTTAACTTCAAAATTCGCTACAAGCAACGCCAATACAAATAAGATGGTGACAGATCTAAACCAACAGTCGCACCAAAATCAGTTAGTCGAGAGTCAATTGGACTCTCAAATTCAAGCATACTCCTGGCAATAAGGGCATGGGATTTGAAAGATCATTATCAGTAAGAAAGGGAGAGCCGAAATGAAATATTGTGGGGAAATACCTAAAAAAATTAAAAAAAGATTATATATATAATTGGATTAGAACGATGTGACTAATGGAAAACAAGTGAGAAAGAATTACACTCTACCTGCATTTTACATCATAGCATTTCTGATCACTCTATTTATTATCTCTACTGACCAGAATCTTAAGACTGATTTCGGCTCTGTAAAACCCTATTTCATACATTGGTACATCCTTGCTGCCACAGGAGTTGTAGATATCATTGTCGCGATAGTAATTTTAGCAAGAAACAATAAGACTACTCAAACATTGTCGTGGATGTGGGCACTTCTGATGATACTGATCATGGTTGGAGACATTCTTACGTATAAGTCAGTAGGATTTACCACTCCCTCACAGTTTGCTCAGTACCTGTTCGGCATCACAAAGTATCCACAGACTCTAAACTATATTCCGGGTCTGTACGACGTGCTCTTCCTGGTCTATATCATTCTGCTTTCAGTAGGAATTTCAGCAAGCAGAAAGAAGTAATTACCTCATATCCACCACGCCACCGACTACCTGGTAAAAGGAACCACACTTACTGCAGACTACTGAATTCGTAAAGAGAGCGAGTCTACCCCCACATTTTTTGCAACTGAGTATAGAGAATGGGTCAGTCAATTTTTTAGTTCCATTCCCACTGCATTTACTGATTTCAACGAAAACATCCGGAAACAATTTTGGGAATCTCACGAGCTCTGTGAAAATTAACTCTGCGCGAGTGAGTCGATCCAGATTGAATGACTCTGCCTTCCTCTCCATATAGGCATTATGCAACAGTCCGGCGCCAGTTGCTTTATCTAGCGTGCAATCATGAGGGATGGATCTTATAAATGAATCATAATTCATGAAGAATATCCTGCTCTTATTTGACTGAACGGTTATCAATTGAGGTCCAGGCCTGAATGGATTGAGGTTTCCATCCCTCCCATGAATTAAGCCATTGATGAGGCTCAATATGAGCAGAGGAGAATCTAGGTTGTTGAAATTGAACAGAAATTTACCACCATCTCGCAATTTAGAAGTGATGCGCTCCAAAAATGCAAGGTTGGAATAGTGATGTATCACCCTGATAGCCATTATAAAGTCTACAGATTCGTCAATCAAGGGAGGATCCCTGATGTCCGATGCAACAAAAATTACATTCTTGCCAGAAAATTTTGACGCTGCTCTGACAAGATTGCTCATTGAATAATCTATAAGTATGATATGATCGAACGAGTCAATAATTTCATCTGTGAGTCTGCCATATCCTCCGCCCAAGTCAACTGCGACGGAGCCTCCTGATAATGACTTTCGCAATATTTTACGTTCAAGTGAATCCTCGTGCCTCTCATCTATTTTGAAATTGACTGAATCATAATCGGGTATATTCTCACTGATCACTAAGATGATAAACCATCGTAATATAAAAGTGGATGCTGAAAACTTTTTTAAGTAAGTTTTAGTGTAATTAAATGTGGATTCAGACGTCACAGATTACTATGAGCTGGTTAACAAGGTATTCTCATCTGCTGCACCAAATTACGACGTGAAAATAGGTTCTAATTTTGTAAATCTCATAATAAGGGATCAGGAAATGAGACACATATTTGCTCATTACAAGGAGGGGTTCCGGGTACTGGAGATAGGTTGCGGGACTGGTGAGGAAGCAAGAAGACTGATTGAGAAGACAGGTTGTAAAGTCACATGCATAGACATTGCTGAAGGCATGATTAAACACGCAACAGCTAAAATGAGCAGGTTGGGACTTTCCGGGAATTTTGATGCAGTCAGATTGCCTGCGTCGGCGCTTTCAACTCTAGGCAAGAAATTCGACGTGATCTATTCTTTCAACGGAGCACTGAACAACGAACCAAAAATTAGCTCCTTTTTCCAGTCACTAGACGACTCGCTAAGTGATGGTGGGTACTTCATAGCGAGTTTCAGGAACAGGGTATCCTTAAGCGAACTTATCCTCGGGTTCCTGCAAATGAATTTCGGAAAAATGAAAACAAGATTGAAGGGTACAGTTGAGGTAGATGTAGGTAACGGGAAGATTATCTCCCATTATTTCTTCAACAGGGAATTCCTGAATTTGATTCCGGATACCCTAAAGGTGGTGGAAATAAGAGGACTGGCATTATTCCTCCTGCCATCTCTTTACGATAAAATAGTTTCTGACAGGATTAAGAAAATTATATCGAGAGTTGAAAATCTGTTCTCTCTCTTCCCAGTTCTAAGGTATCTAGGAGATGAAACGCTCTTTGTCTTCCAGAAAGCACAGTGACCGCAGTATCCACATTTCAATTGGCGGTCCATTTGAACGGAAGCTGGAGGTAAACTATGTGACTGAGGGGGGGAAGATAATAGTGATACCCACAGGGGAATGGCTGAGGGAGGTTGAGATATACCCTTTCATCAATTTCGAAGGAAGAACGTATTCTGTGAATTTTATTACAGTCAAAGAAATTGAAAACGAATTTATCAGAAAATATGGAGAGAATCATTTCAACAGGTATTTCATGAATTCTTCTACTGCCATATTGCTGGAAAATCTGGCGGAACCTCCAGAAGTCAATTATGATACAATCGGGAAGATATTCGATATGGTTGCACCCAAGTATAGCCACAAAGTCGGAACGAACTGGGTTCAGCATCTTATGAGGGAAAGATCAGCCGCACTACTGAGGGAGTACATCAGACCGGGAGACAGAATCTTGGATCTTGGCAGTGGACCGGATTCTGAGATATTCAAAGTTAAAGGGATGAGGTCGGTAACCGAAGTTGACGTCTCGAAATCCAGCTTGCGGATCGCTGAGGATTACCACGGGCGTGACAGCGTGAACTATATTTTGCTAAGGGATCTTGAAGAAATTAGTGGTGAATATGAAATAATATTCTCGACATTTGGATATTTGAATATTGAAAAAAAGGAAAATCTTGAAAGAATAGTGGAGAGGAATCTTAAGGAAGGAGGGATTTTGGTAGGTGCCTTTCTCAATAAATTCGGCCTAATGGACACAGCGCTAAACACTATGCTATTCAGATGGAGTTACGTAAAGGAGAAAATGAGGGGGAAGCTGAGCGTAAACTACAGCAGGTACGGCATGATTTCATACCCCAGGTCTCCCTCATTCGTTAATGAAATTAAGGGGCTCAGACCTGAGTACGTCAGCGGGATATGCCTCATATTGCCCCCCTACTATTTTTCAAGGCTTGTAAAATTCTCAGAAAAGATTGCAATCATTGGGAAAATAGAGAATCTGATGCTGAGATTCCCTTTTCTGTGGCGAGGGGCAGACTATATTTTATTTGTATCCAGAAAGGTGAAGAGCTGAATGAATCTGACTCGCACTATTGTGTCAGTTACCTGGAAAAAGGTGATTAGAAATAAGGCCTACATCTTCCTTCTCATATTTTCCCTGCTGTTCCTGTATTCATTCTACGGTTCAATTAACTTACAGGGAGAAAATTCCATTAGCACCATCGAAAATGGGGCTGAAATAACAATTTTTCCTCAGCAAATATATGTGGGAACCAATTCAGTAACACAGCCACTGCTGGAGATTATAATTAATAACACAATTGACCAGCAATCAAGCATTCTAATTGTACTGCAGAGCGGAAATAACAAGCTTCTGGAATCGTTCTCGCTGCTTCCCCACCAGTTTGAAAGAATTTACATACCTCTCAATAGCTCAATTCTGGCAGTTCATCAAATATCAATCACGATATCCTCGGGACGGGAGGCATTCACCAGTTACGTAAGTGTTGAGAACACCTTACTTCCTCTAATTTTCGAAATTTCGTTTCTGCTTTCCATTCTATTTTATGGACTTTTCTTCTATTATTTCAAATCTGGATTAAGGTATGTTCCGATAATGATACTGGCTGGATATTTTGCTATTTCCCCTTTCATGGGACAGCGTTACGACATGTATTTCATGATCTTTTCTCCACTGAAATTAATTTTGGGATCAAACCCTTTCTTGACCTCCAGTTCCGTTCCTGGCGGCCTGAAATGGGAATACCCCCCCGTATATCTCCTCTACGGTGGAGCCGTGGAAATTGTACTGACCAAATTGCACATGCTCCCAATGTCAGGCTTCATTTACCCCGGTATTTTATGGAAATTCAATAATATGGACTGGAGGGGGTTAGTAAATCCCAATCTTCCGCTATATTATTTGTTACTTAAGATTCCATTTATAATTTCAACATTTTCCATCTACCTGGTTCTCAAGAATAGGCATCCGGAGACAGATATGACAAGGTCATGGCTGTTGAATCCTGCGGTAATACTCATCGGAGTAATCTGGGGTCAGCTTGATGTGGTTGCCTCATTGACGCTCATTCTTTCAGTTTTGTATCTTGAGCGGGGGAGGACCGATCTGGCCATTCTTTTTGCAACCCTAGGAGGTTTCGTGAAAATTTTCCCTCTGTTCATAATACCAATAATACTTTTCAAAAGCAGGAAAAAAGTCCGTGATATTATGATCTTGATAATAGTTTCATTGTTTTCCATTATTCCATATATCATCGCTGGAAATGTGTTTGGCGATATATTGGAGATGGTCTATTCTCGGGGTGTTCCAACTTATTCAAATCTGTTTGATGCAAATGGCATTTCTTGGCAGGTCATACTGATGGATCTGGGGTTTAAGAATTTTCCATCACTTTCATTATTCATTTTTCTTCCATTTTTCGTAGGGCTCACTGTTTATTATTACTTTAAAGGCGGCAACTTAAGTATCTGGCTCATCGCAATTTTTTCTTGTTTCTTCCTTACTTACAATTTTGTCAATCCCCAGTATTTTATATTGGTTTTGCCACTTTTCATTATATTGAAGAAGACCAGATTTTTTATCATTTACTCTCTCATCCCCTCAGTTTACATTCTGTTGAACTATTCACTTCCCTATTTTGTGAATCCATACTATGCGTACAATTATTATGCTTCACCATTGGGTCAAATGGAGCATATCAGGCTCTATATTACTGGAGGATATGTTATTATGTGGAGCTTTATAATAATCTCAGCAGCAGTATTCTCTTACACCCTATTCTGGGCTCTTAGGGGATTAAGGGACAATTCTTGGAACGATTTTCCAGATTTTATGGCTTTTCCCCGTCGCAAAGTCGATCCTTGAAAGAGTCATGGAGATGAATTCACAGAAGATTGTCAGGGGGAGGAAAATTAGGTCCTCACGATGCTTCTTGAGGAAATGGTTCATGATCAACATGAAGAGCGACGGATCAGTGAATAGCAGGGTATCCATCACCTTTGGATCCATCCTCATCCGCAAGAGTTCAAGATGGCCGTAGTTGATCCTTCTTCTCTGTACGACTAGGTCCAGAAAAGAGCGCGGACTGATGGATCTCACGACTGCGCTGTCAAGGTATTTAACACTCAATCCCATGTTTGATGCACTAATACAGAGAAATGCATCATCATTAATCACATCTCTGAATCCTTTTAAGAGGCTGGTCTTTATGGCAATTAGCTCACCTCCGTGGGAGTTTTCGGACAATTGTGACAGGACTGTAAGTTGTGAATCATGAATGTCCCATAGGACTTTGGATACATTCCACCATAATCCGCTTCCATCTGCCAGGCTGATCCTCGGTACTACCACTCCAGTTGATTCATCAAATTCCCTCATCATCTGTTCAAATATTTCATCACCAAAAGAAATATCACCGGAAACGAGAAACGTCACCTCTTCCTGGATGAATTTGAGGATCCCTAGCAGTGCAGATGATTTCCCGATCCTTTTATCCTCGATTCGAGGAATGAATCTTTCGTCTTCAATTGTGCTTATGAAATCATATGGCGCCTTCCCGCCTCCAGCAAAAATTACGCTGGAAGCCCTGCTAGATAGTGCCTTGCTTATTGGTATCTTAGCAAGATCTCCATCATCATAGCTGAATATCACTATGCAGTAATTCATCCCTGTTCCCCTCTGCGTTAAATTCTTCTCTCATCCTTTTGTATTTCAGTGAATCAAAGTAAAAGGAATCCAACTTTATGTGGATGTCAAAACCACCCCCGCTCCTTTGTTCAATCTTATTGTTCACAATGGCCTTGAGTAATATTAGTGGAGCAGTCAATAAAAAGAAAATTATGTTCCTCAAACTTGTTTTCCTTGAGGGGACCAAATCTATTTTTTTCCTGCCTGAGAACATACCAGGAAACTGTGAACTGATAAATGGAGAGGAGTTTAGCAGGTCCAAGAAATAATCCTCTCCAATAACAGGTATGACCATAACGGAATCCCTTGCAATCATTTTATCAGAAAGGGCAGCAAAGTATTCAGATGCAAAGGATTCATCCATAACTAGGCTTAGACAAATATCGGACATACCGGTCAACCTGCGCCTTAGTAGTAGCCTAAAAATTGACTCCCACATTCTGCCACTTTTTGAAATAATAAATATGTCTACGTCATCTCGCGGATTGGGCTGGTAGGAAACGGAGCCTGATATTCCTGCAAATTTTATGTCTCTTGAATTGAGATGGGAAAGGAACTCCGTTCCAATGTTTACCATTGCTTTTTTAATTCCTTGAGAATCAGATTCCATTTCGTCCGTAATTTATAATTTCTGATTTAAGGTTATCGTTTAAATTAAATTAATTAATCTCCACAAAATTTTGCTGATTTCATTTTCTAATCCAGTTCGACAGGAACTTCTCACTTTTCTCTTCTTGCTATAACTTACTCAAGGCTCCTACTCTAACTAACTTTTTAAATCAAGGTTAACAAAAATATTAATAACCGGATTTCACGATTAATTCAATGAAGGTTAGCGTAATCGCAGGATGTTACAATGAAAAAGAAAATGTTCACAGATTCATTGAAAGCGTCAGTGGCGAGATGCGTGAGCTTGGTCAGGATTTTGAGGTAGTGATAATCGATGAATCCACTGATCCGGAAACCCTGAGAACTATATCCAGAGATGAAGGTTCATTTTCTCATCTCAAGACGTTGAAAAACATTGACAGGAAGGGTCTTCTGCGGTCGCAGGTGCAGGGGATTAATGTTGCTAAAGGTAGCATTAAGATAGTCATGGACTGTGACATGCAGCATAATCCTAGGTACCTGAAGAATATTATAGAGTCATTTGACGAAGGAACAGAAATAATAGTTATGAGCAGATACATCGACGGAGGGAGGAATGGTGATAAACTGACTAGAAAGACGATCTCACTCTGCGGACGAATGATTTGTTGGATTTTACTTCCACACTCCAGAAAGTTATCAGATCCTAATTCAGGTTATTTTGCCATCAAGAATCTGGAATTTCTCCCGTCATTGGATGTGAAAGGGGAAAAGAGCCTGATGTACATTTTGTCCCTCCACCCCGAGATGAGAATAAAGGAAATTCCATATACCTTTGAAAGAAGAAAATATGGTAGATCAAAACTTATGACCTTTTCAGTCATTACATCATTTATAAAGGAAGTCATCGTGTACAGACACCTTTTTAATTCCACCAGGAGAGATGGATCTGAGATCAAGTATTTTAATGAGTTCCATAGGTTTAAAAACTGAAGCTTTAATACGTATAGTGACCAGAATTTAAAGCGAACCAATTACACTGATACATCTCATCAAAGGTGTAAGTAAGATTCAAGATATTACTGGATGATTGACAAGGAATAATTCATGGGTTCTAATACAGGGGTAGGTGGAACCCGTATCTATCTCACTTTCCATCACTAATCTAGTGATTCTTTCGGCACGAATTTAGAGTGAAATGCATAACTGAATGTATCAAGCTCATCAGCTAATTTTTCATTTTCGCAGCTATCCGCCAACAAAAATAATGAAAGCTTTAAGACTAACAGCGTATTGGTATTTCATCTGACCAGTGGTTATTATGGCTAAAATCAACTTGTCTCAGAACGAATCCAAGGTGCTGAGGGCGCTAATCGAGGATTCCAGGCTGTCAATTAACGAAATTGCAGAAGTTACCGGTCTGAACAGGAATACTGTCAGGAAAGCTATAAAACATCTAATTTCAAGTCAGATAATCGCCAAATTTACTGTCGAGGTTAAATCTGGTGATTACGATAATCTTGTCATGATAGATACAGAGAATATCGACCTGATTCCTGAATCTGAGAGGCTGGAAGTTTTTGAACTTTCAAATGGTAGGTTCATAGTTGTCTCAAATCTCAATGTTCTGAAGCGGAATATCAGGTATACGAGTGTTAATGTTGTAAGGAAAATAGAAAAACACTCCATACTTCATGAAATGGTGAAGGTTTATTGCGATTACTGTGGAAAGGAGATCAGGGAAGAAGCCATAATTTTGGAACACAAAAATCACCAGTATTATGCTTGCTGCAAGAACTGCGAGATCGATCTGAGACGGAAGCTGGCAAAGGTAGCATAAATTATCAATTACATCAGTGACAAAACGGTTAATATCAGTAGTACAGATTAGGCAAAATGCATAAATAAGCCTTTTATAGTGTCCCGCTCTAAACTATTGGTGGCTTTATGTTTGGTAAAAAAGAGGGCGTAAGGGATCCAATTTGTGGCATGACTGTTGATCCCAGGACAGCTATTAAATTTGATATCAATGGACAGACTTACTATTTCTGCAGTGAAGACTGCAAGAAGCAATTCGAAGGAAAAACGCAAAAAGAAGGGCAGCACTCAATGGACCACAAACACGGCGGATGCTGCTGATACCAGTAAAACGCCGGCGGCATGTAGATGGCAAAAGATCCAGTTTGCGGAATGTACGTTGACGAAAAAAGGGCTACCATTACCAGTTTCAAGTATGGAAGGACTTACTATTTTTGCAGTGACTCCTGTAAGGAACAGTTTGATCAACCGGAGATTGAGCTGAAAAAACTAAAGAGGCAGCTTGGAGTTTCATGGGCCCTGACGATACCGGTGATCTTTTTTACTTATCTGGGTCATTTCACCCATTACACTTACCTATTATTGGCCCTAGGCTCAATTGTTCAGTTCTATCCAGGGCTGCGGTTCTATAAGGGTGCTGTCGATGCAATTAGGAACAGGGCAGGAAACATGGATACCCTCATTGCAGTTGGCACCTCAGCTGCATGGGCATACAGCTCCATTGTAGTTCTCTTCCCATCGCTACTTCCATCGACTGGAACTTATTTCGATACATCTACTGCCATCATCTCTCTGATATTGACCGGAACACTAATGGAACACCTGACAAAGGCTCGGGCATCCGACGCACTGAGTAAACTTGTATCACTCATACCAAAATCAGCACACCTAGTCAGAGACAATGGCATAGTGGATGTAAATGTGGAGGCGGTCAAGGTTGGAGATATACTTCTTGTGAAACCGGGAGAGAGCATTCCAACCGATTCAGTAGTCATAGAAGGAGTTACTTCTGTAGATGAATCAATGATTACAGGAGAAAGTCTTCCCGTAGACAAGAAAGCTGGGGACAGGGTTGTTGGAGGAACGCTGAATTCATTTGGAGCCATAAGGATAAAGGTTGAAAAAACCGGTGAAGATACGACGCTTTCAGAGATCATAGAAACGGTGCGGAATGCTAATTCTACAAAGGTCCCTATTCAAAGGTTGGCTGATAAGATCTCCTCTTACTTTGTCCCCGCGGTCATACTAGTAGGAACATCATCTTTCCTGTACTGGTATTTCCTTGGGCGTATAGGTCTGACATTTTCACTCCTCGTATTTGTTTCTGTCCTGATTATAGCGTGTCCGTGCGCTTTGGGAATTGCCACTCCCGCTGCTCTGATGGTCTCCTCAGGGAAGGCAGCCGAAAACGGAATACTGGTGAAGGGAGGAGAATACCTTGAAATGGCAAACAAGATCAATGTGGTGGCCTTTGACAAAACTGGAACCATAACGAAAGGAAGGCTTGAAGTGACTGATGTAGTACCACTTT
>JAKAUZ010000087.1 GCA_021817415.1 Thermoplasmata archaeon | reverse complement strand
TGAAAATTACGTACCCGGTCTCGAGAATGTTTTCTGCTCTTAATTCACTCCCGTCAATCTTCATTTCCAGTGCCTCAAGGACATCATTCATTCCACCAAATTGAGCCATGACTAATTTATTGAAAAGATCATCTGTCATTTCCTTGGGACTGTCCATTCTTTCCGGATTGCCACATTTATTAACATTGAGAAGATTGACGAGCAACGCAGCAGAAATAACATTTGTCAGATCCTTGTTTTCTTCCATTGCCGATTCTTTCTTGGCTTTCTCTATAACGGCTTCAAGTTCGAATTCCAGTGGAGTGGCATCCCTGAATCTTGATTCTAATATGAGATCTTTCATCATTTCCGACTTTTTCTTCTCCTCGTCAGTAAGATAACGATCGTCAGCATTTAAACGCTCAACTCTGTCCCGTAAGAACCGTGCGTAGTTTATGTCCCCTGATCCCTTGGAAATAAGGCCATACAATTCCTTCAGGCCCTTCTTGTAATTTCCAGTCATTATCGTATTCACAACATTCTTGTATTCACCGATGAAGCCTGGTAGTTCTGAGCTGCATTCCAGTATCACGGGTCTGATTGTGTTTATGATCCTGCTTGTTTCTCTTTTCATAAAATTCTTTTCGACTGTTCTGTCGTAAGTCTCAATTACGGACAGGAATGCTTCCAGAATATCGCTGTTCTTTTTTTCGTCAATCTTATTTAGTCTATTGATCGTGATGTCGTCAGAAGAATTCATCCTCACTTCTCTCATCAAGCCCACAATGCGTTCTTTTACTAGAAAGTCGAGCTCATCAAGTGTTCTTGCCTTTATGGATTGAACTCCGTAGAAATGCAGCAGGTCGTTAACGAGTCTTTCTTCTGAAATTAGTGCCAGTTTCTTCTCATCCAGTTTGCCTGAGGTGTCCCTTTCCAGAAAATCAATATCTCTCAGGCAGATAGCTTTTTTCAGTCCTTCATTTGTAACTATACCATCGATGAGGTCAGAAACCAATCCCGTCGAAAGATTAATGACATTTTGCTTTAGGTCCCGGTAGCTGGAGAATTGTCCCCCGCCTTTTTTATTGTATCTACTAAACCAATTAAGTGTTGAGATCTGCGTTTCAATCAATCTTAATTTCTCTTTCATGACAGAATCATAATCCAGTTTTTCCAGGTCAGGCAGTTCGGTTTCCGTTTCCTGTCTGGGCACCAGCGCAAGCCTCTCCAGTAGCAGGTTACCAAATTTCCGCTTTATTGTATCCCTTTTTCCCTGAATGATCTTATTTACCTCAGACAGATTTGTAAGGGCAGGCTGTATAAGATCAATGACAGGAACGTCCGCATAATCCTCAATCTGTGGTGGGATTATGCTGAGGGTATTTTCGAGAATGGTTCGTGTTCTTTCGTCATAATATCCAATTGCTCTCGTGATCCTAAAAAGCAACTTTTCAATGTTTTTTTCGGGGATTCCTTTAGAATCCTCAATTATGGAGTTCACCGAAGAGTATTTAAGTCCTATTCCTGCAAATTTACCACTGAGATCTACAAGCAGGCCTCTCAGAATTTCGAATTTTTCTTTCGCAATCTTGTCGTATTCTCCAGAGCATTGATTTAAATCCCTCATCATGATCGGAAGTTCCGAACTTTCCATCTTGCATCTGTAGTCGACCTCAAGAGCGGATAATTTTTCGTTGAAAACGCCAGTTATCCTCCTGAACTCTTCTGCAATTTGGGTTTTGACGTCAAGAAGTTCCTGCAGCGTCTCGGCGTCTTTCTTCTTGAAGTTCAGACCTGGAATGAACTCCGTTTTACCATTAAACCTCTTTATTGTCGCATGTGCATCCCTTATTTCAGAAATGTATGCATCCACCTGTTTTTCTATCCTCCTGTTGACCTTTGCCTCAAAATTTTCAACTTTGTCCTTGCTTATTATCCTTGCAGAAAGTATTTTGGCACCCTCTTCCAGAAGTGAATTGGCCTCCTCCGGGTTAAGCATGGCGCCTCTAATTGTCACGCTGATTGAATCTATCTTTTTCCTAAGGTCTGACTGAGATGCCTTCAGGTCTTCTAATTCTTTTATCACATTTCTTATGTGATCGAAAGCTGCCTTCAGGTCATTCTGCTTTATGGCCTCCCTGATTGAATTGACATTTTCCTTGAATCCTTCAGGTATGTCATCTCCAAAAGTCTCTTTAAGTGCTGAATTTGTCTTCGAAAGTTTTTGGACTGTGTCGTCAAACATCTTCCTCTCTATTCCCTGCTCGATTCTCCTTATGTTATCCGACATCTGCATGATGTCTGTAGAATTCTTTACTGATTCTATAGATGCAAGAGAGTTCTTGAACTCCTCAACTTCCACTTCTATTTCTTCCGCTTCCTTTATCTTGGACTTTATGTAAGAGATCCTTTCTTCTATTTTATTTGAAATACTCTCGGTGATCGCCTTTTCATACTGGCCAAGAAGCTCCAGTGTCTTACTGAACTCATCTTCCTTGAAGAGCTGAGTTGCTTCCTTCTTCTTCTTTTCCAGTGGGCCAACGTTGACTTTGTATTTAATTGCATAAAGTTCGACAGGTGAAACTCGCGCCAGTATTTCCTTTATTTTCTCGTTTGTCTCCTGCCTCATTGTTGCGAGAGTCTGGGAGTCTTCGTACAATGCCTCCAAGTCGAATTTATCCCCTTTTTTTGTCTCAGATCCTATTCTTTGCCTCACAAGCCGGCCAAGGACGGTGATGCCATTCTGAATTTTCGCCAACGTACCAGAGCTAAGTTCAATACCATTCTCCTTGTAAGCAAGGTCACCAGTGTATTTCTCATATCCCTTCCCCAGTGATTGAATAATTTCGTCCATTTCCCTTTTATAATCTGTGGTGTAGTATTTTATCCACGTTCTTTCTAATGAATCTCGTATGTCAGTATATTTTTTTTGCGCGCCATCTATATCCTTCTTGTCAATTGCAGCCGATACTTCTTTCAAATTTGATTTTTCCTCGGTGACAGAAATGCCAAATTGTTCGAGTTTGTCGCAGAGTTCAGCTGCTTCTTCGACGTTCTTTTGAATTTTCTTCTTCTTCTCCTGAAACTCTTTTGCTTTCCCTTCCAGTTCTTTTGCGATTTTCAGGGAATCAATATAGGGGTTCGGCATCAGTTTCTCGTATGCAGAGTTGACTTTAAAGATTTTCCTCAGGAAACATTATTCCTATCTGTCGCTTGCCGAATTGAGACTGAGCCGTTTATTTCACTTTCGGGCAATCATTTCCCACAACATTGCCATTATGTCAGGAAGACCACATATTGCCAAAATGTAGAATGATCAAGCCAAAATTCCCTTTAGTGTGTACGAAACCTGAACGAACGTCCAGATCGTTCAACTTGTTCTTCACTGATTTGAGGAAGGATATTGTTTCGCCTGCATCAACATCATCGCCAATTTCAAAAACGAGGTGCAGTCGCTTGATTTTCTTAAGATCGAGGGTGTTCAGGTGATCGAAGAAGTCCCGCTCAATCACGTTGAAATTTTGGAATGGATAAGATAACACTTTTATGTAGATAGGCCCGTACATCTCGGTCATCATCTTGATGTCTCTTATCGATATTCCCAGTACCGTGGAGTTCGTGATTATGCGAAGCACTGCAAGTACCTTCCCCTCAATCGCCTTGAAGAATATATTGTTCATGTCAACCACGCGCTCATTCTTGCTTCTGTTCAACAGCTGGTCAGAATCTATTATATCGAGAACGTCAACAAAATTCACTATTGCCTTTATTCTTTCAAGTTGAGCCTTCTTGTCCACTCCAAGGGGCAATATGGGGAAGTATCCTATGAAAGTGCCACTTGCCTTGAGCGTTTTAATGATGAGTGGAGTGACTGTTTCCTGGAATTTCCCTTCCGTCTGTCCAATAATGAAAACTATGGGGCTTTTGATGTTTGAAAGGATCGTTTCCTTCTCGACCTGGACGATTCCGTCCATTCTCTCTGAGAGGCTGAAATCAAAATTCTTTATCATTATGCCATTATCAATTTTCTGGCTCTTGAAAGTCTCCCTGTTATAATCTATTCCTGTAGTCAAGAATGTATCATAGAAAAAAGCTGCTATCGATATGCCCAACTGACCTATCCCGATGATTCTGAGGTCTCTTGACTTGGAATCATTCATTCCTTACGACCCTGTCGATTTCGTCCTTTTCAATTTCCTTTATTTTAGCCCGTATATAATCCCTCACTGCACTTCGTATGAAATCCTCATTGTCCACTGCCATTCCTTTTCCCACTATTTCCTCAATGCTTATAATTTCATTTCTGGGTAAGCGAAGTGTCATCTTCTGGGATGGACCGCTATTGGAGAGCTCTTCCAGGTGTGAATCAATGCTCTCCCTGATGAATTCTGATATATTCTTATACCTACCTTCATTTATCAGGACGTTGACCTTTCTAAGGGACTCTGGAGATAACCGAACTGTGATTCTTGACTGATCCTGATCATCTGACAATTACCATCATCCTCCCTATATTTCGTCAGACATATAACTATATTATAATATATATACTTTTAATTAATTCCCTATAGATAATAAAAAGCCATTTATTTATCTGCTACACTAATAATCAAGAAAAGGTATTATTTGAAGAGAACATTCTCAGGTAATGATGCGGGGAAGGGTCAATGAACGCCAGATAAAAAGAATGATGCAGCAGATGGGGATCAAATCTAATGATATGAGTGGAGTGACTGAAGTGGATTTCGTATTCCCTGACAAAAAGATAGTTCTCAAGAATCCTGAGGTTACTCTCCTTGAAATCCAGGGAACCAGGACATATCAGGTGGTTGGAGGAGAAGAATCCGTAGAGAAGCCAGGGGAATCAACGAGGGAGGACTCAGATATCAACCAGGATGACCTAGCGCTGGTGATTGAGAAGACTGGAGTTAGCAGAGAGAAGGCAATTGAAGCTCTGAGATCAAATGGCTACAAACCTGCTGAAGCTATAATTTACCTCGTAACGAACAAGTAAGGTGTTGTTTCTGGACATAAAGAAGGAAATATTGCAGTCTGTGATGGAGGATCAGGCAGAATTGAAGAAGAAGGAAGCCGCCTTATCTGCGATAAGGAAAACACTTGAGAATATTAAGAAAAAAGCTGACCTTGATTTTGAGATCTTTCTGGGAGGCTCGATTGCAAAGGGTACGAACATAAAAGGGTCTGATGTCGACGTTTTTATCCTTTTCGATAAGGAGTTCGATCCACTGAAAGTCCTGAAGGAGTTGAAGAAAGGGTTCAAGGATGGAAGAGAGGAATATTCCGAACACCCTTACCTGATAATTGATTTTGATACTTTTTCGGCAGACATAGTCCCGGCCTACAAGCTTTCGACGGTCTCCTCGATGGTCACATCGGTAGACAGGACTCCCCTGCACGTCGAATTCGTCAAGAATAAATTTACTGAAAACATGAAGAATGAGGCCAGAATTCTCAAGCAATTCATGAAAGGAATCGGTGTCTACGGTGCTGAATCATCCATACAGGGATTCTCTGGCTACGTTTCCGAACTCCTTATCCACAAATATCATACGTTTGATAGAGTGATCAGTGAGGCTGCGGGATGGACTATTCCATTCTCTGTTGAGGGTAGCTTATCGAAATTCAAGAGTGCCAACCTTGTCATTACGGATCCGGTCGACGAAGAACGGAATGCCGCCGCAAACGTTTCACTTGAAAATCTTGCCACCATGATTCTTGCTTCAAGACTGTTCAGGCTGGAAGACTGGAGGTTGTTTTTCTTCCCTGAAAAGGAGGAATTCAGGATTCCTGCTTACGGATTTGTTGTTTCCATAGAATGCAAGAAGTGCAATGAGGAAGTACTGCTTCCGAACTTGAGGAGGATAGCCACGATTATCAAGAACGACCTTGATAGGGAAGGATTCAGGATCATTTTCAGTTCTGTTTTCCTGCTCGATAGAGGTTACATCGTTCTCATCCCAGAGAATGTTGAAATCAATGATGTGATTATTCATGAGGGGCCTCCCGTCACTAACGGTCGCATTATGGATTTCCTCGAGAAATGGGGAGGTGGGACTGCCTTCGGTCGCCCTTTCATTAATGGGGACAGAATTTATGTGTTGAGGGAAACCAGATCGAGGACCATCCACGAATCTCTCAGCAGAATAGTCAGGAAAGTCAAACTTGCCAATGACTTCTCAAAGGACACAGTGGAAATTTTGAACATTGATGATAAAAAGGTGCCTGCTGAGATAAAGAAAGGATTCCTTCGGCCAAGTCTTGGTCGATGGTCTTCAGTACGGATTAAAGATACTGTAGAACAATAGCCACAGTCCGAGGTAGGAAAGCAGAGTCACCATGAAAACGATCAGGTAGTCTGACCCCTTCTTAGTCTCGTAA
Organism: Thermoplasmata archaeon; assembly: GCA_021817415.1. Lineage (GTDB taxonomy): Archaea > Thermoplasmatota > Thermoplasmata > Thermoplasmatales > JAKAUZ01. The sequence continues at coordinate 6,100 of JAKAUZ010000087.1, read as the reverse complement.
TCTCCTCTCCTTACCAGGAAAATGCCCGCGAATAGTACTATCAAAAGCAACAGGAAACCGAGAGGTGTGAGAGCTGAGGGAAGAAGGCTTGCGATAAAGGCAAGAAATACTGCAATCAGAAACGAAATTATCATTATCATCCCTCTTTTCATGTCTGCTTTTGCGTATGCCTCTTTCGTGAAAATTTCCATTCAATCACCCATGTTTTTTAGCATCTCTTCTATAACCCCAATGGGGTCCATGGATTTAACTATTCCAGATGCAACCAGGACGCCTTTCGCCCCCAGCTCCCTGCTTATTTTAACGTCTCTGCCATTCTTGACTCCTGCACCAACTATTAGTTCTATTCCCGTTCCTTGTACAAGTTGATGCGCCTCTTTGATTATCTCTGGTCTTGCCACTGATACTGAAATGTCCCCCCCGATCAGTTCAGGAGGTTCGTACGCAATCATGTCGGGCCCAAATTCTGCAATCTCTTTGATCTCTTCAAGATTGGAAGCACAGACTAGGGATTTCAAGCCGTGCACTTTTGAGAATTCAACCGATTTTCTGGTAGATGCAAGAGGCAATCTGTGTTCTGAATGGTTTATCATTATGCCCTTGTAACCGTATTGACCCAACAGGTCCATTGGGAGAAATCCGGTGAATGCCCCCGATGAAATTGCGTCCGCGTGTTGTATGTATTTTTCATATCTGGTCTTCAGGAGGGAGTCCAGTGGATTCAGCACCGGTTTTATTCTGTCCTCATTTGCGAATGCTTCCTCTATTCTTTCCATCAATCTTTTCGCGCTTGGTCCGGTGGACTCCCTGTATGCTTTAAAATTGATAAAGAGATACATGAATGATCATTTCAAATTGGATAATGTACTCTCAATTTCCTCATAGATCGGTTCATTTCCGGGATTGTCGCTTACCCAGCTGTATGCAATTTTGCCTGATCTGTCAATTACAAATACTGCTCTCTTGGAGGCTGACAGACCTTTGATTCCGACAAAATCCTCGTGGATACCTCCGTATTTCTTGCTGACCTCCCTGCTAAAATCGCTGAGAAGGGTGAAGTTTAGGCTGTTCTGTTGCTTGAATGCCTTGAGAGAGAAAGGTGGGTCAACGCTTATTCCAATCACGTGAGCGTTAAACTTGTTGAATTTGGCCATAGAATCCCTGAATGTGCACATTTCCTTGGAACAGACCGACGTGAAAGCCCCAGGGAAGAATGCGAGTACCACTGGTGATCCACTGAAATCTGACAATTTCACCTTTTTCAGGTCGCTGTCTATCAACTCAAAATCAGCCGCTTTTTCTCCTTTGTTCATGAGTCAGGATGGCTTTTTTCTATTTAACATTGCCATTTGCATTCTTGGTCGATAACTTCTTCTGTCTTTCGTTCCTATTGAGCCACCTTTCGTGCCCTTCCTGGAAAAGTGCTTTATCTTCCTCCGTCTCAACGATCAGCCTCGGAACCTCCACCGGCCTCCCGCTCTCGTCGAGTGAGACAAGCGTTATTATCGCGTTTCCTGTGAAGTTGAGGTCCCCATTCTCAAGGTTCTCTGCATACACTTTCACCCCAACCTCCATCGATGTTCTCCCCACAAAATTCATCCTTGCCTTGAGAGTCACAAGATTGCCGATGTGAACCGGGTAGAGGAAATCCATGTGTTCAATGCTTGCAGTCACTACATTTCTCCTGCAATGCCTTGTGGCCACTATCCCGGATATCTCATCAATCATCTTGAGGATGCTCCCTCCGAATACATTTCCTGCGAGGTTCGCATCAGGGGGCATCATGACTCTGGAAATCACGGATTCACTTTCAGAGACTTTTCGTTCTTCCATGAATCTACAACCGTAATTAGAATTAATCCTTTCTTTACCTTTACGGTCAGTACCGTTGTGAAGCTTAGTTGCGGAAGTTGGGAAGTCGATCTATGCATTGAGCAGATTTATCTTAGAAAATTTTCCGATACTTAGCACCTTTAGATTAAATTTATTTACTTGGCACCTCTTTACAATTGTGACAGATAGAATATGGCTAAAGAGTTATGACAATGGCGTTCCTGAAGATGTTGAATGTGATGAGATTAAACCGTTTGATTTCCTGAGGAAAAGTGCAGAATTGTTCCCGGACCGTACTTCGTTAATATTTTTTAACTTCAAAATTTCGTATTCTGCCCTACTTCAAAGGGTGAACGCATTTGCCACTTATCTAGAAGGAATCGGGATCAGGAAAGGCGACAGAGTAGCCATTGACCTTCCAAACTCCCCCCAGTATGTCATTGCATTTTATGCAGTCAACAAAATTGGCGGAATAGTAGTTCAAATTTCGCCAACCTATTTTGAAGTGGAATTAGAACACATAATGGGTGATTCAAAGGCTAAGGCAATCATAATTCTTGATGACCTGATCCCCAGGCTTGAAAGCGTGAGGAAGAAAGAAAATTTCATCATAATTGGGACTAGCATTGAGGAATACCTCAGATTCCCACTTAATTTCCTTTACGGATTGCAGAGAAGGGTCAAACACTCCTACGTCAAGATTCCTGAATTTGCGAATAAATTCAGGGACGGATTGAAAGAAGCCAACAAATCAGAAGAATCCAATGATCCCGATGCCGTCGCCGTTTTGCAGTACACCGGTGGAACAACCGGGGTACCGAAGGGGGCGATGCTGACGAACAAGAATCTGGTTTGCAACACGACCCAATCCGTGTCTGTCATACCAGGACTTAAACCTGGGGAAAATTCGATGCTGTCTTCTATTCCTTTCTTCCACGTTTTTGGAATGACTGTTGCATTGAATTTCCCGGTCAAAATAGGCGCGACTATCATACTTCAGCCCAAGCCGGAGATTGATGGCATGTTGAAGTTAATCAGGAAGTACAAACCTGAGTTTTTCCCTGGGGTACCCACGATATACATTAACATACTGAATCACCAGGACGTAGGCAAAGTGGACATGAAACCGGTAAAATACTGCATTTCTGGCTCGGCTCCACTTCCACTGGACGTCATAAGAAAATGGCAGCAAGTGACTGGTGGACACCTTGTGGAGGGCTACGGGCTGTCCGAGGCTTCCCCGGTCACGCACATCAATCCGCTCTTCGGGAAGACAAAGGAGGGCTCCATAGGGATTCCCATGCCTTCCACGTATGCGAAGATTGTAGACGCGGAGACAGGTACCAAGGAAATGCCGGTAGGAGAGGACGGAGAACTGGTCATAAAGGGACCACAGGTCATGAAAGGTTACTGGAACAATCCAGATGAGACCGCAAGTGCACTCAGGGATGGGTGGCTCTATACCGGCGATATCGCTAAGATGGACGAAGAAGGGTACTTCTTCATAGTGGACAGGAAAAAGGATATGATCATAGTTGGAGGATTCAATGTCTATCCAAGGGAGGTTGAGGAAATTCTCTACCAACACCCTAAAGTGAAGGAGGCAGCAGTGGTAGGAGTCAAGGAAGATGTCCATGGGGAAATTGTGAAAGCATTTGTGGTACTGAAGGAGGGTGAAACGGCTTCGGAACAGGAAATCAAGGACTTTTTCCAGGGAAAGATTGCAAAGTTCAAGATTCCCAGAGTGGTAGAATTCAGGAAAGACCTTCCAAAAACAATGGTGGGAAAGGTACTGAGAAGGGAATTAAAAAATGAAAAATGATTAAACGAAGCCCGCCTTGGAGTCGAAAACGTACTCTGAAAGTTGCTCCATCTCCTTCTCCTCGTTGTAGAAGAGTATGGAAAGTGCCATTGAATCCCTGTAGAACTTTTCAACTCCAAAATCTTCCAGGTAACCATACCCCCCATGGGTTTGCAGTGCATTCTTACTGATTTCCTTTGCAGCTTCCATACTCCTTGTCTTCAGGAAAAGTGCTTCTGTCGAATTCTTTTCCAGGCCAACTATATAGGAAAGATACTGCTTCAACATTGACAGCTCCGCTAGATTGCTCGACAGATTGAACGCAATCGGTTGAAAATCCTTCAGGTAGTGATTGAACGCCATCCTCACTTTTGCATATTCCACTGCTTTCGATATGCTTCCCTCTGCTATCCCTATCGCAATTGCCGCTATCGGGATAGCCATTCTTGAATAAGCATTCCTAAGTTCCACAAGCCCATTTTTTGCAATTACATCAAAATTATCAGAATTGACGGATATGGTGGAAAAATCAAGCCCCCTGAATCCCAGTCTTTTATGTTTTGCGTCCTTGGAAAAACCAGATTTGAGAAGCACAAGCTCACCAGAATCTACAAGTGTTATTATAAATGAAGCGTCGCTATCTACAACAAATTCCTTCTTTCCCTGGATCCTGTTCCCATTGATTGCAAGTCTTTCCTTTGGGGAATATCCCCCAAGCAATTCGGAGAGCACGACCGTTCCTGATTTGGACCCGGAGGACACCTCGTTCAGGATTGATTCTTCTGTTGCAAGAGTCAGAAATAAATTTGTCAGAAGCACCTTGACTGCAACTGAAGGAGATGTTTTTGCAAGATTTTCAAGTATCAGCGCAAACGCCTTCATATCAATTGCTTTTCCAACTCCCTGCTGATACGCCATTGACAGGAATCCCTGCTCAGCCAGACTTCTTATCAGGGTCTCATTTATTCCTTCATTCTCAATCTTCAGCGCATTGTTCTCAATGAATTTCGCACTGAAATCTCTGACAGTATTTTCCAGTATCCCATACTCTTCTTCCATTTAGTTCCCCCCTTGATTTTTTGTCATCATTCTGGATATAATAAGTTTCTCCACCTCGCTGGTGCCCTCCCATATTTCCAGAATCTTCGAATCCCTGTATACTCTCTCCAGTTTGCTTGTGATGCCCGTTAATCCAGTGATTTCCAATGCTTTCTTCGCAGCAAAAACGGCCGTCTCAGCTGCATAATATTTTGCCATGCTCGTTACCACCGGATTTGGATTGAAATTGAATAGGTAGGAGGCAGCCTTGTAGGTGATGTTCCTTGCGGCCTCGATCCTGGTAGCAACTTCTGCTATTGCGAAGTGTATCTCCTCCTTGAGGTCCCCCTCATTCGCCAGGTTTGTTGAATTCTTGGCAAACTCCATCATGCGGTCAAGAGCGCCCTGTGCAATCCCAAGCCCCTGTGCAGCCACGTATATCCTGCTTATGTTGAAGAACGTCATGATGTAGTAGAAGCCTTTTCCTTCCTCACCTATCAGGTTCTGCTCAGGTACCTTTACGTTGTCGAATATCAGTTCAGCAGTATTGGTCGCCCTTACCCCCAGCTTCCCATGGAGCTTGTTGGCGGTAAATCCAGGAGCGCTGGACTCAACTACGAATGTGCTCAGTCCCCTGTGTCTCTTCTCGGGGGAAGGTGGCGGTGAGGTTCTTGCTAGTACCACGAAGAAATCTGCTATTTGGCCATTGCTTATGAACATCTTCCCTCCGTTCAGTACGTAATGGTCCCCCTCTTTTTTTGCTTCAGTTCTTACACTTGAAACGTCTGAGCCTCCTCCTGCTTCTGTTACTCCCAGCCCCATCGTTTTCTTTCCCTCAAGAACGCTGTTCATGTAATGTTCTTTGAGGTAGTCGCTCCCGAAGAGCATGAGATTTTCTGATCCAAAGGCTGTTATGGTCACTGAAATGCCCAGTCCTGGATCCCTTCTGCAGAGTTCTTCGATGCTCACCAGTATTTTCCAGGGATTAGAGAAATCAAGAATTTTTTCTTTTCTCGAAATTTCAACCAGATCCATCGGGAATTTCTCATCCCTGTCTGCACTTTCCGCTAATTCTTCCGTGAAATATTTCTCAGCGAAGGTCCTAGCCCTTTCCCTTGCCTCTTTCATGTCGTCCATTTCGTCAAAATCCATTTTTATCACTCCCTCTCCAGGATCAAGGAGTACCCTTGCCCTCCACCAACACACAGGGTCGCTATTCCTCTATCTTTTTTGGTCTGCTGGAGGAGCCTGGAAAGCGTCCCTGCAAGTCTTGCCCCCGAAGCGCCCAGCGGATGACCGATAGCGACGGCCCCTCCCTTCTTGTTGACCCTGTCCCTCTCTATTCCCAGCTCGTTAATCGCATTCAATACCACTACTGCAAATGCTTCATTTATCTCCCATAAATCAATGTCTTCCACTTTAAGTCCA
>JAKAUZ010000088.1 GCA_021817415.1 Thermoplasmata archaeon | reverse complement strand
TTGGGTTTCCAACGACATATAGGGGGATAATAAACGGCTGGAATTATACTATTAGTAAAGTCATTGCATTCGGTTCTGCATTTTTTGGTTCCGTATTAATAGCTGCGATTGGATTGAAAGGTAATACATTATTTTTGGTAATCCTTGATCTAGTTTGTACCATCGCACTAATATTTATTGCTCAAAATGTCACACGGCTAAATCCAGCAGAAATTGAGAGCTAGATATCTTTTATTTATTTTTAATTTTTTATTTCTATATTTTATTTTGAAACACCCATGTAAAATCTCAGGTCGGCACTTCTTGCGTTACATAATGAAAACTCGTTTATGAACGCATCCATTGGACCTGGATGGAAACCACCTTCACAGCCCTTTCCGCTTTCCGCATACACGCATAAACATTTTCATGCAGTCTTCATGATCCACGAAAGTTCCTTGGGATGAGCTACCGTTATGTCACAGTATCCAAGTTTCCTGAGAGTGCTGTTGACAACGTATGCAGATCAGGATGCCTCAAATGCGATCCTTGTTTCCATTGGGATCCTTGATGCAAATTCTCTGTATCCATCGTTGTTCATTGTGAATTCAAAGTTGTCCTTCACTTCTCCATCAGGGGAGAGGTAGGTTGCAACGCTCTTCTCTTCACCTATGTCAATTCTCACCACGAAGCTGTTCATGTTTTGATTATTCTTTCTTTTCTTATTCACGTTTTCCCTCCCTGCTGCTCTTAATACTGACTAAGAGCAGCATAGAAGGGCTGACCAGCTGGAGATTTTATTACTCAACCAATGACCTAACTTTGTAAGATGTATTCTTGTGAAGTATCGAAAAGGAGTATTTTACGGCATATTCCGATTATGACTTTTGTAGTGCTGAAACTATGCTCTTATATGCAGATTCTCACATACCTTTATTTCATTCTCACCATTTACTTCGATCCTTTTCGCTAAATTTCTGCCGCTTACAAGAAATGTAACAGACTCCCTTAAGGGTATTAAGAACAGAGTTAGGGAAGGCTCCAGATACCTCCTTAACTGAATTGTCCATTTCAGCTGAAATTAATGGAGAGAGGAATGAGAAGAACATTTGTACCCTGATCTCCCGTCGTTCCCTATGATATATAGGCTAAACAAGACCCCGGGTGCTTATAGTCCTGAAGCAGTGCCTCATCCTGTTGCACTTCCTGTTAAAGTCTATCAACTCCTCAAGATAATCGATGTTAGTGAACTGTGGATCCCCCTTCTTAACCTTCTGGATATTGCATTCATCCTATCCGTATCTATGCTAAAGTTATGAAGTGGCATTCATTGTGATGAAGAGCAGTAGTCACGAGGTAGCCCTAAAAGTTCTTGTGAAATATAGTGATATCGATGTCAACGCAGATTTTCGGCATTCGAAACACGAACATCACCGACGAAGAATCCGCATTAGTGTCAGACCTATTAATTATGTTATATAATGTTTTGATAATTTTGTAACTGGTCAGTCCCTTGTGGCTGATAACGATATTTGACCAGAGTTGGTTATAGAAACATGAACATCCCAAAAAGGAGAAGAGCACCAGGAATCCTGGAGCACAGATCGGTCACACGGGACACTTCAGGAGAATTCCTAAGATAACGGAAAGAGTCACACTAAAGGCAGGAGAATTCTCCTGCCCAATATGTTCCTCTCCCCTCGTCAGGAAGGGCATAAGGAGGAGGGTGATAGAGAATATCCCTCCCATTGTGCCAAGTTGTGATTGAATACAAAATAGAGAGGATGTACTGCAGGCATTGTAAAAGAGCATTTGAACCTGATGTTCCCAATGCACTCCCAGGTGCCAGGCTATCTCTCAGGACTGTGCTCATCACCGCATACCTGAAGATAGGCATGAGGATGAGCATAGAGAACGTTTCCACAACGATGAAGGAGATGTTCGGTATAACGATATCAGAGGGAGAGGTGCAGGATATTCTCTACCAGCTTTCAGATGCCTTAGGCAAGGAATATCTCAGCCTTCTTGATGATATAAGGAGAGCACCATCAAGGCATATGGACACTACATCATCAAGGGAGAACGGTATGAACAGAGCCCTATGGGTATTCGTAACCAAGGGAGAAGCGATATTCCATACGGCCATGAGCAACAACCGCGATGTTGCTCTTGAAATTCTGGGTGAGCACAACGGGACGGATATCCATGACAGATACAGAGCATTCGAAACACTCGCATCCAAGACAGGGAATCCACAGCAGTACTGCTGGTCTCATATCATCTCAGATGCAAAGGAGCTGGAGGAATTCTACGGGGAAGAGGGAAGGAGGATAAAGGAATCCCTTCAGAAGGTATACGAAGAAGCAAAAGAGTTCAATGGTCATGGAACGGAGGAGGACGTGGATCACCTTCATGAAAGACTCACATTCCTGCTTGACAATGATTACGAGCACCTCAGGACTAGGAAGTTCGTTGACAATCTCTTAAAGAGAAGGAAGGAGTGGCTGTTCCGCTTCGTTGTAGATCCCAATGTTGAACCAACAAACAACAGGGCTGAGAGAGCTCTCAGGCCTTCCGTGATATACAGGAAGGTCTCTGGAGGGACAAGATCACATCGTGGATCAGAAGCGTATGACAGGCTCTTCTCAATCTTCTATACTCACAGGCTGAGAAAGAAGAATTTCATAAGGGATGTGCCAAAACTCATTACAGGAAAGGAGATCCATCCAGGTTGAAGTGGACAGTAGACTGACCTGTTACCTTTAGCGGATATCCGGACACGCATGTAAAATCTCAGGTCAGCACTTCCTGCATTACACGATTATAGCCTCGTTTATGAACGTATCCATTAGACCTGGATGGAAGTTGCCTTCACTGCCCTTTCCGCATACACGCATTAACATTGTGATGCAATCTGACCATAAAGTGGGGGCAGGTAATGAGCACTCATAAGGAAGAATTCTAGATTCTTGTCCCAATGTCTCCTCTCTTGTTGAAACTTAAATAGGGCACTTCAGCCACCTTTCGAATAGCTAAAAAGTACCAACAAAACCAGGGTATTGCAATTCAAAATCCATTATTGAAATTCCAATACTCTTTTATTATCTTCTCAAAAAAGATTAGTTGTTGGTTTGAGATAAAATTATATGAGAACTTTGATATGAGTTCTTGGGCCTTCCTTCCTGTTTTGGATGAAGATTCATATTCCGATATAACTTTAATCGTCACTTCTGCGCACTGTCGTATATCGGATGGTCTTATACTGAAATAGTTCCCTTCCAGATAATAGTAGGCAGGGAGATCATAAGCAACTATCGGAAGACCACAGGATGCAGCCTCCATGACGCTCAGGGACCAGCCCTCTTCGTAACTAAGAGAAATTAACACCTTAGAACTGCTCAGCAGCTCAATCTTTTCCCTGTCGGAAATGAATCCTTTTAAGATTATATCATTTGAGAGACCGTAATAATCTATCAATTTTCTTATCTTCTTCACATATCCATCCTCCCCTTTTCCTGCTAGTACCACTTTTGGGGTAAAATTGTATTCCCTGGCCAAAATGCTCACTACTTTTATCAAATCTTCAACACCCTTACTCTTTTGAATTCTCCCAATGTAGCAGATGTCAACTGTCTTGTTCAGATTAGGTAAATGATCTCCTCCGCAATCTGAGGCCGATACCGCCAATAGATCTGGGAATACTGTAAGGCCTCTAACCCCGATTGTGTTGGGGTTGCAAAGGAAAATCGGAACACGATAAAAAATGGCAAATGCAAGCAAGAGAAGAATGTATATCCTGTTTAACGCAACCCTGAAAATACCCCTCCTAAAGGGATGGAAGAGAAATCCAGGCGTTATGTGGTAGACGTAAATGGTCATTGGCTTATGAAACCTCCTTGACAACCTATGAGCCAAAATTACATCTGGAGGGTACGGTGATTCTGAGATTATTATATCATTAGCTTCAAATTTTGAGAACGAATTTGTATTAATGGTCATCGACCTTATGGTCGCCCTTAAAATATCTAAAAGTGTGAATGATGGTGCTTCTACGCCTCTAACCTTGTTGATCAATATACCTCTGGACAGCCACTCCTCTTTCAAGATAGCCAAATGGATTCCCCCTCCTCCAAATTTATTCAATCTTTCCATGAAGTTTATAGATGCTATATTTTTAATTTTAATATCCATACCTAGATGAATTGCTAAGTAACCAAATCTATTAATTGTTTATGCTTTCATAAAAGCCATGAAACCACGATGAAAGGGGTTTCAAAAAAACTTCTTTTATCTGGTATGATAAGGTATACTGCTGGTTGTTTCAATTCCTTTTAAGGCAATGTATCAATGACTTGAAACTGTAAAATCTTAATTATCCCCTGCTCCCAGACAGGTAAAAACCCATGAAGAACGCTGTACCCCTGACACCGTATATTGCCAAAACTGCAGGAATATATCTTATCTTCCCTATTCTCCTCCTTCTCTTCCCAAGTGTAAGAAGATCGTTGTAAACTGTCCCTGACAGAACCCTTTGAGTCCGTCCGTACCTGTAATATTTCCTGAAACTTTCCCTGAATGATCTTTCTCCATATTTATAGATCAGGCTCTCCCTCACCTTCGTAATATTCTTATACCTGTGCGAGGCTTCTAAATATATTATTTCTAAATCGCTTGATACAATTTTTGAGACAATGTCAGATGGAATTTTAGAGTAAGCAGCACTTAGTGCGAAATCGAGCACATCTCGTCTGAAATATCTGGGAAGGACAAAAAGGGTGTCTGCGCCTTCCTTCCAGTTTTCGAAACCTAATTGAGCGTCGATCCTGTTTATCCTGTTTATTAGCTTGTCGCCTACTTCAAGCTCGTTTATAATTGCTATCTGCGCATTTTCCAGACTGCTCAGATTCTGCAACGCATCCGGACTGAGGAACCTGGTTTCCTCGAGCAGAAGTTCAAATTCGCCTTTAGAGGTTTCATGCGCTATCTTCCTCGCTTCCAGTTTGCCCGTGTTCCTAAAGATTTCATTTCCACCAAACTCCTTGATTTTATCTGTACATTCAGGGTTAGAATTCACTATTACTAACTCATAGTCCTGAAATGTCTGTGCCCTCAGTGATTCAAGAAGCTCATCTAGATACCTACCGGAAACAACTGATAGCTCTATTGAAATCAATTATCATCCCTCCAATCGTCTCTTATCTACTCCTGAGGTAATCATACAGTTTGCTTATCCCTTCCTCAATAGGTGTCAGGTTCCTTCCTAAGGTCTTTAGCGTAAATTCAGGGTTTCCAGCAGTCCCCTCTACATACGATTTTGGTCGTGGAATATACCTGGGAGATATGATGCTACCATGGACCCTCGAGATTACTGATAATATTTCATTGAAAGAAATAGAGATGCCCGTGCAGACATCATATACCCCTGTTAGTCTTTCAATTTGTAGCATATTATTTAGAACGGCCACGAGATCATCAATGAACAAGGCATCCCTTGTTTGGCTTCCATCCCCGTAAATGACAGGCGATTTACCGTTAAGGATATCTTCAATGAAAAGAGTAATGGGACTTGCTCTTTCTCCCTTTTTTTCTTCCCCGGGTCCGTAGACCATAAAAACTCTAAGCCCTATTGTGTCAAAATATTTGCTGTACAAGTTCGCGAGATGCTCTTCTGCAAATTTCGTAGCTGCGTATATGTTTGAAGGATTAACAGTGTTCTTCCCCTTATTGCTGTCGAATGAGTATATGCTTGCGGTCGAAGGGTAGATAAACTTTTTCACTTTTTTGTGTCGTGCGAATTCGAGAACTCGAATAAACGACTCAATTTCCTTATTCGAGAGCACCTCTTCCTTACCAGAGAAAGATTTTATGGAACTGGCAGATCCAAAATGAAAAATAACATCGATCGGTTCCTCAATCTGGACGATAGAATTTATTTCAAGTACATCTCCAGCAAAATGTTTCTTTGATAAGTGCTCAGTAGATTCTATCCGGTCAAGTGTAAAAACATTATGCTCAGAGGCCAGTTTATCTGTAAGTTTATTCCCTATGAATCCTTCTGAACCAGTCACAAGAATTTTCATATCAATCACCTACCTCATGCAATTTTGAGTGAGAACTCTTCAAAAGATTATCAATTATCTTTACTTCTGTCACTCCAATTTTTGCATCATTTCTTCCGTCTTCCTTCCCATCAGCATCTATGAAATACTTGATTTCATTTAACAGCGGGTCATCATAGTATGAGAATATCTCCTGGGCATCATCATTTCCAACTGTCACGTTATTTCTCAGGATATCCAAAGTGATGTTTCCCTTTTCTCCTATTATCTCAATTTTTCTCTCCTTGAAATGAGATATAAAAGTACTCCTCATCACAATGCTAGCATTAAGGAGTTCACCAACTGAAATGAACGTACTATTCAGTCCTGAGATGCTCTTAATTCCCTGCGAATATTCAAAGGTAGGCCAATCCTCATAAAGGTAATTAATTATGTCAAGTAGGTGGATAGCTATATCCCATACTACATCTCTTTCATTCATGACTCTCAGAATATTTGGTATGTCTATATTGTGTAGCCAGTCTCCATATATAATTTTGGGAGTACCAACTGATTCATTAAGCAGAGTCTTGGTCTTTTCTACTGCCGTCGAGTATCTGTATACCATACCTACTTTAAGTGGTGTCGATCTTTTTCTTGAAATGTTCAACAGTTCTTCAGCCTCCCTGGGATTTTCAGATATAGGCTTTTCCACAAGAGTACTTATACCCTTTTCTAATAATTTCTTGGCAACCTTGAAGTGTGTCCCATTAGAGGTACAGACATGACCATATTTCACGCTCTTCGGTATATCATTCAAACTTAGTATTCTCTTTACTCTTTTATCGCTGAAATTTAAGAGTTTATCATCCGTATCAAAGGCGTATAGGCCGTCCAGATGATTGCTGTCCAAAAGTTTTAGGTATTCTGCAAGAACTTTCTTCCCCCAATATCCAAGCCCTATAATAATAGCATCTCTATTATCCTTCATTTATCATTGTATTGTTTTCTATTTATAATGTTTTTTCAAATCAGCTGCTTGATTTATGAGTTCTGAAAGTCCTAGTAATGCTACTCTCATATATGCGGGAATAAAGTATAGATTTTCTAGCAAACTTGCGTTGAAATGGGTTATGAAGGGAGACAGAGAAGGAGACTGCAAAGAAAAAAGTAGCACTAGTATCGAAGGCATATCCCGTTAAATACAAGGATATTTTAGGAAAATCATGCAGGAAAAGAAATTGAAATTTGTCTGAGATATAGTACCAAAGAACTTCTTTGTACAAAAGTGCCACCAACCGATCAAATGTAAAGAACAATGAACCTGAACATTAACCTAAAATGAAGATAAAAATGGTAATAATCGCAAATTTGTACCCCAAAAGAAGGCTATCCAAGGCCAAGGCAAGCTAGAAAAGTTAATATTCAAATAGGAATAGTGCAGTGTGGAAAATGTAAATCCCGGTGGGAGCTTGGGAGATTTTTTGACTCCGCAATTTAAGGACATTAAGGGGCTAATGGAATTTCTAATGGAGCATGCGGGTGATTTGTATACTAGCAATTTTGCTTTCCTGGATGGCATAAGGGGGAAGGAAGTTGCAGATCTGGGTTCGGGCTACGGCTACTTCACAACAGCGTTATCAACGTATACAAAGAGGATGGACGGGTTTGACGTTGACAAGAAAGCAGTAGGTTTTGCAACGGAACAGATGCTCCCACTTTCCAACGGAAATGCTCATTTCTATCTTTTTGACGGGCTGAACACTGGAATGCAGGCTGAAACATACGATGCCGTTTTATCATTTGAAGTTTTGGAGCACGTTCCATCACCAGAGAAATATCTAGCGGAAGCATATCGGATTATTAAGAAAGGAGGCCGCTTATTCCTGTCCACTCCTAATGGACTTATTGCGAATAAGAATGACTGCATTATCAAATACCACGCGCGAGAACATCTTACTGAGTTTTTCCCTTTAGAACTGAAGGAGTTGTTGGAAAGAGCTGGTTTCAGAATAGACCATTGGTATAGAAAAATAAATTTGGTCAATGACCAGAAGAGAAACCCAAATAAACATTTACTAAGAAGGCTCAAGATAAGAGTCATATGTAAGCTGAAAACCAATGATTTTACATACGCAACCTTGAAGGCTATTATGAAGTCAGTTGCTGGACGAAGATACCCCTATGATAATTTTGAAGATTATGAGATTGTTGAAACAGAATATAAAGAAATAAATTCAGCTAACTGTGACGTTATACTTATCGATGCTCGAAAACTGTGAAGAAGTCATAGGTAAAAATTTTGAAAATTTGGTAGTGCGTTTTATCATTTGTTTAACCTGTCTTTCATCGATTTTAGTAGCCATGGCATTATGTTAACCTGAAAAAACTTTATTTTTTTGGCCATCCCTGAACCTTTCTAGAGGCAGAAAGGTTTGTCATCATACATACTAATAAGTATCAATGGCGTACAAAAGAACCATAAAAAGCAACGGAAGGAAATACAGACAGCTTGTGTAATCTGTATGGAACATTGAAAAGAAGAGGTACGGTGTGCAATTGAGTGACTGGGAGAGAGGACCCTACTAGACCACAAACGTAGAATTCTCAAAGAAACAGGAAAAATCAGAAAAAATTTAATCCTTAATTCTTCATTTTTTACGTAATATGTCAAGGTCTATCTTCAGATGATCGACAAGCTCCCTTGACTTCTTTGGTATTTCCCCCAGCATCTCCTGTTTCCCCAGATCGTATACTTTTATCCTTGACAGAATCAGCAGGGCATCCCTGACGCTGTACTTGCCGTCAACCTTGTTCAGTATCTGGAAGTGGAGATTGAGTGATAGAAGATTCAGGAACATCCAGGACGAGAGCATCCTGTCGTCCCTCAGGTAAGACCGATCCGCCTCAATGTCGTTCTTGAGGGCGTTGAATGCGTATTCCACATACTCCCTCTTCTTGTACAGCCTGTAGGTCTCCTCAGGGTCAGCATTCAGGTCTGAGAGTAGATAAATCATTCCGAAGTCCGTTGAATCCCTGTCGTAAGACTTCCTGCTGCTCTTCCTCTCCTTTATCCTGACGAGATAGTCCTTCTCCTCCTCCATCCTCAGGACTGGGTCCTCGTACGCATATATCCCTTCAACCGGTTGAAAGTATTTTATCGGCCTTCCCTCATACATGAAAACGCCAAGCATCCTTTCCCTCTCTGGTATGAGGGAAGAGTTCCTCCTCAGTGGTATTATGAAACTGAGGTGCCTATTCTTAAGCTTCTTTATATTGTCAATGGAATAGAAACCCTTGTCAGAAATGACAACGCACCTCTCGACGTTCGCCATGTCTATTGTTTCTGCCATGGACGATCCGTCCCTTATCGATCCGGGAATCACCCTCACAAATGTGGGCTCATTCCTGGAAGAGGAGAAGAGCATCATCAGGTTGATCTGCGGTACGTGGATGCTCCTGGCGTTGTGCCCAAGCTCTGCTATGGAGATGTTTGAAGACCTGGAGAATATTGCGGTTGAATCTATGAGGATATATTCCCCCCTCTCCGTCATCCTCCTCATCACATCCCTGCACCTGTCCTCAGGGAGTGATGAAAGCATGCCGGAAATTGACTGGGGTGACATGCTCTCGTCCATCACCTTTGATAGGTAAGTCTTCTCGTATTCGTAACTGACAGATTTCATCGGCAGGGGATTGATGAGCCTCAATATAGCATACGTGATGATCCTCTGATGGAGGTAAGGGAATGCATCCCTCAGTATTGGAAGAAAGGTCTTCTCAGCTATACCATATAGCAGGGCAACGTTTCCGTACTCATAGTCCCCCCTCAATCCAGTGACAAGGGACTTCTTCACTATCCCATCCCTTGTTACAACGCCGATGTATTCTCCGGTTATCTTCCTCGCCCTCTTCTTCTCCCTGTCATAGACGCTCCTGACGCTGTAGGCGTAATACCTGCCGCCGAAGTCCCTTATCTCAACCCCATTCCTCTTGTACCTCAGTGCCCATTCGGGTATCTCTCCCATAATGTGTAAATATACGTAATATGTATATTAATATTTCTTTTACCACCATTGGTAAAAGACTCAGTAAAATGCCCGTTCCTCATCACACAACAAAAAATATAACTCAAACATATGCCGTAAAAATTGCAGAGTTAAGGTTTAATTTAAACAACAATTAACTAAAGTGATTTCATGAATGTCCTCTGGCTGGCCCATCGTGATCCTTTGAATCCGAAGGCAGGAGGTGCCGAGAGAACAATCTTTGAAGTGGCACGAAGGCTTGTTGACGGAGGCAATGAGGTTACCCTTGTGACCGCTGGATGGAAGGAGGGAAAGGCTAGGGAAAATATTACGGAATTCAACGAAAGCTTGAGCACCATCATAAATGAAAGGAGCAGAAGTGGGAAGGCTGAATAGAATATAAACTCTATCATGGGATTTTGGAATATCCCCATGATCCAAAACGTCGAATACATGTAGGAAATGCCAGCTACATAGGGATATATACTACCTGAGGCGGAGAATAAGTGCTTGGAAAGGTAGTAGGCCCCTATTCCTGCAAGGAAAACGTTAAATGACCAAAATAAAGTTTCTGCAACGTAAATATTGCTAAAAGAAGAAATCGCGAAGATAAACATATAGTAGGGGAAATCAAGGATACTGGTAATACCAAAAGGCTTTGCCCTAACTCTATGTAGGAATAGACGAAAACAGTATCCTTTAGATTCTGGAAAGGGGAAAAGGGGTAGTATGCGGTATTGTAATAAAGCACATGATTCTGTTGAATCCAGACAAGAGTAATAAGAGATAGAACTATGAATAGTCCAATTGCAATAATATCTTCCTTTCTCTCCCTAAAAAAGACCCACGGACCTGCCACCGACTTCGACTCTTTAGCTCTCCTAGATACTTAAATATTTATTCTCATCCTAACTTCCAATCTTTGATGAAAGTGCTATGGGTTGCGCACCGCGACCCTTCGAATCCCAGGGCAGGCGGGGCGGAACGTATAATTTTTGAGGTATGCACTCGTCTTTCGAAAAATGGTCATGAAATTACAGTTATTGCCGGGGGATGGAAAAATTGCAAGAGATATGAAGACCTTGACCGTATTCATATAATGAGATACGGATATCGGGCAGGGCCACATTTCGCACTCCCCCTCCTCCTAATGAAAAATAGATTTGATGTAGTCATAGCAGATCTGGGCCATGCCGTCCCTTGGATATCGCCTGTTCTGCTGAGGCGGAGGGTAATAGTTCATTTCCTGCATCTACACGCGAGATCACTTCCAGGACAGGTCGGATGGCTGCTGGCTAAAACTATAACCTCCATCGAAAAGCTTTACCCCATCATTTACAATAAACAGCATTTTGTTACAATATCTGGCACTTCCTTCGATGACCTTATCGGTCTGGGTATAAAAAGAGGTAAGATTTCAATAATATATCCCGGTGTTGATGCTGATATATTCCATCCCGGCAAAAAGACGGATTATCCCTCCATGGTGTATTTTGGGGGAATGAGACCCTACAAGAGGCCAGAAGAGGCGCTGTATATTTTGAAGGAATTAAAGAGGGATTTTATGGGCTTAAGGCTGTTCGTCATAGGGGACGGGCCCTCAAAGTCAAAGATGGAAAATTTATCCAAGGAACTCGATGTCGACGAATGTGTTTCGTTTACAGGAAGAGTATCCTATGAGAAGGTAGCAGAGATTGTCGCTTCTTCATGGGTTAACATACATTCCTCAGTCACAGAAGGGTGGGGTATTTCTATCGTTGAGGCTTCATCGGCTGGCACCCCCACGATAGCCTATAAAGTTTCAGGTGTTTCAGATAGCATACAGGACGGTATTAATGGGATTCTCGTAAAGGATGCGGACAGGAACGCACTTGCAAATGCGGCAAAGACGATCATTTCCAATCCAGAAAAGTGGTGGTCTTCATCCGTGGAAGTTGCAAAAAAATATTCGTGGGACAGGACAGCAGAGTTGTGGGAAATGCTAATCAAAGAGGTTGCAGACGAACAATCGTAACTTATCTATTTCTCAAATGTGAAATTTTAATATAACTTAATCTATGTTCAAACATGAAAGCAATCATAACAGGTATATCCGGCCAGGATGGATTCTTTCTCTCTCAGTTGCTGTTGTCCAATGGATACGAAGTTCATGGTATCCTCAGAAGGAACAGCTCAATGACTCAGGGCACCATAGACTCTCTTCCTCCAAAGATCAGGAAGGATTTAGTTATTCATTATGGTGATATCACTGACGAAAATTTCCTTTCTAAGCTGCTCCAGACCGAAAAGCCTGAGGAACTTTATCACCTTGCTGCTCAGAGTTTCGTGGGCTATAGTTTTGAAAACGCCCATTCGACCTATGACGTCAATATCGGTGGCACACTGAATGTATGCAATGCGATCAAGTCATCGTCACCAGATACAAGGATGTATTTCGCAGCGACGTCAGAGCTGTTTGGAAAACCGAATGAAACACCTCAGAATGAGAAAACACCCTTACTCCCAAGGAGTCCTTACGCTGTTTCGAAACTCGCCGGTCTCTGGACTACAAGAACATACAGGGACGCATACCAGTTGTTCATGAGCAACGGAATTCTCTTCAACCACGAGTCTGAG
>JAKAUZ010000075.1 GCA_021817415.1 Thermoplasmata archaeon | reverse complement strand
AATACTCCTTGGATAAGCCTTTGACTATTTCTTCGGTATTATCGCTCCCGTCGATTGATACAATCACATCCCATTTCAGATTGTTTACAGTTACAAAATCTGCGATCTCCTCCAGAACTCTGCCTATACTCTTCTCTTCATCGTACGCGGGAATAATTATCGTTGTTGAAGGGATCATAATATTTTGGAGTTTAATAGATTGCACTGTTGTTTTTGATAGATTAAATGTATTTATAATTTATTGTGAATTTAACGCCTTTATATCACTTTCTACCATTAACCTCACAAGCTCTTTAAACTTGACCCTTGGTTCCCATCCGAGTTTTTCGCGTGCCTTAGTGTAATCCGCTCTATAGTTGTCTGACTCCAGTGGTCTATAAAGATCCCTACTTACCTTGACTAAAACTTTCTCTTCGTCGGAAAGACCGACTTCATTGACCCCGGTCCCTATCCATTTAACATTCATTCCTACAACGCTGAAGGCCTCATCAACAAAATCTCTAACGGTATGTGATTCTCCAGTTCCCATCACAAAGTCATCTGGAATGTCGTACTGTAACATCTTCCACATCCCTTCCACATAGTCCTTTGCGTAACCCCAATCCTTCACTGCGCTTAGGTTCCCCAGAATTAAGGGCTCGGTTAACCCCTGGTGAAGCCTTGCTACCCCCATGGATATTTTTCTGGTAACAAATTCCGGTCCCCGTACCTCAGACTCATGGTTGAAGAGAATACCGTTGCTCATAAACAGCTTGTATGCATCCCTGTACGTTCTTACGGTCCATAGACCTGCCAGTTTCGATATTGCATATGGGCTTCTTGGAAGGAAGGGTGTTTTTTCATTCTGTGGTGTTTCTATCGGTTTCCCGAAGAGTTCGGAGGTCGCTGCAAAATACATTCTTGTATCGGGTGATGATGACCTGATAGCATTGCATACATTCAGCGTCCCACCAATGTTGACGTCATAGGTGGACTGAGCATTTTCAAAACTGTATCCTACGAAACTTTGTGCAGCAAGGTGATAAAGTTCGTCCGGCTTTTCCTCTTTAAGTATCTTTGAGAGAAAATTCTCATCTGTGATATCGCCATAATGAATAATTATATCCTTTCTTACATCCAGAGGCAGCAGGTCAATCGTACCTTGACTCATCGAACTGTTCCTTCTGAGAATTCCGTGAACTTCGTATCCCTTGGACAACAGTAGTTGAGAAAGGAAATAACCATCCTGGCCAGATATGCCAGTTACGATCGCCTTCATAGTTGAAGATAGAATAGCATATATTAAAATTTCACATTGAAAATAGATGGTCTAATATTGTATCCCCACAACTTCTTGGATTAACTTATCCCACAGTTCTGCCGCAGCATCCCATGAATATTTCTTCGCCACTTCCGTGGATGAGGACCACCACCTTTCCGGGTTTCGTAGTATGGAAAGTGCCGCCTCTATGAGTGCTTCCCTATCACCGTCCTTAACTTTTAAACCGTTCCTTCCATCTTCAACAGAGTCAGATATACCAGGTACATCATAGGCTATCGTAGGTGTCCTGCATGAAGCCGCCTCTATAACCGAAATCCCGAACCCTTCTGTTATAGAAGAATGTATATTCAACCAACTTCTTGCCACTATTGAAGACAAATCCTCTTTATTCAATCTTCCAGTGAACTCAACTAGATCTGATAGATTCAGCTCTTGGGAGAGATTCCTCAATCTTTCCAGTTCTGGGCCATTACCTACCATAAATAGCTTGATATTGTTAATATCATGCCTGATACTGTTGATAAGAAATATAGCCTCATATGGACGCTTGTAGGCGCGCATACCTCCGAAGTACACAATCGAAGGATAACTAGTCTTTTCGGAAGGCTTAAAGAGTTCGTGATCTACTCCTGGGTTAATGATGGTAATATTTTCGTGTCTTATACCTAATTCAACTAAATCCCTAAATGAGGTGTTCGATATGGTGACGAATTTTGAATTGTGATATATGATGGGATAACACTTCTCTATCGCAGTTAGCGTATATGCGAGGACCTTGCCAACTTGCCCACGAAGGGACCTCTTGTGCAAATGCACAAAGGATACCACGTGCTTCTTTCTTAGGAGAACGGGAGAAAACCAAGGGACGGCGTGTCCAAGATCACAAACAACTATGTCATATTTGTTTTTTAGCATTACAAATGGAGCTGCAAGATGTGGTCCGAACCTCTTACCACACCTAATTATGTGCACCCCACCCATAAAATCTTCTTTTTTGGAACCCTTCCATCCACCAGCAATGACAGTTACTTTATTTCCCTTTTTTATGAGAGCTCTACTTATTTCGCTTATAATAGCTTCATTTCCTCCTGCTTTTGGATTAAGGGGGTCGCGGTGGGCTAACCAGAGGATATTCACCAAGATACATTTCCTTGTAAAATATTTATTTTCCTAGCCAGCGCTCTAAGAGGTATGGCTGTTTCCAATCTTCGTACTAAGTTTCTGTCTTTTGTAATGTAAGATTGCACCCTTCGAACTCTTGTTTTGCAGAGGCAAACGGGAGGTATGCTGATGGTCACCCAAGTCCGTGTTATTTTTCATATCTGGCTGGCACTATGACGTGAAAATAAGTCCAACTAAAACGCTTATTATATGACCAAGATTGACAGCTTTGTAAAATTTAATATGATGGCAAGAATTTTACCTTGACGTTATGAAAAGAATGATTGTCTCCGGTGGAAACGGATTTCTAGGTTCAAATCTCGTTTCCAGGGCGCTCAAGGATGGGATGGAAGTCACAGTTGTTGACGACATGTCAACATCAAAGGGGATTAACGTTCCGGGTAGCGTTAAATTCATTAAAGAGAAAATAGAAGACTTCAAGACGGACGAAAGATTTGACTTCGTAGTGCACCTCGCTGCGCGGCCCTCTCCTGAAGATTATGTTGATCACCCGATAGATACTATACTCTCAAATTCAGCTGGCACTAAAAACATGCTTGACATCGCTTTGAATTCTAAAGGCGTTTTCATGTACACATCTTCCTCGGAAGTCTATGGGGAAGCGTCTGTCATTCCGACCCCGGAGAACTATTACGGATACGTGAATCCTAACGGCATCAGGAGCTGTTATGACGAGGGTAAAAGATTTTCTGAAGCCCTTACTATGGCGTATCACAGAGAATTCCGTCTTGACACCAGAATCCAAAGGCCTTTCAATGTCTACGGCCCGGGAATAAGGGCGGACGGAGAGTATGGAAGGGTGATACCGAGGTTCATCGTAAGGGCACTCAAGGATGAAGATATCGTTGTCCACGGTGACGGTAAGCAGAAAAGGTCATTCCTTTATATAGAGGACTGGCTTGATTTGACGTGGAAGTTTCTCACTTTACCTGGTATGGGCGGGGAGGTCATAAATATAGGTTGTGCTGAGGAGGTAACGGTATACGAACTTGCAGAGATGATAAAGAGGATGACTGGTTCAAGATCAAGAATAATATTTGAAAAGGCAAGGGAGAACGACCCCAGACGGAGGGCAGCAGACACTAGAAAGGCTGAAAATATGTTTGGCTGGAAGCCTGCCGTGAGTCTGGAAGATGGGTTGAAAAGGACAATAGAATGGTTCATGGGGAGAATAAGATGAATGTCGCAGTCGTAGGCCTGGGATTCGTCGGTCTCGTTACTGCTACCGTTATCGCTGATAAGGGGAATTCTGTTACATGCATAGACGTTGACGGGGAGAAGATAGAAAAACTGAAGAGGGGGGAGCTTTATATCTATGAGCCGGGGCTAAAGGAACTGTTCCAGAGAAACATGGCTAGGATGAGTTTCACATCAGATTACTCAAGCCTACGGGAAAGTGAAGTAGCGTTCATCTGTGTTCCCACGCCAACAGTGAACGGAAAAATTGATCTTAGCTCTGTAAGGGATTCTGTTCTTTCCGTGAGCTCAGTTGACAAAGATGTTATCATTGCGGTGAAAAGCACTGTCGTCCCTGGGACGGCATCTGCCCTATCATCAATGATTGGGAGGAGCATAGTCTCGAATCCGGAGTTTCTGAGGGAGGGGAACGCGATAGAAGATACCCTCCATCCTGACAGAATCGTGGTAGGGGGGAAGAGCGATGTGGATATGGAGAAGGTATGTGATGTATGGGAATTTACGGGTGCTCCTATTATGAGGGTCACGAACGAGAATGCAGAGCTGATAAAATACGCAAGCAATGCCTTCCTCGCAACCAAGATTTCGTTTATAAACGAGATTGCAAACCTCTGCGAAAAGATTCCTGGAGCTGACGTGGCTACTGTTGCTAAAGGAATTGGCATGGATCACAGGATAGGCAAGGATTTCCTGAGGGCAGGGATAGGGTTCGGCGGCTCTTGCTTCCCGAAAGATACGAGAGCACTGGTATCGTTTGCAGAAGAAAAGGGGCTAGAATTGAAGATTGTGAAAAGCACGATGGAGGTGAATGAAGAAAGGATTAAGCATGCAATAGAGATGATAGAGGAAGAAATAGGGAATCTTACAGGGAAGAACATATGTGTTCTGGGCCTTACCTTTAAGGATAACACCAATGATCTCAGGGAATCGAAATCGGTTGAACTCATAGATGCGCTTAGAGCAAAAGGGGCAAAGATACTTGCCTACGATCCCGTAATAAAGGAGCTGGATGGGGTGAAAATGGTGAATAGGATTGAGGAATGCAAAGGAACGGACAGCGTTGTTATAGCTTCTGAGTGGAAGGAGTTTGAGACAAACCCCATATACGAGAGAGCGAAGAATGTCGTGGATCTGAAGAAGGTCGTAAACCTCAAGGTTCACCCAAATGTAAGGGTGATAGGTGCTTACCATGCAGAAAATTAAAAAGTGTGTGATACCAGCGGCCGGGGCAGGGTCGCGTTTCTATCCGTTAACGCGAGCGCAGCCTAAGGAGATGCTTCCAATTTTGGACAAGCCTGTCATTCACTACGTTGTTGAAGAGGCTGTGAATTCGGGACTGGATGAGATTCTTATAATTGTAGGTGCGGGAAAGGATGCGATAATCAACTATTTCGACAGGCACAATCTCGATGATAAGATGGACGATTACGGATTCAAAGACCTACCAGATATATATTTCGTGAGGCAGAAGGAGCAGAAGGGTCTCGCAGATGCCATCAGATATGCCAAGCACTTTACGGGAGATGAGGATTTTGTTGTGCTCCTCGGCGATACGATTTACATTTCCAATGACAGCAACTCAGTCACCTCCAAGATTCTTGATGTCTATTACAGATATAGGCTGCCAGCCATTGCTGTAGAGGAGGTCCCGGAATATAAATTCAAGGATTACGGAATGATCAATGGGGAGGAGATAGAGAAGGGCATTTATAAGGTTATGGAAATTGTGGAAAAGCCAAACGTAGACCAGGCACCGAGTAACCTCGGGATAACTGGGATTTACGTGCTTGGACCGTACATATATGATCATATCGCCGGTATAAAACCAGGAAAGAACGGTGAATATCAGCTGGCAGATGCGTACAACTCACTAGTGAAAGAAAGGGAAGTCATTGCTGCAATTATAGAGGGGAAGAGATACGACATAGGAACTAAAGAAATGTGGATAAGGACATTCGCGGAATTTGCAAAAAAGAAGGGCTTGTTCAGTGAAAATACCCAAATGCAAAATATGACCAACTTGCCTTCTTACTACAGTAATAAAGTGCAGTGACCAATGAAGATTCTAATCGTGGGAAGAAAGTCTTTGTACAATGCAGAGTATTTTTATGAGAAAGCTTTTCGCGAGATCGGTCATGAAGTTCTTCTCGCTAATTCGTACGAGGGAGTAAGAAATCAGTTATTCAACCGCCAACTTCATGCCATAACAAGGAATTTTGATTTCCTACTGCCCTTTTATCGAATAAACAAAAACCTGCCAAGAATTGTTGATTCATACGATCCAGATGTCATTATAATCTTCAAGGGCGAATTTATTTCCACTCAAACAATCAATCTGCTTTCTGAGTCTAGAAAAATATACCTTTACTACACGGACACATACAAATTCAAGCCTCTTCTTGAGGGAAAGATAGAACACTATGCAACCGTGTTCACAGCCGCGGTCAACAAGAAATTTTACTACGATCTGGGGGCAAAGAATGTTGTTACAGTTCCGTGGTCATGCGACCCAGATTTCCACAGAAAATTAAACCTAGAAAGGAAATATAAAGTTTCTTTCATAGGAACCGCCTATCCCGAGAGAAGAAGGATTATTCGCAGACTGAACGGTGTTGAAGTTTTCGGGGATTTCTGGTATGGTTTTGGTAAATCTTCCCACAATCCTGTGTTCGGAGAAGATTTCATAAGAACAATAAACCAGAGCTTAATAAATCTTAATCTTCAGGCGGAAGTGAGCGTCAAAGCTGATGCTCCAACCATGAGAACGTTTGAATTGTCTGGCTGTGGTGGATTTCAGATTTCGGACTATATGCCTAGCCTGAAAAGATATCTTCCGATGGTTCCAACATTTAGGGACATCAACGAACTCAAAGAGTTGATTTCATATTATTCCGAGAATGGGGAGGAGAGGGAAAACCTAGCGAAGAAGTCAATGGAAGTGTGCTATGATTCTTTCAAGTACACAGACGCGGCAAAGCTGGTAGTCTCTAAGCTGTAAGATTAGATTATGAGAGTTTCTGAGGTATATCGTTTCGGCTAACATCTGTGATTTTCTTTCCGTACAATTTGCATACTGTCTTCTGTTGTTTTAATCTAAACACCTTCTTTAGCCGCCAAATTGACTTTCACCTCGTTAGGGTTAATATGCGGGCGTTCAGAGAGGCTTCACAAAATTACGACGCTCTTAGGTTAAGTGGGCCAAATATTTTAAGCAACAAATGATTATTACGTCAGGAATGGAACGCAAATCCAATGTTTTGGTCGTTGTTCTCCTCGCGATAATCGCGATCGGACAACTGTCACTGGACTTCATGTTTGTGTCGTTACACTACGGCAGGATGATAGGTGAATGGGTTAAAAGCGTGAATACCCTTTCACAAGGAAATCTCAGCATCGGGAGCATAATTTTCTACCTCCTTGTACTCCTACTTATCATCGATATCGTAAAGGTTCTAAGGGATAGAATAAGGAGAAAAATGGAGAAACCTCTGCCTTAAGTGGGACATTTAAGAGCCCTTATAGATCGTAAGCTCCGTAACCTTTTGACATATGGTCTTCACCCAACTGGAACTTCCGACCGTCTTTTAAAATGCATAATTTCCCAGAGAATGACGGCAAAACCAGTCGCATACAAAGTATAGGTCACTTGATGTAGAATTCAGGGATGTGGGCGATAACAGACCGAAAAATGAATGAAGCGAGTCTTAAAAATATAGCTGACTCGCGGGTATTTATTTTTCAGCTAATATTCCACTCCCTTTAAATTCTGGTATTGGAGTTACACATCAACCTTCGCCCGTCACAGAAGAAAAGTTATTATTCCTTTTGCTATGCAAGCTAAGAATGAAAGTTTCCTTGCAACAATTCTTATACGCCGAAATGGAGGATTTGGTTTTGTTCTTGCGAAATGTTCTTAAATATAAAAGGTACGTGCTGCTTCTTGGAATAATTTCTCTCCTCTACATCTCCGTAATTCTTTTTTATACACACGGTGCCCTCATGTTTGATGGAAACTATGCTGGTTTTTATCACTTGGTCCCAAGCTTATTCACTACACCAAATGGGATACTGGAAGGAGTCTCCTTATTAATCTCTCAGGGGAACATATATGCGGCCTATTATGTTTACCTATACCTGTCTATTTTGTCGTTATTAATAGCATCATTCTATCTCTCCCTTCAAATACTCTCGAAATTCGTTCCCAAGGACTTGCTGCTGATCTCTTCCGCTGTTGCAGCTTCACTGTCCTTCATAGAACCCTTTGTCCTCACCGATTACTATAGTTCTCTCTTGGGCAATGCATGGCTTGGCTTCCTGTTTCCTTCTTCCCTATTCATTCTTTTCCTCGCATTCCTATTCCGTTCTTACTCTGCAATCGACGACAAAACCAAATTCCTTAACAGTATGTTACTTTCAGGATCATTTCTAGGCATATCACTAACACCGTTTCCTAATGATATAAGAATTATAGTGATGGGCTATTTTCTATTTATTGCTACGATTATTTTCATTTTTCTTTATTCGTTATCGAACGGCAAGAGTTTCACAGGTAGAATGGTTTTCCTATCTGTAATTATGTTTATAATTACGTCATTCGTTTTTTCCCTATTTGATACTTACCCCATGCTAAGTATTAATCAGCTTATGCGTTATTATGTCGCAGCCTCAACCAGCGTTCACATGGGTGGCGGCTCGCTTGGCTTCTACACAGGTAATTTTAACACGATTCCACAAGTGATAAGGCTTCTTGGGTCTTGGTCTTTCCCCACTGGATTTATAATCTATCACAATATTTACTACAGAATCAATGTTGTGAATATTTCTTCTTATTTTTGGCCTTTTCTTGCGCTCTTCTTCCCTCTTTTCTTTGGATATAAATTGAAAAAGAACAGGGGATTTTTCCTATTTATTATGATATTGGTCATCCTTTCAGTTTTCTGGGAAAAAGGGGGAAACCCTCCATTTGGTTCTATATGGTACTATGTAAATAGTAAAGTTCCGTTTGGATACTCCTTTATGCCAACGGGCACCATTCAGTCCTATATTCTTGGACCCCTATATCCTGTTCTCGCAACTCTTTCCATTGTACTAATGTATTCTTACATAAAAAATATGAGGAGATTGAGAAAGGGGCTCAGGAAGCTGGTGATATTCATCCCCATAGCTCTCGTGATTATTCTTGTCGTCGCGGAAATGCCTGTATTTGACGGGCAGCTGGAAGAAAATTATTGGGCTCCTAAGAGCGACGGTTTCTTCATCCCTAGTCAGTACAATTACGCTAGAGATTTCCTGCTTTCTGATTCTCAAGATGTACTCCTTTTCCCTGGAACAGGGCCGTGGATAACTACATCTTGGAACTATTCTGGCTCTTCGGAGTTTTATTATAATTTTTTTCTCCCCCTAAATGTATCTAACACCTATGAATTTTCTGGAACTTCTTCGCTTTCACCAAGCGTGCTTGAAGTGCACGACCTGCTTAATACTCCTTTCATCAACGATACTAACCTATCCTCACTGAGTACCATCTGGCTCAGTGAGCTTGTTGACTTAAATATAAGTTATATAATTTTTGATTTTACAATTATTCCCAGTTATGTTGAATTTAATTATACCTATTATCTATCTGCCATTAATCTTCTCCTACAGGGGCATTTAGCCACACTAGTTCTCCCGCTTAAAAATCTAAAAATTTACAAAATCAATAAATCTGATATCCTAGAGATTATAAAGCAATGATATTTGTTAACAAAGTCATGAGCCCTCATAAAACTAGCGAGCTCGTGAATTTTGATACTTTCGTTATAAAGTAAGTAAGTTTCGCCATTTTAAACATCGTCGTGCGCACTTGAAATTTCTCGATTCTTACATTTATAATTATAAGTTAACTTCATGGGGAGATTACCCTTCTCTTCAAAAATACATTCACAAGACGATGAGTTGCGACATCGCCGAATAATGTTGTTAATCTAGCTGAAATGCTCTTAAAAACCTTATTGTGCAAGTAAAATATTCTCTCAAATGGAAGGGAATTCTTAAGTCTTATGCTTTTCACCCATATCGTGTCATCATAAAGGAATACTAAAGGTCATAATTTGTAGCGTATCTCCTTTGTCAATACGAGATATGCCATTAGGCCTCTGTTGATATGCTTAACAATATTAACTTGCATAGCTGGCATGGATGAAAAGACCGTAACTTCAACCAAGGACGTGTCGAATCTACGAGAAATCCTAAGAATAAAAATAGTTATAGAATAGTCAATCATCATGAAAAGGATGGACCAAGATTCGGTTGTTACTATTCTTCCATACAGACGCACAGGCTCTGGGATGACAACATACTCAAATTATATGATAAAAGCTCTAAAGAAGGCAAATGTGAATTTTAGAGTTGTCGGATTTGGGCCCCCTCCTGAATTTATAAAGGAAATGGGTATACCTTACTTTGAGGTGGCAGAGGACCCCTATAGGATGGACTATCTTGGTGGTCCAATGGTCACATACGCTTGGATTAGAAAAAAATTGGAAAAGTTCATTTCCCGTTCGGAACTAGATTCTGGAATCTTTCACTTCATATATCCTGGGGCCAACTTTATGACCGACAAAGACCATTTGCCCACCGTTGTAACAGCTTGGGGTTTCTATTCTACAGCCCAAATATTTAGTAAATCATTCTTAGATTTCTCACTTCTTAAATATCCTGTAGTCACTGTTGGAAAACTGGAACACTATTATCTTGACATGCACTCGTATATTAATGCAGATTTCATGGCCGGAACAACGTCCGATACCATAAGTTTCTGGAAGCAGAGAATTAGGTCGATCCAAGGACAATACGTACCGTTACCCGTGGAAGTGGATCTGAATGCAAGTGCAAGCACGTATCGAGATAGTAATGAAGTTCATTTCCTAATGGGAGAGAGGGATTTAGAAAGACCTAGAAATAATGTCTGGCGCGTACTCAAAGCATTCAAGATTTTATTTAATATGGGTTATTCTGACTTCTATCTCCATTTGGTAGGGGGCTACGGACAAAGATTGAACTCAACAGTAGAACGTTTAAGAACTTCAGGTTTGAAAATTTCTCTGGAA
The DNA here is from genome assembly GCA_021817415.1 of Thermoplasmata archaeon. Classification (GTDB taxonomy): domain Archaea; phylum Thermoplasmatota; class Thermoplasmata; order Thermoplasmatales; genus JAKAUZ01. The sequence goes on along the minus strand of JAKAUZ010000075.1, from coordinate 1,936 downwards.
AAATACATGCCGAAAAACTCATTCAATGATCTAGTGAGTAAATGCGATGTTTCTCTGATTCCAAGGTACGTAATGGATCAAGGGGGATATTGGCCTTTGGAAGCTATGGCAAGGGGGAGTTGCACAGTTGCATCTGATTTGCCTGCCTTTAAGGACTTTGTGCTTCCTGGGGTAAATGGACTTTTGGTAAACCCTTTATCTGTTGATGATATTGCCAATAAAATCGGTATCCTACTAAAAGATAGAGATATTTTAATGTCTCTTAAGAAAGGTGCTTTGTCACGTATTTTGGAGGTGCATAGTTTGGAAGTGGTCGGAAGACAATATGCTAAAATCTATAATGAAGTCTTAACCAGGCGGTGATATACATGAGTTTACTAGAAGAATGTACTGTCGATAGGTCGTGCTGGATGTGTGGTTCCAACGACCAGACAATTTTGTTTGGGAACAACAAAATTCCGACGGTTTCACCTAGAGATACAAGTAGTTTCAAATTGGTAAGGTGCAAACAGTGTGGGGTTGTTCGCGTTAACCCCGCTCCCTGCAAGGAGAGCCTAATTTCATACTATCCGAATGATTATTATAGAGAAGATTCCAATATCAATAACCTGTTGTATAATGTAGTTAGGAAGTTTTACGGAAGGAACAGGTTTGAAGTATTTCTTACAAAGCTTAGTTCTGACACCAAAACTAAAAAGAAGGTGCTTGAGATCGGACCTGGGAGAGGGGACAATCTGGTTCCATTCCTGAAGCAAGGGTATTCTGCGTTCGCAATCGAGCCGAACGAAAAACTGGCCGATGTTATCAAAGGGCTGGGTGTGAACGTAGTAAACTGTTTCTTCGAAAGGGCTTCAAATATGCCTTCAGATTTCGATGCCGTAATACTCTCCCACGTACTGGAACATGAATACGACCCAAAGAAGATGCTGGCTTACTGCAAGGAACATATGAAAGGCGGGGCATATATTTACGTTGAGGTTCCAGTGCTTGATGCTACCTCTTTCAGGGTGTTTGGAAGGTACTGGGGGGACCTCGAATTTCCACTGCACCTGTCTTTAATGAAAAGGAGCCATTTGGAAAAAATGCTTGAACTGGCTGGCTTTTCTATCATAGAAAGAAAGTACAAAACTTTGATCGGAGATACTACAAGATCGTTTGAGAAAATATTTGGATGTAATTCATCCAATAACAACGTGAAGAAAGTTTTGGTCGATATGCTAGGGGCTACATATCAGCTATTGTTCATCTTGCTAAACAAACTAACCAGAAAGGGAGATGCTGTGGTCGTTATTGCAAAGAATGCTTGAATGCCACACAACCTGATGTTCTTAGCGTTTAATGAAAATAGGACCGAGGTGCCAGATTTACAATTATAGTTAAACGCTTAACCTTCTATACTTAATATGTCTGCTCGGGATGAAGACTCTTATCCACCCAGCAGCATAGGAATTGAATGATGATATGCCAAGGAATGCACTCTCTATCCCTCTCTTCAAGTGCCATTCAGACACGATGAATGCCCTTGACACAACCCTCTTGATGCTCTTTCACGGGAACTCAATTAGATTGAGATCAGGAGAATATGATGGCAGGGATACCAGCCTGATGTTCAACTCATCTGCCTTCTTTCTGGCCATAATAAGTCAAACAGTTAATGGTATGAAATGTTGTGCGTCTAACTATAATCTAGTTTCAAACTTAAATAAACTTCATACCACAATATACTGGGTAATTCAAACTCACAATCGAAAGCCGTATTCGCAGATTTGCCCTCATTCGTTTCTATGATATCGCACCGGTTTTGAAAGGAATCATAGAATTTTGGTCTGCCCCCTCTTAGAACTGGAACAGTATAAGATTAATAATATAAGTAAGAAGGAACACATGGAGGTCTACCCATGAGATCAAGGCATTCCGTGGAAGAGAAGTTTGAGAT
>JAKAUZ010000065.1 GCA_021817415.1 Thermoplasmata archaeon | reverse complement strand
TATTGAGCTTGGACTCGTAGAGGTGAACAGGTACTCAAGGGGAAGACTACAGATAGAAATCACAGCACTTGGTAACATTGTGTTAATGTAATGACTGTCAACTGTTGACAGCATTCTATTAAATACATAGTGGATTTTAGAGAATACGGTTAACTTCAATCAAATCTTTTCGTAAAATCCGCGAAAATGTTCTTCCCGACTTCGTGTGATTCTTTTATGATTATTGCGCTCTCCCCCTTAGGTTTCTTCATATCCGCGTTAGTCGGCCCGAACATGGGGTGAGAGGAAACAAACCTGTGCCCGCTGTTAAGATAATAAGTTGATATATCTCCTCTGATAGATGATATGTCCGCCAATATACACTCCTTTGGAAGGTATGGAACTACTTCTTCGAATACTCTAATGAGGAGGACGTTGTCGCATTCCTCGAGAGGATAATGTTTTGCAACCATGTTGGGAGGACAATGATAGTACTCGATAGTTTCAAGCCACATCACTCACTGAAAGTTGCTGAGGAGGTCATTATATTGGATATTGACTTGATATTCCTTTCCCCCTACTCCCCTACCTAAATCCGATCAAATATCATTGGAAATCGATAAAGAAGCTTGTGCCAAAGATCCTCTTCAATTCATGGAAGAGTACGTGCGACGCGATGGAAATTGCTTTCTCACTTCTATCTAAGCCAAAGAGTTAAGCAAAATTATCGACATCGAGATTTCTCTTATTAGGAGTGCAGCTGGTTATTAATGGATAAAAAAACGCGTCAATCTGTAAACAGTCAAGCTACGACGCATATGGAAACAGAATCAAGGTTCGATCTATCTTCCACCACCACAATGATGAACCGCTTGCATTCATAACAGCCCTATTTTTACTTCATTTCCGAAAGGAGTCCAGCCTTATTCAACACGACAATAACTTTGACCTTGCTCGTTTGGGTATAAAGGTCTCTGAGATTGTCGTGACGTGAAAGGGAATTCGAATCTCTTCTCTAATTTTAAGACACGCATGTGAATGTTTAGATCCGGCTTCCTCTCACATATCTATGCCCTCCAGATATTTGAAACGTTCTATGGACCGGGATGGAAGTCTGGCTGATTCCCATTTACTGCACACACGCATGAGTGCTCCAGGCACAAACTGACTATAGAACGGGTGGGAATCTCTGCACTCAAAAGGAAGGCATCGTTGACCATGTCCCAAAAAGCAGTTGATCAGACTTCCATGCCCCATGTATCCGAACGCCTCAATCATCGTCCAGGCTGTTCAGCTTCCTCTCTGTGAGTCCGGGATCCTGATACTTCCACGCCTTCCTTTCTGTCAGCATATGGTACATCATCCTTATGAGCTTCCTCATTGTCAGTACATGAGCAAGACTACCAGAACCAGTTCTCTCCTTCTGCCTGTCGTAGTATTCACCTATCGCCCTGTTTCTCATCTTAATGGTATCCACTGCAATGGAGAGAGCCCACCTTGCAGTCCTTGCTCCCTCCTTCGACATCCTGCCTCTCCTTGTTATTGAGGATGAGTCACGATTGCTGGGAACTATGCCGAAGAATGATGCCAGCTTTGATTCACTTGGGAATCTTCTAACATTGCCTATGTACGAAGACAGTAGAGAAGCTAGATAATAATCTATCCCGGGAATTGTCATAAGGAGACGGACGTCCTCTGAATCCCTGGCTCTCGATCTTATGCTTCTCTCTATTGGAGGTATCTGATCCTCAAGGAATTGCAGTCTGTTGAGCATTGTTTTAAGAACAACATCCCTGTCGTTGTTGAATGTGATGCCCTCCATTGCCTTTCTCCTCTTCTCTGAGAAGTTATCGTTGCTCTCTGGAAGAGTGTTGTACAATCCTTCCCTCTTGAGGTACCCTATTATTGATGCCTTCATCCTTGCTATATCCTGACCCAGTTTCACCCTCTGTATTAAGAGATCACGGAATATCCTTTCATCCTCGTTGAGCAGGTGAGATTCAGGAAGCATGTTGACTAAATGCAACTTCGCCAATTTTAAACTGTCTACCTTGTCGTTCTTCTTCTTGGATTTGATGATCCACGCAAGCTCCTTGGGGTGAGCTACAGTTATGTCTTCATAGCCAAGCTCCCTGAGTGTGTTGTTAACCACATATGCTAGTCCTGATGCCTCAAACGCAATCCTGGTTTCCTTTGGTATCCTTGATACGAAATTTTGATATCCCTCGCTGTTCATACCAAATTCAAAACTGTCCTTTACATCCCCATCCGGAGAGAGATAGGTTGCTATGCTCTTCTCTTCCCCTATGTCTATTCCTACCACAAAGCTGTTCATATTTCCTATATTCTTCTTCCTTCTTTTCATTCTTTTCCACCTCCAGAGCGACACTATGTACTGACAAGTGTCGCTCGAGGAAGCCGGATCGGTGAAAACATTCACTATACAGTCAATATTATCCTGTGTTATCTGGAACCAAGCCTAAGTAGAATGGCAACTCCTTTAAGGAATGCAGGGCGGACTTCTAGGAATATGCCATAATACTTCCTAGCAGAGCTCAAGACCTAGACTAAAACT
>JAKAUZ010000037.1 GCA_021817415.1 Thermoplasmata archaeon | reverse complement strand
CCCATCATCTTTGCGATCCCGATCCTCGCTGCAGCCTCCTCCACAGAATCACCATCATATCTGTACCTTATGAAGAGGAGCCTCTTCAGTACCCTGGTACTTCTCTCGAGGCTCCTTATGATCCTGTCCAGGTCCTCAACAGTCATCTTCCTTTCAATATGATATCTTTCCACGTTTACCATGAATAAAGAGAGGGAATGAAAGTATAATAACGTTAGTAATCAACTATAAATGGAAGAAATGGTAAGTTTCAGCTGGACTATAAAGAGTTTAGCAACAATCTATGCAGAGAAATTGGTGCTGAGCGTTTCAGGACGTATATTTACGACGTTTCACTTGACAGTAACAAGACTTTTTTGACCTCACTGAATCGTCTAGACCGTTTTGAGATACGATCAGGAAAACTTCAGGAAAACGACAAGGGATTCCGGCAGAAGCAAGTGGATATCTTGCTGGCCATAGACATGATTAAACTGGCACTTAAGAATAAGATACAGCACATAATTTTGATTACCGGAGATAGCGACTTCGTTCCAGCTGTACAATACGTAAAGGAGGAGGGGGTTATTGTACATCTTAGGCATGCTGAGATCACATATAGTAAGGAATTATCACTAACATGCGATACCAGTGAAAAGCTTTCTAGGGCAGTGTTAATTGAGTTTGATGGGAAAGAAGCATATAGAAGATGAAATTGGGAAGCAATATGTTTGTAAGGATTGTTTTTCACATTATGGTATGAGCAATTTCGTTGGTCATATATTTGAACAAGGTATTGCCATTGGATTAATCTTCTTTGGACTGATCAGATTCTTTGTATTTAGCTCAGTGGCATGTATATTTTCCAGCTAACTTTATAGGATCTGTACGGCCATTCTTTGTGCCTTTACTCACTATAGGTTTCCAGTTCTGACAATTCATACAAAATGTCAGGTTCCAAGGGCCATTTCCTAGGCCGTAATCATAAACTCATGCTTCCGGCCTCAATCCCGCTAAAATAAACAATACTTAAGGAACAAAGAATTGTCAGGTTTGTGCTACCTGTTAAAACTGCGCGTATCTATGATCCCATACTGAGTCTATGGCAACGTCAAGATCTCTAAGCGATCTGGTCAAACTTTCTAAGATATCCCTGACGCCAGATAGGAACCCGATCGCGTTTCCGCTGAGATTTTTAGCTTCTCCTATCGCTCCTGCACTGGGCAATACCCAATACTTTGATGTATATTCTCGGACTTCATCAACGTTGGAGAATTTTTCGGTTTCATGAGTGTACTGTTTCCAGTAAGACCTCTGGCTTACCAGATTCCAAAGTCGTGCGAGTAAATGAGGAGTTGTTCGTGAAATATCACTGAAAGCATCAATCAGCGAAATTCCTGCAAACCTTTGAACCAGGTCAAGATTGCCTAATACATCATCTAGAATTCCAGGGAATGTTTTACTGTCCTTTGCAGTAAATGAGTTTACATACTTGTCGTATTTTAGCGCAAATACACTTACCGCGGCCCTCTTTTTTAAGACAGCTTGCTTCAGTGTGTATATATTCCCCATGTCATTTCGTGTTGATTTTTTAGGAATATTAACATGTCTACACTCCCATACAATTGACAATGCATATGAATATTCTAAAATGATGGGATGTACTTCAAATATCGATAGAAGATAGGATATCGATTTCCCTTCCAAGAGGAAATCATTGAGTGTTTTTCCGTGCAAGAAATTTATGTTATGATTGAGTTCATCTTCCACCTTAGCGAAGCCTCCAGTGGAAGGTTTTGAGTAGGCATATACTAATTTTGCCTCTGTTTTTCTTTCTCCCAACTTCCTTAATTGTTCTATATCCTTTGAGCGTGGCTTTTCTTTAACCGCAATTAGTATTTTCTCCTGTCCTTTTCTCAATTCCAGATCAGCACCATTTTCAGATCTTGGGTCTATTCTGTGCATATTCTTGACATCCCAACCATCACTTTCATAAACTTCGGTCAGTAAATCCTGCAATTGTGCCTCATTTAATCTATGAATGGTTTTCTCCCAGTAGTACGATGTCATAAACTGCTAACTTGAGGAAGAATAAAAATATGGTTATGCTAATATCGTATACTATGGGTGCAATTAAGAGACAGTATCCTACGAAATTTTATCACTGGCCTATTGAAAAAGAAAAAAAGCAGGAATCAATGATGAAATGGAAAAGCGATGCAAAACAACCGTTTATATTGTTTCACCCTTATTTGAACTTTGATCCCATTAAGAATTTTGACAGGCAGATAAGTATGATGGATAGAGATCATACAAAGTTAGAGTGGGAAATGAAGGAATTATATGATTTTCTTGAAAAAATCTATGTATCTTCTGAGGACAGATTGATGCCAATAGTGCACGAGACCATCAGGACTGATTTTGGTTTTTTTGACAATTTGGAATCACTATTAACGAAAATCGAGTTTAATTTTAAACTGTTCGAGGGTGAATGGCTCTGGGGTGACACTGGATACTGGATCGCCAAAGATAAGAAATTTAGGTACTTGGGGTTGAGTGAAGCCAGCGCTTTAAATCTGTGGAGGGATAGTGAAGACCTGATTCTATGTTATGTTGCCTCAAATCCCAGTACTTTACTTGAGTTTACCCTGGATAAACGGGCTGAAGACAGCTTCTCCTTGAATATTTATTACGCAAACAGATATGTTGTATTTCCCGATCTGATAGATGCTATTCATAAGGCACTGAATGCATTGGGAAGTTGGAAAACTATAAGAGTGGAAAGGGGAGATCATGACGATATTTTCGGCAAAAATCATAGTGAATATTCTATGGCAGGATCAGGAACGCCTGCAACATTTAACGTGAACCCTAAACGAGTTATACCGCTGAGTGAGGACCCACCTGTTGGGACTGACTGGTTATATGCGGTAGTTGTTGAGAACACCTTTTTTTCAATAGATGGGGCTATGGATGTACCTGAAGGATTTGCAATACTAATTAGGTCCGGAGGATTTCTTAGAGATGATTTTCAAGCCAAGAAGAAACATTACTTGTCCTTCAGCAAGGTTAGAAGATTAGAAAACTGTTTTCTAGTTGAATTAGTAGCCAACGGTTTCAAAGAGGAAGACTCTATTCTCGATACTCTCCTAAAAAGATAGAATCTTGTATCCAATCAAATGCGCACTATTAGTATAATGGAATCGGGTAATCAAGGGGAGTGTGGGGGTAAATTTAAAGACCATCTTCACTCACCAGAATGGCTTATTAGACATCCGTTCGTCAAGTTCTTTGGAAGTTTTCGATTTTTATCTTTCTTTGTCAAATCTGTTTATCAACTCCCTATCTCATCTCTATCCTGAAACTAACTCAACTGTCCAACAAAGAACTCTTTTTCGGACACTAAATCATGGGTATGGGTTATATAAATAAACCATCCAATTGAATCGCAGCTTGTTTTTCTGAAGGCCACGACAAAACTGAAAATGGGTCACTTTCGAGCATATTTGAAGTAGTTCTTACCGCTTTTCAAAGTTTTTCTGGTCATTCTTATATCGTGTTTTCTCTCTAACTTCCATTCACCTCCAGGATACCGTATATTAAGCCTTCCATCACTCTCCGATTGAACCCAAGAGATAATGAATCGTCTCTGAATGCTCCATTTCAGCTCTTCACCGAAGAGTGACACAGTGAAAGCGTATTCCTCATTTGACTTCAAGTTAGGTTTTACAGTATTATCCGCTTTGCCTGTTTCCCAAAAAAGGGGTGGCCAACTTGGGTTTTCCTCCCCCTCAAGAAATGGTGGAGCATTAAGACCCATCACTGTGGATTGCCCAAATTCCATTCGCTCAAAGCCTCGCAATTTGACCGTCTGTCCTGGGAAAATAGTAATCCCAGTATATGTAGACTCAACGAGTCTCTTCTCCAGTCCTGGGAAACCGGCTGAGTGTAATTTCCAAGGAATCGGCCATTGACGCTCATTCAACAGAGGAATTTTATCGATATCCCTCAATTCAGAAGAATTTCTAACAGAGGCGAGTATCTGTCCATATGGGAAGACTTTCAAATACGCTTTAACTCCGTTTACAGACGACCTTCCTTCATTAGCGATCTTAAAACTTACACCGCTTCTTCCTTCATCCTCAGGATCAGGCAGGATCACAATTTTTGGTCTATTGAGCCATTTGGAAAATGGTTCCTTTAAGATTGCCACAACAGTCACGATCGCTAAAATAAGTGTCGCGAATGCCGTGGGGTTGCCTTCAATGAGCGTTTCGAGATTACCCAACAAGATATTCATATCCACCCCTCAACCCATTTCCTCATTTCCTTCCTGTCTTCATCAACAAACGGTATGTTAAGGTAATGCTCATACTGTGTTGTGGTGGTATGTCCCTGGCTCAATGCGATCTGTAAGGCCTTATCTGGATAATAGAACACAGGCCAGGACTCCCAGGTCTTCCTGAATGTCTTGTTGTTAACCGGAGCTCCCTCGAGGATCCTTTTCGATAACCTTCTCAGCTTCATGTCCAGGGCAGGGAGTTGCGGCGGTGGAAACGAGGACTGGAATAGGTCAGGCACCAGTGTTTTACCCATGTCGCTCAATCGAATTGCTCTCTCCCTCTGCTTTGCCTTGACCTTGAGCATGGATCCTCGTGGCAGGTACACAAACTTTCCATCAAGCCAATCAGGATTCTCCCTGAACCTGCAGAGCTCTGCGTACCTCATGCCGGTCAGCAGGAGTGCGGTGCATATCTTCCTGGTATCCACGTCCATGGCGTCCCTCAGCTTTTCAAATTCAACAGACCTGAGGATCCTGACCTCAAATTTTTCTGAAGATCTCACTATGGCTCTCAATGTTCATGTTAAGATACTGGCAAAACTTAACGGTTTTGCCTCTCCTTGCGGGTGATCTGTGTACGCATCCCCATCCTCGATATATAAAGGGCGTTAAGTTTTAGCAGAAAAGTTAACAAAAAACATAAAGCACTCCCACTCATTATTTTAGGTTCTTCTCGTCCTCAAGCGTTAAGGATGTAACTGAATCAGACTCGTTCGGCTCGAAGTGGAACTTTATTATGTAAGTCCTACCATTCAAACGCTTACCATAAACACCAATCCTGTATGAAAAGTCGCCTGGCTGATCCAGTTTATCCTCCGGAAATCCAGCAGAAAGCCCTAATTGTTTTCCTCCCATATGTCCCGGGTATGCATAGCGGTGGCCATTTTCGTCCTGACAAATTGTAACCAGGTTTACAAAGAGATGTTCTCCCCTAGATAAGTCCTCTGAAAAAGTATTTGAAACCCATCTCATCATCATAGTGTTGAATGGCTCTAACTCAGTATTATCCTTGTAAACGTTGAGAATTCGAAGGTATACACCATCGGCTCTGGAAGTTGTGGCACTCGATTTATTCTCTATTTTCATTCTGAAAAAGTTATACCCGAATGTGGTTCCTAAGCTGTTTCCAAGGCCCGTTAGATCAGAGCGATACTCTCCAGTCGTACCTGCGGAGAGCAATAACTTTGGGCGGAAGAAGATGGGAATAAGAAAGTCTCTAGCCATCGCCATAACGGAAAGCAAAGTAGCTAGGATTGATAGCCATAGGGTCAAGTACACTAACACGAGATAGTAATATAAGAATATAAATATGGCACTTTTAGGGTGCAGGTCTTCAAGCTGGAAACACTACAAGTTTACCGGATAAAGATGAACAGGTAAGAAAAAGCTACGGCATACCCATCATTCTAAGGAGATACTAACTCCTTAAGAAGTGACATTATTAGTTTAGCCCCAAGTCGTGCCTCCTCAATGACTGGGGTAATGCCTTTGAAATGCACACTTGACACCCTGAACTCGTTCAGTCCTCGCAATTTATTAAGTTCACCTACTGGGATGATCTTAGAAATCTCTTCATCGTGAATCAGTTTTCCAAATGTCATGATATCAAATCTTTCAATTTTTTTGACGCCTTTCTTCAAAGCAATTGATTTTATTATACCCTCCAGAATGTAGGTGGAAAGTGCCATTGCAGAGTGACTCATACGATTCTTGATAGCCATCGACATTTCTCTCATTGCACCGAGAATTTCAGTTCCATTATCTAATTTAGACAGGAAAGCTTCAGTATCCTTAGAAATACTGAACTCTGTCCACTCGTCCATGAAAAGTAGTCTAAGCATTACGGTTTTGGTCACTGGCTCCGAACTCGTCTTTATTCTTTCACTTATATTTCCAAACCACTCTACGCTGTTTTGGTCCAGATACCTACAATGAAAATCGTATTTGTCACCTAAAAACCCAGTGTCTATGTTTTCCCAAGTAAACGTACCATCCTCGAGCGTGGAACCGTACCATTGAACTGTTCCTGAGTCAATCGCATTTTGGTTATGCCCAGTTATGCTTGCACCGATAGCAGGTTTTCCGGAAGGCAATAAGACCTGCAAAGTGAACCTAGCACCCATGTGAGTATTACAGTGAGTTGAGGATATAAAAATATTGATCTTGTTGGCTCATTATTATTCATGCCTCTTATACTGCGATTTAATGCCCTTTTTTCATCAGAAGGCGGCGCAATTGCAAACCCCTCTTAGAGCCCCCCGGATATCTCGTTTATCAGCCATCTGGCATTGTTCATGACCCCCTGTCCAGGTTCTCCTTCCCGAAATCTTCTCCCTGGGACCTGGCGTTGTCAAACCATCCCTTCATGTATGCCGATGAGTCGTCTTTGAAGTCGAAGCCAAAGTGAGCGCCTACAAGGTATGTTGACAGCTCCGCCTCGGATTCCGCTATGCCCCTGGGAACCTTGCGATATAGATGCTCAAGCCTTGCATGTGACATCTCATGTATAAGTGTGTGCAGGACGTTGACGTCTTCACCCGGGATCTTCATGACCACGATTTTCTGTCCTTCACCCGAATGCGCAGTATATCCTCTTGCACCGTTCTTTATGGAACCTTCCTCCACAGTGTAATGCTCTTTTGCTATCCTCTTCAGGATACCATACAGTTTTGTCGCCTTGACGTCTTCCTCAACCGGTTTTCCCTTTCCCGGTATCACCGACGTTTGTGATATGTCATATACGGTACCGGTGCTGAAGACATGGGCGGAACCGCCGCCCTGGAGATTGAACTTCTCCTTCACCAGCTCGTCTATGGCCTCATCGCTGAGACCTTCCTTTCTCTTTTCTTCTATGAAGGCTTTCACCTTCCCGGGACCGTCCTTCCCTGCGATGCCCACTGGATAAAGCACGGATATGGGCTGCGCATCTTCACTGACGTCCCTGCCGAAGTATTTCCACTCATTCTTCGACCTGACAATTGTTGGATTTGGGAACTGGTCCTGAATCAGTATCGAGTTGAATGCCGAGTAATCCCCGATCGTCCCTGAATATTTCTTCATCTGCAGCAGCTGATCCACGCTTGTCACCTTGGATAGGTCTCCGAGGATTCCCCATGCCTCCCTTTCCAGGTCCCTGACTGAAGGTACCGGATTCCTGATCTGTATTTCCATTACGGTCCTGCTGCTATCCATCAGTATGTGCTTTTTCTCTTCTCCCTTTCCCTTTGTTATCCACTTCTTTGCCATACTTCATAAGGATAGAACCCCCCTGAGAGATTATAATTGTCGTGGGACAGACCGATACAGGCAATTTTCTTTATCGAAAAAAGCCGATATTCTGAGAGAAAGAATCGAAAATACAGAAAATCCAGACTGCTGAGTATTTTCATTCCCATATGTAAGGTATCTATATCAATAGGTAATGATAGGAAACTGAACATGGTATGAGAGAGATGAAGGTGGATGTCTCCTCTCTACCTTGAACTCTGCTAAACTCACGTGGTATCTGGATTTATCAATGTAAAAATGAGTGCACAAAGGATGAGTTCCAAACCAAAAAAGCAGTAAGGTTTATAGTGGAATTATATATATGACGTTGAGGATATGACTTTATCCGTAACGGACATTGGCATAATGGTAACTCTTGTAGGAATAGTTGTTGCTGTAGTTGTAGGACTAATTTACTATATGTTAAAAAAAATAGACGGAATGTTTGATAAACTTAATGAAGCTAAAAATAAATTGGATTCGATTGAATTTCTTGTCGATTGGATAAAAAAAGTCGGCACGGATACTGCTTTAGAAACATTCGATAGAATGAGGGGAGAGGGGGGAAAATGACATTGACCCCAAACCAACTCCAGAGAATGCAATTCTTGCTCGGAAAGGTTAATAGAATGGGCTTAACTCCAGAAGAAGAACAAGAATTGAGGCAGCTAGTAAATCAGGAAAACCCCTCGACTGCAGGCGAAACTATAGGGGTGATTCTTGCCGCAGCAGCACTTATCATAGGGGTCATCGTCATAATAGGTGCTCTTTCTAAGAAATGAATGGACTATTCCGTATGTCCGCTCTAATTTTTGCCTACTATTAACTCCCACGCAGATTTTTGCACTGGTAAACCCTCATCTCATTTCTTTGAATATTGTTTTGATATGCTCAAATCCTTATATCTTCCACCTTTCTTCAGCGAATTTAACGATTTCCTCCTCTCTTTCAGCAATGGATTCCTTTGTCCACTCATCATATTCTGCCAAGTCTCTTTCAATTTGCCAGCTCGAATTTTTGTAAAGCTCCTTCTTCTTGTCGAACCCTTTGTTAAATAGCTTCTGGTTTTGATCAGTCAGAGTAAGATTCCCTATTCTCGCAAAATCCTCCAAATGGTCATTTTCAGAGAACCTAGCAGTCCAGTAGGGGACGTTTGTTGGGTAAGTATGAGGCAAAATGTGCTCGATACTCTCGGCCAAGTCTTTTCTCTTTAGCTGCTCCCAGGTTGTAGAAGGTTTCCCCCCACTCGTGCCGCTGCAACGCCACAATTCGTATTCGTATAAAAAGTACTTAAGCCATCCCCAATCATAGAAGTCGGTTTTCTCATTTTGAAGGGCATCTCTGATGTTGTCGGCATACTCTTCAACAATGGCCCCAATGCTTGAAGATATCTCTTCTGGTTTAACCTGTTCATTATAGATTTTGTAGGCCAAAGAATACAAAGTGCTCTCGGCAGTGTGAGGCCTCCGTCCTGAAAGACCATATGTCCTAAATGTTGCCTTTTCTGTCAATTCAAATAAATCGGCCAGCGCCTCAGGTTTGGATGAAAATTTATAGTAGATGGCGGAAAGCAGGGGGAGGATTGACGCTTGAGTGCCGATCCGGTTGTATCGGATGCAAGCGGTCCTGATCCTGTCTCTTAATTTCCTATCGCTTATCCCAGCGAATGAATTTGGGTCGTCAGGGATGATGATATCACGATACCTTTCAGAAAGCTGCTCCAGATGATTGGTTAAATTCTTTACTTCTTTGTGGCATCTTTCTTTGTCTTCTCTAAGCAATTTCTTGAAATGTTTCTTGATTAAACGATATTGTTGCGCCAACTGAGAGTTTTTGCTTTCCACAACTCTTCCATTTTCTCTCTTATTTTCTAATTCGTCGTAGAACATTAATATTGCGCTAACCCTCAGCAATTGATCCTCTGAAAGTTCGTCATTTCCTTGCAAGTATAGATTTCTAAGAGTGTGAGCCCAAGAGGTATTGATATACTTTGAAGTATCTGATATCGGGATTCCTTCGCCAGCCACCTTGCTGGTCAGGTATAATAAATGATTTTTCACTTTTTCAAGCTCTGAAAGAGGTTTTCCCCTGTCATTCATAGTTTCAAATATAACGCCCACTTCAGAGTCTTCAGAGATAACATAAACTGTTAAAACGAGTGAAGTGGTAATTTTAGTTATCAGATTATCTAAGAAAGTTCTATCTCTGGATTTCTTAGATAGGTATTCATAAATTTTCTTGTCAGCAGCCACTAAATTGCTGTGAGAGAGATTTGCTTCCTTCATTTCTATGCCCTTCAAAATTCTATTTTTGAAGAAAAGATCATTCTCTCTTTCGAGTGCGAGCTTATAGACTTCCCCGTCTCTCCCTCTTTCCCAAAGGTAGGTTTTAGTGAGATTTTCAATAGTTGTTTTATCGCCTTCATTTTCATTATTCTTACTAAGCACCCTCACAAGGTTACTTATCAAAATGGACAGTGTGGTTATTCTTTGCTGACCATCGACCAAGTCATATTGGTTGAATACTTTGCCCAATCCCTTGAGTTGCTCCGTCTTTTGAAGTACTAATGTTCCTGTATAATGCTCTCGCCCATTTTCTAAAGTTTCCAAATCTTCAAGGAGGTCGTCAACGTTAGAGATTTCCCAAGAATAACCTCGCTGATAATCTGGTACTTTGAATACAGAATTCTGGAATAGTTCCTGAATATTTGTTAGGTTTTCCACAATGTTCTATTGGTTAGGAATTTATATTTTTTTCTATAGTTTTAATGAGACTGTTCCTTCCCATGAAAATAACCCTACAGAGGTATGGCTGTCTCAGTTTCTAATTCTCAATACAGAAATTAATTTGTTTTGCCATATAGCGACATTAATTGAGTAATTATTATTATCTTCAATAAATAGAAGAGGGCAATGGATATTTCCCTCCATATCCATTCTTTATTACTTCTTCTGGTGTGAAAAGAAATAAATCAAATCTTATCCCTGAAGAAAGATCAAGTATTTCTTCCTATATAGCCATAAGATCAAACGTGCCTGCAGATATTGATTCAGAAACTATACAGAAGAGATACAAAGACTTGATACAGGTGGAGGTTGCATTCAGGGCCATGAAGACCGGTTACTTGAAACTCAGGCCATTATACCTGAGAAAGGAGTCACGCATCCGAGATTCAAGTCAAAAGACAGATACAATTCCATCACCTATCCGCAGTCTGGATTCAGGATACTGGATAACGGTCATGTGATGCTGTCGAAGATCGGTGAAATCCGTATGTTCATGCATAGACCAGTGACTGGAGAGATTAAAACACTTTCCGTAAAGCGTGATAAGGCAGGTGACTGGTTCGTGACAGTCACCGCCGATTCAGAAAAGATCAAAGGAAAAGGGTTTGCGCTGTCAATGCCAGGGGATACCGTGGGTGCTGATCTTGGACTGGAATCTTTTGTAACCATGAGCGATGGAACATACATTGAATCTCCACATTTCCTGGGGGTGTCGGAGAAACAACTGAAGAAGGCACAGAAATCTCTTTCCAGGAAGAAGAGGGGATTAGGAAAGAGGGAAAGTGCAAAGAAAAGAGTTGCAAAAGTGCACAGGAAGATACAGAGGTAGAAGGATGATTTCTCACACAAGCTCTCCAACGTCTTGGTGAAAGAACATGATCTCATTATTTTCGAGGACCTGAACATACAGGGGATGGTTAAGAATCACCACCTGGCGAAGAGCATAGTGGATGTATCCTGGAATACGCTGGTACAATACACGACCTACAAGGCTGAAAGTGCCGGTGCTGTTGTTGTATTGATCAATCCTGAATACGCGTTGCAGGAATGTTCAGGATGTGGAAACATCAAACATGATCTGAAACTATCAGATCGCATATACCACTGCAATGCATGTGGTCTCACCATGGACAGGGACGAGAATGCCACAATAAACATTAAAAACAGAGGTTTTCTGTCATACCTGTACGCATATATGTACCTTGACAGACTGTTGGACAAAGTAGGGAGGGGGATTCCCGAAGTTACGCTTGTGGAGATTGGATCAATACCCGAAAGGGCAACTCCGGTAGCTGAAGCAGGAAGCCCCATCCGATAGGGTGGATGTCACTGGAAACAAAAAGGTGGGTTTTTAGCTATGGCCTAGGGTCAACAGGGGAATTGTGCCCCGCGTCCGATTTTTCAGATTCCAGAACTGTTGAGATATGTTTCAGTATTTCTCTCTCAAGTATTGTTCCGGTGAATTTTTCATTTCCGTCAACCACAGCAACAATCGGGGGATCGTATTCCCTGAATATCTTAATCAGTTCCGTAGCAGGAGAATCGCCTCTAATTTTCATTGCCGGTACTATGTTCCCCTCATTGACCTGTAACGTATTCAGCTTATTTTCTCCCAGTGTAACCATATCGCTTAGCCTTAGCTGTCCCAAAACCTGCTTTCTTGCATTGGTTATAATAACCGCTCTTGCGTTAAGATCAGTGCACATCTTAAAGGCCAAACTTATGGGACCGTTTCTGTCCACTGATACGGAGGGAAACGAACTGGATATGTCCGACGCCGTCAAATTTTTGAATTCCGCGCTTATCATTTCCCATACATACTTGGACTTCTTTTTTGGCACAACCGGTGCTTTGATATTGAATAGAAGCGGAACTACAAGAGTTAACAGTGTAATTGCAATCATTATGGCAGAATAATTGTATCTATCGACCAGGCCAAGAGAAAGCGCCACTACAAGCAGTGCGGCATCAACACCGCCATTAACTGAAGTACCAAAGGAATTCTTCCATGCGTCAACCTTCATGAATTTTGACGCTGCCAGGCCACTTATTGGCTTGAACAGAAGCGCTATTACAAAAATAGATAGGCCAAGTATGATCAGGGGAATAGTAATTTTGACAAAATATAATCCAAGCCCAATGAAGAATAGCGGCTCAAAAAAGCCATAGGTTACAGTCGAAACCTTCTCTGCGACTATGGGGCGGTCATTAATAAAATCCCTCAGGATGAATCCCATGAACAGGGCTATAATAGCCGAGTTAAAGCCATAAAGCTGGCCAACAAATCCCAGAATAAAGACGAAGCCCACTATTACAGCTATTAAAGTTTCATGAGCTCTGGATTTATGATCAATTTTGGTAAGCAACCTTACCAGCACATATTTTGAGAACAAAATGATCAAGAGTAGAGATACAAAGAGCTCCAGGGCTATAGTAAAAACACTAATTAAATCAATTGGCTTATTATTTAAATCTGCAAAGAAAGAAAATAGTATAACGGCCGCAATTTCAATTGTAACGACCTGCTGGAATATTTTGTTTCCCTCCTCTGTTTTGTTCAGTCCAGTATCGCTCAATAAACGCGTAAGCGGTCCAGCGCTGCTCATTCCGGTTACTATACCAACTACCATGGCTATCAAAATATTATGAAAGACATAGTAAACTGCAACAGAAATGAGTGCAAATGGCACAATAAATTCTGAAACGCCGATCAATATATTTTTGAAATTAAGAATTTTTCTGGTTTCCAGATCTTTAAATTCCAGTGCGCCGCCAGTAA
>JAKAUZ010000001.1 GCA_021817415.1 Thermoplasmata archaeon | reverse complement strand
CTAAAGACTCTGCAGGGTACCTCAGATGAAAAATGACGCAATTATGACTATAAGAACAGCTACAAATATGGTTATCAGGATATCGTCCCTCATTATCCTCCTGTCCCAGTAGTCGAGTTGCCTCTTGGAATTAAACATCCTGTACATAATATCAGTACCTGGTTTTTTTACTTTTCGCCTCAAATCTATCTTCTGACCAGTAGACAATCACCGCAATGACCGCTGTCACTACTGTCAATTTCAGCCATACAATTCCTGCAGCAGTCCTGGTTAGATTGTTCAGGTCTATGTATGCGTTCCCTGCTGGTGTTATTCCTGCAAGGACCCCGATAAGGATCAGGATCAGCAGGAACATGCCAGGATATCTCGAGTACCTCCCGACCATGCTGCTCTGCGTGACTGGATCGGGATAGACGCTGTTCCATTCCTTCATGGATACGTTAGATCTCCTGCCTCCCTTTTTCGTCTGTTTCACCCTGAATCATCCCCGGTTCTTTCCTGATTCTCATTATTATCCGGAACGACTGTTTTCCCCTCTTCATTGTTCTCCCTGTGAGTTGCCAAGTCCCCTTCTGAAGGTGATTCTTTGTGATTCTTCCCTGATAGTTTCTCAATGTAATCCCTCCTCGCTGCATCCCTCTGTTCCTCCGTCATACTGTTCCAATCCCTGTCGGTGATCCCCATTGTCCGGTTGGATGCCCTCTTCAGCATCCTCTGGAGATCTCCGTTCCTGACTGTTGCCATCTCCCTGAACTTCTTAACGGCAGCCTTGTTGTTCTTGTCCCTTATGATGGCTGATTTGTCAAGGAACTCCATTATAGCTTCCTGGACGGGAATCTCCTTCCCCCTGACCGTTATGTACTTCTGCATCTGTTCAGTGTCAAGGTCATAGTCGAACTCCGCAGGTTCATTGGTGTCGTAATAGTTCCTCATGTCCTGGATGATCGCAGGCTCCATCTCCTCGTAGAGCTGCCCTCCCATGAGGTATGACACGTACACAAGGTCCGGACGGTCCACCTTCTTCTGGACTATCGTCCAGACCCACGACCTCTGGTCGTCGGGTATGTTGTCTGCCTGTCTGGCCCTCGTTATGTTCACGCCGAACTTCCTCACCATCGTGAGCAGTTCCTCACTGTATCTACCCTCCCTAGTCGTTCTCGTGAGGGAGGACCCGCCTCTCACCCTCCCCTGCTCGTCCAGGATCCAGAATATGATCCCGTTGTAGCCCGACCTAACCAGCTTCACCGTATCCCTGAATATGTCGAGGAGCGTGTGTGATTCATGCCAGTTCGGCTGGAACGTCTTCGGGACGTTGGTCAACCTGAAGTTGGTGAAGACCACGTATCCCCTCCTGAGGGCATTTATCGCCTTCCAGGCCAGGAAGTTGCTCTTCCCCGAACCCATCGGCCCTATGACCTCCTCCAGCCTCCCTGACTGCTTCGGGCCGAGGAGGTCGTACCTGGTGAAGTATGCTCCCAGGAACTGGGCCTCGCCAAGCGGTTTTGACTCGGCCGGATAATACATTGCACCCAGCCTTGTCAGCGAGTTGGCATCGCCGGAGAATGACTTCGCCATCTCCCTCCTCAGGAACGTGTTCCAGAGCGAGAAGAAGTACGGGTCGTTGACCAGGTCCGGTGACTCGAAGACAATCTCCTCGAAGGTCGACTCCGTCCACGGGTCAGTCACGTAGAGCTGCTTCCTGTCCGAGAGCATCATGGCAATCTTTTCCCTGGTCGCAGCGTCCACCTCGGGACGGCCTGAGAAGTATTCCTTCGCCCTCTCCTGCTGCTCCTCCTTTATCTGCTTCGCGACCTCCCCGGACAGGACCCTTATGATCCTGCTCTCCGTCCCTGCATCTCCGTTAGACATCTATGTTCTCCTCGTCCTCCTTCCTTGCCTCTTCCAGGACCTTCTCGATCTCCTCTCCCTTCCCCACCTGCAGCTTCCTGTTCTCCCTCTTCAGCCTCTCTATGTCTGCGGTCAGATTCTTCCTGTCCGCCTCCGCCAGCACCCTGTCAGTCTTCGCATGACCTATCTGCCTGAGTGCCTGCTCGGTCAGCCCCTTGCTCTTCTGCGCCACCATTATGTTCATGAGGGAATCGTACCTCATCACCTGCTCCTGCAGGTTCTGCGTGACCGGCCTTATCTCATGGAATATCTTGTCCTTGATCCAGAAGTTGCGCTCGGAGTAGTGCTTCCATGCGAACTTCACCCTCGAAACCACTCTCTTGTCGGGGTCCAGGAACTCTATCCCCTCAGCGAGGTATCCGAGGCCGTACTTCGTCTCGTCGGCATACGCGACCCCCTCTGCCATTATGTTCTCCCACTGCAGGTCCGGTATGAGGTAGGTCCTCCTCTGTGTTGTGCCCCGGTCGGTGTGTCCGAGTACCTCGACGGGCACCCCGTGGGGAACGTAGACCTTCTTCGTGTAGAAGTAAGTGAGAAGTATGAGGACGGGTATGAGTATGAGAATGCTCCAGGATGCTATCATGTATGAGACTATGATCAGGACGGACGCGACGAAGTAACCTATGAACAGCTGCTTCAGCTTCCACCAGACGGAGAGGAAACGTTTCTGTGCCTCCTGGTTTACCAGAGTGCCTATCTCCTCCTTCTGCTCTCCCTGCTGCTGCGGGTTGACGTTCACTATCGTCTGCTGGCTCTGCTCCTGCCTGCGCCTCCTCCTCGAATGGAGCAGCAGTGCTGCAACAACGATCCCGAAGACTGCCAGTATGGCCACAAGCAACGCCAGCGGCTGCGACATGAAATATGGAATGATTCCCTCAATCGTCATTCTCCCCCGCCTCCCTTGCCTTCCTCCGGTATGCCCTGTACCCCCTCACGCCGTACTTCCTCGCGATGACGATGAAATCGAATGCCGGCCCGAGAACGAGGCTGAAAGTGAAGAGGAGCGCATCCTCCGCTATCTCCCTTCCGATGCCTTTCCCTTCCTGAGTCTTCCCAGCAATGATTTCATTGGCCCATGAGAGTGCCTCTTCTCTCCTTGCTTCAATGCCCTTGAAACTTCCTCGTTCCTCGCTCCCAGTCTCTTCGCCTTCCTTGCCATCCTCAGTCTCTTCTTCCATGATCTCAGCTCTGCCCTTCTTGACTGTATCTCCGAATGTTCCCGGTGCCCTGCACGTACATTTTCCCGGACTTTCTCAAGCGTCTCCAGCTGACTGTCTATCTCATGCTGGTGCTGGTCTATCTGCCTGATTGTCATCCTCGCGGGATTGAACATGTCTCTCCTTGTCTGCCTTATGAGCTCCTCAGTCTCTTTCTTCATCTGTCTCTCGTCGTTCACAGCTATTTTCTTCTCATGTCTCGTTAGTTTCCCTTTCCGTATGTTCATTGTTCCAGCCACCTCCCTTTATTCTTTAGAAGCTTCAGTGCCTTGTTTCTGGCATCTTTATAATTCCTTGCATTTACCCGGAAGTATTCGGTGTTTGCATCAGTCAGTGGTTTTCCTTTTCTTGCAACCTGGATTGAGTAAAAGTTCTTGCCGTATCTATCATGCTTAGATACATTGAATCCGAATTCCTTTTTATTTACCTGAACTCTGAATACTCTCGTTTTTCCTTTCTTTCTGTCTGAAGCATACGTGCCGAATTCCTCGAATCCCCATGATCTGCCGGTGTGTTTTGATTGGCTTCCCCTCTTCCCCTTTGTCTTTGCCGTTCCCCTGAGTGCATTCTGCCTCCAGATCTCCCTGTCTCTTTCAGTTATCCGTCTCATGCTACTTCCTCCTCCTTCCGGGAGTCTTCAGCACCCCTTCGTCCAGCCATTTATCGAACACCGAGAGATTGCTGTTGATCAGCCTGAGCCTGTGCTCCTTCACGTACTTCCTGTAATGCGGGCTCCTGGCCAGTTTGTCTACCAGTTCCTGCGCCCTTCTCTGCCTCTCCTTCATCTTCCTTGCTGCCTCTATTATCCTCTCCGTGGTCCTGTCATAGCTCATCTCCTTCCACCTCCGAATTTCCTCAGCCTCTGGGCGAGGGTGATCGCATCCTCCATCCCCACGTCATGGTTCTTCCTCGCGATCCTCTTCGCCTCCACCAGGGCCTCAGCCTTTATCGTCCCCTTCGACGTGAATCCCTTCGCTCCCATCTTCTTCAGGACGTATTTCTGCACCCTCCCGGGGTGTTTTATCACCCTCTGGATCCACCTGTCATCCTTCTTCAAATCTCCTCCACCTCCGTCTCGTGCTTCAGGACGTACGATTTGTAGACAATGAAATAAGAAGCGATGACGAGAAGCACTATCGCTATCGCCTCCTTCACCCCCAGCTCTATCCACTGCGACACCGTGAAGACAGGAAGCTCAATCTGCTGCCCCGAGTAGTACTTCCCCAGCGTGGTGTGGAGGATGGGTATGTTGTGCCAGTTGAACACCTCCGTCGCGTTGGCTGACGACAGTATTATCGAGACGTTCTCGGATGCGGCGGTGACGTTGACGCTGAAGGCGGTGTGGAAGGTGAATGAACCCGAGGAGACCTCCCCCCCGTTGAGGTAGACCTGATAGGATGTGTTCCCAGCCTGGCTGAAGAACTGGAATTCCCAGTCGGGATACATTATGTAGCCTGATGAGTTCATCGGGAGCGTCAGGGACTGCGGCTGCCCCGGGAAGGTGCTGGAGATTATCGTGTAGAAATAGGTTCCGTTCGTCCCATGGCTTGAGGTCGTGTTATTGGGTGCGGCGGGTGCAGGAATACCAGGCGCACCGGGTACGGGTATGCCTGATGAATACGAGTACCCCTCGAATGCGACGAAGAGTGCGAACATCCCCCCGACCACGACCATGCCCGCGACGAGCGCCACCATGGAATCCCTATCCATGCATTCCTCCGATGCCTGTGAAACCGAAGAACTTCCTGAACTCCGATATTATGGTGGCGAGGCTCAGTCCCATTGACGTCAGTATGAATATGATGATTATCAGGAGGAAGATGAAGAGGAGTGCGGTGAGTGCCGCATTTCCCTCCTGCCTTCCCATCAGGAGTGATAATCTGCTCACCTTTTCTTTCCCCCCTTTTCCCCTCCCCTCTTCTTTTTACCATTCTTACCATGCAGCGCCTCGAAGTGTTCCTCTCCCACGAATATCAGTATGATCAGCAACACGACCACGATTCCGAACATGATTGCAAGCACTGAGTGGGAGATTATGTAGTCGAAGAGGCCTCCCTGCGATATTGAGCCGAACGTGAGGTAAGTGGTCAGCGAGTTGTACCGGTCCAGCGAGTTCCATGCAGTTATCTTCACAGTGTAATTCCCGTATGCGTATTTCGACGGAAGGAGGTAGAGGGTGTAGTAGTACTCATAGCCAGTCTGTTTCGTGAGGGTGACGTTCACGTACGCCTTCCCCACCATCACCGTTACGGATGAGATGGACACGTTGTCCTTCGCAGTGACGGTGATTGCGTATTCAACGGTGCCGTTCCCCAGCGTTGATTTCACTGCAGATATGATTATCTTTGTGTCCTGGCTGGATGATACTACGGACAGGCTCGTGGAGGACGTGTTCGTGAGACCTGCCGCATTGGTAACAGTAAGCGAGACAGAATATGAACCGGGCAGGGAGAAGAATACGGAAGGCGTCTTACCGTATTCAGTGAAATTCTGCGGTCCCCTGATGTGCCAGGTGTAGTTGGTTATGTTGCTGTAGCTGCCTGAGCCGGAGAGCACCACAGCCGAATCGTATGCGACTGCGGTCGGGGCGGATATGACTGCAACGGGATAGGGCTCAACCGATATATACGGATCCAGTTCCCAGTTCGAATACGTCAGGTTGTATATATTAGATGGTGCTGTGAAGTTGTACGTTATATTTGGATTTAATGCGTTGGATGTGATCAATACCTTGTATCTATGCCCCTGGATTGTTGGGATTGTTATATTAATAGGAGCTGTATTCCATTCTGCACTTGTGGTCGCAATGATATAGAATTCATTCTGGCTTAGCTTCTCAAAATCAATGGAAGAATTACCCAGCAGAACCGTTGAATTCAAGGGAATGCCTGAGAGATCAATATATCCCCCCGTTGACACGTTGTACGAATAGGCATTCGCGGGAATTGCAGTTGTATTGATTTTTGTCAGCGTGATGTTCTCTTTCATGTTTAGACCAATTTGTGGTTTTACATGAATAATCCTGGGAGCATACCCCTGTGCATATGCCATGAAATAAGAATTATTGAAAGCCTGGAAGCTGAATGACCCGTTATTTGTGTTATGCAATAGACTGGACAAACTACTGTTACGGTCTATTAACGGAAGGATTATCGTGGCATTATAGGGTTTCACATATCCACTGACGTTTATAAACCTGGTATCGTATGGCATCATGTTATAGCCAATTGTTGTATTGATGTACCCGAACGGGAATTTAAGGTGCAAATGAAGCGATGGCATCAAAAGCCCTGTTAGATTTATATGGGTTGTATATACTGTCCTTGGAGGGGCATTCAAGCCCGTTACCACGGTGGTGCTGTTCAAGATCAATAGACTTGCCACATGGGTCAGATTGGTGCTTGAAGTTTTCGTTGAAAACATGAGTGCTGATAAATATGAATTAACGAGGAACTGAGGGATGTTGAATATGTCCGAGAAATGCGTGATAAACCCAGATGTGTAGGAGGAACCCGCTGAATATGTGAGGTCAGGGATATAAATGTAGGGCTCCATGATGATCGGTACAGTGGTGTTTATCCCTATCGTGAAATGATTTACCGAAATATTTGTCATCGTGATATAGGGAGAAATAGACGCGTTAAGCATCGTTTGTTTCGCGGTCATATTGTATACATAAAAGAGCGTGGTCGCGGACATATTAATAGTTGCCATCCTGTTATATGGCACGTAATTGATCCCTGACCTGTTGAGCCCGCCTGAAATAATCAGCGGGGCATAAATGTTGTAACTTACGGTCATGCTCTGATTTGAGAGAGACGTTATCGAGGTATTACTTGCTGCTGGCCTAAATTCAAGACCGGGAAGTATAGAGTTATTATATTTGTACAGTTGTCCGAATGATGGATACTTGATATTGACCCTGGTGCCATTGGCGAATTTGAATTCCTGATTTGTGGAGGTTGATGAGTGCGTGACATTGTTTATTGATATCTCCCATGCATTGCTGTACATTGACCATCCGGACTGGAATGTGTCCCCCGAAGGAAGGCCGTCTATCCATCCTCTTTCTGTTACGTTGAGAGTGAAGTTCTCATCGAAATTCACTTCATAGCTTCCTGCGGAGCTTACCGTCACTGAGTTCCTGGATGAGTTGAAATACCATGGCGTCCCCGTGTAGTTGTAGAGGTAGGTCACTCCCGATTCTGCGGAGAACGTTATGTTGCCGAAGACGTGAGTGCTGCCAGGCGGGGTGAATGAAACGTTCGTCAGCGTGGTCGCCGTCTTCCCCGTCTCGTTCCAGATTATGACTCCCCAGCTGGTGCCGGACGGGAGGTTCTTCTCCTCCCAGGTGAGGGAGTACACCGTCGCACCGTGTGCCCCTCCGATGAATGCGAATGCCGATACAAGCATCAGGAGTACCGCTCCCAATGCAACGCTTCTCTTTCCAAATTCTTTCAGTTCTTTCATTTTCTCTTTCCTCCTTTCTTTCTATTCAAAATGCCCTGCTTCACGGGCTTTGTCTTTATCACCGATTCCCTCCCGTTCGCCTCTATGACCACGTCGGTTGACCTCTGTATCTTGAGCGCAGCCACCGTGATGACTACGCCAATGATCCCGAGGATGACGAGTATGAAGTTAGCAGGCCCGCCGAAGAACGACACCAGGTTGAACGGCTGGGACGACCCGGATGACCCGAACCTTGCCTCTATGTGCGTGTAGTTGAACCCCGCCGTTGTTGTGTAGACGGAGAAGTTGAGGAAGTGGGTGCCGATGGCATACGAGGACGGGGTGAAGTTGGCGAAGTACTCGTAGGTGAAATTGCCGTTCCCGTCGCTGGTGCTTGAGACGAACTGCACCTTCATGTACGATGAGTTGTCTATGCTGGCTATGACGTTCGCTATTGATTCATTGGTAGTGACTGATATTACGTACGTGGCGCTCGAATTGGTGAAGTATCCCTGCCTCTCCTTGATCGAGATGATTATGGGCACCTTCCTGGGCTTCACGACCTCGAAGGTGTGTACTGTGGAATTTTCTAGGCCGTTCGATGCCTTGACAGTGAGATTGGCGGAATAGTTCCCCGAGACGTTAAGGAACACTGCGAACTGCGCTCCGTACCCCTGGTATGTCAGTCCTCCGGGACCCGATATCTTCCAGTACTGCGACACGAGGGAGGTTCCATTCCCCGCCGACGAGTTGGACTGGAATATCCATGCGTAGTTCTCCGGGATGTAGGGAGGGGAGTAGAATGATGCGACGGGATAGTTGCTCCTGAAATCCGCAGTTATGGTCTGTGAGGCTCCTGATACTGTCAGGTTCTCCTTCCCAGCGGAAGGGATGAAGAGGCTGTTTCCAGAGAAATACTGGAACCTGTAGGTGCCGTTGAACAGGTGGAAGGTGACGTTCTGGCTGCTGGCGGAATAGATCAGCGTGTAGTTAGTGTCATTCTCACTGGTGGAATTGAGGTAGCTGGAATCGATGATGACCTTGGAGGGGTCAGTACCGTGCAGTACATCCACGGTCCAGCTCACGTTCTTCTGGAGGCCATGATCGGCCAGCCATGATATACCGAGGTCCAGGTTGGAAGAGAACGTTATGTTGTAGGTGTCTGGAATAAACGTGACGTTCAGCGTAGGGTCGGAAGAGATGTTAAGCGTGAAATTTGCAAATTTCTTAGCGAAATCATAAGACCTCAGGTAAGGATTCAGGGGGCCCATGTTGGGGCCTGAGATGGATATATTTGAGATGACGTAGCCTGAGGGTACCGTTATGTTGACCGGTATTGTGCCAGGAAGGACCTGCATCGAGAATGAGGAGTTGAAGGATGAATTGAACACGTCAATCCGTGGCGCTATCCCTTTGGGGAGGCCGAATACATTCACGTTGAATGCGAATGTCCCCGGAAGAGTGATTATGTACAGGTCGCCCCCTGATGACACATAGTACCACGTATTCTTCATGACAAGCGAATTGCTGACCCTGGGGATGAAGAAGGAATAGTCGAGTGCCAGTGTCGATGAATTGAACAGGTACACAACGGAATCGGACCCGGATGGTGCGTATGAGATCATCATGCCGTCTCCGAGGTACTGTCCGCTCTCCGCAAGGGAGAGAAGCGGATACTGGTCTAACAGCGGATATGGCGGTGCAGAGTAAGGGTTGCCTGCTGCCACGGAAAGCACCCTCGTCATCCGGACCGCCTGCGGCGTCTGGTTCAGGGGCATGGTTCCTAACTGATACTGGATGTGGAAGGTCAGGAACACCGGGTTGTTTCCGTTCCAGACAGTTGCATAGTAGTCGGCATACTGGAGTCCGAGGAGGCTCAGGAGACCGTGGATGGGCCGCGCGCCGGCTGCATGCCTGTAGCTTATGGAATGGTAGATGCCTGCTGCGGTGAGGGAAGGATAGTCAGTGAAGTTGAAATACCCCAGTGGGGTCGGGTTCTGCCCCTCGAATTCCATCACCGGGTTCATGCCGAAGAAGTGGTAGTACAGGCTTGACGCACTGTACTCTATTGGAGTCCCCAGGGACGGATATATCTCCTGAAGCGTTATCGACGATATGTTCGTATGGACAGGGTCGTACTCATACGGTGTCGTCGTCCCCGCCGAATACGAGACCTGGTAGGTGGCGTAGGCGAAGTAGACAGTTCCGTTGACGTTCTCATACCCCTGGTACATCGGCAGGTAATAGCTCCATGTTGCACCATAACCCCCTGGGGGAGGACTGAACCCTGATGCGTAGACGTTCCACTCCGATTCCCACTGCCTGACCGGATTGAGAAGGGTGACGTTCACAACCTTCCCGTCCGTCATGTTCCGTATGCTGAACCCGTCCAGTTCTCCGAAGACCGTTATGTTCTGGGAGATGTAGGCGCCCCAGTAGGATGAGTTTGAGTAGTCTATCCCGAGCTGCTGGTCCGTTTCCGTCACATGAGGCACGATCAGCAGGTCACCGCTGAGGACTGCGTAATTACCTAGAGTCTGCTCCGTCACCACGTAGGTCGGGCTTATAGCCCATAGTCCCTTGGAAGGTGTCCCAAAGACATATACGTACCCGTTGTCGTAGAACAGACTGGTCCCCCCAGAGCCTGTGGTGTATTCCACAGAGTTCACCAGCGCCCCAGTGGTCAGGTTGTAGTAGTAGACGTAATTCGAGCTGAGCTGGATTATGGTGTTCCCCTCTATCTTTATGGTGCCTGTATGCCCGAGGTACTCGGACCTCAGCGAGGCCCCCTTTATGCCGTTCCACCATGAGACCCCGCCGGTCCCTCCAGTTGCGCCATGCGCTGGAGCCGCCGAGAAAATCATCCCGATCCCGCCTATCACCAGCAGTCCGAGGACCGCTATCGCCAGAAACTTATTCCTCACTTTTGATCACCTTTTTTCTCTTT
Source organism: Thermoplasmata archaeon (assembly GCA_021817415.1). Taxonomy (GTDB): domain Archaea; phylum Thermoplasmatota; class Thermoplasmata; order Thermoplasmatales; genus JAKAUZ01. The sequence continues at coordinate 51,240 of JAKAUZ010000001.1, read as the reverse complement.
CCAAATTCCTTTGGGATGCCCTCGGGGAATACCTCCCTGCAGGCCTCCATGAACTTCCCGATCTTCCTCCCGTCTATCCTGACCCCGGAAATTTCTTCCATCATGCCGCCCCCACTACCGATATATCCTTCGCCCCTTCGATGACCATCGTGATCGCCACTCCGGTGAGCGCCAGTATTATGATGAAGACAGGAAGGGCGAATATGCCCATGGAACCAGATGCATCAGTTATGCCTGAGAGGATGTAGTACTCCAGGTAGGCGAAGAAGTAATAGACCGCCTGGAAGAATGTCAGTATGCCGTTAGCCACAAGGACAGCGATGTAGTCCAGTATGTAGGACAGTATGCCCTTCGGTATCGCCGTCATGAGCTGCTGGAAGTCCCATATGATGTCAAGAGACCACTGTATGTCCAGGCTGAATTTGGGGTAGGGGATTGATGTGAAATTGATCGAGGGAGGGAGGAGCACCACCGAGAGGAGAATCCGTAGAAGGCCCTTCGGGTTCATATTTTCGTGAGCGCCTCCGCCGCACTGTAGACATCCTGCTCGTATCCCTGGGCGTCGATGTACAGGAACAGTATGACTCCGGCAATCATGAGGATGGAGATGAATGCGACAGGGACGATCAGCCCCTCACCTGATACCGACAGGGACCAGTAGCTGAACGGCGAACCGAAAGCGCCCATGATGCCGTAGACCAGGTTTGAAATCCCTGTGTCGATCCCCTGTGTTATGTCCTGGAAGAGAGTGACTATGCCTGTGATGAACGCAGAAATGACTGAAGTGAATACGGTCGGGAAAGCGTACAAAGGCAGGAATCCCACAGGAATCGCGAGGGCTGCCTCCCCTGCACCCATGTCGCCGGCAACATTGCCCAAACTCTCTGCAGTCCTGGAGACCTGCAGGATGAACGTCACCGCAAGACCAGTCATGATGAGGACGAACGTGAAGATGATCGGTATGACCAGCCCGTAGTGGAAGAAGGACTGCCCCCATGTGTTGAGGATGCTTCCGATCGCGGCCGTAGGCGCGACCAGTATGTAGTTTATGAGCTGGCCGAACATCGAGAACAGCTGCGGTATGAGGCCGGTATTGGAATTTGTCAGTATACCTGTCAGGCCGAGGGCAGCTTGAATCACCTACTCTTCCTCCTCCACTCCCTCCTCGAGCCTGCCCACGTCCTTCTCCCCTCCCATGACGTCCTGCTCTATGCCTATGACGTCATAGAAAAAGAAGAAGATGAGGCCGGCAAACATCAGTATGGCGACGAATATGATGGGGACCATCAGCCCCTGCTGCGAGACGTTGATCGCCCACTGGTGGAATGGTATGCCGAAGAAGCTGAGGAACCCTCCCAGTACGGAGCCTATGGCACCCAGGAAGAGCTGCGACAGGCCGTACAGGAACATGTTTATAACCTGTATCAGTCCGCCGATGAGCTGGTTGAGCCAGTTCTGGATGTCTGACCCGAAGGAGCTCCCTCCCCCAGGATACATCAGGGGGAAGAAGAATGAGATGTACAGAGGCGTCTTCCCCATACCCTCACCTCTTCACGTACTGCTTCTGGTGCGACCACACTGCATCCCATATGAGGGTGAGCGTCAGCACAAGTACGCCCGCCAGAGCAAAGACAGCGAAGTAATCTCCTGAAAGCGCAGGTTCCACGATGTAGAAGCCGAACTGCGTGTAGTAGGTGAGCACGCCCCCGACAACCATCCCCGCTATGAGCGCCGGAATGAACCTGAGGAGTGCATTCGCCCAGTGTTTCGATGCCGGGGTGGCTATCTCTATCGCTGCCCAGAAGAGCGCCGCGACGAGTATCGCGCCGAAGGCGTATTCGCCGTATTTAGTGAAAATGCTTGCTACCAGTGCTGCTGTCAGGAAAAGGCCGAATATCACAACCAGGATCCAGTCGATCATCCTGGGGGTCCAGAATCTTCTTTTGAATGCCATTATTTCCTGCCTCCCTTCTTGCCTTTTGACTTAAGCCTCTGCTGTCTCAGCCTCGAGGCGGTGGCCTTCCCCCTCCTGTATATCTGCTCCGGATGGACTTCCACCCAGGGGGCGGAGAAGTATGTGAACACGAAACCGAGTATGCCGATGAACAGGAGGCCAGTGTTCATGAATGTGAGCGGGTTGAAGACAGTGGAAATGAATGAGTTCGTGTTCCCCCTTGACGTGACTGTGCCCGAGAAGAGGCTTCCGTACGCTGCCCCGGTTATTATGAATATCAGGTGGTCACCTGAAGGGAAGGAGAAGTAGTATGACGAGAAGTTGAAGATGAGCCTGGACGATTCCACAACCGTGCCATTCTTCATCGACATCTTATCGCTGAGTATCTCGTATATAGTTGTGTAGGACCTGTTCGTCCCGAACGCAAGTGAGACGTTGAGCGTCTCGTTCGTGTTTATGCCGGGGGCGATGCTTATCGATCTGAGTACAGATGTTATGGCGTCCTGCTCGGTGAAATTTGTAACGATGATCGCGGCGTCAGACTTTGCAGGGAAGAAGAACTGGGCTGAGGAGCCAGTAGATGTTGCCGGTATGGCCGTCCCGTTCAGGGTATAGACGCTCCAGGTGTTCAGCTCCTGCGAATAGGGGGAGCCCAGGGCGGATGTCCCCACTGACTCAAATTGCTGCCCTATTGTGCCGACTATTGGCACAAGGATGAAGATGAGGATGACCGCAGCAAAGCCGAAAACTGCCGCCCTCTTGGCCTTGCTCTTCGCCGTCTCTATGCTCCCACCCCCAGATGGAGTGGAAGGCTTACCGAAATGGTTATGTGCGCACTATCCATTTTGTTTCGCCTCGTTTGAGGTCATCCCTTTCCGGCCCCTCCCAAGAAGCAGGAGAGGGATGCACTATCAACAACTATATTGCTGAAGGGTTATTTATAAGTCTAACAAAAATCCATGATTAATTCTGCCCGGGGCATCAGATATAAGACCCGGGAAGTTTGTATCCGTTTGGGGTCTTTTCCACCGAGCCGTTTGAAATCATCACTTCCAGGTGCCTGGTGATTGTTCCCGAGAGCTTATTCCTCTTGTCGTAGATCTCGACTCCCTTCACCTTGGAGATGTATCCCACGATCCTGCGGACCCTCTTTGCGTAGTTGTAGCTGAGGCTTTCCCGTATTACCCTGTCCAGCAGCACGGGGTCATTGAGGAGATCCTCAACCCTGATCTCCCTGTCGGGGCCATCCTGCGCCAGTGTCGTCATTTTGTGATTATCACCCTCCTGACCTGCTCAACTGGATAGTAGGACTTCCTGTTCTTTCTTCCCAGGATCAACCATGACAGCCTCTTCCCCAGGAATTTGGCCCTGAACGACCTGCCGTTCACCAGCACTATCCTTGCGTTTGAGGTCATCCCAGCGCCTCCCATGTCTCTTTTCCCGGGCCTTCGCACACAACACAATAATTCTTTCTGCCAATCCTGATGTATACCGTCCCTGGATGGACCCTCCTGCCGCAGTTGCCGCATACGACCCTTCCACCTTTCTTTACAATTCTAAGCGACTTGATCATTTCAGGGCCTCCATGACTTTCATTTCATGCGGAAATTCCCTTATCCTCAGGTCTTCCGGGAAGTCTTCGAGATTACCGCCAGGTCTCATTCCGCCCAACTGTTTCATCCATACTGCCACGCCCTGTTCCTTTGCCTGCTTTACGATATTTCTCGCCCATTCCAGCTTCATGGGCCTGTGGTGCGGTCCGCTCTCACCGCCGATAACGACCCAGTCTATTCCCTTCAGATTTAATTTACCCACCCCGCCCAGCAGGGGCTCGAATGATACGAAGATCTTCGAGAGCTGGAGCAGTGGCCATTCGTATTTGAAGTGCCTGAGCCATGCTATCCTGTCCTTATGGTGTATGTTCTCCACCGACACTCCGAACCATGCGTTCGCCGGTGCGAGGAGTTCCTCGAAATCCCCTCCGCTGTCTATGGAGGATGTGTATGCCCCGATGAGTTCAGGCCTCTTGGTCAGGATCTGGAAGGTGACATCAGGTCTCGATTCAATTGCCCTGAACACCTTTACTGTGAAGTTCGGGGGGACCTTGGGGTGGAACAGGTCGCTCATTGAGTTCACGAATACCTTTGAGCCAGGGGGGATCTTCCTCACCTCGCCGAGTTTCTCGGGGTGGAGTGTTACCTCAAATGGCCTGTGCCACCTCCTTGACCACGCCTCTGCATAGCAGAATTTGCACCCTTCGCTCACCTTCGTGCACCCTGAAACGGGGTTCCATGTGAAGTCCGTCCATGATATTCCCGTCCTGTTCATTTCAGGGCCTCCGTTGAATCAGGATACTTCGTTTCCACATATCTCATCAGGACATAGGCTATTCTTGCCCTGTATTGTCTCTCGAAGTCCTCCCCTCTCTGTGCCAGGAGCTTCTCATGGTGCTTCAGTTTCTTCCTGTCTATTTTTCTCCTTCCGTCCACCCTGTCATCAACCCCGTCTTCGAACATCCTGGCATACCTCTTCACCGCCGGGTCATCTGGGAATTCCGTTTCGCAGGACTGGACAAATCCGTCCATGTTCTCTTTGATTTTGCGGGGGAGCTCTTTTAGCCAGTTCTTATCCCTGTGCAGCTTCCCTTTCTTGACTGAGTCCGGCCCTCGGAGACTCGAACTCCAATCACCTGACCTCCCGGATTCCTTGGAGGTCATCATCCCACCGCCTGGAGGGCCAGATATGGAAGTATCCTGGGGGGTCCCGGAGGTGGAGGTTAGGCCGACAAAACCCTGAGGACCCTCCGGAACATCTCTCCTCCCAGATTTTTCCCCTGCTTCAGACTGATAGTCGAGAAGAGTCTTCATGAGGGCAGTCATACTGGAAGTTCCCCCCTCGTCCCGACTGCAGACTCTTCCTTCGGTTCGCCGACGGAAATGTCCGTCATGATCTTGGTCATCTCGAGCACCCTGAAGCTGAGGCGCTGCTCCCCCATCCTGAACTTCCTCGGTATGTCCCTGCACGAATCCCTGTACCTCTTCGCAAAGAGATTCATGGACTTGAAGGGGAAGGACGGGTTCTCCTTGAGGAACCTTTCGTATCCTGCCTGGAATACCACAAACTTCTCCCCCTCGTCCCGCAGGTAGAAGGAGTCGTCCAGATGGATCGTCACCGTTTCCTTGTAATCACGGACGGCGTAGCTTGTCTCCTTCTGCATCTTGGCAAGCTGGATCTGGACCCATGAATAGAGGAGCTCGAAGTAATTCTCCTCCACCCTGTCGTAGACGGGGTTGAAATGGAGTATTTCCATGGACGTGATTCCCTCGTCATCCATCGGGAAGAGTTCGGCGAGGAACTTTCTCCCTATGGTCATTATGGATTCCTTGACCTTCGTCCTTGACTCCTCGAACAGGCCGATGATTGAATCAGCCCCAACCCTGTTGACGACCCTTTCTATGAACATCCTGGCTATGACGGGCATCATTCCCTCGAACTGCAGTGCGATCCTGTTCCATTCCTCGTTGTTCCCCTCGTTCTCCTGCATGATCAGCGCTATGAACCTTGACTGGAATTCCGGTGCCCCTATCTTGAGGAAATTGGATGAGATGGCAATAGCTCGCTTGACCTGGAAGTCCTGCACTGAGAGGTCCGCCTTCCCCCTCGATCCGGCCCTGTTGTTCATCGCCCCGTCCAGGAGGTAGTCCCTGAGGTTGTCGTACCCCCTCTGGTCCAGGTCGTTTATCACCATCGGGAGCCCCATTCCCTCAAGGTTGCTCATGGAGGCGAAGTCGGTCTTGAAATCTCCTACCACCCTGATGTTGTCCCTCGTCCCCCATCCCTTCGCCAGGAGGAGATTCAGGAGTGAGTTCTTCCCCGCCTCCGGGGGGCCGAGGACTATGAGGTTCGGGAACATGAGGTTCCTGGACTTGACGGTGGATGCAAGGGGGGCCAGGAGGGCATAGGAGAATATCACCATGAACGCATTCTTGTCGGTTGTCCTGGCATAGAGTTCCCTGAGTGTTTCGACCACCTCCTGCGCGTCGGGAGCAGCGGTACCGGATGGCGGGTCGGTGAATTTCCTGTAGGTGTCCACGAGCTCTATGAGCTTCAGTTTCCTGCCTCCATCCGTCAGGACGTATCCGGGTTCCCTGTATGCTGTCTCCCCTCCCGCGAGCTCATGTACCTTCTGAGTTATCTCCACTGTCTGCCTCTGCGAGAGCGGTACCCCCATGAATTTCAGCTTAAGGTAGAACTGGCCGATGGGACAGTTCCCCTCCTGCCCGAAAATGTTGTAATAGACGTAGGGGGCATGGGAACCGTCAAGGTTGACCATGGAGTACGGGATGAGCTTGAAGGGGAAGTGGGACGTGCCCTTGACGAGGGCAGTGCATTCTATCTCCCCATCATTGTTGTATTTCCCGTAGTATATCCCCTTCTCTTTCATCCTGCTGTCACTGTCATACTCCTCGAAATGGAAGCCTAGATGCCCTGTCATGCGCTTTCCCTCCCCAAGTATCCATGAGATGTTGTAGTCAATGTAGTCAGTTTGTAGTCAGTCTTGTAGTCAGGTTTTAGGGTATATTTTTCTAATTCTCCAATCATTTCATACCCCCTGACTACAAGCTTTTCATGATCTCTTACATGCGCGCATGTTAATGCTGATACCACATTTCTTGTAGTCAGCCCCTTTTTTTGCTTCGTGAATGAGAAAAATGGCTCCAAAAGTTGACTACAAAAGTGACTACATGCCATTGTAGTCATTGTAGTCACTCGCTTCGCCGTCCTGAAAAATGTACCCCAAAACCTGACTACAAACGATTTTCGGGAATAAAAATATTTGAATATTGGTATAAAATTAACCACGGATCCAGTACGTTCTATCCACACTCCGGCATCATTCGATTCCTGCACCATATTCCTTTTTAGGGATTCCGGCATTGAAACGCAGACCGGGGTTCTTCTCTCATAGATTCCACCCCCGGTCATACTCTCCCCCTCCTCTTCCTGAAATTGTTCTCTATGACCTCCTGTTCGGGATCCCTCACGTCAACGATCTTCACCTTTAGGGGATTTGCCCCGACCACCCTGGCTCTTATCTCTGTCCTTCCGTCCTCCGAATGCCTCTCGGCCCACCTTTTCAGCTCGTCCTCCGCTACCTCAATCTGTCCGTCGCACAATCTCAGGATCTCATCCTGGTTGGCGGAGACGAACATTCCCGGCCTGAACGGGGTGATCGCCGAGAGGACGTCCAGACGTCTCTGGTAGTCGGGTATGCTGAAAATGCTGAAGCCGCCCATCAGCTGGCCACCCCCACGAAGAAGAACAGGGCCTCGTCAGCGCACCTTGGGGGCTCGATGTGGAAGTGGTTCCAGTAGTTGATGACTATCCTGGCTTTTTCATAGCCGTAACGCTTCCTAAGGTTGTAATAGGCGTTGTCCTTCACGCCTGGACTCGCTACCATGGCCGAATCCCCCCGAAATCATATAAAGGTGTCCGAATCCCCGCCAGTCCATCGAAGTTGTCATAGGATTTGCGGGATTTGTACCTCCCTCATCTATGAGCCTCGTTGCAAATGTGTGACCTTCCTGCAGGTATATGGATCAAATGGGGAGTCTTGGTCCCTCTGGCCTTTGCACATATACACTTCAATATATGACCAGTGCAGGTTCTCAACTTTCAGAATTTCATTTTATAAAATGTAATCTAAATTATACCACCGACCTAGTCGGTACAGACAGGATACTGTTGAAGCTGCCCAGACTATCGTACCTAAAAGTTTAGTATTCTTTCAAGTCTCCGGTCAAACCCATGGTTATCGACCAAGCCTGCATTCAGGCCCAGACAAAAGCGGTGTGTCTTTGTTACATATAAACTAAAACATGTAGGTATGGAAGAATTAAAATGTTTTTCCTCCAAACCGTTTTCTTAAAATAAATTCAATCAAAATAGTAACTTTCCTGGCCGTGTTCAGCCAAATCTAGTCCCTCCTCTTCCTCTGCTGGCGAGACCCTCAGTGGCGTAATGAGGTTTGTTAGTTTTAGGAGCAGAAATGCGGCAACGAATGAGAAAGCACCAACGACCACTACTCCAAATGCCTGAAGAAAGAATTGATGAATATTTCCATAGAAAGCTCCGTTCGGTCCTCCCGGATTGATAACTGTCGAGGCAAATAAACCGGTTGCGAGGACCCCCCATATTGATCCCGCGCCATGGCATGCAAACACATCGAGTGAGTCATCCAATCTACTTCTAAGGAATTTCCAGTCTGACACCGAAAAGCTGATTGCACCTCCAACCAATCCTATCCCAATTGCGGCCATTGAGTCCACGTACCCAGCAGCAGGAGTTATAGCTACCAGTCCCGCTACTGCCCCAATTGCTATTCCTACTGCTGAAGGCTTACCTTTCCTGAACCACTCAACTAGCATCCAGCTGACCGCGGCAGCTGCTGCTGCTAAATTTGTATTAACAATTGCCTGAACTGCGATGCCATCAGCGCCAATGGCACTACCCCCATTAAATCCGAACCACCCGAACCACAAAAGGGCAGCCCCTAGTATCACAAAAGGTACGTTGTTTGGTCTGGTGTCTCGCGTCTCGCTAATTCCTATTCTTTTTCCAAGTACTAGGGCAGCAGCAACTGCAGAGACACCAGCAGTAAGATGCACAACCAATCCGCCAGCGAAATCAATTACTCCAAGGGCGTGTAGCCAGCCTGTAGGCCCCCAAACCCAGTTAGAAACGGGTGAGTACACGAATGTAGTCCACAACACTATGAAAATCAGAAGGGCTTTGAATCTTATTCTTTCCGCAAATGCTCCTATTATAAGGGCAGGAGTAATTGCAGCAAATTTCAGTTCAAATGCGAAATAGAGCAAGGCAGGGATCAACGCTGAATAGGTCGGGATAGGTTGTTCGCCTATTCCATTCAGGAAGAAATATTGCGTATTACCTATTAATCCGTATACAGACGGTGCAAATGAAAGGGAAAATGCGTAGAATGCCCATAGAAGACTTACAACTGAGAATATTGCCAGGGTTTGGATAATTGTCGAGGTGAGATTTTTCCTTCTTACGAGGCCCCCGTAGAAAAAACCCAGGGCAGGAGTCATAATCATTACAAGTGCGGTTGCAGTCAGAATCCAGGCAGTTGCGCCCGTATCAATTGCCAATGATTCTCCCCCCCCTCGGAATATGCATTGTTTCTTGCGATTCTCAATTCAGAAAATGGAACCACCAAGGTCCAGGGGACATTTCTTCTTGCTTCAAAAGCATCAGAGAATTTAGGGTAACGTATCAAAGTCTTATCCATAGATCCTCATTTTCAGTAATTCACAGAGTTATAAATACCATCGCCAAAAATTAAGTCTTTCCGTACGCTCATATTCATTAATCCAACCAGTTGATGTCATAAAGGTCCATCAATGAACTGCAAATCGACCAGTAGAGTCCTTCCAAAAGAATTATGGTTTATCAGGACCAATATTTAATGCGAAGGAATTTCAACAACTCGTTTTAAGATTATTTCCAAAATAATTATATTCCTTGATTTCAATGAAATTAGCGAATTCGAAGTCTGGTTTTTGGCATATGCTCAACAAAACCGATTTAATTTCCATTTCTCTCCTCTTATTCTAAACATCATCTGTCGGTCGAAGAGCCACACACATGTTCAGTTCTTCTTTCACAACTTGACCCATTATATCATTGCCCAAATCTCCCAACTTACCGGGGCATCGTCGAATACCTCATAGATCTATTCTTGTAGTTCTTGCTAAAGTTATTTCTGATTTACTTTAGGACACTTTCGGTATCATCACGAATGGGCTCGGGGAACCGGAAGAAACCACCTTCGCCTATACAGTTCGTTTTCAAATTGCGAGCCGAATAGGCTAGGGTGGAGGAGGTGGTTGAATAGCCTCCTGGTGCAACTGACCTTTGTCCTGATAGTATATCAGAGCAATGAGTATTGCTGCAGGTGCAGTAAAAACGTATAGCAGTGGAACAATTGAGAGCAGTCCTAGTATTATCAGGATAATGAGCGAGATCGAGTCGTCTTTTGACATCATTTCAAATAATTCTAATGGTTTCTTCAGAGAACTGTATAGATTTACAGGCTGGATAAATGCTATGACAAAATAAGCTAAGGCCAATGCCATCAAGATGTCTCCTACTAAAGGAACGATAGAGAGGACCACTTCAACAAGGGCAAATACCACGATAAGGGTCACAACATTTCCTGGATTGGATTTCAATTTTCCCATCGCCTCTGAAACAGAGTAAGGTTGTCCGTTAATTGCTCTTGACCCTTCAAAGGAAACTATGAACAGAATGACTCCATAAGCCAGGAAAATCAGCAGGTTTGCAATCAAAAACAGCGTAGTAGATATGTGTGTTAAACTGGAGAAACTGAAAATGGCAATTCCCAGAGAAGCCAATATGGCAGCTACATAGACAATTATTTCAAAAATGAATAGAAGAACCAGGGGAATCACAAGATTCAGGTGAGAAAAAAGGTCATCAAACGCCCTCTCAACCCTTCCCTTTGTTATACCTTGCTGTGATCTCATTTGGTCTTGCTGTGTCCATCCTGGTGGTGGCGGAGGAGTCTGAGCGTTCCCAGATCCCGTACTGGCTCCTTCCTCAGGCATTAACTTCGAGCCGCATGAAACACAAAAAACTGAATCATCGGGATTTTGAGCCCCGCATTTTTGACAATATTTCACCATTGATGTTCCCTCTTGAGATTTATCAATACCATTAATTGAAAATTACACTCAAAATATAAACCTATCTATAAATTTCTAGAGAAATCTTAGTCTCATAAGCAAAGTCATCAGTTCTCTAAAATTATGGACAGTTGCGTTTGCGTTAGTTGGTTTGCCGTCATTATTCATCAGGACTGTGAAGAATCCCATAGCGCGGGCACCTTCTATATCCCTTCTTTCCGAATCCCCAACGTGAATTATTTTTTTTGGATTTCCTGCCAATTCAAGCCCTTTTTTAAAGATTGGAGAAAACGGCTTAGGTGATCTGACTTCTTCTGCAGTTACTATTGCATCAAAATACCTTTTTATTCCCAATGCACCAATTGTTCTTTCTGTGTAGATGTTATCCGCATCCGTAATCATGACAACTTTCACCTTCTTTCTAGCGAGCCTCACAAACGGGACGAAATCTTCCCTCAGTTCGAGGTATTTTTCATGGAATTGAAAATAGTCTTCATCATAAGTTTCTGGAACGTGATACAACTCTTGCAGAACTTCTTTATTTATCTCAACAAAAGTCCTGAAGTCCCTCTCTCTGTCCACTAGCTTTCTCGATCTAAGTTGTCTAAATTTAACGAATATGTCACCGTCAGCGATTCCATTTTTTTCCTTGACGAATTCTAGATATTTGGTCAGCGCCATATCTTCTGAATCTACCGTTGTTATGGTATTTGAAAAATCCAGGAAAAGTGCGTTCTCTCTTGTTTCAGGCACATCACCGAATGCGACCATCCACTAAATATTTTTATGAAGAGCTATTACAGGAATATGGCCGGGATGGGGTAGCGGTGCATCCTTGGGGACTGTGGATCCCCGGACCCGGGTTCAAATCCCGGTCCCGGCCCTCGAAAGTTCAGTTATCTCTGTCAGATTTAACTGATTAGTATACCCTTTGGTCTCGGACGGTCTCCATTTGCCATAGAATTGTTCTGGCCTTCCCCCCCTACACTCTCAGTTTGATTTCAAAAATATTGTACCAAAATTATTATAGGGTTAAAGTAATCTTTGAGTTACATATGATAGACCTGTCCCTTTACAACTATATCGATCTTGCAGTAACATTTGTCATTGGTCTTCTGATCGGTCTCGCAATAAAGAAGGGAGTGGTAGCCTTCGCTCTGGTATTTGTTGCTTTGATACTGGCGAGTTTCGTTGGACTGACATTTCTGCCAAGTGTACCACCATCAAAGTTTATTAATCTAATTACGAAGTATTTCTACATAATGCTCCACACTGTTAATTACGGGACCCTGATATTTTCGTTATCCCTAATACTGTTCCTCTTGGGATTGGTGGTAGGGTTCTTAAAGGGTTAACAATCGCAATTTTTTCTTAACTAGGTATCCTGCTTGCAAAGTATTCAGCGGCAAATGTGACCGGTTGGAGGAGTGAATGCGGGAATTGATTTTAAATGAATAACGTTTTATGAGGATTAGACTTCAGTAAATTGTGTTCCAGGCATATTTTATTCTGTATGGCTATGCACTGGGTCTTTCACTTGCTGCTCCACCAGGGCCGGTCAACGCATTGATTGCAAACGAATCAATGAAGTCGACATTGCACGGTTCAAGCATAGGAGCCGGTGCCATGACAGCAGATGCAATATTCCTTTTCTTGATCTATTCTGTCAGGCTTGTTATCCCCGTCTATATCCTGAAGTATCTGTATCTGGTTGGTGGGGGAGTCATGATATATCTCTCTTACGCAGTGCTAAAATCAAATATGCAGAGCAGATCAAAGAAAGGAAATTATTTTGTTGGACTAACGATGGGACTGACAAATCCATTCCAGATAATCTGGTGGATAACCGCAGGGCTATTTCTGATCAATAGATTTTCCATGGTTTCAATGGGTGGCTTTTTCCTCGGCATAGTCACGTGGATTTTAATTTTCCCAGCTTTGATGAGCAAGGTAAATGTCAAGTACTCACCGTACGTTAGGGTGGCTTCGAGCTCGGTACTTATTATTTTTGGAGCATACATGATACTCATTTCCTCCCTTGCTTTCCTATAGGCATGCTCAGAGGCCTATGATATCTGGACATCTTTAGGAAACCCGGAAGAAAAAGATAATTATTCAATACAACTCCACCTTGTGGTCAGGCGAAGGACTAAAGGAGAGATATTCATTGCAGGATTTGCTATGTTTTCTTTTTCCTCATATTTTCTGATTTCTGAACTTCCAAGGGAATATTTCGTCATTTTCATAATTGGTGCGATAGTCCTCTTCTCTGCGGAACTCGTTATAAAAGGGAGAAAATCATTTGATAAGATCGCTGCATTCCTGATACTTCTTGTTCTGGGCATCGTGCTTGTCTATGACAGTGCGATGGAATTTTTCTCCCTTATGCTACAATCAGAATTCAATACTGTAATGGGTTTGATATATTTGCTGGGCTGGGTCCTGATGGCATTGGCGGGGGGAATAATCAAGTTGAGCAAGATAATATAAAAAAATAAATTAGAATTTATTTGTATTTTATCTTCGATGAGGCGCTAAAATGGATTTTGTTCTTCGCCGGAACTTTGATGATCTGCTTCGTCCTCGGATTCTTGGCATTCCTGGCTTTGGTCATTTTCCTTGAGAAAATTCCGAAGCCTGCGATCCTAACCTTCTGCCCCTTGTTCACGTCGTCAGTTACTTTCTTGAAGGTTTTCCTGATCACCGTCTCCGCGCTCTTTACAGATACGCCTGCATCTTTCGCCACATCTCTCGCGATCTCGTTTATTCCGACCATGTGGTGAATATATTATTTTATTATATAAAGTTAGCGTTAATTTTACCAATTAGTGGTGCACTGCAAATTGTTATTTTATAACAAATGCTTTATGAAAATAAATAAATTATATCAATCAATTAATTTGGGAGTACAAATTCGACTTTAATATCCATCTTCTTGTGTGTCTCCATTATGCAGATGCCATAAATTACGTCAAGGCCCAGTTTCTGGGTTTCCTTGATCACATCATCACTCTCTGCTCCCAGTTGTAACCAGAAGACTTTTGGGTGGATTTTAGAAGCCTGAACTGCCACCTCCTTTGCAGCTTCAGGGTTTCTGAAAACGTCGACGATATCTATTTTTATGGAAGGTGGGATGTCCAGAATTGATGGGTAAGTCTTCCGCCCATAAATCTCAGGAACCTGAGGATTTACCGGGATCACGTTGTAACCCTTTTCCATGAGATATTTTCCAACCTTGTTTGAATCTCTGTCTGGGTTGGGCGACATTCCAACTACAGCTATATTTTTCTGAGTTTCTAGAATTCTCTTTATGTCTGCGGGATTGCTTATAATCATATCTGTGAATCTGAAACATGCTAAAAATATTTTTTCTCAATAACTGAGACAATCTCTCTCAATCGTGGAAGATCTACGTTCAGTTTGGAAAATGACATAATGTCTGAAAATGATATTGTGACAACGAATTCATCATTCTTTTCCTGGTAGAGCGCCGGCCCAGAATCATCGATAAATGCCAGAAGTCCATGCTCCATCTCCAAAAAATCAAACAGTCCCTCCCCGCTTCTAAGCTCATAAAATGCATTTTGAAATTCATTTTTTGTGCTTGAAATATCTAGCCAGATTGCCTGGGAAAAGAACTCTGTCCGGTAGATTGCAATTGTGTTGATCACCCTATCCTCCTGTCTGAGGACGCCGATTGAATCGGGGACGAAGTCATCTAACTCTGGCAAATGAGATGCACCTGACCAGGATAGTCTGTGAATTCGTTCCTCCTCAAACCACTCTGGATGGCCATTCCTCGCGAAAAAAGACCGGTTAATGAAGCTCATGTTCCTGAACCTTTCATCAATTCCGACCGGGACGAGGGAGCTGTGAAACTTCTTCAAAGAGTGTTCATTCCCTCCCTCGATCTCCACCTGAGTTCCCATCAGAAACGAGGAAGCTGCCTGCATTCCTTTATAGTTACGTCCTATGAATACGATATTTCCATTAAGTCTGGAAGCGTAAGTTTTCGAGTAGGTAGAAACAAACGAATTCATCAGACTCTTTGGAAAGCCCGTATAAAACCAGTCCAGGAAGAATTCCTTCACTCTCAGCTTTTCCCCCCCAACCTCCGTATAATATCTCAATGTTGCCCATTTTTCCCCTTCCTCTCGGTAAGATATATCACTCATAGGAAATTTGGAGGAAACATAAAAAATAAAGTTAGATTTTCCCTGAAGAAGGGAAAGTCCATCAAGATTCATTGTGAATAGATGAGAAAAAAGAATTAAGCTTTTCCTGGAATAAGTCTTGCTTGGAGATTGGTCACCATATCCTCAACAGTTCCCCTAAAGTCATAATTCGGCTTGAAACCCCATTCTCTCTTTGCCGCAGAACTGTCAAGAGATCCCGGCCATGAATCCGCTATTCTCTGCCTGAAGTCCGGCTTATAATAAGATGAAAATGATGGATAGTAATTTTTCAATTCTGCCTCAAGTTCATCAGGCGTAAAGGAAAATGCACTCACATTAAAATCTGTTCTGTGGACCAACTTTGATGCATCTGCTTCTGCTAACTTTTTCAGGGATTCAAGGGCGTCCGGGAGATACATCATTGGAAGCCTTGTGTCCCTTTTAAGGAAGCAATCATATTTTTCGCCCTTCACTGCACTAATCATCATCTCTATTGCGTAATCAGTTGTTCCCCCTCCAGGGGGAGATTTATAGCTGAGGAGGCCAGGGAATCTCATTCCTCTCACGTCCAATCCTCTCTTGTACTGATAATAATTTCCCAACTGTTCTGCAAGTAATTTTGTTATTCCGTAAATAGTCGTAGGTCTCGTTACTGTCTCGATCGGTACGTTTTCCTTTGGTGTCTCCGGTCCGAAAACACCTATTGTGCTTGGAATCATAACGAGATCCACCTTTTTTTCCACCGAGGATTCGAGAATGTTGTGCAGCCCATCCACATTCACCCTGTACGCAACCTCTGGGTTCCTTTCCCCGTTAGCCGATAGAATTGCTGCAAGGTGAAATATCGTATCTATTTTGTACTTATCCAAGATCAGCGCCACGCTTTTTTTGTCAGTCACATCAAGGAATTTGAATCTCGAATCTCCTGTGTCCCTTACATCTGAAGGTATGATCCTTTCTTCCCCGTAAATTTCCGAGAGGTATGATGTCAATTCAGATCCAATCTGGCCTCCCGCTCCCGTGATCAGAATCTTCTGAAATGTCATATGGCACGAAAGTTGTTGGCAAGATTTAAAGATATTCAGTGCAGACAGAGAAGCAAAAGTGAAGTGGAACTAGGTCGGCAAAATATTTTAAAAACAATGACCTAACCGGTTATGGGGAAGATGGATTGGATCTCTGATGAATTGACTTCCTTAAGAGAGAGTGGCAGATACATTCCGATCAGGATTTTAAAAAGTTCTCAAGGTGCCTGGGTGAGCATTGATGGGAAACAGATGCTGAATTTGTGCTCCAATAACTATCTTGGGCTTGCGAACCATCCTGAGGTCAAAAAGGCCATGGCAGATGCAGTTTCATATTATGGCGTAGGTGCTGGGGCAGTGAGAAGCATTGCGGGAACGATGGATATCCACATTATGCTGGAAGAGAAAATAGCGAAATTCAAGCATATGGAGAATTCTCTCGTTTACCAGGGGGGATTGCTTGCAAATCTAGGGACAATCCCAGCTTTGGTAGGGAAGGAAGACCTCATCTTCAGCGAAGAATTGAATCATGCGAGCATCATAGATGGCGTCAGGCTCAGCTCCGCAAAAAGGATCGTATTCTCACACTTATCGTATCAGGACCTGGAAAAACAGCTGAAAGCTGAAAGAAGAACAGGAAAGAAAGCACTGATTGTCACTGATGGTGTTTTCAGCATGGACGGCGACATTGCTCCCCTTCCTGAAATAGCTGAACTGGGCAATCAGTACAATGCGATGGTATACGTAGACGATGCTCACGGAGAAGGCGTTCTTGGAGATCATGGGAGGGGAATAGTGGATCATTTCAACCTGGTAGGCAGAGTTGACATTGAAATGGGCACGTTCTCGAAGGCAATAGGTGTAATGGGAGGATTTGTGGCGGGAAGTCAGGATCTGATAGATTTGCTTAAACAGAGGGCAAGACCATTCCTGTTTAGCTCAGCCCTTAATCCAGGAGAAGTGGCAGCCATTCTGAAAAGCATTGAGATAATGGAAAGGGACGACTCGCTATTGAAGAAACTCTGGAGCAATGCAGAAAAGCTTAAAGGTGGGCTGAATGACCTTGGCTACAATACAGGTCACAGCAAAACACCCATCACTCCTGTCATAATAGGCGATGAACGAAATGCAGTAGAGTTCAGCAAGCAACTCTACGGTGAAGGAGTATTTGCTTCTCCAATAATCTATCCAACTGTCGCGAAGGGAACGGCAAGAATAAGACTTATGCCGTCAGCAGTGCACAGCGACGGCGACATAAATTTTGCAATTGATAAATTTGAATCCATAGGCAAGAAGATGAAATTGTTATGAAGGTGAATTCATGAGTCTAGTGGAATGTGTTCCAAATTTCAGCGAAGGGAGAAACAATGAAAATTTGAATAAAATTCTGGATGTGATAAGGAATCATCCAGTGGACATAATAGACGTTGAGATGAATGCGGATCACAACAGATCAGTTGTAACCTTGGTGGGAGATGGTGATAACTTGGTGGATGCCATGTTTGACGCCATAAAGAAGGCCTCTGAGGTTATAAAAATGGATTCTCACACAGGAGAGCACCCAAGATTTGGTGCTACAGATGTAGTTCCGTTCATTCCACTGATGAACTCTTCAATGGAGTATTGCATCAATCTGGCGAAGAAATTGGGAAGAAGAGTTGGAGAAGAGCTGAAAATACCTGTATTCTTGTATGGGGAGGCCGCACAGACAGGTTCCAGGAAGAATCTTCCGGACATACGTAATGAAAAGGTTCAGTATGAGCAGCTGAAAGAAATGATAATTACTAATGAAAATTACAAACCGGATTATGGTCCCTCCTCCCTCCCTACTGCAGGCGCAACAATAATAGGCGCAAGAGAATTTCTGATTGCATTCAATGTGGATCTGAATTCAAGCAACCCGAAAGGTGCAAAAGAAATTGCCAAAAGAGTGAGGGAAAAGACTGGTGGATTGAAAAATGTCAGGGCACTGGGTTTCAACCTAAAGGAGACCGGTGAAACTCAGGTTTCAATGAATCTGGTGAACTTCAGGGAAACACCAGTGCCACAGGTATTCGAATTCGTGAAACGGGAGGCCGAAGCAAGGGGGTTAAGCGTCACAAGGACAGAACTCATCGGCGTCATTCCACAAGCTGCACTGGAGGAGATGTACAGATTCTACTTCAGAAACTATGATTTCAGTATTGATCAGGTTTTGGAAAAGAAGTTGCTTGATTCATTCATGAAGGACGGAATGAAGGCATATCTAGAGGAATTGTCCAGCGATAAACCAGCACCAGGTGGCGGATCTGCAAGCGCACTCGTAGGAGCAATTGGCTCTGCATTAATTGTAATGGTGGCAGGATTAACCATAAACAAGAAAGGATATGAAAGCAAGACCCAGGAGATGCTAAGGATAAAGGATGAAGCAAGGAAAATTATGTGGTCCCTTTACAGGCAGTCCAGCAAAGACACTGAAGCTTACAACAACCTTTCATCTGCACTGTCGCTTCCAAAAAACACTCAGGAGGAGAAAGAGGAAAGAACGAAGACAATCCAGACGAGACTTAAAGAAGCGACTGAAGTTCCGTGGGAAACTGCCACCCTCGCCGCATCAATGATTGAATTTGCCGTTTATCTTTCCAAGGAAGGGAACAGGAATGCAGTTTCGGATGCTTACTGCGCTTCAATGTTCCTGAAGAGCTCAGTTGACGGATCCCTTCAAAATGTCAAGATTAACCTTGGACTGATAAAAGATGAGTTTTTTGTAAACAAATACAAAGCAAAAATGAAAGAGTTGTTAGAGGAGACTGACAAGAAGATAGAAATTATATCAGAAGCAATGTGGAACGATCTGTAGGAAAGGTGTATTTATGAAGACAATTAAAGAAATAAGCAAGGAAATTGGACTAGAAGAGAATGATATTGAACCATATGGAAACTACATGGGAAAGATCAGCCTGAAAGTGATCAAAAAACTTGAGGGTAAAAAGGACGGAAAACTGGTTCTCGTGACTGCTATAAATCCAACCTCTTCTGGTGAGGGAAAGACGACAACTACCATTGGACTTTCCCAGGGACTAAGATCACTGGGAAAAAGCGTGATGATAACCCTCAGGGAACCATCTCTTGGTCCCAATTTTGGCGTAAAAGGAGGAGGTACCGGGGGAGGGAAATGCCAAGTTCTTCCATCAGATGAAATAAATCTAAATTTCACCGGAGATTTTCCTGCAATTTCGGCAGCGCACAATCTTCTATCTGCCATTGTAAACAACCATATTTTCCACGGGAACGAACTGAATCTGGATGTTCGAAAATTGAACTGGAGGAGAACTATTGACATGAATGACAGGTCGCTGAGACAGATAGTGGTTGGCATGGGGGAGGCTGGTGGGGCAATTGCGGAAGATTCATTCCTCATAACTCCTGCATCTGAAATAATGGCAATAATGGGATTCGCTGACAGTTACTCGTCGCTCAAGGAGATGCTTTCTAGAATCACAGTGGGCTACACTAAGGATGGAAAAAGAGTCACGGCAGGCGATCTCAAAGCACAGGGTGCCATGGCTTCCCTTCTAAAGAATGCGATCAAGCCAAACCTAGTTCAGACTAACGAAGGAGTCCCTGCATTAGTGCATATAGGGCCTTTTGGGAACATTGCGCATGGACACAACAGCATTACAGCAGACAGGATCGCATTAAAACTTGCTGATTATGTGATCACAGAGGCCGGTTTCGGCTCCGATCTCGGGGCGCAAAAATTCATCGACATAGTGTCAAGAAGGGCTGGCTACAGACCCAGTCTGAGCGTCATTGTCATAACAGTAAAGGCTCTGAAGCACCATGGTGGGATGAAAAAGGGGCAAGATGGACTTGATTTTCTTGTAAAGGGAATGGAAAACTTATACTACCACATTGAAAACATGCGAAGATATTCAATCCCTGTAGTGCTTGCATTGAATAAATTCAGCGATGACAAGGAAGAAGAAATAGAATATATAAGAAAGGAGCTCCAAAAGAGAGGATATGAACTCGCACTGAACGAAGGTTATTTGAAGGGCGGGGTGGGGTCAATAGAACTGGCAAAACTGGTGCTGAAGACATTGCAGTCCACTGAGCCGTCCCAGATAAACTATACTTATGAACCCGGAGACCCAGTCAAGACAAAGATTGAAAAAATAGCGAGGAATGTTTACGGGGCAAAAGAAGTAGAATTCTCTAAAAAAGCAATGGCTGTTCTCAAGCAGATCAAGATGGAGAATCTTGACTTTATGGATGTGTGCATTGCAAAGACTCAATATTCAATAACAGACGATCAGACGAAGCTCGGGTGGCCCAAAGATTTTGTCCTGAAAATACAGGACATCATGCTTTCCACAGGAGTAGGGTTTGCAGTTCCACTGTCAGGAGAAATTATGACAATGCCCGGCTTGCCCAAACATCCGATTTCAGAGGAAGTTGATATAGACGAAGAGGGAAACATAACCGGTCTATTGTGACGGATTGTCTGGTTGCGTCAGAGAGAGTCCAATAAAGGGCTGATGAGCCCGTTTCTTGGTATTCCCCGGAGTTAACAAGGACAATCATTCTCATGCCCTCTGACCTATCCGGGGATCTGGGATTTTTTCTGGCCTTGTTTTCATAGAAGGGTGACACGCCCTTACTCTGCAAGGGGCCCAAAAATCCCTATAGTTCCCCGTCGTCCAGGACATCTCATTAATCGAAGCCTATTCCAGAGGGAACAAACTGATATTGAAGTCTGATTTAAAGGTTTGGCAATAATCAATTATAATGGGACTCAGGCAGTTCGGTCAAAGGAGGTTAATAAGCAAATCTGATAAACAGAACTGTCAATCTTCAAAAGATTCTCTATCCTTATAGTATCTGCTTACGATTCTAGTAGACAAGCCGCCCCTAGGGTTAAACTCTCCTACGACCATCATAAAATTTGGAGAAGCACTTTTCACCAAGTCTTCGAGTATTTTGCTAATAGCATTTTCTTGAAAAATTCCCAGGTTTCTATATTTATGCAGGTAGAACTTCAAAGATTTCAATTCAATAAGGAGCTTGTCAGGTCTATAATAAATGGTCAGTTTCGCAAAGTCAGGAAGCGAGGTCTTGGGGCAAATAGAGGTGAATTCGTCTGTTTTTATGGTTATTACTGTATCTTTGTCGTTATAAACATACCTTACTGTATCAATAACACCCAGGTCTAGCTCTCTTACACTCTCTTGAAGATTCTCATACGACGAAATCTGATTCCTTCGCATCTAGGGGCTATGTTAAACATAATCATTAATCTTAGGATTCATTTTGCAACTCAGGTATGGAAACTCCACTAATTCCAAATTCACCATCAGCAGGCTGTGAATGAATGACCGATAATCACTGCCAGGAGCATAAGTGCCTATGGGCTAAATCTCAATTCTGGAAAATTTTAATTCATTGATTAGATATACTGTTCAATGAAATACACAACGATACTCATAGTGCTCATTATACTCCTTGCGGGATTAATTTATCTTGAGTACGTTAATAATTTTGGAGAGAAGAAGCAGAGTGCGAGCAGTCACATTTACATAGGTACCATTTATACGGGCACTGCAATAAAGACCCAATCTATTTCAGCCAACTTGAATTTCATCGGAGGCAGGAATAATAATAAAACACCGTACTATGTTGTCATCTCTGCCTGGGATGATAACAAGAGCTATGATCAGGTGGGTATCTCTTCAATTGAAGGAATTTTTTTTGCCACCTACTCTTATACAAGAATTATTAACGGGACCATCAGATATTTCTACAATCCTCACTGGTTTGAGATTTACCCGGGATTGCATTCTTTTGGGGAATCAATATCATCTGGATTTGTAACATTCAAATTTGACAACAGGATTCAAACAAACTATACCGGAGGGAATTATTTTACCCTGTCGCCAAATGAACACATCGGAAATACAGAATATAATGGCTTCACAGTTTACGAGGAGATATATTCATTCGCTGGAACGTTCCCGCAAATATCGTATAACTTTTCACACATTGCATATGGACCCAGCAATTTGCCCATCACGAAATGGCAATCATTCACGTACAATGTTTCAGCCAACTTTACAAAATTAGTCGTATTCAATGGCAGTACCGTTAATATCTACAATCAGAATCCCGCCGTTTTGAAAATCAGAATTATTGGAGGAACAGGACATGGATACCTCAACGTCAGTGATTTCTCTTTGCCGGTTCAAAACAACAAGACTTACTCTCTGTCGCTGATTGGTGGAGAATACAACCTGTCCCTGTACTTCCTCCTTTCCTCGAAAACTTTCAACGGTAACTATGTAAGAGAAGTAACAGGAACCACATGGGTGAATATTACTGTAACCACTTGATTTCAAATTCTACCAAAAAAGCATTCAAACAGACTTTAAATTTTCGAGAAATGTCATATCTTCGTTCGAGTTCCTGTGGTGTTTAATATCAGTTCGCCTTCGAATACAAATAGGTCTTAACGAATGTTTCAGGTCCTTCTAGTAATTTGGAGTAGAAAACTGTAGTCTCTCTAGTTAAGAATTAACAGGTGGAGAAAGCGGAGAAGCAGTCAAACCCCTCAAGAAGAGTGCGTTTAATTGTGCAAAAGTTCGCAGATAGCTTTTCTAGAATATCTCGCAAGGAAATCCATGTTCCAGAGAACAGACAGAAAAATCTCAAACCAAATCTATGAAGGGAAAATGGCTGCTCCCATTAACAAATAGCATATAATGGCAATAATTAGAAGTACTTGTTCGATAGCCTTGAACGCTATATTTATCAGACTTGCCTCACAGTCTTCGCCGCGTGAAAGTATATATAGAATTTCAAATTATAGTGAGGCCAATGACCGAAATGTGAAGGAGGTATAAAAAATGGCAGATACAACATATGTAAAGTTTGAAACGCCTGATGATGTGAGAAACAAGGTACTACAGTTAGTGGAAGTAGCAACTGAAACTGGAAAAATTAAGAAGGGGACCAACGAAGTTACGAAGGTGATTGAGAGAGGGGAGGCAAAAATAGTGATACTGGCAGAAGACGTCCAACCACCTGAGGTAGTTCTCCACATCCCGCTGCTATGTGATGAAAAGGGTATCCCTTATCTTTACGTTCAGAAAAAGGATGATCTGGGACAGAAAGCTAAATTGAAAAGCTCTGCTGCGATAGCAATTCTTGAACCGGGGAATGGAAAACAGTTGCTCGATGAACTGAGTGAGAAATTCAAAGAAATTAAAAAGTAAAAGAGTGACCAAAAATGAGTGAAAATGATGCCATTCCCTGCGAAGTCGTTGAATTGATAGGGAGAACAGGGATGGCTGGTGAAGCGACCCAGGTAAAGATAAAGGTTCTTGCAGGGGGAGATCAGGGAAGAGTCCTCACAAGAAACGTGATGGGTCCAATCAGGGTTGGTGATATCCTGATGCTGAGAGAAACTGCCAGAGAAGCAAGGAAGCTATCAGTAAGGTGATTTAGGTGGAAATCAGGTACTGCTCCTTTTGCGGAGCAAAATTGGAACCAGGAACAGGGAAAATGTTTGTGCGAAGGGATGGGTCTTCGCTATATTTTGATACATCGAAGTGTGAAAGGAATTATCTGAAGCTTAAAAGGGAGCCAAGGGATGTCTTGTGGACGGAAGAAGGAAGGGAAGGGAGAAGGCAAAGAGCGACGGGAGCCAAGGGCGGAAAGAAAAAGAGCAAGAAAGCAAGACTCAAGAAGATAAAAGAAGAGAAAAAGGAAACTGTAGAGCCTGTTAAAGAAGGGAGTTGATTTTATGAGAACCTTGGTGCTCATTAAGCCGGATGGTGTGATGAGACAGAAAATTGGAGACATCATAACAAGGTTCGAAAATAAGGGGGTAACCCTCATTGGACTAAAACTTATATCAGTAAATAAGGAGGCGGCAGAAAAACATTATGCGGTGCACAAAGGCAAACCTTTCTATGATTCTCTAATAACATACATAATGTCTGGACCAGTAGTCGCGATGGTGCTTGAAGGGAAGGATGTAATTGACATCACAAGAAAACTGGTCGGTGCTACTAATGGTGCAAAAGCTGAACCAGGCACGATTAGAGGTGACTTCTCGTCAGGTATAGACTTCAATCTTATTCACGCCAGTGACTCTATTGAGACAGCCCAGTACGAAATCCCAATATTTTTCAAGGAGTCAGAACTAATTAAGTATGAGAGGGCAGATAAGAATTGGTTGTGAAAGTAGATGTGGATAAGGCAACCAATTGTTGGGGTGCTCGGACACGTAGATCATGGGAAAACATCTCTTCTCGATAGAATCAGAGGGGGAGTAGTTGCAAGTAGGGAAGCTGGAGGAATAACCCAACACATCGGGGCAACCGAGGTACCAATTGAAGAGATAACAAGAATTTGCAAGGACATACTTGGAAAGAGAATTTTTATAATCCCGGGGCTGCTATTCATCGATACGCCGGGGCACGAATCATTTTCCAGCTTAAGGATCAGAGGAGGGTCCATTGCTGACATAGCAGTCCTGGTGATAGACATTCGTGAAGGAGTAATGCCACAGACCAGGGAATCTATAGAGGTCCTGAAGAAATTCAAGACTCCATTTGTCGTGGCCGCAAACAAAGTTGATCTCATCGAAGGTTTTTCATCACAGAAAGGAGCTTTCATATCCTCAATCAAGGAACTGGATACCATCAGGATGGAAAGATTGGACGAAAAAATATTCCAGATATCTTCACAGCTGTACCGGGAAGGCTTCAGCGCTGATCGATTTGACAGAATATCAGACTTTACAAGAAACGTTGCGATCGTCCCAGTGTCTGCAAAAGTAGGATATGGGATTGCAGACCTTCTGATGGTACTGTCTGGACTCGCCCAAAGTTTTCTTGAGAGTCAGTTGACCAATACAGAGGAAACACCCGAGGGCACGATCCTTGAAGTTAGGGAAGAAAGAGGGATGGGGGAGGTCTCAGATGCAATACTTTACAATGGGATACTGAAAAGGGGGGACACAATTCTGGTGGGTACGGTTGCGGGAATCAAGGCGCTTAGAGTGAAAGGAATGTTCAAGCCCAAACCACTCGATGAAATAAGGGACCCGCGGGACAGATTCCTTTCAGTGAATGAAGTGAGGGCTGCATCTGGGGTAAGAATACTGTTTCAGGGAGAGGGCGGGGTAATTCCTGGGAGTCCTTTCAAGAAAGCAGCAGGGGACATCGTGAAAATTAAGGAATCAATCGAATCTGCAATTAAAGGCTCGTTCAAATTGGAACAAGAGGGAATAGTTACCAAAGCAGATGCTGTTGGAAGCCTGGAGGCACTGGTTTACGAACTGAGTAGAATAGGGATACCTATCAAAAAGGCGGAAGTTGGCCCAGTTACGAAGAGGGATATTACAGAAGCACTGTCCAACTTCAGTGAAGAGGACAAGATTGTAGTGGCATTTAATGTCCCCGTACCAGTTGTGGACGAAAGCGTGACCATAATAGAGAATAAGATAATCTATTCCATTAAGGATGAGATAGCAAAAGTCAGGGAGAGCATCAAACAGAAAGAGCAGGAGGAAAAGAGAAAGGAAATGACTTTTCCATCAAAGATTCTAGTGATTCCCGGGAATGTATTTAGGATTTCAAAGCCTGCAATATTTGGGATACGGGTGATGGCAGGTACCTTGAGAGTGAAAGCACGCCTGATGAAATTGGACGGAAAGGAGATCGGCTCTATCAAGAGCATCAGAACAGGAGAGCAATCTCTGCAGGAAGCAGAGCAGGGTATAGAGGTGGCAGTTTCAATGGATGGAATAACTATTGGAAGGCAAGTGAAGGAAGGGGATATATTGTATTCAGACTTAAATGAGAAAGAGGCACGACTGCTGAAAGACGAGCCACTCAGCGTAGATGAAAAAATGACTTTGGACGAGATCAGGAACATAAAGAAAAAAGAAAATCCATTCTGGGGATCGTAACCAAGCAGAACAGGCAAATGAATGAACAGAATTACTTCCTTATCTGAATGAATCAAAATTCCATTGGTCTGAGCAATTAACGGATCATCTTTTTAAATCATATTCAGTATAACCCACAGCTCCAGCTTGACGGGTCAACAGCTTCCCAGTATTTCATCAGCTAAAATCTATTTCCACTTCATTTAATCTTCAAAGTTATTTCAGAATGCGATATCATTTAATCCAGAAAGTATTTATATCACTTTTAGATATCAATAATAGATATCATTAAGTGATATCAGGAAATGATAATATGAACATGGGAGACGATCCATTTGGATGGGGATTTGGAGGAAGAATTTACGGACACCACAGAGGACCTTTCAGGGGGTTTGGACTCAGATACTGGGTTCTGAGTCTAGTATACGAGGAGCCAGCAACAGGTTCAATGCTGATGGACAAAGTTGAAAGAATGACAATGGGGCACTGGAGGCCTTCGCCTGGCCAGGTATATCCTCTCCTTGAGGAAATGGTAAGTGATGGACTATTGGATGTAGAGAACAAGGATGGGAAGAAATTCTATCTGACAAGCAGTAAGGGGAAGGACGCTCTAGACAGAAGCTGGTTTCCCTGGAGGACATTTGGTGCGAGCAATGAATTCAAGGATTTGGATGATGCAATAAAGAATATGGAGACAACGACCCAGTATATCCTGGACAACAAAGAGAAAATCAGAGAAAAAGTGGAAAGGATGTCCAGAATAAAAGAGATCCTGGGAAGACTTGGAGAAATTTAAAATTTAAATTTTTTTTAATGTTTTACCATTATTTAGAATTTGAATCAAGAGAATCAACCTTAGGGGTCGATTCTCATAGAGTTTTTATTTTAAGAAGTATACCGAATAGGATGCAGATAAATTACATGGAATTCTGTACTTCGTGTGGAGTAGGGTTACAGGAAAAAGGAGCAACTACCTTCAGATGCCCAGGATGTGGCGAAGAGACCATCAGCAGGTGCGACAACTGCAGGGAAATGTCGGTACCGTACCAATGCGCTAAATGTGGTTTCAGGGGGCCGTGATTTTGGGTAAAGTGGCAGTGTCATTTAGAGTAACACCGTCAGATGAAAACGAAAACATAGAGAAAATTCGGGAAAATTTGATATCTGATCTCTCAAAAGACTTCGTTTTGGGCAAAAGCAGAATAGAGGAATTAGCGTTCGGGATAAAAGTCCTAAAGTTGATAGTAATTATTGACGATAAAGGAGGACTTGTAGATCAGGTTGAAGCGAAGATAAAGGCATATTCCGGCGTTGGGGAAGCGGACGTAGAAGAGGTCTCATTGATCTCTTGATTTTATCTCAAATAAAGTGTTTTAAGCGAGCATATTTTACTTCACTAAGCAAAATGAATGAAGGATCAAGAACAACCAAGTCAGTCGTTTTAAGGGCACTAATTGGGGACATCATAATTGCCATTCTAAAGTACGTTGCCGCATTCGTCAGTCTAAGCTCATCAATGCTGGCAGAGGCAATTCATTCGACTTCTGATTCAACAGACCAGTTTTTGCTCCTAATAGGTTATAACCTCAGCGAAAAGCGAGA
The DNA here is from genome assembly GCA_021817415.1 of Thermoplasmata archaeon. Taxonomy (GTDB): domain Archaea; phylum Thermoplasmatota; class Thermoplasmata; order Thermoplasmatales; genus JAKAUZ01. The sequence goes on along the minus strand of JAKAUZ010000001.1, from coordinate 23,821 downwards.
TAGAGCAAAATTCCCATTTGGAAGGGGAAGAGAACAGTTCTTTTGGTCGTTTGTTGTGGCAATGCTTGTCTTCGGAATATCAGGGATCATGACTTTAGTGGAAGGATATATAAAATTGTTTACCGTATATTCAATAAAGGACCCAGTAATAGTCTATTCTGTTTTTGCGCTTTCTGTCGTTGTGGACGGGTACGTCCTATCAATTTCGGTGGCGGCATTTGCAAGTCGGTACAAGTCTCAAGGGTACACCAATTTAAGAAGCTTTGTGGAAGATTTCAGGGATCCTACTCTCCTTACTGCCATGGTGGAGGACTTAGGAGCAATAGTGGGAGTACTAGTCGCACTGACAGGAGTGACACTGTCCTACATATTTCATTCTACAAAATTTGATGCCATCTCTGCAATTGTAATAGGTCTCATTATGATGATGTCAGGTCTATATCTAGCCAAGGAAAGCAAGGATTTGTTGATAGGAGAAGGGATCTCCCCAGGAGACCAGAAAAAGATAGAATCAATACTCAAATCAAATACTTCAATTAACAAGGTGTTAGATATCAGGTCAATCTACCAAGCCCCTGAATCTGTTTTACTAGTGATGGACCTGAACTTTAGGGATGGGCTGAGCACGGAAGAGATCGAAAATGCCATAGACCAAATTGAAAAAGATATAAGGGATAAAATTCCATCTGTTTCAAGGATTTACATCGAAGCTGAGGAAATCAAGGGGAACATCCGTTAGGGCATTCACCGAAATACCCTTAGTTTTTTTATATTCCTAGATTACGCAGTCTTTCTATCCTTTCTTCCATGGGCGGATGAGTGGAGAAAAGCCTCCTGACATTGATTTTTCCAAGGGGATTGACTATGAACAGGGAAGCTGTTGCAGGATTGGAGTTCTGGATAGGTTTTCTCACATTCCAATTTTCAAGCTTCTGGAGAGCTGAAATCAATCCGGAACTGCTATTGTTTACCTTAGCACCATGTTCATCTGCGTACAATTCTCTCTGTCTGGAAATTGCGAGTTGAAGCATCATCGCCCCAGTTGCGGCCAGTATTAATAAAAGCATCACCACCAGGTCCTGTCCACTTCTTCTACTGTCAAAAAAAGCCCGGAACTCAAATATTCTCGATCCTATCATCAAAGCGGATGCAATTGTTGCAGCTGTCGTTACCACGAGTATGTCTTTGTGTTTAATGTGCCCTAATTCGTGGCCTATCACCCCTCGCAATTCCTTTTCATTAAGTAGACTCAGTATTCCGCTGGTGAAGACAATGAATGCCTTCTTTTTGCTTATTCCGGTGGCAAAGGCATTTGGGGTATCTATAGGGGCTATTGCTATCCTGGGCATCGGAATTGAGGCATTCTGTGAAACATCCCTTACCAGTGCAAATAGTCGCGGATTTTCTTCTTCCCTGATCTCTTTTGCATGATAGCTCCACAAGACAAGCTTGTAGGAAAAAAGGACGCTGAATACGTTTATAATGAATGCCAAAATGAGGAATAATTCTAACCATAGTAGCCCATTTCCTACCAGCAATCCAATGACAAATCCTATCGCTCCCAGCAGCAAGAACAGCATGAAGAACATGAGTAGGATTCTCAGGATACTCATGGAAGCCCATATTCGAAAAGAATACTTAACAATTTCCGGGCAATTTTAGGGCACATATTATAATATTTTTCGTTGAATTTGGGCTCTTATCATAACAACGGTTTAATAGTAATTATAATTTACAGTCCATCTCAACAAACGGAGGTAGTAACAAGATGTATAACAAAGCCGGGAGGATCATAGCGCTCGTTGCAGTATTAATCCTAATTGCGGGAGGAATCACGAGCATGGCCTATGGTCAGGTACAGGGAACCAGCGAAAAAACGTTTTCATTTGTTGTCCTAGGGAGCAACCAAATCCCTATAACGGGCCTCACTGTCAATTTAGAAAATGAATACGGATCGGTTATAGAGAAGAACACTTCAAATCCAATAGTAGGCTTTACCGCATATCCTGGCAATTATGTGATCAGTATTCCGAGTCAAGAATATTTAGGTTACGTCTACAGCAGGAGCTACGTGAACGTAGTTCTGGAAAGCAACGGCAGCGCCTATCTACTTCCTGGCGGGTCTGTCAAATTCTCACAGATCTCTGTAAGCTCAATGAAGGCAAATTCCCAGATCAAGGTTTATGTTGCCGGATCATCCAACATAATATCCGTCTACAGCGGTGTTCTCACTGACCTCAACATAACTGGAACCAGAATATCTAGCGGTCTCTACGAAATAAATAATACAACAAACGGAAACCAGGTACTCTACGTGCAATATTACAACGGATCGGTTGCAACTTACTCGCAGATGGTAAACGTTACTCCAGGAGTAAATACAGTTAACGTTAACCTTTCTGTGCAATCTGGGGTCGTGGGAGGAGTCCAAACTAACACTGGGTCTCATGTTAAAAGTATACAGGTCTCCATTTATCAGAATGGAAATTTCATAGCCACTGACTATTTCTCCAGCAGCTACTTTTACGTGACGCTCTCTAGTGGGACGTATACGTTGGTTATATCTGCAAAAGGGTATTTACCATATTCCTTCCAAGTCAATGTTGTTCAGGGACAGCCTGTGTCCTACAGGGCCGTCACGTTGGATGCTTCATACACAACTCAGGTTACAACATTCACATTTTCCAACAATTTCACCGGGCTTACCGAAACAGGAGCTGTGACCCTGACGAATTCAACAGTTCTGACAACACTCCCCTACGCGAATTCTGGATCACTTTACAACCAGATGAAATTGCTGGGTCTTTCATATTCAGGACTATGGGAAATATTGAATTACTCAATCTCTACTTCGACCGTTGGAACTCTACTTTTTAACAATCATTCTTATAACTTGACATTAAGTACTACTTCACTCACTTCTTCATATAATGGAACGAACGTACAGTATTCTTTCAGCTATACTGCTACCTATTCCCAATCAAATAAGTCATCGGCATACAATCAAGTTCAGGTTTATCTTAACCAGAATACAGTCTCTGGCAGTTTCATAAATTATCTCTATACCCTTAACATACCTGCTGCATTCGAAAGAGCGAACTCTGTAAATAGCTCTATAGCGGATGTTTCCGGGTATTCCGGATCCATAAGCATTAGTAACAGCAGTTTTACTGGATTTCTTCCCCTGAAAATTGACCATAAAGTGAAACCAACGGTTGATCCTAGGCAGATTACTGCAAACTGGAAAGGATATTTTGAGTCAACTGTTCTCAACAATTCAGTGAACAACTATACGTTACTGGTCCCAGCCAACAAGAATTTCTCTCTGAATGCGAGCGCTGCAGTATACGACAATGTGCTCGGCGTTGATAACTATAAGCAGATGAAATTCCTGTGGAATTTCGGAAGTGGATTACTAGCATCATCATACAATGTATCAGAATCTTTACCTGCAGGGTATTATACAGTAAGCCTGAAAGTGACGGACGTGGGAGGAAATGTTAATGAAACTAATTTCACCCTCATCAGTGATGCACAGAATCCCTCATTTAACCTTAAGATAATACAGAGTGGTAAGACTGTTCTTACAGTTAACACAAGCAGCACCAGTTCATATCACGTAAGTGTGAACGAGTCGCTCACAGTGTACTTTAATGCAGCCGCCACAAAGGATATAACATCTAAGGGAACCAACACTAACCTTGCAATGGTCCTCAATTGGAATATATCTGGAACGGCAAGGAGTGGGTACAATGTTTCTTATTCGTTTGTGAATCCAACGTTTGGTTCAAATGTCACATATGTGAATGTGACCATTAAAAACGCAGTGGGTAACTCAATAAATATCACCATCTCAGTGCACGTGAATGATACTTCTATACCAAATGCCATGTTCCAGCTGACAAATTCGTCAGGGAAAGTGGTCTCAACTGCGAATGAATACCAAAATCTGACACTGAACGCATCTAAATCATTCGCCCCCCATGGCGGGAAGATTGTCTATTACAACTGGACAATAAAATATGCAAACGGAACAGTTGCAGTTGCCAATACGGCGTACAAAATTGTTTCTCACAACTCCAATAACTCGACAATGGTAATCTCATTCGTTCAATATGGTTCCTTCAAGATTAACCTAAAGGTAACAGACCAATCCAACAATAGCGGAAGCACTTTGGAATCAATATTCATCAATGCAGTCGCACCCGAAGTGGAGATAATGAACGTCACCTATGCCAAATCATACACTGAAGGGACGCCGGCCTCCCTGAAGGTGGAACTTAAGAACGTCGGACTCGAAAATGCTTCAATTTACTATGTATCGGTAAAAATCGGAGGCAAGGTGGTAACAAATGTTACATTCCATAATCTTGCAGCAGGAAAGGTTACAAATGAGACTGTGACAGTAGTTCCACCAACATCAGGGCAATACTCAATGGTAGTCAGCGTGCACGCATCAGGGCAACCCAGTTTCTTCAATACCGGAACACAAATGACGAAGGCAATCACAGTGGCTCAAGCAGCATGGAAACTTCCTGCACTTATTGGTGGCATCATTATTGCTGTCGGGGTTCTATCATTTGTGTATTATGACCTGGCGATAAGAAAGAAAAGCCCCAAGGAGAAGAAGGAGCCTAGGAAACAGTTGAAATAATTTTATTTTTTATTTCCTTAAATTTTATCTGACGGGATTATTCCGAGCAAATCAAATATTTGATCCATGGTTAATTTAAAAGCTTTGGTTATATTCACCCTTTTCTGGTAGTTTTCAATATCGCCGATCACTGGACAATCTCTGTAAAACTGATTGAAGGTTGAGGAAAGCTCGTAAGAGTATTTAGCAATGCGGTCCGGGCGTCTCCTTTCAGCAGCATCCTTAACAACTTCAGGGAACCTTGAAATTTCCTTGAGCAGCTCAGCTTCCCTATCCAGAAACTGCTTGTTTAATGTTCCAGACCCACTCGCCTTCTTGAGAATAGAGCTTGCTCGTGCGTAGGAGTACATTATAAACGGTGCCGCTTCTCCTTCGAAATTCAAAGCTTCATCCCAGTCGAACGTTATAGGTTTTTCTGGTGCGAATTTTATCATGTTGTACCTGACTGCAGCCGTTCCAATCTTTCTTGCAATTTCACCGACTGTCTTCTCATCAAGGTCAGTCCGTCTTTTCCTGATCTCATCTTCCGCAAGCTCAATGGATTCTGATATAAGATCGCGGAGGGTGACAACGTTTCCTCTCCTTGTGCTCATCTTTCCTTTCTTCGTGACCACGAAGGAGTAAAATACAGCCTCCGTGCTGTGGATTCCCAGTATTCCCAGAATGTATGTCAGGTTCTTGAAATGGTCCTTATGATCCTCCCCCAATACGTCTATAGAAAGATCGTAATTCCTGGATTTCAGAATGTGGTAGGCAATATCTCTAGTAAAATAAAGGGATGTTCCATTTGATCTCATAAGGTATATTTTATCTTCACCACGCTGGATATACTTAGCCCCCTCATCATCCTTAAGATGCTCCTTCAAGTTATCAAGAACCACCTTGACAGACCCATCAAGTATGAATCTGCTCTCCCATGTGAAGCCATCAAAGAAAATGTTCAAATCCTCGAGGTCCTTGAGCAAATCATAAAGGAAAACCTCCAGCCTTTTTTTAGATTCAGCAATGAATTTTTCATTACCACTCTCGGCCATTTTCATAGCATTTTCAACTTCTTCTCTATGTGAGTCAATTTCCGCAAAATACTTCCTGTATGCTTCCGTATAATTATCATCCTTAAATTTCTCGGTCCCTAGCAGCAGTGCTTCGACCTGCGTTCCAATATCATCCATATAGTATTCGGTCGTGACTTCGAAACCATATTTCCTGAGTATCCTTGCAATGGTGTCACCAATAATTGAATTCCTGGCTCTGCCAATGTGGAGTGGGCCTGTAGGATTTGCACTTGTGTGTTCTACCAGTATTCTCTTCTCTTTTCTTTCGAAAGTAAATAGGGAGCCTTCGTCAATTGAATCAAGGATGAGGGTGCAATAGTAGTTGTTGCCGTAAGTTACATTAATGAATTTATTGGTCTTCTTGAATGTCAGAATATCATCAGACAGTGCTTCTATCTCCTGCGCTGGAACATCTTCATTGACCTTTTGGAGATCGATAGTAACGTCCCCAAAATTCTTCTGGGCCCTATATTTTCGAACTCCATCTCTGATGCCATGCTTCTGCAGTATGGGATAGAGACGGTCAATGATCAATTGTTCCATGTGTTCCGATGGATGCATTGTCTCATGATGTGGACTTTGTATTAAAATTCAGTTAAACTCTTCTGCTTGTCAGAATTATCCCTCCTCAGCCCCAAAAGCTTGGAGAATTGAGTCGCATTTTTTGGGGCCTTTGCCTGGGCATGATTATTGAAATATATGTATATATCTTGGGTCATCTCCTTCACCCTCTCCACCCAAGGGATCAGTTCCTGCTCCTCGTACAGGTAATCATATTTGTTTAGCCTTCCGTTGAGTTCTCCACTTCCGAACCACAAGTCCTTATTCTGGCCGTGGAATCTGAGGTAAGAGAAACTGGAGGTTGACTCGTAGAATGGTGGAAGCCCTGGAGAGTCAACACTGCAGATTGCAACTTTTCTCATTTTCAGTCCACTGGTGAGATCATGGAATATTCGATCTACCAGAAAAGCGGAGTTCCTAATCTCTATGGCAAGATTAAATTCTGAAGTTGGCAAGCCATCCAGGAGGCGCATCAAGCTGTCTATAACGCCTCCATCCTTCACTGGGTTGAGGAATGGTGAAAGTTGAATCAACCCTGCCCCCATGATCCCATTATCCCTCAGTGGAAAGATAACTTCGCTGACAAATTCTCCAGCCGATTGAATGGATCTCTCTGTGATACCGTCCGGGTCATGCGATACTTCTTTTGGAAACTTCAGGGACATCCTGAAATCCTTCCTGTCTTTCAATCTTTCAATCCAGGCCTGGACGGTCTTCTTTCCCGGGAACGAATAATAGGACGAGTCAATTTCAACGGTATTGAAAAAATTAGTGTAATAACCCAGATATTCTTTTTGCTGCAGATTCTCGGGGTAAAACCTTCCCCTCCAGTCAGCGTACTGGAACCCTGAACACCCTACATATATCATCTATGCTAGCTGCATGAAAGAACTCAAGTTAAAGCATTCTCTCTTAAACATTATGGATAAATTTTTATCTCAATTAACGGTAATAAGCACAATGTATGAACTGAATCTCGAATCACTCAAGGAGGATCAGGTTTTCAAAATAAAATTGGAGGCATATCTGTACTTGACAGCTAGGAAAATGGAAATCATCGGGAAGGGAGACAAGGAAAAACTGAAGAAGTACATGGACGAGAGATTGGAGATCATAGAGAATACGGCAGGAATAAAGAGGCCTTTTCAGATAATAGAAAAAGGAGAGAGATTCCTGGAGGTGAGAGCTTGAAAGGAATACTGGTGAGGGAAATAATGTCGAGAAACCCTATAGGGCTGGAAGGGGATAAATCAGTGATGGATGGAGCCATGCTCATGAAAAATAAGGGGATCAGTGCCATACTGGTGAATTCCGGGAATACCCAGGGAATAGTGACCGAACGTGACATGGTGACGAAGATAGTATCAACAGGACTGGACCCGAAGGAGGTCAAGATAGAGAAAATAATGTCGTATCCGCTTGTGACGGTAAATGAAGAGACTCCGGTGGAAGTTGCTGCGGAAATAATGTGGAAGAATAAGATAAGGAGACTTCCGGTAAAGAAGGACGAATCCATAACCGGGATTCTCACCGAGAACGACATTGTCCGCATCTCTCCTGGCTTGATTGAGATTACCAGGGAGATTTACGGTAATAAAGAACCCGAGCTGATCAAAGGTATTCACGGTGTGTGTGATGTATGCAAGGAATATTCAGAGAATTTAATATATAAGGCTGGAAAATATTACTGCGAACTTTGTTTCAGCAGACAGGAGCATAGCAACAATATTCTACAAAGCGTTAATCAAGGTCCAGATGAATAAAGGTCTGACAAGAGAACTCAGGACAAACCACGGTTCCCTCGAGCTTCCTATTTTCCTACCAGTTGCGACCAGGGGATTCGTAAAGGCAGTCCCTATGTACAAAATTAACCAGATGGGAATAGTGGCTCTGATATCGAACTCTGTCCACCTCTCCATCACTCCAGGGCTAGATAATATAGATAGAACCAACGGAATAAACGGATACACTGGATTCAAGGGAAGTTATTTTACTGATTCAGGAGGTTTCCAAATTTTAAGAGAGGAGCTGGTCAAAATAGACAATGAAGGAATAGTTTTCAAGGATAAGAAGAGTGGGAGCTCACTCAAGATAACGCCTTCGGTCAGCTCTGAGATTCAGTCAAGGATAAAGAGCGACATAGCCATGATGCTTGATGACTGCCCACCGTATGGAGCGCCGACTGAACGTTATAGATTATCAGTTGAAAGGACTTTTGAATGGGGGAAGATGTTTGCGGAAACAAAGACTCCCGGTCAGAAGAAATTTGGAATAATACAGGGAGGGTTCAATGCCGAACTCAGGGAGGAGAGTTCAAAGTTAATGACATCTATTGAGTTCGATGGATTCGCCATAGGTGGGTTGAAGATTGGGGAACCCAGAGAGGTCACGAACTCGGTGCTTGAAAAGACGGTCAACTTCATCCCTCCAGAATATCCAAAATACCTGATGGGAGTGGGGGATCCTGCCTCAATATATGACTATTCAGAGAAAGGAATAGATATCTTTGATTCCACATATCCCACAAGGAATGCTAGACATGGATACGCTTTAACCATCAACGGTCCACTTAATCTCAAGAATTCAAGATATTCAGATGATTTTGGTCCCATAGAGGCTGGCTGCGAGTGTGAAACCTGCCAGAACTATTCGAGATCCGCATTGAAGGAGTTATTGAGGAACGAGGATCCGACCTTCCAGTATCTTGTGACAATTCATAATCTCAGTTTCATGATGAAGTTCATGGATCATGTCAGGAACGCAAGGGAAAGGGCCAGGGAAATTTCAAAGAACTTCAGCAAATTCAATAATGGTGAAAAAATTACCCATGCCGACGGGTAGGTGGCAGAGTGGTGATGCGCGGGACTGCAGATCCCGTCTACTGGGGTTCAAATCCCCACCTACCCTTATTCATAATGTTATGGCGTCATCCTGGAAAAGTGGTAGACCACTCCAGAATTACATAATCTCCATGACGATGGAAAAGTCCTGCTTTCATTGGATTGAAAGAAGAGCTTGAATGATAAAAGTAGTGGAGTGTTGTCAATTTGTATGGCGGATTCAAGCACAATTAATCAAGATCTATTTTGCTTAATGCTATTTTGGAATTCTTTCTCTATCTTTTTGATTTTCGGGGCAATTACGAATAGCGGATATGACTCAAATTTATGATTCTTATAATAATCCTTGTGGTAATTCTCGGCTTCATAAAATTTGTCAAGTCTTTTTATTTCTGTAACAATTTCCTTTCCATAATTTGCTCTTATCCTGTTGACATAATCCTCCACGATTTCTCTGTCTGAATCATTATCATATAAAATTATTGACCGATATTGAGTTCCCACATCTTCTCCCTGCCTGTTGATGGAAGTGGGGTCATGCATTTCAAAAAAAATTTCCAGCAGTCTTATTAAATCAACTTTTGTAGCATCATATTCAATCCTGACCACTTCTGCGTGTCCCGTACTGTCAGTGCACACCTCTTCATACGTTGGATTAGCGGTGTGTCCTCCCGCATAACCACTCGTGACATTCACCACTCCATCAATCATTGAAAATACCGCCTCGCTGCACCAGAAACAACCTCCTCCCAGAACTATAGACTTAATATTTCCTTCCAAGGTGGTCACTCCTCATCAGGGATGAAGATCAGAGATATTGAATTCACACAGTGCCTAATGTTCTTCAAAGTGAAATTTTCCCCTGAGAATATATGCCCCAGATGTGCTCCGCATTTCCTGCACTGGATTTCAGTTCTCACTCCGTCTGGGTCGGGCACCTTCAGGACGGAATTCCCAATTTCATCATCAAAGCTGGGCCATCCGCAGTCCGATTCAAATTTATCAGAAGACCTGTATAGACTGGCACCGCACCTTCTACATGCGTAGATTCCTTTCCTTTTATTATTAACATACTTGCCAGTGAAAGGAGGTTCAGTCCCTTTAAAAACTATGACTCTCTCCTCCTCCTTTGACAGGGGAGGGGGTGGATATAATTCCTTAATTTTCGTGACATGGCATGGAAATCATTATTTGAAATAATTATGTCAATCCCAACGCTATTTGGAGCACTCTTCAAGGATTGTATTTTCAGAATTCGAATAGAAACTGAAGAACGACCAAAAATTCTTTCACAATGCAAAAGTATTAAGAGAAGAATTGCGAAATCGAACCAATGAAAGAGGAATTTTACGAATTTATCAAAAAATTGGGGGGAAGCAGCAGGTTAAGGGAATCTCTTCAGGAAGGAGAATCTGTTAGCAAATATATATCTCATATGCATAGAGGAGGAGATTACTGGCAGATCTCTAATGATGAGATAATTGCTCTTTATGCAATAGTCAAAACAGTCTCTCCCAGAACGGTCGTGGAAACTGGTGTAGGATCAGGGACCTCTACCGAAACCATACTGAAAGCACTCCCGGACGGAGGAAATCTCTTCAGCATAGATCCAATGGAACCTTACGGTGCAAAAGGTGATATGCCCATTGGATTTGTTGTGGAAAGTTCATTGAAACACAAGTGGAATCTTCTCAAGGGAAAGTCAAATGAAATTCTCCCAGGTTTATTGTCTTCGATCGGAGAAATCGGGCTTTTCATGCACGATTCTGACCACACGTATGAGAATATAATGTTCGAGCTGCGCTCAGTCTGGCCTCATTTGGCAAATGGCGGAGTCGTTGTAATTGATAATTACAACTGGACAAATGCCCCGATGGACTTTTGTACCGGAAAGGAGTTGGAGCTTATCAATATTGCAGACGACATGGCAGTTTTCATAAAGTGAGTGAAACGTGCCAAATACTGCTACGTACGATCTTAGTTAATGTCACCTCTGAAATTTCCAAACCAGTCTAAATTAGGCAAACCTAATTTCTTTCGCTATTGCATTTACAAGATGTTGATATCCACCGAAGATTTTAAGTCTGGTAAAAATGAATGATTTCTTCACATTTCTTGCCTTGACTTTTGCCATGGGGCTATCAATCTTCATTGCAATGCCCATAGTTTACCTGAGATTTTCATTTCAGAAACTCACATTCCTGACATCAGTGGCAATAGGGATACTCTTCTTCCTCATGGCAGACATTTTTGGGGACATAATGCCAATATTGTATTCCGCGAATTCCTATGTAGCAGGATGGAAGTCATTCGCTGTTTTTGTTGCATCCTTTATGTTAGTCTTCCTCGCACTATTTTATGTGGAGGGAAGACCCAGAATGAAATTGAGTGGGGCAGCTGGAAATGCACGTACAACTGCCCTAATAATTGCAATAGGAATCGCCCTGCAGAACGTAACAGAAGGCCTTGTGTTCGGGGCAAACTGGACAGCAGGGGCAATAGGCCTTGCAACTGTAGTTTTTGTAGGTTTCTTTTTCCAGAACATAACTGAGGGGTTTCCAATAGCTTCCCCCCTTCTGGGATCAAATGAAAAGAGTATCCCCGCAGTGGCTTCCCTGTTCTTCCTTGGAGGGGTACCTACCATTATAGGTGGTGTCATTGGTTACCACTGGAGCAATTCTCTCTTTATACTGGCATTTGACTCACTTGCAATTGGTGCAATAACTTACGTTATAATTCCAATGCTAAGGGGAGTCTTCAGGCCGGTCAAGTCACCATCCTTGGATTATCAGAAAACCAGAATAATCTATGTTGGGATAATGACTGGATTTCTTCTCGGGTTTGCGGTTAATGCCATATGATGGGTATACTGACCGAATCTGAAAGGTCCAGTTCCGGTCACAGAAGCATCACATCTTTCATCCTAGTGGCCGTTGATGAAGGAGTCCAGCATAATGATGTCGTTGAGGAGTCCATCATTCAACTTACTTGTCCATGCATAAAGTTTCATAATCTCAGAATTCAAAAATGTAAGTTTTCGAGAAGTGTAAGGTACGAAATGAAGTTCTGAGCTCATCATCAATAGCAACAGGTTTTCTCCCTTTCCTTTTTTTGTAAATTTAATCTTTCCATCTGTTATGGATTTCCACTCCTCATCATCCAACTTCCCAGTTATCCTGTCTATCAAACACTGAGCGGCGATCCTCACATAATTCCATGAAAACGATGTACCTACAAAAGAAAAGAAGATATGCTTCCCGGTAAGAAGAAATTTCACCTCCAGCAGATTTAACCTCTTTGGGTCATCCCTGATGAATGCGTCCTGCTTCCCCTCCATGAATTCCTTTACGACAGTATCGGGGTCAATCTTAAATTCTGCCAGTTCATCGGTATAAAGATAATTTTTCTTGAATGCACCCCTGAGTTTAATGAATGAATCGGTCCCAAGGTATCCCCTGACTATGATTCCTTTTATAGAATCTACTATCTTTGCAATTTTCAGGCAGTCATGATATTCAACTTCTATTATATTGCTGGCGGCTCCAACTCCTGAATCAGTCCTGGATGCAGCATATACTTTCTTTATACCCAGCGGCGCGAGGTGTCGCATTATCTCTCCCTGGACAGTCACCCCTGACGGTTGTACCTGAAGCCCGTGAAAAGTGGAATCATATGCTATGTTCAAAAGGCAATATTTCATCCACGCACCTCCCGCTCAATCCAGTTATGCATTTCAAAAGTCCCAGACATCCTCGAAATTTCAACAGACCGCAACAATCCATCAACATCCAGTGACACAAAGAGCTTAAAGAATGTTTGCAAATTTAAATGTGCAAATTTCCATGCGTTATCTTAGGGAGCATTTGTTACCTGAACATTATCACCGTATTGGCCGGCACGGAATTTGGAATTCAGTATTTGTTTCAGGTCCACAGGAGAGACATCTGGAATTTATCAGGCCGGCTCTTCACAATTCAACCTCAACTTCCATGAAATCATTGGCCGCCAGGGTGTCGGCAAAGATTTTCTTCGCTTCTTCAATTATTGGGGTGATTTCGTTGTATCTTGGACTGAAATGCACCAATATCAACGTTCTTGAATTTGAGTCCCTTGCCTGAAGTGCAGCGTCCTCGCCTGTAGAGTGTCCGTAGCTCACAACCTTGTCCTGTAAGCTTTTCTCCCCAGTAGCTTCGTGAACAAGTATCGTCGAATCTCTGAATAATTCGATCAGATGCTGGTCTCTTCTTGTGTCCCCTGAATAAGATATTTTCCTTCCCAGTCTGATCCCTGAAGACAAATCGCTCATTTTTATTATATTCCCATTAAAAACAATCTCCCCATTCTTCCTGATTTTCTCCAACAGCTTCCTTGGGATTTTGCTATTTTCAATTTTCTCCTCATCAAATTTCTGGACATCTTTTTCCTTGAGCGAATAAGCGAGAGCAGGGACAGTATGACTTGCTCTGAATGACTTGACAGAATAATCTCCAAAGTCCAACTCAGTTCCGTCGTACATCTCTTTGATTGTAATCTCGAAGTTCAATGAATAGTAACCAAGAGACAATAGATCGGACAGTAATGCGATCGCACCAACGGGGCCGTAGATCTCAAGGGAATCTTCTCTCCCGTACAGGCTCATGGTCTGAATTAAGCCAGGTAATCCAAGGTAGTGATCACCGTGGAAGTGAGTAATGAAGATTCTCTTTATCTTCATCATGGAAAGGGTGCTTCTCATTATTCTTGTCTGAGTCCCTTCGCCGACGTCAAATAGAATTGCCTCATCTCCCACTCTGATACCAAGACAGGCTGTGTTTCTGAACTGAGTTGGCCATGAACCACCAGTTCCAAAAAAGAAGAGACGGATGGAACTTATCATGTATTTCCCTCAATCTTGTTCTCAATGATTTTCAGGTCTTCAATATTGCTCTTTGTTCTTGGTCTTGGGGGGAGGAAATAACAATCACATGAAGATGAGATCGAAAGAAAAATATCATAAGCACCAATTCTCTGCGAAATCTCTTCAATCTCAATTTTATCAAACCCGATTAGAGGCCTAAACACCGGCATCGAAATCTTCTCCTCAATTGTGTTAAGGTTGTCAAGAGTTTGACTTGCCACCTGCCCCAGGTCTTCTCCAGTGATTATCGCTTTCGCCCCAATCTCTTTAGCATATTTCTCCCCTTCATCATACATTATTCTCTTGCAGAAGAGGCAGGTCCACCTTTCTTCCTTGTTGGCCCTGAGTTTCAGTACTGTTGGCCCGAGCAACTTTCTGTGATCCATTATCTTGATTTCAATTGGGTAGGGACTGTATGTCTCAAGCAACTCCTTGTTCCTGAACACTTTTTCAAGGAGTCTTGAACTCTGGAAATAATGTATGAGGCTCAGTTCCATTCCCCTTTTAAGCATGAGATACCCAGCGACAGGAGAATCTATCCCTCCTGAAATTAGCAACACTCCCTTTCCCTGGGTCCTGACCGGAATCCCTCCGGGACCTGGAAAGGTTTCTGTATAGACATAGGTGAAATCTCTTCCAATGTCCACGCCAACCTTGGTTTCGAAGTTATGGAGATCCACCTTTGCCCCTGGATTATTATTTAGGATCAACTCTCCCAAATGGGCAGAATAATCTTGGGATGTAAAAGGAAAGTTTTTATCTCGTCTGTTAACTGATACCCTGAACGGTCCGGAAATTTTGATGGATGAAACGAAAGATTCTATTGAGTCCGGATCTGTTCGTACCCTGTCAACAGGGGAAAAAGATGAAATCCCAAAAACTTTTGATAATATATGATCAATTCTGTTGTCTGTCTCCACGATCAATCTGGTCTGCTCAATATTAACCTTACCCTTTATTCCGTTCTCGTTCAATTTAGCCATAATATTGCGAGCCAAGAGCTCCTCAAAATATCCCCTGTTATCACCCTTCGTACCTATTTCAGAGTATCTAGCTAAAGTGAGCACTGGCACTCAATTTAATCTATTTTAACTATTTTTCCTAGCGAAAATTGTGATTACTGAGTTGAGATTGAAAGTTATTTTTTTAGGCTTATGAATCTGGTAAAAATCTCCCACAATAATTATAAAATGGTGGCCAAACAATGGAAGAATTAGTATAAATATCTGTTAAATATTTAGATGTCCAATGAATTTAGTCACTCTGTTCCTTCACATATTCATCCCACTGTTTGTTGTGGTTGACCCATTTGCAGCAATGATCATGTTTATCGGATACGCAAGAAATGCAACGAGGAAAGAAAAAAACAGGATTGTAAATGATTCTACGCTTACAAGTTTCTTTATTCTGATTTTCTTTGCATTTCTGGGATATTATATTCTCCTCTATTTTGGGATATCAATTGCTGCACTTGAGATAGCAGGCGGTATTCTTATACTACTGACAAGCATAGAGATGGTCACGGAAGGGGACAAACCTTCAGGAGGAAGAAGGAAAAGCCAGCAATCAGAACAGGGGAGTGACATGGGAATAGTTCCACTTGGGACTCCCCTTTTAGCAGGTCCAGGGGCTATATCTCTGGTGATCCTCCTAATGCACGATTACAACTGGATTCTTGTAACGCTTAGTATCGTGGCAGTTTCAGTTGTCACCTATCTGTTATTCAAATCCAGCTTCTTTATTTATGACATCATCAAAGAGAAAGGTGCACGTGCGCTAACAAGAATTTTCGGGGTACTTGTCGCAGGATTTGCGATTCAATACATGCTCACGGGTATTGTGATATTCTTCCACTTGAATCTTTGAAAGCAGCATAATTTTTGCCCACTCTCCCTAATCGGCCAGACAACATATTTTTTATAAGTCATTCGTATCTATCAGTGTGCACAAAATCAAGGGAGAACTTCAAAATTTACCAAAGATTCTTGAGGCACTGAACACTGGACCTGTGGTGCTTCCTACAGAAACGTTATACGCTTTAGTGGCACCCGTTTCCAACAAATCTCTCTTTGACTCCGTCTATGCACTAAAGAATATGAAAATGACAACTGCCAGTCCAATTGGTTTTTATGGTCTCAGGGACATGGAAAAATATTGCAAAATGGATGAGAAGTCCAAGAATATAGTAAGGAAATTGATGCCAGGTCCATTGACCCTGATTCTTGAAGCAAAAACTGAAGGTCATTGGGTAGTCAATGGCAAGATTGCAGCCCGAATATCCTCCAACAGCCTGGTGAGGGAGGTTGCAAGGAATGTTGGTCCGATCACTCTCATAGGAGCCAATTTAAGGGGGTTCAAACTTTCGTCGGATCTGGGGGAGATCATGGCACAGTTTGGCGATAAGGTTAAACTCTATGTGGATGGAGGGGTACTAACAGGTAATCCATCGACCATTTATGATTTTAAATCGAAGACTTTGATTAGGGAGGGAAGCATCTCTCTCAAGGATATCAGGGGGGCAGAAGATGGAATTTGACGATTATGTCCAGGCCGGGAAAATAGCATCAAAAGCAAGAAATGAAGGGTTCAGGATGCTGGAGGAAAATATCAAAATGAGGACAGTAGCCGACTATCTTGAAGACCTGATAAGGAAGGAAGGGGCAGGTATTGCCTTCCCAGTAAACATTTCAGTTAACAATGAAGCAGCTCATTTCACTCCTGGGCCGGATTGCGAATGGGTCTTTAATTCAGGGGATCTGGTCAAACTTGACCTTGGTGCAGAGATTAATGGATTTATTGCTGACACCGCGGTTACGAAGGAGATTTCCACAAACAAGTGGACGAATCTTATTAAAGCTTCAGCAGAGGCACTTGATAATGCTATTTTGAAAGTCAGAGTCGGTGCCACCACATCGGAGATCGGAAGAGAGATAGAACACACTATTCTGAAATACGGATATAACCCTGTTTATAACCTGACGGGCCATACCGTGGAGAAATACTTGCTTCATGCAGGGACGGCCTTCCCAAACTATGACGATAACTCAAGAGTAAAATTATTCCCAGGAATGGCCTTTGCAATTGAGCCGTTTGCAACCACTGGGAAAGGAAGGGTGAGGGGACTGGAATTCGGAAATATTATGTTATCGCTGAAGAATGAATCCAGCCCTGAGCTGAAAGAAATACACTCATTTTCAAGGGGGCTCCCATTTTCTTCAAGGGACATTGCCTCAAGATTCCCAAATTACTCTGAAATCATCAAGGACGCGGATAGAAGGAAGCTCCTCTACTTCTACCCAATTTTAAAAGAAAGCAAGGGGGAGATGGTGTCGCAAACCGAGCACACTATTTATTTGAGGGAAGATGGCCCTGTGGTGACAACGAGGTGATCTCCTTATCTATAAGTTTGAACAGATCGTCTAGAGCATTATTGGAGTCAACGAACTTTATGTTCTCAACTCTTCCCTTCAGACTGAAGTATATTTCCTGTACCTTTTCCAGATAATCTCTCTTTTCAAATCTGGTCAGTTTTCCCCTCCCAGATATTCTTTTAAGCGCCAGATCAACGTCCGAGAATAGCACAAATACGTGTGTGGGCAAAAATGGCAAAATTTTGGACGAATTCATGAAGAATTCAAAATATTCATCGATCCCTCTGAATCTTTCCATTAAATAATAGCCCTGATAAGCAAAACTCGAGTAGAGTGATCTGTCGGAAACATAGTTTGTATCGCGAGGGAGATCTTTCAGAAAACTTGCCCTATCTGCCATGAAAAGGAAAAAGTCAGTCACGGGGTCCCAGGCACCATTGGAAATGAAGTTTCCGAGTTCAGATTTTGAAGGTTCCTGTAATTTGACAAACGAATATTTCTTTGAAATGTAATCCGCAACATACGTTTTTCCAGTACCATCTATCCCCTCAATCGCCAGGTAAATCCTAGAAGAATGAGTCAATACTCCTCTGCACCCCCGATTTCTTAACCCCCCTGATCTTGCTGAGGAAGGACGTAACCCTTTCAGGAGAAAAATTATGCCTGTCAACAAGGATTTCAAAAACAAGCTGCTCATCCAGTTCAGGAAGCATGATTTCTCCCGGGTCATTTACTTCTGGATTGAGGAAAATATTCTTTATCTCCTGATAGTATTCTATTGATATTCCTGGTATCTTTTCAAGGGAACCATATTTCCTAATCTGTTGAATGGCCTTTTTAGGACCTATCCCTCTTATTCCATCGTTGAAATCCGTCCCTACAAGTATTCCTATGTCAATTAATTGCTCCCTTGTAACTTCCAATTTTCTCAAAACATCATTAAGTTCAATTATCTCAGGTTTCACATCTATTACCCTCCCGGTTCTCCCATACCTCCTCTTGCCACTGACAGTGAGGTTTCTTATCAGCCTTGGCGCTCCAAATAACAAACAGTCATAGTCTTGGGACACAGCTGAGTATACCCTTCCTCTCATAGAAAGAAAAGATGCCTCCGCCTCCCCTTCAGATGGAGCATCAATAGTCGCGATCCCCAGTGCACGTAGAAGATGCTTGGATTCGTTCACCATATCGCTTGTGAGCCTTGAAGTCCTTGAAGCATAACTCTTGGCCTTCTCCATGTCTCCCATTGCCAGTGATGTCCTATATTCTTCCTCCGCCTTTTCCTTAAGTGCTATGCGCTCCTTGATGGTCTTATCCTTTAGTGGATGAGGTTTACCGTCAAAAACATATACAGGTATCATCCCTCCCTCCAGCAGATTAATTGATCTGTAGAACAGTCCAGAGAGATGAGAAGTAATGTTACCATTACTGTCCTTCAAAGGACTGCCATCGTATTCTCTTATGTTACTCAGGAACTGGTAAATTACGTTGTATGCATCGACTCCCAACATCC
The DNA here is from genome assembly GCA_021817415.1 of Thermoplasmata archaeon. GTDB lineage: Archaea > Thermoplasmatota > Thermoplasmata > Thermoplasmatales > JAKAUZ01. The sequence goes on along the minus strand of JAKAUZ010000001.1, from coordinate 4,930 downwards.
TTCCATTCAGTGTCTTGGTATCGAGGTCCTTTGTTTCAAGAAGTGAGGAGATATCTACTCCCATACAATTGATTTAATTAAAATGCAATATTAAACTTATTCAATGCCGGTGCCAGTAATGATGAATGCGCATTTTTTATGCTCAGGCAGGCTCCTGTGTTTTATGACAACCAGATCTCTCCTGTTCTGTCCGACCTTCTGAATCATGAAGATGGCTTTAGCCATGTGAGAAAGGGCAGATCCTCCCACGGGCATTACGTCAATTGAATTCTTTTCAGTGTACACCTGGTTCACCATTATTACTGGTATATCCATGTTTATCGCTAAATTATTGAGCATCTCTATCTGGTAAGTCAGGGTATTTCCGTACCTCTTTCGTAATTCGGCCCTTCTATCTCTTTCGACCCTGTAATGTGCAGTCACCGTGTCGAAAATGAGGGCGATCACATTCTCTAGAGCAGGGGCTACATTTATGACTTTAGGAACGGCCTCAAGCTGTTCATCGTAACTCCTGACTCTGAAGAATTTGATATTTGATATCGTTTCACTATTTCCAGAAATTTGCGATACACGCTCCCCAGAAACACCCTCTGTATCGATGTACAACACATTTCCAAACTGTGAATTCCTGATCGCCAGATTCAAGCAAAAATTGGTTTTTCCAGAACCTGCTTCCCCATAGATTTCGGTTATAATCCCTCTCTCAATTCCTCCGCCCAGACAGTCATCCAGTCGTTTTACGCCAGTAGATATCCTTCCGTTCATAATAGATCTTTCAATACTTTTACGAGGTCCCTTAAGTCATTTCCTCTTATAGTGGAGTCAACGTCATCGACGTCATCAGAGCAGTTGAAAAGAATTGAGTAATCAGCACTGGCAAACATATCCTTATCCCATATCGAGTCCCCCACTGCTATTCTTCTCCCCTTGTACCTTCTGAGTATTTTACCCTTCTGGGATGGTTCCACAAGTGCGTTTCCTCCTATAAGATAGCCATCCTTGAAAACTAGCTTATTTGAATAGACCTCGTCCAGGGGGTAGAAATCCTTTGCCCTTTCGACTATCCTGTCAACTCCCCCGGAAATCGCTATTTTCTGTCCTTCAAAATTTTCAAGTAATTTCGACATGTCCAGATGATTTGGATTAGGTTCTATCCTCATTTTGAGGACCTCAAAGTCAGAGATTGAAATCCGTCCAGCTTTCTTCAGCCATAGATCAACATCTCTTCGCACAAACTCCTTATAGTCAATCTTGCCTTTTTTGTATAACTCCAGGGATTCTTCGTTGTTGACCCCAAAAAATTGGTGTACAGTATTCCAGCTGCTTTTGGGTTTCAAAAGAACTCCATCAACGTCAAAGGCCAGCACCAAAGAATTCATGCATCCTCATGCTCATTGACATTTAATAATTTTTAAGTGGAGACAGCGATCCGCACTTCCCATGCCCTCGCGGAACACAGTACACATGCGGAACGTGGATGGGCTTAACCGTCGGGTTCGGAATGAGACCGGGTGTTTCCCCATCGCTATGGCCGTCAACCAAGGCTTAATTTAACGGTACTATTTTATTCTTTCTTAACCTCATATCCTTTTGACATACTTGTGAAAAGAATAGAGGCATAAAGTATCGTGAGTATTACTGTATAAAATATTGTATTCGCATATGCGTTAAAAACTGCCGGGTCTACTGTCAGAAGAACTCCCAGAAGCACTATGACTGTCGGCCCCCTCTGGAAAAATGAAGTGACAACAGGCTTGTCTTTTTTGAACCACTTGGTGGCAGCATCGACGGAATATGTCTGCACTAACCTTGCAACGAGCAGGACTGCTACAATAAATAATGCGTACATCAGGGCGCTGAAATCAAGCACATTGACGAAAAGTCCAATGTAAACATAAAAGAATGTAAGTACAAAGAACGAGATCTCCTGGTTGAACAGGGTGAGTTTCTCGGCATCTACGACCCCAGAGACTTTTATTATTTTAGACAGTGGGAGAGAGTTGGCGATTATTACAGAGAAAATGAATGCAGATAGGATCGCAGATGCGTTCAGGTAGTCGGAAATAGCCCATAACGCCAGAAGTACTGCAACGGTTGCCATATAGTAATGGGGGACGGAAGCCTGTTTAATGATTATCAGCCAGATGACTCCAGCAGATCCACCTAGGACTATTCCTTCGGATATGCTCGCGAACAGGTAGCTGGCAATACCCAGAAAATTCGATTGATGTCCTATTATGTTGAGTATCAGAAGAACGGCTATAATATTGAGTACACTGGTGAAAATGGCCTCTATCTCAATGGTGTGTCTCACATCTTCATCTATCTTTATTCTGGACAGCAGCGGAATTATGAAAGTACTGGAGGTCTCTCCTAGAATTGCTGCCAGGAGCAGTGAGATTATGAAGGATATGTGCATGAAATAGTAGAAGAATGGAGTGGCTGCTGCCATCACAAATATTAGATCCATACTTGCAAATACTATTCCCTTTGTCACTGAATGGCCATATTTCACTATGTCAAGTCTGAGGACCCCTCCAAAAACAATCAGCGTCAGGGCCACAATACCAAAAAATCCGAGGAAACTCTCAAGGGTTGAAAAATATCTTAAAGGAATTATCCTGGAATAATGCAGAAGGATCCCTATAAGCAGAAGAAATAACATGTCTGGAATTCTCTTCGCACGAAATGCTATCTCCCCTACGAATCCCAGAAGTATAATCGCAGCGACGATCAGGAGGAGTAGATTAGACGATATCAATGTGATTATCAACCCGTCATGTTATAATAGTTTTTTCCACTTCCACGAACTTATTCTCCAGTGTACCTATATTTTCGATTGAAACTTTCACTATATCTCCATTTTTTAGCCATTTTCTTTTCTCTTCAGGCATCCCCATGATAACCATGTCGGGGGTACCGGTTGATATCACATCCCCCGGATTTAAGGTTATGAATGATGAAATATAGCTGATTAGTTTTGAGACAGGGAATATCATCTTCGAAGTGTTAGAGTTCTGTCTTATCTCCCCATTAACGTACGTCTTGATGTTGAGTGCCTGAGGATCAGGAATCTCATCTCTGGTTACGACTGCAGGCCCATTGGGATAGAATTTATCCAGACTCTTCCCTAACAAATACTGGGAAGTTCTGTACTGTAGCTCCCTAGACGAGACATCATTCCCGACGTAATATCCGAACACATATTCAAGCGCCATGGCCTCGCTGACTCTGTATGCATTTTTCCCCATTATTACTCCCAATTCGCCTTCGTAGTCCACTTTAAGATTATCCAGAGGAATCGGAATATCTTCTTTATTTCCTGCCAGACTGTTCCCGAATTTGCTGAAAAGCACCGGATACTTTGGCACCTCCTTCTTGGTCTCTTCAATGTGGGCAACATAGTTAAGGCCAACACACAATATCTTACCGGGATTTCCCACAGAGGGAGCGTAGGATATTTCACCCGAAGGTTCGACTGAATAGTTTCCCTTCTTCAGATTGATTCTTATCTCATCAATTTTATCAAATATGTCGTTCAGGTCGATTGTTTTGTTACGTACATTCAGTAAATCCGAAACAGAAATCAATTGCTTCTCATGTTCAAGGAGGAGTTTGACGCCATCGTCCAGCTTCGATCTGACGAATCTCATAAAAATCCATGACTTAATCAAGTATATCTATTTGGAAATTATTTAATTATTTGTTAAGGTATATATTTGCCCTCATCCCTATTGACTGAACGTAATTATTGGGGAAGTTAAATTGGAATACAAAACCAATATATAAGTGGGCTCGGCCGGATTTGATTAATGTTTTAAGCGAATACTGTAGTTTTAGGTCTTAACGAGTTAGATTTTTATACTTATCACGGTTTAGTAAGTTAATAAAGGAAGGCAATGATTATGGCAAGTGAATTTCGGGAGACAGATGGCCAAAATTATTCCGAGAACGACAATCGGGAGGTCAGGGATGTCATCTGAAGAAGAATCCAACGAAAGGTTGGTACGAAGATGGGTGAATGATGTCCTAAATGGGGAAGCAAAAAGTACCGAGGAATGGCTGTCGTGCATCCGAGAGAGATCGCCTGATTACTACGATGAGAACTATGTTGCGCATCACGACCCATTGTCTAAGGGTAGGGAGGGCCTACTTGATAGGTTTGCAAGTTTGGCATATGCCTTCTCTGATGTAAAGGTAGATTTAGTCCTGATATTAGCAAAAGGTGACTTGGTGGCGGATTGTATACGCGTGACAGGGACGCATAATGGACAATTCCTGGGTATACCACCCACAGGTAGGAGAGTATCCTGGCTTCAGAACGAGATTTTTCGATTAAAAGATGGGAAGATAATAGAAGGATGGGTTACAAGGGACTGGCTAGGGCTCTTTCAACAGATCGGGGCTTTTGGCAATCCCAAAAAACATTGAGAATCTAACTGAAATTACACTAAGACATCACACCGGACAATCAAGGAGACTGATGTAAATCGCCCGTCAATTGGAGCATAATGAACAATTAAGACCTAGGTCGCTTTGTGTTTCAGTAAATGACGTTATACATAGAGGTTTCAATAGACATGGGTGGATTCCACATTCACATATTATTTCATGAATATTAATAGTTAATGATTATACCGGCCACTGGACAGACGTATTAAAAGATATCTGACTGAAATTTTTTCAACATTCACATCAAGTTAGATTTAGAGTGACTTTGCTGTAGGAGAACTAGCTTTATTAAAACGATTCAAAAACAGGCTTCCACGCGAATGAAACGAAATAATTGAAAAGATGATTTTCCCCCAAGACCCCATTACTTTAAATCAAGAAACAACATTTGGAGATTGGGCCCGTGGGGTAGTTTGGATCATCCTTTTGGCCTTCGGAGCCAGCGACCCGGGTTCAAATCCCGGCGGGCCCGTGGCCC
>JAKAUZ010000015.1 GCA_021817415.1 Thermoplasmata archaeon | reverse complement strand
CCTTTAGGGGGGATAACAGTAACTTCTGACCAAATATCGCAAAAAAGTGACATCTTTTACCCGGAGGGAACTATAAATTGCAATGGAGAAGGTAATTTATTTCTATCTGAAGAAAACAGGTTCAAGATACATTTATTGCTTCCACCAGGCATTTATGATTACAGAATATTCCGGAACCAGTATTGTCCTTCAGGGAAAAAGACTAGAAAAATGGTGAAATGTAAGGGCCATTTTTTTAGCATCAGGTCAAGTTATTTTTCAGCAGGAATGGTAATATACTTTATTTATTCATCTAAACCAATAACCATTAAACTGGAGCATGAAGATTCTGCAAATGTCACTGTGGAGAAAATTATGAGAAAATACGGAATAATATACTATTTTGTTGAAGAGGAAAAAAAAGCATTCACACTTATAATTGATAATGAAATCATTCATATTAATGGAAGACGCAAAAGCCCCGTCAAAAAGGGTGCATCGAAAATAATCTACCAGATCTTTCCGGATAGATTCTTCACACCTGCTTATAAAAGAAATAAAATATTGACTGACTGGAACTCAATCCCGAAATTTAATTCATTTTTCGGGGGAAATTTAAAGGGTATAATAGAAAAGCTTGACTATCTTAGGATGCTTAATGTGGAATACATATACATCAATCCCATCTTCAAGAGTCATTCTAATCATCGTTATGATGTGGACGATTACTACCAGATTGACCCAATGCTGGGGGGAAAAAATAATTTTAAGGAGCTAGTTGAAAAAGCGCATAAAAATGGAATCAAGATCATGATGGATATGGTCTTCAACCATACCTCAACCTACCATCCGTTCTTTAAGGATGTCCTCCGGAAGAAGAGGGAAAGTAGCCACTTCAATTTTTACATTTTTCACAATGATGTCTTCAAAAGATTCAAGGGACATTTCGACTTTGTAAAGGGTAAAGGTGAATTCCCTTCATATGAGACTTTTATGGGATATGGAATGCTTCCAAAACTGAATCTGAGGAACAGAGCCGTCACGACCTATCTGAAGGACGTGCTGGAGTACTGGGTGAATGAATTCAAGATTGATGGAATAAGATATGATGTGGGGAATTCACTTCCAAAAGCGTTCATTCAAAGTCTGATGTCGTCGAACAGAAAAGTGCTCCATATAGGAGAGGTTTGGTGTGGGTCTCCGATTTATGCCTTTGATGGCTACTACGACGGCATAACGAATTATTTCCTTCGTGACCTGATGCTCTCTCTAATAGCTAAAAAAATAACTGTAAGGCAGTTCCTTCAATCTTATCATGAGTTCTTATTTATATATGGAAGGAAAGCAGATAATTGTATGAATCTTCTAAGTTCGCACGATATTGAAAGGATAAGGACTTATTTCAATGGAGATTTGGATGGTGCATTAATGGCCTATACCTTTCTGTTCATAATGAACGGTTATTCTCTAATTTACTACGGGGATGAAATAGGAATGGAGGGTGGGAAAGATCCGGACTGTAGAAGGACTTTTCAGTGGAACAAAATGAATCCAAGAACCTTAAATTTCTTTAAGAAACTTACGGCACTGCGAAGAGATAATGAGATAATGAAATACGGAACGTTGACTGAACTGAATTCTAGAGGAATCCAAGGAATTTCCAAAATATCCAGGAACCAACGTCTGAACTTTTATTTTGGTAACGACGACATTCACATCAAGATCCTTGGTACCGTACTGATAGGAAGGAAATACTTCTGGACAGGGAAAGGGGAAATTTCCATCAAGAAAGAAGGTTTTGTTCTTGAATTATTGAGTATAAGTTAAGGTCTTGTCCTGTAGCCTGGACGTGATTATTTTCTCGGTACCATCTCTGTGTATAACGAATTTTAGCTCTGTTTGGCCGTCATTCAAGTTTCCTTCGTAGGCCCACTCCACTGTGAAAATACCATTTGTTTCTTTCATTCTGAACTCCATCTTTATGAAAGTAGGCTTCTGCCTGCCATCATCGTCGTAAAAAACAAAGCGCTCAAGATTCCCAGGATAAACGTGAAACTCTCTACCTTCCCTATCTAATGGAATGATCGACCCTTCCCTCACGAACAATGGAAGATCCCCAAGTTCCACATTCACATCTACATAACCTTCGCATATAGTATCGTCCCAGAAATAATACCATTTGCCTTCTGGAAGTGTGATCCTGATCTTCTTTAAACCCTTCCTTAAAATAGGAGCCGCAAGCAGACTTCCACCAATCATGAATGTTTCGTCAGAGTAAAGGTCAGGAAATTCCATGTTTATTGGCCTGATAAACGGGTATCCTAAGGTATGGGACTCATAAGAGACAGATAGGAAATATGGTATCATCATATATCTTAGTTTCAGATATTTTCTGATGACTTCTTGTCCCATTTTGCTGAAGACCCATGGCTCACGTCTATTCGTCCCCTTAGCTGAATGATTTCTGAAGAGTGGGAGAACCGACCCAAGTTCGAACCATCTCAGAAACAGTTCTTCCGAAGGATTTCCACTGAAACCGCCGATATCAACGCCACTAAAAGGAATGCCAGATAAACCAAGATTCAAGATTGTAGGCACAGTCTGCTTCAGTACTTTCCATGAACTAGCAGTATCCCCTGTCCAGACAAATGCATATTTTTGGATTCCAGCCCACCCTGACCTGCTCAATATGAACGGTCTCTCCTCTGAAAGTCTGCTAAGGCCGGCGTAACCTGCCACCGACATCTGCAACCCGTACTTGTTATGGACTAAATAATGATAACCTTCTTTCTGGACCGCCATGAGTGGAAGACTATTATCGCCCCAGAAAACGAAAATAGCAGGTTCATTCATGTCATGCCAGACACCTGTTATGCCATTTTCCTTGAAAAAAGTGTATTTGCCGGCCCACCATTCCCTAGTTTTTGAATCTGAAAAATCAGGAAATGCGGCATTACCGGGCCATACCGGCCCTCTAATGACATTCCCCTCCGGGTCCTTGATAAAGTAGCTTCCATTGATGCCCTCCTTATAAACTGAGAAATTGGTGTCCCATTTAACGCCTGGATCCAAAATGGCAACCAGTTTCACTCCATTCCTGCCCATCTTTTCAGACAAGCTCTTAAGGTCAGGGAATTTTTCTTTGTTTAAAGTGAAGACCTTGTAACCATCCATATAATCTATGTCCAGATAGATGGCAGACAGCGGAAGCCCCATTTCATGGAACTTATCAAGAACTTCCTCTACTTCTTCCTGTGAATTGTAGCTGTACCTTGACTGGTGATATCCCAGAGCCCATTTTGGGGGAAGCAATGCTTTCCCTAGAATATCGCTCATCCGTCTGGAAATATCCTTCAAGGTCCCGAAGGTTATCGTATAGTCTAGAATTCCCCCCATAAATTCGGTTCTTACAATATCCTTTTCATTGGAACATAAGTCAAAAACTGCCTTCGAGGAATTATTGAAAAATATTGAGTAACATGAATCATTTCTTACATCGAGAAGAATCGGGATGTTTATGTAAAGAGGATCTGCACCTTCCCCATAGCTTCCATCGGCATCGTGATTCCAGAGGCTGAGTTTTCTGTTCCTGAGGTTGAGAGGGAAGGAGCGCTCTCCTGTTCCATTAATTATGCTATCATCCCGAATTCTGGCTCTCAGGATTAAAGGCGACCCAAGATCAGGAAGGAACTCGGATCTTAATAGTTCGTTTCTGTAAAAATAATCCAATCTATCTGAAATTTCAATTCTTATGTCCTTGGAGAGAACTACCAGCTTGCCAGTATCAAATTTAACATCATCAAATCTATAATCGTTATTTGCTACTACAGGGCCATTTCCAGTTGTCCAGAACAAATGGACCGTATCTTCCTGGGTAATGGACAGGACCGCAGACCCATTCCTGAAAAGAACCTGTATTGAATTGCCAGTAACCTTGAAGTCAGAGACTGGTCCGGCAATGGGGTTAGGTTTATCGAGAGGGACCCGATTTTTCGTGTCCGTATTATCCCTCAGGATTGTATAACCCACAGAATCCTTGGCAATATCCAGTCCAAAAATTTTCTCGAAATCAAGGAGCTTTTTATCAAGGGAAATATCTAGCATTCAAAAGATATACTTTTCTGGTTTTTGAATATTACTACCGGGAATAGTCTATTTATCCGCTTCTAGATCATCGCTAATTTCGTAATAGTGGATTGAGAAATTTTTCAGTCTGGGTTATTTCCATAATCCCTTCTCATATGATAGTTTTATGCAGGAGGCTCCTCCCACAAACTTTAAGGATAATCGCCCTTCGCTGACGAATTATCCACATTTTTAACTTAACAGCAAAGGTTATTAAATCTATCTGAAATATAAATATATTAGAATGCCTTATTTGATTATTGCAATAACGTTACTTACCATTTAAAATTAAGGCAAAAAGGAAATTTTAGAAAATCACGAGTTCATAACTTTTTTATCATATAGAGCTCTTGAACTAATTATGGATAGAGAAATGAAGATGCTTATAAATGGCGAATGGGTTGCAGCAAATGACAATGAAAAATTGAAGAAATACAATCCGGTTAATGGTAAGGTTTTGGGCTATTTTCCTGCAGGAAAGAAAGAAGATGTAAACGCTGCCGTTGACGCTGCTGAGGGAAGCTTTGATGAGTGGAACCAGCTTGGAAGCTCGACAAGATCAAAGTACATTTACAAAGCGAAGGATCTTATTGAGGCGAACAGGAAGGAACTGGAAGAGCTGCTAATCCTTGAGAATGGAAAAGTAGTGAGACAGGCAGAGGAAGAAGTGGATGGCGTCATAGACCAATTGCAGTATTATGCAGAATTTGCCAGGAAAATAACTGGAGACCTTGTTGAAGGCACCAGCGCGACAAGGAAGATATTTCAGTACAAGATACCGTACGGAGTTGTGGTTGCAATAACGCCGTGGAATTTTCCTGCTGGTATGGTTGCAAGGAAGATTGCACCAGCCTTACTCACTGGAAATACCGTGATTTTGAAGCCAAGCAGCGATACTCCTTTTACTGCAGAGTGGATTGTGAGAAAATTTGTGGAAGCAGGAATACCGCGGGGTGTACTGGGGATGGTTACTGGACGGGGGAGTGAAATCGGTGACCACATAGTAGCGCATAGTAAGGTATCATTGATCACAATGACGGGTTCCACCGTGACAGGTCAAAGAATTATGCAAAAAGCATCAGCAAACATGGCGAAACTAATTCTCGAATTGGGTGGGAAGGCTCCATTCATTGTCTGGAAAGATGCTAACATTAAGAATGCTCTGAAATCGTTGATATGGGCAAAATTCTGGAATTCAGGCCAGTCCTGCATCGCTGCAGAACGATTGTATGTTCATAAGGACATTTACACTGAATTCATTGATAAATTCATCAGGGTCACGAAGGGGTTGAAGGTTGGAGACCCTCACACTTCTGACATGGGCCCATTAATAAACAAGGGTGCACTTAATGCTACAGATGAACTGGTCAAGAATGCCGTGGATAGTGGCTCTAAAATTCTTTATGGAGGAAAGAGACCGAACCTGGATGAAAGATATTCTGAAGGTTATTTCTACGAGCCGACCATAATTGAGAATTCGGACCAAAAATCAACGTTGTTCCAAGAGGAAATATTCAGTCCAGTAATTGCTGCAATGCCTATTTCAGAAATCGGGGAGACGTTGTCACTCGCAAATGATTCGAAGTATGGATTAGCATCCTATTTATTTACAGAAAATCCGGAAGTTATATTCAAATTCGCGGATTCCATTCGTTTCGGAGAATTGTACATAAATATGCCAGGTCCCGAAGCTTCACAAGGCTATCATACCGGTTTTAGACTCACAGGGCAGGGTGGAGAAGGAAGTAAGTACGGAATCGAGGAATATCTGAAACTTAAGAATGTGTATGTAGAATATTCGGGGAAAGAACTAACGATACCTACAGTCAATGATAATCTGTTCAAAAATGTATGACTCTCTTTATCTTTAATATCTCTCCTCTTATGCCCAGCAATTACGACCTCGGAGATAAGGAAATCAATTGTAAAGTTTATACCGTTACTCAGAATGAGAAATAACTTGACAGTCAATATTGCGTTTTGTTTATGTCCTTCGAGCTTCACAAAATTATTAAATTGCTTTGGTAAAATAATAAGAAACACATTTTAGTTAAGGTAAATATCTAACTCCATTCTATAAATAACGTGACCGTTGAGATTTAATTAACGAAAGACTCGATTTAGACTTGCTATCTTAAGCTTACCTCTAAAATAACGCAATTCTGGGTAGAATTTTTGACAGGCTACAGGTCTTAATTCATATTTGGAACTTCAGGGGCCTCTTTTTAATTTTAAATAGACAGTGAATAAAAATACCGATTTCCCGTATCCGTGAATTAATAGAAATTCGAGTTGCAAACTTTATTTCGGAATCTCGTACAATATTACTCGTGAGCCCCTAAAATACGCCATATTTGGGCAGGATATCAACTTGGTCTGAAACTTTAGGACGTATAACACACGTTATACAACATCAGATCATGCAGTGAGGGAAGGAGCTTGAAGAAAGTTGCAAGTTCCCGTTCCTATAAGAAGGAGTGGAAATCAGTAAATTGATGATTGCGGTTTGGCTGGATAACCATTTCTGGATAAATCTCGAAATCACGGGAGGTCGCTTTAACAATACTCAGAAATTACTCAAGGATATTCGCCTGTAGAAGGAAAACAGCCTATCAAAATCGAAGGATGGAACATCAATTCTATGTTGAGATATTTGAGATTCTATGCAAATAACTGGTTAACTCCCCGGAACAAATCAACAAACATTATGGCCTGTCATTTTCGCGGTTAACATGATGCCATTTTTCGTCAGAAATATGAAGATGACCGAAGCTAGATATCCTTACGAATTGATAAGTGTATTCCTTTATTATGGCCTGTCATTTTCGCGGTTAACATGATGCCATTTTTCGTCAGAAATATGAAGATGACCGAAGCTAGATATCCTTACGAATTGATAAGTGTATTCCTTTAGTACGACAGCATATTAATATGATTCTTTTAATTGAGTAATGCCATTCACTTGCCTGTTACCAGAGTGTAAAATCGAACTAGCGTAAATCTCCGTAATATTGTCAAAATTTCTTCTATTCTTCTATTGCTCCGCCCCGCTTTTTCAAATGCTTTCTAAGCGTGTATGAGGGATCAGCACTCCTCTGTTCTAGGTAATGCTGAAAATCAAGCTGATAAAAAAGTCGATTCCCCTTCTGTATTTCCTCCGCCTCTTTTGTTTCAATTGAATTTATGGTTGAAGCGGTATTCAGAACCTCCTTTACCTTAATCTGTGGAACAAAAATAACTCCGTCATCATCTGCAAAGGCAACGTCGCTCGCTGTAACGGAGAAATGTCCAAACGTCGCAACGAATGTATCTAGAGATTCCCGCTCGTCTGTTCTTACCGGCCCCACGGGATGAGCACCATAACTGAAGACAGGAACACCGGTCTTGATGATTTCTCCGGTATCTCTGTGTCTTCCCCATACTATTATTCCACCTACTCCGCATACTTTGGCTTCATACACAGTAAGATCACCAATGCACCCTTCATCATTTCTCCCTCCGTTGTCAATCACAAGGATGTCCCCTTGAGATGCATCTGAGATCTTCTCTATAAAAATATCTACACTACCTCTATGATGTACCGGAAGAACTTTACCGGCGAGTTTCATTCCCGGGATCAATGGCTTTATTCCTGGAGGTGCTACCTTAATAGGAATCTTAAGGCGGACACATGAATCCGCTATATTTGGAGTAGAAATAGTTGAAAAAATCGAATTGACTTCATCATTATTCACGTTTTTGAAAATTTTATATGCTAATAAATTTTGCTTAACTCAACATTGTTCGGCATAGAAAGCAATGAAAGGAGTAGTCTTTTATATTACATAATTTAGTAATATAAGTAACCATATTTACGTTACTTAATAAGTAATTGTCGTATTAATATATATCTTATTACTTAGAATAAGGAAAATAGAGATATAGGGGAAATCAGAACCCATCATTTTCCTTCATCACAACTTCAATTCGGTTAATCCAGGTTTTTTATCAATTCTGCTGCCTGCCGGATGTCATCTGTATTTGCGCTGAATGCGAATCTTATGTAGTCCTCGTTATAGGGTCCAAATACGGGGCCCGGTGTACTTCCAACTGCTGTTTTCTCGAGTAGATATTTGGAGAATCCCCAGGCGTCCTTGATACCTTGAGGGTATTTTTTCAGCCTGGCCCAAAGATAGAATGCACCCCTTGGGTAATATGGGTCAAGATACTTTGAGTCCTTTACTCCGCTATATATCAGGTCCCTCCTGACCTGATACTCTTTTCTCATTTCCTCAATCACATCCTGTGGGCCATTGAGCGCTGCAATGGCTCCATACTGTGTAATCGAGTTGACCCCGTTAATGGTGCATCTCAACATTTTCTTCATTCTTTCCATTATCTTTGAATTATTAGTGTGAACGTATCCAAGCCTTAATCCACTCATCGCAAAGCTCTTTGACATGGAATATAAGGAAATGGTATCCTCGTAGATTGAACCAGGACTTAAGTGATTGGTACCATCATATATCACGTCCTCATAGGCTTCATCGCTCACTACGAAAATGTTCTCCCGTTTTGCGTAATCGACTATTTTCGTAATTTCTTCCATACTGAATACCTTACCTGTTGGATTATGGGGAGAATTAACGAACACTGCTTTCACCTTCTTGTGCGAGATGGCGTCATCAAGGTTTGTATAGCGTTCGATCGGTATGTAAACCGGTTTTCCTCCTGAAAGTTTTATTATCTCGGCGATTTCTGTCCACATTGGATTCGGGATGATCACTTCATCCCCAGGGGAAATAAGTGACCTGAATGCGACATAAAGGCCATTCATTCCACCATTGGTAACAAAAACATTCTCCTGTGTAGCAGTCTTAATATTATTCTTTTCCCTCAATTTATGCGCAATCGCTTCCCTCAATTCAGGTATACCGGTTGAGTCCGTATAATGCGTCTTGTCTCTTCTTATCGCATCCTCTATCCCTTTAGCTACGTGCTCAGGCATTTTGAATGATGGATCACCCGATTCCAGTCTGTATACCTTTTTCCCTTCACGCTGCATACCTAGCAATTGATCACGAATTTGCACAATTGCCCCAAAAGATACATCGTCAACCACGTTTCCGTCTAAAACCTTACCGGTCATTAATACAATGATGTTTCAATTACATATTAATATTTTGAAAAGAGAGGAACACAAAAAATCTCAAGTTAGACCGAAACTGTAACATTCATTGCGTCAAAGACCGACCTCCTCAATCATTTTGTAAATAGAACAATGATTACTGAAATTAATTTGTTAGGAATTCACAGTAATTGAGATTGCTTTAATGCATTGCATTATTTCTATGCCGCCATTAGGTTTCTTCTCTATTTTCAAATAGTCTTAATTGAATTTTACGCGTTTTATCCCTTTGAGGCTCAATTCTATCATCTTTCAAACTTAGAAATCACAAAGGTTAGAAAAAGGGATTGTTAAGAAAAAGTACTTTCACTCAGGAATCAGTTTAGGTCTTGGGCGGTGCATATAAGTTTTTAGGTATTTGACGGCGGAAGAGGATCACTCTCTTTTCTCCTTCTTTCTCTTGCTGAAATTCCTGTACTCCAAGAATGCATCCAACAGCACCAGAAGCAGGAAAAGGATTTCGAGAGGATTTAGCGGACCTACAATGGGGCTCCCCAATAACCCTAATCCAATCAATGAAAACGATTGGGACAGCGTGGACGTAACTGCGTATGAGACTGAGGGTGCGGGAGCATAAATTACAAACTGGTTGAAACTTTCAGTTATGTAAGTTCCGTTGTAATCATAAGTTAGAAGCACATTCCTGAAGACGTAAGCACCGGGATTCAGTAGAAGTAATTTGACTTCGAAATGAATTGTTTGTCCGGGTCCAATAGAGAAGTTTGATGGATTTATGGGTACAATCGTCGCGGCTGATACCTTATAGTTGTTGAGGAAGGAATTCAGGTTCACGGATGTACTGGAGATGCCAGTGTTTGAAATGTCAGAAACAGTGAAATCAATGAGATACTTCCTGTAACCTATTTCTTTCACATTGGTCAGTAGATCCAGGTCAGGAGTGTAATTCCTTCCTCCAAGTACCGAGTAATCTGACAGGCTTATCTGAGTTCCTGTTGTCACATTGGTGATATTGCCAGATAAATTGTATCCGGAGGATTTCAGTGCTGAATAATTGTCAGTCACAGTATTGAATTTATACGACGAAAGGCTGAAAGTGGGGCTACTTGATGTTGAGGCTCCCCCGGAAACTAATGCGAAATCAGGTCCTGACGTCATTGTAACTTCAGTGTTATAGTTGAAAAGACTGGAGAATAGGATCGCCCTACCATCATACTCAGAATGAATCGCATAATCCCAAAATTGAGCTGAGACAGCGAAACTTGCAGTTATATTGCTAGTGAATGCAGCGCTAGTTATATTTGCAGGAAGGAGTTCTTTAAGATTATTGACATTTACCTGCCCGATCGCAAGAATTGAGGTAGATGGCGTTTCTTTAGTACCAGACATATTGATATAAGGGTTCGTTACTGAATTGACAAACAATGGCATTATCCCGTTGGACTGGAAGAAGCTTCCCGTCAGACTTCCAATTTTCTTGGCTGTGCTGGAAAACGCAGGCTCTGCAGAGAATATGTAGTATGTTATTATTTTTGAACTATTGCTGTTTATCTGAAAATAAATAAGCTGGTTCAACCCAGGTACTCCAAGCGAATTAGCAATCCTTGTTGATTCAGATAACGCCTTTGCCGAAGAAGATGCATAAGTACCTTCATATGCAGTTACGTACAAATACCCTGGAACAAGAGAAAGAAGATTAGAAGTGGAGATACCATTAGTGATATTTCCAGAATTCAGCCCTAAGGGAAGAGATATACCTCCTATATTTTCCTGCAGGAAAAGGACCGAGAAAATATTCCCCGTCCCTTCATACCCTGACAGCAAGCCGCCCGCCTGATTGTTTGCAGAAACCATTCCATAAATATTGGTGACGTTTCCCTCTCCAGAAACGAGAGACAAAGCAGCTCCAACTGCACCATTTATCGTGGGCACCGTTGAAGGACTCATTCCCTTTCCTACTATGCTGTAGGAATCTAATAGATGATCATTGCCAGTTCTAGTGGCGGAAAATGAAGGCATAACCAGCGAAAGTGCATTATTATGAGCAGACATCTGGTCATTGAGTGAAATGGGGAATGAAGATGCAGTGACCTGGAGATTGTTTGCTCCCAATGCCTGCGAAAATGAAGATCCATTCTCTGCGGCAATGTAGATTCCTGAAAAAGCCAGTACGGCAACCACGAACAGAACCAGATATTTCGTAGAGTTCTCCTCATCTGTATTCTCCATCTTTGTTTCTTTAGGGGTCTCCTCGGCATCTGATGCCTTCATCTGTTTTCTCTTGATCTTGAATCCCTTGGATGCGAAAAAACCGACTATTGCACTAACAACTAAGAAGATCACGAATGATAAGATAGCTCCCTCTAAGAAGGATCCAATAAGCGCAAACGGGTTTCCGCCCTTTCCCCCAGCCGTTCCTGTACGCAGAAAAGACTGCAAAATATTATAAGAATTGCTTATTACGGGCTCGCTCAGTATCGTTGCAATATTAGTACCCGGTGGGATATTATTAACCGTAGTAGTTAGCCCGGAATAATTGTGCGACAGAAAAGGTATGAAGGAAATGAGAGAGATAACAAATATTGCAAAGGTTATCCCGTAGACTAATAAGGCAGAGGAGATTCCCCTCCCCAGTTTTCTGGCCCCAAGACCAACAATGATACCTAGCACAACCCAAGTGACAAATAATCCGGCACTTTGCAATGGATTCCCGAACAACAGGTATACGAGTCCGAGGATTATAATAAATCTATATCCCAGAGTAGGCGCTAGCCAGTTAATGAGCGGGCTGAACGCACCAGAAAGAAAATAGTATGAAATTACTAAAGCGGCAAAAGTGCCACCCAATACCGCAGTTAATTTTCCCATAATTTTTAAATTCTCCTTCGGTTTCATTTTTTTTAATGTATATGGTTTTTTTGTTGCTTGTCAAATATTAATTAGCAAGGTATACTTTCCAAAATACTTCAGTAATTTAACAGACAGGATACCCAGTAACGGCCGTTTTTGTAGGCAATTAGCATATTTATATCATTGCGGAATATAAGAGGGAATTTTGGACCATTATCAGCAACAAAATAGAGTTTCCTGCTTATTTTTTCGAAATATTTTTATAACGTGCAAAACTACCGTTTGATGTTCGTACGAAATAATAATAGACTTAAGAGGATGACATCGCTTGCTATTTTGCTTGCGCTGGTCGTTCCCGCTCTAGTAACTGCAACAGTGGTTATTAGCGATGTGTACCCGATTTCAGGTTCTGCACAGTCTCCCAGTATATATCTTGCAGAAGGTCCTAATTATGGTGTAGCGTCCAACCTTGGATTGATTTCTGCGACCGCACAAGCCATAGGATCCAATTATTACATACCGGCAGGAACTATAACCATCAATTCAGTGACAGGTTCATCGAATGTATACCTTCTAAATGTGCTAGAGATATATAATTCATCTGGGTGGGACAGTGGAAAGTATGCCGTTAATCTCTGGATCAATGGAAGTCTTCCGACTGGGGTGTCTATGTACGTAAGCACGAGCCCCGTCTCTTTATCCGGTCTCTCGTCACTGACACCATATTCATCGCCAGATGGACCCATTCCAATTTCCACAACAGGAAACGTTCTCTACTTTTCATTCGTATCTGAAAACGCCGCGGCTGGATCCGGACAGCTGACCTTCCAGTTCACAGTAGATTAATTTAATCTTTTTATTTTTATGAATTTCAACCCCTGGAAGGGCAAGATTCTAGTCATATTCCTGATAGCCACTATGATCCTAGGTGGGGCAGAATCGGACGTAATAATCTCTAACACGAGCATCATCACTGGAAATGGTATTAGTGCAAGCATCACATATAACAACAGTACTCCATATATTCCCATAAAGATATGGAACAATCAAAGTTATTCTACACCTAAAAATTTCCAGATGCTTTTGAACGTGAACTGGCAAAAATTCCAGCAATACCTCAATGAGAATGTATCAAATGTCAGATTTTACAGCTCTATTTCAGCAATTGGAAGTCTTTACGGAAATGAAGTGCTTCCTGCGTGGATTGAGTCTAATAACTCATCTCATGCGCTTTCTTCCAATGTATGGGTGAACATGTCGTCTGTTCAGATCAAGGCAAATGGTGAAACGACAATCTTTATGGCATTCCTCTCTCGGACAGTTGACTGGAGTCAATACTGGGGTATTAATTCATATCTTGACCCTAGTTCAAAATTTGGTTATGCTGATAATGGAAGGAATGTCTTCTTATTCTACGATAATGGCAATTCGCTGATGCCAGTAAAGCAGACGGGTACTCAAGGAAAAGGGCCTTCTGTTGTGATTAATGCTCCTGCCCCGTATGAATATGCAATATCAGGAAGCGTGAACAATGGTAATGCAAACGCCGATACCTGGACTTCAAACGGAATAGTTGTCGCTTCCTCTCCATCCCTCAACCTACCTGATTCCTATATTGCGCAGATAAGGGTCTACTTAACAGGAAGCAGTCCACTGACAGATCTGCTTACCAATGTTAACAGCATTTCCTCCGGGAACTTTTACGTGTTTAGACTTGACCACAGAAATGTCGCACCAAATGAATATGACCTTATCGGTTACTATCCATACGGTGCCACTTCCACTCAAATCTTGAATTATTCTGGGGACTATGTTACCGCCGTGGATCAATGGTACCAACTGTCGGCAATTGATGGAAATGACACTCTTTCTCTCTATAAATCATCTTCAAATAACCTATATCTTGATGGTTACGGGACACTTGAAGAAAGATCGAAAGGCATGGGTTATGCTGGCGGAGGAATTGCAGTTACGACTGATGGTGCATCATCAACAGATTATTGGACAACAATTATTGTAAGGAACTATCCTCCAGACGGAGTCATGCCGTCGTACACTTTCGAGAGCCTCGACGGAATATATGCAGGTCAATCAACCCACAGTGCCAGGATAAGCCCGTCAGAAACTAACGCAACAATGATTCTTCAGTCTACGTGGGGCGTGGACATTTATTCTGATGATCAGGGCAACATCTTCTGGACTGATAGTTCTGGAAATGTTTTCGTGGATTTTGCCTCAACAAACCAGATAACCGAACTCCCATCCGTTAGGGAAAAGTTTCCAAATGTTGGGGAGGTGACAAGTATCGCAGCAATGAATTATTCTAATGGCGGGACCCTTGTTTCATACGTAGTACTGCTCACCCTATCAGGCTGCGCATATATCTACAACATGCAGAACGGCACGTGGTTCAATGTCTCCGCTTTATGGACCAACGATCCATTAAATTTTGGAGCAGGTCCATGGACGTCTGTAACCACTAACGTAGGGGCTGGTCCTGCTGGAAAGGAATATTTCTTCTTCACTGCATACGATGGCCTTCTGCTGTCACTGGACCCAAGAAGAGGGGGATCTGGGCAGTGGGGAATAATAAATTCCAAGTTGTCAAGTTACAATTTTATTTCAACAGTTGGATTCTCATCGGCTAATGGACAATCTAATGGGTTTGTCTACGCTCTTACGTCCGGAGGAAACGTTTATTATGCGCAGTATCCCGGGAAACATTCATGGAAGCCATACTTTACGGGAAATCTGACCGGAGCTATTGGAATAACTATTGGGTATGGTGTCAACTTCACCCAGAGACTTCATATCCTGAAATACCAGATCGATTCCCCCATTTATGAGGGTCCTTCCCTGACGGGCAACGGACTTAAGAGTGGATCGTTCACTCCAACTGGTCCTCCTCCATTCCCTGACGGTCATGGAACGGCAATCACGTTTGATATCAACACAAGTTCTCCGATATACTTTGCAGCTTTATCCGTGAATGGAACAGTTGCATTATCGTACAATGGAATTGCATCCTGGACATGTCTCGACAGTTCTAAGTTCGGATACATATACCAAGCGCTTTACATAAATTCAACTTTGTCCCAGAACTTTTCCGCTTATGCTCTTTACATAAATTCAACCAACAGTTCAAGCATAAACACCCTTTCACTTTACTTCATAAGCAATGGAACCCAACTTGAATTCAGGCAGTATCCAAATGGAAGCATGATTAATCCTCACATACCTGCGAATCTTGACTCCAACCAGAGCATATTGATAACAATACAGTTTGAAATTAATTCATTTAATGACTCATACTATCACTTTAAGTTGATACTATATCCAGGTAATATCTCTAACTCTGAGAACTCTGTGGTAATAATTTATAATATGTATATAGAAATTATTAACAGCTACCCCTTTGCAGCGGTGTTCTGATGCTTTTTTTCAGCGTTCATAAACTCATTGAATGGTTGCCGTTCTTATTCTTGGGCTTATTGGTTTATTACATTGCAATCGTTCTATATCGAAATTACAAAAGAAACTTCTCTGTTCCAAGTTCAATTTATTTTGAGATCGCAGAAATAGTTGTCCCGATGAACTTGCTGGTTATAGTGTCTCTGGACCTTTATTTCCTCTTCAAGGGGAGTTCCATTTTCCTGATGAATCCTTCCACTTCCATTCTTGCAACCGGATTCACCTTTTTGTCTTTCATAGTTTCTTTTACATCATTTTCGACAGTCAATTCACTCTATCTGAGAAGTTCAGAAAGACAGTCAAAAATTCTGCTGGATGCAATCATAGGGTCAGTGGCCAGCCTGCTAATCCTGACGTTTCTTGTTGCCAGAAGGGTGTTGACTATAGATTCCGTCGCTCCCCTGCTAGGATTTTTTTCGGCACCACTATTTGCACTGACAGTGGGAAGGAGAAAATTTAACCCATACACTGCTATGTCTGTCTCTTTTTTAATAATCGCATTCTCTATTGGATACCTATTTTTCGTGTTCACTAAATATTTTATATAGAATTCCGCTCCAGTTGAATTTCGTCAATCGTTACTTTATTGTGGTAATACACCATCATGTTGAGGGTGAAGGAGAAACGGGATACAGGGAACTTAGAGGACGTTTGATTCGCTCAAACGCCAGCTCAGATTATTATATTCCTAAGGAAAGTCCGCTTTACAATTATTTCTGTAGTGACAATCGTGCAGATGGGGTACTAATCCGTGCCGATGGAATAGACCTAGTTGGACCAAGCGAAGTGGACCAGACTTATGTGGGCATTAAGGATGAGTCCAGTATTAAGTGTCCAACATTGGTTTATTCCATCAGGAAATGCGAAAAAGACGATTATGCAGTGGAGAATGCATTTAAATACCCATTCAATGATGAAATAAAGGGACTTGAGACAATCTCCAAGGACCTGAGTGCATTGATGAGCAACGCTCTGGGCATTCTGAATAAGGGGATGACAGAACGGGAGATATCAAAGGTGCTGCAAAGAGAATTATGCAACAGCGATTTTGTGTTACAGTATAAACTGATAGTCTCCGGGGATGCGAATACCTTGGAACTATGGCATGTCCCTGGAAAATTTGTACCAAAGGAAATGATATACTTGGAAGCTGGAGTCTCAAGGAATGGCCTGTCTGGAATTTACGGAGAGACAATCTTCCTGAAGGAAATCGACGATTATTCATCAGATTATTCGGAGATAATAAAGGGAAAGGAATTATTGCGGAAAAAATTCATTGAGGGAAATAGGACGACGGATCTGCAGTCCATCGAGACTCTGAGAAATCCACGACTTTTCCTTACCACTCCGCTTTTTCCGTACCAACATATTGAAATTCCCGGAGAAAATAGAATCATTCACGCCCGGGAGACTTCTGTCTTCGATTTTTGGGTGATGAGAAAGAATTATGCAGTGAGGAAGAAAATTACTGCAATTGCGGGACCAAGTGAAGGGATTATACTGTAGCTCCAGCTAGAAGGGAAGAGAACGTATGAAACATTTCCGGGAAACAATTATTTGATGCGGAGAAAATAAACATAATGATATGACGTGCCACTTAATCACATTATAATTCACTCTAGAATTGGCCTCTCCATTTCGGCAGCAGTTGATGTTGTATACACCCATAAATAATAGGAAAGGAAAAACCAGGGAGAAGCTCTATTCTAACAGTATCTTATTTGAAGTGAATATTTTGGAATGGAGAAATGACTGGAAGTTATCAGCGGTACTATGCTAGCTTCCAACAGAAGCGGAATATTCAAACTATCCCTGAAAGGATGATTTTTAGCGTCTTTCAGTAAATAGAAATGAAGAAAGAAGGGATTAACGACTTTGAAATCGATTGTTCATTGTTGATAATGAAAATCGTTTATTTCCTGAATATTGAGAATGAGGCGTAGCCAACACCTTCACTTCCGCCATTTATTTCGATTGAATTTGATAATTTCAGAAGTTCTATTTTTCCAGAATTAGCAAGCATCAAAGTCACGATTGGACCGAAGCCGCACGCAGTTATTTCTTCAGAATATACGTATCTGTATATTGCCTTATAATCCCGTGTGAGTATTGCCTTTGAAAAATATCCATCAAGCTGTTTCAGTTTGTTAAGTGGGAGGTAGTGGTTCAGGTCTGAACTTGCGATTATGGCGTAATTGCCTTTCAATTTAGAAAACCTGGATTTGAGTCTTTCTGCAGCTTCCATGCTTTGGTCCATCATCACAATGGGAACTATGTCAACATCTCCATAAATGTACTGGAGAAAAGGTATCTGGACTTCCACCGAATGCTCCCTCAGGTGGGCGAGATTATCAACTTTGATGTAATCATCAGTGATTTCGGTAACAACATCTTCCCTAATTTTGGCCTTCCCCAGCGGGGTCATATAATCCTCGGACCCGACAGAAATTGGACTCCCAAGACCAGTATGGTTCGGGCCTATTATTATAAAATAGTCATAGCGTCCGGAATTTGCCAGAGCATTGAATGAAAAAGCGGCTACAGGACCACTGTAGTCATAACCGGCATGTGGTGAAATAATACCCATTCTTGGAGAATTCTCAGCTACGTCAGAGATATAACCTGGGCCATATGAATGGGTAAAAGACCATACTATCTTTTCCTTCAGTTCCTCCGGATCGTAAGGGTAGAAGGTTCCAGCTACATACGGTCTTCTCATAACTCTGCGAGGAAATCCTCCTGTTTGATCTGGCTAGTATCCTTTTCTTTCAATTTGAGAATTTCTTTCGTAAGGAGGTAATATATCAGGGCAAGGCTTTCCCTCCCCTTGTTATTTCCTGGAAGTACTAAATCTACAAAAGATGTGCTGTTGTTGGTATGGCAAAGGGCAACCACCGGTACACCATTGGCGACAGCCTCTCTCAGTGCTTGGCTATCTGTTGCTGGGTCGTTAACTACTATCACGTCAGGCTCCGTGTACAGTGGGATGTCTGGGTTTGTAAATGAACCA
Source organism: Thermoplasmata archaeon (assembly GCA_021817415.1). Classification (GTDB taxonomy): domain Archaea; phylum Thermoplasmatota; class Thermoplasmata; order Thermoplasmatales; genus JAKAUZ01. The sequence continues at coordinate 44,575 of JAKAUZ010000015.1, read as the reverse complement.
GGTATGAACCTCTCAGTAAGTGCCTTGGCTGAAATTGCTGCAGCCGCTGCTTTCACCGGTTTCTTTGCATATTCTCTTGAGGCAACAAAAACAATCCCGCTCGGATCATATTTTGAAAGGAATTTAGCAGCAACCTTGATCCTCTCATCTATCTTCTTAATATCCAGTATATTCAACCCTTCCTTATTCACATAAGCGGTGAATCTCTTCATGTCTGCACTTCTTATTTTTGTTCCAATATGAATTGCAGAGTTCCTATACGCTTCTTCCGATATCAGTAGATCACTCATCTGATTACACCTATCTCTTCCTGAATTCTTACGAGTTCATTTAATTTTGCTATTCTTTCCCCGCCGACCGTCCCTGCCTTGAGGTAGTTGGCACCAATTGCAACTCCAAGATGGGATATGAAGAAATCATCCGTCTCGCCACTCCGGTGGGAAACGACAGAGCCGAATCCATTTGTCTTGGCCAGTCTCCATGTTCTAAGCAACCTGGAAACTGTTCCGACCTGGTTTGGTTTTAGTAAAATTGCATTTGTTGCCTTCATTTCAATCCCCTTTTTCAGTCTGTCATAGTTCGTGGTATAAAGGTCGTCCCCAATAATCATTGCCTTGTTTCCAACCCTCTTTGTAAGTTCCGCGAACGATTCAAAATCCTCCTCATCAAAAGGATCCTCTATGATGGTGAAACCATGATCATTTATGATGGATTCAACGAAGGACACCTGTTCATCCTTATCCAGTTTCCTGTCCCTGTACTGATACCTGCCATCCTTGAAGTAATTGGAAGCTGCGAGATCCATCCCCTTCTCTATTTTCAGGGAGGTGGAGTCTGAAACTTCCGAAACTGCCTGAGCTATCATATTTATAACCTTTTCATCTCCGAAAGGGAGCACCCAGGCCTTCTCGTCTCCCATTCCAAGTGGCGTGTTCATTTCCTTGGTGGCCATCTCCTTTATTTTCTTATGAACAAGAGAGTTAGTTCTTATCGCATCAAATATGTCTCGGGAGTGAGATGCCACCAGGAATTCCTGAATCGTTGTCCCATTTACTGCATGAGCCCCTCCTCCCACAACGTTTCCCAGTGGAATAGGCATGGAATAGTTTAATCCACCTAGGTGCCTGAAGAGAGGGATTCCAAGTTCATCCGCTGCGGCGAATGCATTTGCCATCGAAATGGCTACCGCTAGGTTCCCGCCAATCCTTGAAAAATCTGCCGTCCCATCTATCTCCTCAAGCTTTCTATCTATCTCTTCCTGATCAGTTGCTTCAAGTCCTCGCAATTCCTTAAGCACCTTTTTCTTGAAAATATTGACGGAGGCGTCCACTCCCCCGTCAGGATAGTCCTTGACTTCAGTTGCCCCTTTCGAAGCTCCGCTTGGTGCTGCTGAAACTCCTCTACCTAAACCTGTATACACTTCAACTTCCACGGTAGGGTTCCCTCGCGAATCCAGAATTTTCCTGATCCTTCCATCGACAATTTCTGACATTCAATAATCACCCTTGTAATTGGAGGAATTTGCCTGAGCAGCAGCCAGAATTGCTATCGGTATTCTGAAAGGGGATGCTGACACATATTTCAGACCAATCTCGTGACAGAATTTTACTGAGTCTGGATCGCCCCCATGTTCACCGCAAATTCCTATCTCTATTTCTGGTCTTTTCTTTATACCTCTCTCCGTGCAGATTCTCATGAGTTCGCCAACTCCGCTTCTATCAAGACTCTCAAACGGATTTTTGGGGAAGATTCCAAGTTCCAGATATTTTGGCAGGAATGTCGCTTCAACATCATCCCTTGAGAAGCCGAGTGTCATCTGAGTCAGGTCGTTAGTCCCGAAACTGAAAAATTCGGCAGTTTCAGCTATTTCCCCTGCCATAAGAGCACCTCTTGGGGTCTCTATCATTGTCCCGAATTTGTAAGTAAGGTCCTTCCCTTTCAATTCTTCCTGAATCACTGGGATAAGTCTGTCCCTTACAGTGGCCAGCTCCCTCTTTTCTATGGTTAGCGGTATCATTATTTCTGGGATGACAGTTTTGCCTTCCTCTTTCACCTTTAATGCTGCCCTTATTATTGCCCTCGTCTGCATCTCATAGATTTCAGGGTAAACAACTCCAACCCTGATTCCTCTGAATCCTATCATGGGATTGAATTCAGACAGGGCATTCACCTTCTTCAAAATCCCCTCTTTCTCGGCAACCGTTTTCCTTACCTTATCCTTCCTCTTTGTATTTCTACTCTTGAGTTCGTATTTGAGTTCAGTCAACTCAACCATAAGATCCTCCTTCTTTGGAAGGAACTCATGCAAGGGAGGGTCAAGAAGTCTAATTATGACTGGGAAGCCATCCATGGTCCTGAAGAACTCAACAAAATCGTTGTACTGGAGAGGAAGTAACTTTTCCAGCAGCTTCTTCCGTGCCTCATAGTTATCAGACATAATCATCTCTCTCATGACTGGTATCCTATCAGCGCCAAGGAACATCCTCTCGGTCCTCGCTAGCCCTATCCCTTCAGCACCGTTCTTTCTGGCAAGCAGTGCTTCTTCCGGAGTATTAGCATTGGCGAGTACACCAAGCTTCTTCACTCTTTTGCACACTTTCATAAATTCCTGGAACTCATTCCCCAGCTCGGGAGCGATGAGTGGAACCTTTCCTTTGAATACGAGGCCTGTCGTTCCATCAACCGTGATCTCTTCATGCTCTTTAAGCTCAATGCCCCTGAATCGTACTGTCCTTTCCCCAAGTTCGATCTTCACGTCTTCTGATCCAACTATTGCCGGTTTCCCCATTGCCCTTGCCACAACTGCTGCGTGAGACGTCATTCCTCCTCTAGCGGTCAGAACTGCCTGGGAAACAGCTATCCCGTGAACATCGTCCGCAAGCGTCTCGTTCCTGACCAGTACAACTTTTTCCCCATTTTGGTTCATGGTGACAGCTTCATCTGGTTGAAGGACGATTTTTCCACTTCCGGCGCCAGGGCTGGCAGCTAAGCCCTTAGCGATCGGATTCCCCGCCACCGTTATGTTCACCTGGGGGTGAAGAAGCTGGTCAATTTGAAATGGTTCCACCATATTCACTGCTTGGCTGGGTGACACCTTCTTCTCTTTTAGAAAGTCGATTGCTATTTTTACAGCAGCGAATGCGCTCCTCTTTGCACTCCTTGTCTGGAGCAAGTAGAATGTACCATCCTGAATCGTGAATTCTATATCCTGGACGTCCTTGTAATGTGATTCCAGTATTTCCGCTGATCTTTCTAGGTCATCGTATGATTTTGGTATCTCTGCCTTGAGTTTTTCTATGGGTGAAGGCGTTCTTATTCCTGCGACCACGTCTTCTCCTTGGGCATTCACCAGATACTCCCCGTATAGCTTCTTTTCGCCCGTATTTGGGTCCCTTGTGAAACATACTCCCGTTGCAGAGTTAGTTCCGGTGTTACCATAAACCATAGTCACCACCGAGACTGCAGTCCCGAGAGAGTCTGGAATATTGTTAATTTTCCTGTACACTACGGCACGTTCATTCTTCCAAGAGTCGAATATTGCGTTGATTGCGAGTGACAATTGTTCATATGGGTCATCTGGTAATTCCTTCCCTTCGCTTTTAATTATTTCCCTGAATTCTTTAACTATGTCTTGCCAGTCTCCTATGGAAAGCTCATAGTCATTCTTCACGTTTCTTTCCGTTTTTTTCAGTTCAAGGATATCATCAAATTTCCTGCCATTGATCCCAAGGACTATCCTGCCGAACATCTGGACGAATCTTCTGTAGGAATCCCAAGCAAATCTCTGATTTCCGGTCTCAGCTGCAAGAACGTCCACATTCACACTGTTGAGCCCAAGGTTTAGAACTGTATCAAGCATCCCTGGCATGGAGACTGGAGCGCCAGATCTTACGGAAACGAGTAAAATCTTGGGGGAACCACCAAATTTTCTCCCAGTTCTGCTTTCCAAGTTTCCCATAGATTTCACTACATCATCCCACAATCCTTCCGGCAGTCTCCCATTTTGAAAATAGAAATTACAGGCTTCTGTTGTGATCGTAAAACCTGGTGGGGTTCTAAGGCCTATCCTTGTCATCTCAGCAAGCCCGGCACCTTTTCCACCAAGAAGATTCTTCATCTCCTTTGATCCTTCTTCAAAAGTGTAGATATATTTTTTATCTCCAGCCATGGAACAATATATCTTTTCAATTTTTAACCTTTATCACGAAGAATGGAATGTAGAATACTCTAAACACCCCATAGCCGCAGAGACCATTTTGGCTACCAGTCAAGTGCTATACTGTCGATTCAGCAACGTCATTTGAAGAAGGATGGGATATGTTTCTTATTTCATCTGAACCTTCTTCTCTGCCTCCCTCCATTGCGAATGAGCATTGTTGAAAGAAAAACGATGATCGCTACGAGTAACACAATCACCAGAATGATCTGGAATAGGGCGGTTGCGAAGAATGAAGGATAAGCATCGGTGAAAGTTATAACGTCGATCTTTGTGGATGAAACTTGGATTGTTTGCTGATTGGTCTGTTTGACCGGGGTCATATCGTATGTGGAAACCAAGCTTCCTGTGACAACATAAGAGCCAGCTGGCACCAGAAACTGAAGTTTGCCGTCGGATTCGGTGATCCCAGACGCTATGACAGCTCCGGTGGTCTCATTCATTGCCTGCACAAACACACCTGGTAGAGGCGATCCGGAGACTGTCTTGGTTTCAATTGTGAGCGAATAGACATCCTGAACTGTTATCGTAGTGACATTGTCACTTGTTACGGCCACTGGGAATGATGAAAGAATTTCCGTGTCGTCGTATATTATGCTGATGACATAAGTCCCTGAGGGTACCTGCGAAAGGGCAAAAGTTCCGTTAACGCTTGTGACAATTAATGGAAAGACGCTGCCGTTTGGATGTATCAATGTAATGAGGGCATATGGAACAGGTAACCCGCCGGGAGATCTCACACTGAACGTGGGATATATTATGTGGGCATAAAGGGTGAAATTGCGAGATACATTTGAAACAGTTTCATTGAATGACCCCACAACGATTTGTTGCCACCTGACGGTGAAGGTGTAGGTTGCGCCAGGGGAAAGCATAAACCCTGCTTCCCCCGTTCCATTCGTGGTGTTAATCGCAGCCAGCATCCCGCTCTCTGAGACCCTGACATCAGCGCCTACGGCAACTGCTCCCCTTTCATCCAGGACCTTAGCAGTAATGGACACAGGTGGAAGGCCAACCGTGATCAACACAGAGGATGATGCACCTCTCCCGAAGTAGGAGGGTGAAGTACTCACGTTCAAATAATTATGATCGGTATTGTCGGTGGAGTTTACTCTGAAATAGTATTCCCCAGGTACTAGGGAGGAATAATTGTAGGAGAGTATGTATGTCTGACCTGAGGCGTAAGGAGGGGAAAGACCTGGATACGGTTTCATCTTGGAACTAAAAATTACCATCCCAGAAGTATTCAGCACTGAGAAGTCTACCTGATGTTCTTGGAAATCGTAAGCACCCAAAGGATCTTCAACCGTTGCCAAAATAGTTAGGGTGGTGTTATTGACATTTTCAGGGAGAAGGGTGACATTTTGTCCGCTGAAATTTTTAACTAGTACCTGAGACACCGTCAAATAGGTACTGACAGGAAGGAAGATGCTGCTCTGATAATAGGTGCCGTTGACCCTTCCCCACCAGATTCCATAATGCTCCGAAGAACTTCCAGTCACGTTAATGTCCACCATGACAGTATCGTTAGTTGGAACGGTCTCGTTGAGTGTGGGCCCCCTGAGAAGGACGGGCGTCCCACTGGGTTTCGAACCTGTTGGAATAAGGGAGTTCGAATTAGTGTATGAACCAAGTATTGATTTCTGTCCGTCTGCGGTCACCGAGTACACATACACAGTTGTCGATCCACCCGTCGGGGAACTCCCAGTCTGGTTCATGTATAAACCTGCGTAAATTGTACCATTGAAGACCAGCGAGGAAGCTAGTTGGGGAGAGACTACGAATGATTCAGATACATAGTGCATCCCGGTTGTGACCTCTCCTGAATTGGTCCACGGGGAAAACGTATCGTTGACGGTGGAGAGTACATTTAAATAAGTCACGGCACCAACTGGGACTCCTTTTGAGGAATTGTGAAGGTATAGAACAAGGTTAGTTGGAGTTGGTTCGGGGCCTGTCCACGCAGTCCCATGGGCGCTATGTAGGTATAACATGGGTGATGCGATTAAAGCGATAAAAATGAAGATTCCAAGGAACTTTTTATAGTCCATAAGGAGTTCAGTTTTCACTACGTACTTGAATATTATGGTACATTATTCATAGAGGGTTATATCGTTACCTCCTTTCCCAGAGAGAGAAATTTTCACTTTTCACGTTTATTAGTTAGATATAAAATGACAGCAATTAAATGGAAAATTGGTAATGCCTTCAGTGGTTTTCTTTCAAGAATATCGCAATATGGCTCCAATGCCACCAAATGCCCTGAGGAATAGGGACCCTTCGTCAGATTCGTCGCTAACCAGCTCAATCTTTGAATCGCTCTTCTGCCCCAGTTCAATATATTCCTCTATCAGATCCACCTTCTCAACTGGAACCATTTGGGAATTGCACTTCTGGCAGTTATGCACCTTTTCCTCCTGTGAAATCTCCGTAAGTTCTTCCCCGTCATTTTCGCACCTGTACTTGAACTGGAACTTTTTCAAACCTTTTGAGATGATCAGCGTGTCAACTTTTCCTTCCTTTAAATATTTCATTATCTCAACGTCACCGTAGGCAGCCAGCCCGGAACCTTTCTTTATCTCCACCAGAAGCCTCTCTATGATCCTCTTCTCCTTTGCCACCTCAAGTTGATCCAATGTTTCGCTCGCTTTCTCAACAAGCTCCTTCAACCCGTACTCATTCGTATACCCCACGTCATACAGGTCAACTACTTTTTGCTGGATTTGATACTGAAGGTATTCTTTTTTGTAAAAGAATTCCTTTGTAGACCCTGGACCTCCTATAAGAACACCTTTCAAATCAGGTTCTTTCAGGAAAGCTGCAGATGCAATTCCCCCAATTTTCGTGAAAAATTCGTGGGCTGCAATTTCGATTAATCTTTCATATCTTCGCGAGCTCTGCCCTCCTTGGTGATGCTTGCTGGGGACCTGCGATTCCTTGTTTTCAATTACTTCTATTCTTGCCCCTTTTAAGAGTCCAATCGTCGCTTCGGCCCTATCTATGACAATGAGCCCATAGACATCCTTATGTTCAAGCATTGGTAGAATCGGACCCAGGTAGAACTTTGAGTCGCATCGATATAAGAAACTGGTAATCTGTTGTGGCGGCTCGATGAAATAGGATACCATTTCGCTCTGGTCTCCCTTTGATGGAACATAACCAACGAAAACCGCCAGGCCGTTCTCAGGAGGGGAACGGTAGTACTTCAGCTTGCTCATTATGCTCTCTATGGCAGAAGTTACATTTTTCCTAGTTGTCTTGCTTTTGATATTGGTGGATGTTGAGTATTCGTCCCTGAGGTACGCAATTACATCACTGATCTGCCTCCCCGGGGGGACGTAAACGGAAATAAGTTCTGTCCCTCTCCCCTCAAGTTTCCTGATCTCAGTAACGTATTTCTTGAACTGGTATTCCTTCAGTGCTTTTTCTATTTCCTTCTTATTTTCTTCTAGTTGCGACATCATGACTCCAAGAGAATCAAGAGGGCGGTGCTTCCTTGGTTTCCATTGCCTCCTCTTTTTTCTCTTCAATCCTCTTTTCAAAAATTTCCTTTATCACTACTGTTTTGTTTGCGACGAGCTCCCTTATCCCACCTACAATTGCAAATTTTGCTAGTGGCCAAGAATCATCAATTTTCGCTGAATCAGGTATCGTAATAGTTATCTCCTCTCCATTGTGTATTTTGAATTTATCAATATCCTTCGAGTAATTAATTTCGATGATTGCCCTTATTTTTTCAGTTTCCTTCTCGATTTTCTCGAGTACCTTGTATTGATATTTAAGGGACTTCCCCGCCAGGGGGTGATTGAAATCAACTACTACCCTGCCCGGAGTCACGGTTATGATCCTCCCGTATCTGTCTCCGATCTTGACGACCTTTCCTAGCTCCGGTTCGATTTCCCTCCTCTCAAACTCCCTCATTGACATGACTTTTACATTATTGGTGTCTCTGACTCCAAAAGCTTGTTCTGGAGCGATTGTTACCTCCTTATCTTCGCCTTCCTTTGCCGAAATTAGGCTCTCCTCTAATCCTTTAAGCAACCTTCCAGATCCTATTATGGTAACAACAGGTTTGTATGAAGCATGCTCATCGTAAATTCCTGAATCCTTTGCCTTTTTTTCATCGGTTGTCTCAACTAATTTACCATCATCTGAGTAACTGTCGAATTGCAACCTGATAATATCTCCCTTCTCCATCAAGACCCACTCTTTTCTCCCATAGCACTCAAAATTATTTAACTTAATCGCTACCTGAGAACGTACTGCTCTCAAGAACAATTTTTTCTCCTGCCCTAAAATTATTCCGTTCGCCTGGGTTCAGTTAGAGCGCCAAACCTGCCTTAGGCAATTAGGTTGGAAGGACGCTCTGTTCGACTCCCAGACCAATAAAAAAGGAATCAATCACTTCCGGGTTGAGACTAGTTTCCTTAGTTCAGTCTTCTGAACCTTTCCGATCGAATTCTTTGGAATCTCACTTATAAATTCAATCCTCTTTGGACATTTATAACTAGCCATGGTTTTGACGCAAAATTCCAGTATGTCCTTCTCTCTTATCCCTCTCTCCTGTGTCACCACGAATGCCATGACTTCTTCCCCGTACAGTTCGTCAGGAACTCCAATCACAGCCGCTTCGGATATCCCCGGAAATTTCAGCAACGTATCCTCAACTTCCTTTGGAAAAATGTTCTCTCCCCCCCTTATTATCATATCCTTTTTCCTGTCAACTATGTAAAAATAGCCATCGTTGTCCATGTACCCGATATCTCCTGAATGAAGCCATCCATTCTTGAGGGTCACCTCCGTCTCTTTGTCTTTGTTGAGATATCCTTTCATCACATTGGGTCCCCTTATCACTATCTCGCCGATTTCTCCGGGAGGGAGCTCTTCGTCGTTGTCAGAAAATATCCTGACATCCTGTCCCGGGAAAGGGATGCCTATTGAACCAACCTTTCTTTGCGCATAACGAGGGTTTATTGTGGATGCCACTGTTCCTTCCGTGAGTCCGTAACCCTCAATTATCTTTATCCGGTAAATGCGCTCAAAATCGTTAAACCATTTCACAGGCATGGGCGCAGCACCGCATATTCCCGTTTCGAGTGATGAAAGCGCCCTTCCATTTTCCTCTGTCCAAGAATCTATCAGCATTTTATAAATCGTGGGAACTGCGGAGAACAGAGTTGGTCTGTACCTTGAAACCTGCTGGAAAAATTCTTTGATATCGAACTTTCTCATTATTATGAGGGAGCCTCCCCTCATCAGCGTGGCTATGCTGAACATAAGATTATTAACGTGAAAGAGGGGGAGAATTATTATCATTTTATCTTCCTTTTTGATGTTTATTACGTGCTGCAGCTGCAAAGCTTCCCTGTATACGTTATTGGAGGTGAGGACAGCCCCCTTCGGTCTTCCTGTGGTACCTGACGTATATATTATGAAAAGGTCGTCTGGATTCTGAAATGGTTTGCCATATTCCATTTCGCGGTCGAATACGTCCTTATAGACATTTCCCTGTCTATCATTTCCTTCAAGGTCCAATGTCACATCCTTAACTTCCCCAGCTTGACTTTTCAACGCTCCCGTTACTCTCTCCGAGAGAGACGATTCAGAGAACAGGATTTTGGCACCTGAATCCGCGAGCTGGTAGAGAATCTCCTCAGTCTTAAGATGGACATTTATTGGAGTTACCGTGGCTCCAGCAATCCAGGACCCAAATATGATGAAGAGGAGTTCCGGTCTGTTGAACATGTCCACTGCTACAATATCTCCTGGTACAACTCCGCTTTCCGAAAGATATGATGAAACTGATAGAGATATCCTCATTACATCCTTTCCCGCGTAGCTGTACCCGTAAAAAGATATCGAGTCACCTTCCTTCTCTGTAAGAGAGCGGCTAAGCAGTTGGACCAAATTAACATTCACCACGCAAATCACTCCTTAATTTCGTACCAGAAATCTGAAACAGTCCCAAACCTTTCCCTCTTGAAAACCGCTATCACTTTCTCTCCAGGTTCAATGAACTCTCTGCCCTTGAGGTCAATCCTTTGAAGCATTGCGGTGTTTGCGTCCGTGGGCCTCACGTATCCGACCGCATAGGGTGTCCTGTCAAAAAATTCTGATGTCGTGTACCACACCGTGGTGCTTGACACAACAACTCCCTCATTACTCACTGGGGTCCATTCCGTATCAGAGTAACACTCAGAGCATTGGGCCCTAGGGGGGAAATAAACGATTCCACATTTCCTACACCTTGCTCCATAAAGAGCTGCATTGTCCTTCAACTCCTTGAAGAACCTTGACTGTTGGCCATAACTGTATTTGTAAAACATGACCATTTTATCTGGAACCTCGAAATACTTTTCACTTTCAAGGACGGATGGATTTCCAGTGATTTTTTTAAGTATCATATCGTCTATCAGGCTCTCAAGTGGGCGAGATTTCAGTTCCCTTCCCAGTACTTCCTTTGCCTTCTTTGTGGATTCTCTCATTACTAGTTCCCTCCTAGAATGGTAACTGTACAATAAGATGACCCTGGACCTCCAATGGAATGGGCAAGTCCGTTATTATTCCTAATTTCAATCTGCCTTCTCCCAGCTTTATGTCTGATCTGGTTTGCGATTTCTCCTATCTGCATTACCCCCGTAGCACCAACAGCATGACCGGCGCCCAGAAGTCCTCCTGACGGGGAAACAGGTAAATCCCCTCCCATTGACGCGGTCCCCTCCTCAACGAACAATCCTCCTTTACCTCTCTCACAGAAACCCATTGCTTCATAAGCTTGGATTTCTGTGAAGCTGAAAGCATCGTGAAGTTCTGCAACATCTATTTCCTTTCTTGGATTGCTGATACCCGCCATCCTGTATGCCTCTTCAGCAGCTTTGTAATGATTCCTCAGATCAGCAATATCACCAAACTTACCAAGTTTGTCGATAGACGACCGAAGGCCAGTAAATGATTTATCATTAGAGGAGCCAATTCCTTTCACCCATACTGGGTCCTTTACGCCGATCTCTCTCACCTTTTTCTCGTTCATGATAATAAGCACATACGCACCTTCAGTGTAAAGGGAACTATCAAGCAGTTTGAACGGGTAGGATATAATCCTAGACGACATGACGTCATCAACAGTAATCCTCATCGGACTCTGGGCGAAAGGATTGTTCAAGGCATTCCCGTGGTTCTTCACACTGACCATGGCGGCCTGTTCCTCTGTCGTCCCGTATTTCTTCATGTGGGCGGAAGCAAGTACTGCGTAGGATGACGCTGCAGATACGCCGAGTGGAAATTCCCACGTCATGTCCGCACTGTAAGCAATTGACTTGAGCACCTCAGGGGTCGTTTTTCCCTGTGCCCAGTCATAGCAATCCTGTGCCTTCTCTACGCCTACTACCATTGCAATGTCGGAAAGACCTGAGGCAACGTCCGCGTATGCTGCCCTGAAAGCATATCCTCCCGTAGCCCCTCCTGTCGTGATCCTCGTGCCCGGTTTGCCATACATACCAAGGTAGTCATGTATGTACGTGTCGGGCATAATCTGTCTCTCGAACAGATCGTTGTAGATTCCATAGACCACTGAATCAATCATTCCTGGTTCAATGTTGGCATCTGCTAAAGCGTTCTTTGCTGCCTGAAACGCTAGCTCGTAGTAAGTCATTCCAGGAATCCTGGCCTCGAACTTCGTCTGTCCTGTCCCGACAATAGCAACCCTCCCACCTTCATTTTTGAGTTGCAAATATGATTTCATAATTTTCCCCCTTCCCCCTCAGTTCTTTCAAGATGGACTGTTTTAAATTCCATCACCGTCTGATTCTTCTGGTTGATAGTTCTAGCCTTTGTTGTGACTTTTACCCGATTCCCCCTGTCATCTTCCTTAGTTATTGTGTATGCAACTTTCAAGGTATCGCCAATCTTTACAGGATTCAGAAACTTCACGCTTTCAATGGATATGAGTGCAATGAACTTTTTCACGTCAATGGCTCCAGACCTTACAACGAGCCCCAGTGATATGGAGAGAGTGAGATACCCATGTGCCACCCTCTCGCCAAAAATACTCACCTTCGAGGCTTCAGCATCAGTGTGGAGGTATGTCCAGTCTCCCGTGAAGTAAGAAAACATTACTATGTCTGTCTCTGTTATTGTTCTGCCATCCGTGACTATTTCCACGCAAATCCCATCCTTCATTTACTTTCAGTATAGGAATCCGCATACATCTTTTTGAGTTCCCTCTTGAGGAGCTTTCCGCTTGCGCTGTGTGGTAGCGATTCGAGAACAATTATTTTCTTGGGTAATTTGTATCCTGCCATTCTCCCTTTCAGGTATTCGGCCAGTTCCGTCTCATTTATTTTCTGGTCACGTTTTGGCGTTACAAAAGCAGTCACAGCTTCCATCCAATAGGGATGAGGTAATCCAACGACTGCAGCTTCCGCAACCGGTCTGTATGTTAGAATTTCACGTTCAACCTCAACCGATGATACGTTCTCACCACCTGTCCGGACCATATCCTTCTTTCTGTCCACAAAATAGAGAAAACCTTCATCATCCATTTTTGCCAGATCGCCAGAGTGAACCCATCCTTCATGGAATGTTTCGCGGGTCTTGTCATCATCTCTGAAATATCCCTTCGCCACTGATGGACCTTTCATGCAAATTTCTCCAACTTCCCCCGGTTTCGTTTCGCTGCCATCATCCCTCAACAATTTGATTGAAATGTTGATATGAGGTTTTCCTATCGATTCCTTTCTTTTCTCAAAATCCTCTGGTTGAAGAGTGGTTCCCATTGGGGTGGTTTCAGTCATTCCATAATAATTTCTCCACCTCACATTTGGAAAAACTTTCGAAACAGCATCAAATTGAGACTCGCTTATGAAGGCGCCAAAGCTAATGCACTTCTTGACGGAGGAGAACGGTTCCTTCGCTATTTGGGAGAGAGCAATGTATACTGTTGGCGGGAATATGAGGTAGGTGACCCTGAACTCATTTATCAATGAAATTATCTCTGAAGGGTTTGGGACGGATTCAATTAGGATTGTGCCCCCCACGTTCATGAACCCGAGGAATGTGTAAAGACCAGCGACGTGATAAATCGGGATACTAAGAAGGAATACATCGTCATTTTTCCATTCCAGATCATAAATGGAACTCATAAGGGCTGAGTACCAGTTCAAATGGGTGTTCATAACCCCTTTAGGCATAGCTTCAGTTCCTGAAGTGTAGAGGAGAGTGCACATATCCTCGGAATCGGTATTTTCGACTGTACTGTCAGAGCCTTTTATCTCCACTGTGTCGAAATTGATCACCTCAGTTCCAGAAATCTCTGGGAGGGATGAATCAGTGAAGAGAATTGATGGAGACGAGTTGTTGATCAATGACTGGATTTCAGTGGACTTGAGATTGTAATTATATGGGGAATAAACGGCCCCCAGCCGGCTTAGTGCCATCCACAATTCAAGCATTTCAGGGCGGTTCTTGGAAAATACAGCAACTATGTCCCCTCTGTTTATTTGTTTAGATCGGAGAAATGCAACCCATTCCTCCACGCGATCGCCGAAATCCTTGTAAGTTATTTTCCTCCCGTTGAATACAAGAAAAGTCTTATTTTTCCACTTATCAACAGACAAATCCATTATATGGGCGATGTTAAACATTACAACATCACTACTGACTATTGAAAAACAGGTATAAAAGAATCTCCATTGCCTAAACAGTTAATTTAGACTAATCCACGACTGAATTAAACCAATTTGCACATATAGCATCTTAACCTGTGTCCCCGGAATCCGAGAACGGCAGTTTCTCCTTTATAGAATGTTAATGGAATTTTCCAAGGATATACCTTGCTATCACTATTTTCCTAATCTCCGTAGTTCCTGCCCCTATCTCTGCAATAATAGAGTCTCTGAATAACCGTTCTACTGGAAAATCCGTAGAGTATCCATATCCTCCAAAGATTTGAAGTGCATCTTTGGTCACCTGCGTGGCCATTTCTGAGGCGTTCATTATTGATGCAGCTGCGTAAGACGGATCCTTCACGTTTTCTCCAGCCATCTTGGCAGCTTTGTATGCAAGCAACCTTGCCGCCTCTATTTTTGTAAACATATATGCTATTTTCTCCTGAATAAGCTCAAATTCTGACAGGTGATTTCCAAATTGCTCACGTACTTGTGAGTACCTGATTGATTCGTCAAGGGCTCTTCTCGCAAGCCCTAGAGGCATGAAAGCGAATATGGCCCTTTCAGCATTGAGTCCTCCATAAATTATCTTCTTACCCTCTCCCTCTCTTCCGAGTACCCTGTCCAGTGGAATAGAGACGTCCTTCATCACAACGTCCCCCGTAGGCGATCCTCTCACCCCAAGTTTTTCAAACTGACGAGGGGTTTCAATTCCGTCCTCCTTTTTTGCGACGAAAGCGGAATAATTATTCCCGTTTCTTGCATAGATCAGAAATGTTCCCGCCAATGGAGCATTGGTGATGAAAGTCTTCGTACCGTTCAGAACATACGCATCTCCAGCGCTAACATAGCTTGTCTTCATACTACCAATGGCATCGGACCCTCCTCCAGGTTCTGTAAGACATAGTGAACCAATGCGTTCTCCCTTTACCATAGGAGGAATAAACTCCTCTCGCTGCTCTGCGGACCCATTTCTGAATATATTATCCATTACTAAGTTGGAGTGAGCCCCATATGAAAGTGCTAGGGAGCCAGAAAAATATGAGACCTCTTCCAAAACAATTCCTAAAGTCAGGAAATCCATTCCAGATCCTCCGAATTCCTCTGGTATGGTAATACCCAGTAGTCCAAGTTTTCCCATTTTCTTGAAAATATCAACCATTACAGAACTATCTCTTTCCAGTTTACTAATAAGAGGGACAACCTCCCTTGTCATAAAGTCACTGACCTTATCCCTTATAGATTTAGCATCATCTGGAATGTTGAAATCCATTTACATTGCACACTGATACATTTCATAGCCACTATAAATACATTTTTAGGAATTCCGATGGAAATCGTGGCAGGAACGCGTTGGAACCAGTTAAGAAAGGAAGTTTACGTCTCATGAACTCAACTGCAACCGAGACATCCAAAAAATTAAGGAAGAACCTCCCTTGACAAGCAGTAATAGCAAACAATATCTATGACTTCACGATTACAGCTGAAAAGCCCCGTGGTGTAGTGGCCAAGCATAGCGGGCTCTGGACCCGTTGACGGCAGTTCGAATCTGCCCGGGGCTACTTAAGTAATTAAGCGAACAACTCATTAAAATTGAGTTCGAACACGATCGCATTCTGAGGCAAGGATAACAAACATCCAACGATTACCAAATCGGGGTTTTATGAAGGAGAATCCCCAAAACACTGCCATAGAATCCTATCAGATTGCAGTTGTCCTTTGGGAATTATAAAATGGACATTTAATACTTAAAAGTGGATAGAAAAGATCACCCCTTCCTGTTAACTTAAAAAGTGTTATCTAAGTCACCAGAATTGGTAGAATAAATCCAGGTTAAAATATTTAAAGGAATCGAATGTAGGTATTTAGCCGAAAGAATCATTTAAAATACCAACAAACAACGCCACGCGATCCCTTTTCTGATCCCTTGCCCTGCAGGGGGTAACAATAAGTGAAAGGAGTGCCGTGCTACTTCTTTCTTAAATAGTATATTCTGATAATTAATCTGATACTAGTGATAGAACTCGAGTTAAGATTCAAAACGCCTGTGGAATGGATAAGAAATCTTGTTCAAACTCATTCCGCTGAAATTAGGATTAGAGATATCAGAGCAAGCTCTGAGGGAGTCAAAGATCTGGTTGAAATTTTTTCGCCTGAAGGTCAGGTAGAAGGTCTTTCAAATGATCTCAACATGAGCAAACCTTCAAGCGAGGAACATCTGAAAATAATGGATGATTATCATGCGACTGCTATTGTCAACGCTGATGAGTGTGCAATCTGCAGGGAGATCCACAAGTGGGATCTGTTCCTGACTCAAGCACGATCGGACGAAGCAGGAAACATGACAATGCAATGGCTTGTCCCGGATGAGAAAACGGTCTCTTCCTTTCTGCATAGGCTGGAGGAAGATGGAGTGAAATTTGAACTTCTCAAGAAGAGTCGCCTTAGCAAGAAAGGGGATATAACAGCTAGACAGGAATTTGTGGTAAAGACTGCACTTGAGTTGGGTTTTTTTGAATATCCAAAGAAAATCAATCTGGAAGGGCTTTCCAAGAGGCTAAATGTATCCTACGTCACTCTTGCAGAGATACTCAGGAGGGCAGAAAAGAACATCATTTCTTCCTATTTCAAGAAGAAAGAGAGCTAATTTCACCCCTAGATACGCTCTGGAATGTCTAGCCAATGGATATTTATCTAACTGCCATACCCTTGAGTTCGTGTTCAAGTCTAATTGTCTTTGCCGCCATCCTCGCCGAAGGATAAAGGAATTCTTCTTCGAGCTCAATATGTTCCAATAAAAAACCGACAAGCCTTGATAGCTGAGCATTTGGATGAACTTTCAACTTCTCCTCAACCTTTCCAATCAGATCCCGCATTTTTCTATGCTCCGAGACCATTTTATCATAATCTTTTCTGAATTTCTCTCCAGCGTTTATGTAATTCTGATCCTCACCGATGACCTTTCCATCTGAGACCGCCTTGACGTATGATAAAAGGGGAAGTATGGTCTCATTTTCCTTCGCTAGATGTACCAGGAACTTTGAATGCATTTCCTTGAATAGTTCCGATACCCCGTTATTCTTCAAAGAAGCATCCTCAAGTTGCTCAAGTAATTCGGCATGCTCTTTGTCCAGTATACTGCTTTGATGAACCATGATGATTGAACAAATGGTTGCTATTGGTCATAATCCCAAAATGCTAAGGGATAGGATTTGGCAGTTGATATCAAGCGGTCAGGAAGCTATCCCTATCCTTTTCGGGATTAGAAGTATTTTGAATGGTTCAATTATGCTCTATGTCAATTTCCATTAGGGAAACACAAAATGATTCAGTTGATTGCACAGAGGCCGGGAGGGAGAGAAGAGAAGGGAAACTTAGTATTGTTGTACTTGGGACCGGCTTTGCTGGTTCTTCTTTCATAACTGCATTTAATAGGAGAATAAAGAAGGACTCCAAGAAAGCGATTGAACTTATCGCGATAAATTCTAGAAACTACATGATGTTTTCTCCGCTTTTGTATGAAGTTGCCACTGGAAAGGTCTATGGGTACCATGTTTCATCACCCATCTGTTGCACGATTGAAGACTTTGGTTATAGGTTCATTGAGGCTGATACTACCGAAATAATTCCAGAGAGGAATGAGGTTGTAACTACAAAGGGCACCGTTCATTACGACCGTCTTATAATTGCACTGGGCTCTGAAAGTAATGACTTCGGTATACCTGGGGTCAAGGAACACAGCCTACCGCTTAAGAGCATAAAAGACGGTGAGAAGGCAAGGAATAGGGTACTAGAATCTTACAAAGAAGCAGTCTCAAGGATTAACAGTGGTAGTAGCGTGGGTTCTCTCCTAACATTTGTGATAATTGGTGGGGGTGCTACGGGTGTCGAGCTCTCTACGTCCCTTCTGGAATTCGTAGACGATCTGAACAGAAATCACAGGGTAAGAAGTTTGATTCCACGGATCGTCCTGATAGAGGCCAATGATAAACTGATGAGCGGTATCGGCGGAGAGTTTTCCGAAAAACTGGCTAATATACTGAAGAGAAAAGGGGTAGAGTTATTACTTGGCAAAAAAGTGATAGAAGTTGCGGAGTCTGAAGTGATATTATCTGATGGAAATCATATACAGACAAGGAATGTTTTCTGGACTGCTGGAATCAAGACAAGCTCCGTTGTTTCCTCGCTAAAGAGGAAACTAAATGAAAGAAATGGAGACAGGCTTGCAGTTGACAATCGCCTGAGAGTTGCATCATTAGCTGAGGTCTATGCAATCGGGGACTCTGCCTTGCCATTCTTGGGGGAAGGTGAGTCGCCTCCACCGCAAACTGCCGCTGCCGCTGTCCAGGAGGGAAAGTACCTAGGAGTGAGACTTGCGGAAGAATTTAACGGGAAAAATTTAGGGACAAGATTCAGGTATCACGATCATGGGACATTTCTGTCCGCCGGAAGATTCACAGGGATCTGCAAATTCTCCAATGGAGTTATACTAACAGGATTCACGGCGTGGTTCCTTTGGCGCTTCATTCATCTTTGGAGGATATCTACTATCAGGAATAAATTCGAGGTGCTAACTGACTGGACGTTCTCATTATTTCACAAGGGCATATTTGTGGATTCGACCTGAAATTGTTCCCAGTTGAATATTCTAACGTGCATCCTCAGTTTAAGGACTCCGCTTATACATTCCGGCGGTCAGCCCACACGATATTGAAATCCTGTTCCAGCAGTTTATTGTATTTATTGCCATCACCAAACCGATGAATTCCCGTTCATTGAAATGAGTCCTAACCCTGTTGTAGAGATCATCATCAACTCCATTTTCAGATATTCTTGTAACTGCTTCGGTGAACTCCAGAGCCACCTTTTCCCTATCTGAAAAGAAGGGTGCATCTCTCCACGCGCTAATGCAGAAAATGCGCTGTTCCTTTTCCCCCATTGCGGTTGCGTCCTGAGTATGCATGTCCAGACAGTAAGCGCATCCATTTATCTGGGAAGATCTGATTTCAATCAAGCCGATAAGCGATTCATCTAGGCCTGTTGTCCTCACAAATTCCTTCAAACCAAGTATTGCTTTCACTGCATTTGGTTCAAGTCTCTCATAATCTATTCTCATCGAATTCCTCTCCTCATCTTAGTATTCCCGATAGTATATCGTCAATAAATCATATTTGTAAATTGAAAAAGAACTTTTAAAAAATGTTAGCAGACATTGTTAGAAAGCCTTTGTCAAAAAATCATGGATTTCATTTCTTTGGGATTGAACCCTAACAGTGTAGGGATTATGGATGTACACTCTGACTTACTTAATGACACGTGATGTTCATGAGAAAGACAGTAGCAGATATACTGGTTGATTTTCTGTTAATGGGAGGGGTAAAGAGAGCATATGGGGTGCCCGGAGACTCAATTGATCCATTTGTTGAAACAGTTCGCAGAAGTCAATCCCTAAAATATATACAGGTCCGTCACGAAGAGGGAGGGGCTTTCGCAGCTTCCTTCGATGCCAAGTTCAACGGAAACCTTGCCGCATGCTTCGGGACATCTGGACCAGGGTCGATTCATTTGATCAATGGATTGTACGATGCAAAGACTGACAAGGTCCCAGTCATAGCCATTACCGGACAGGTTAGCAGCGATCTCTATGGGGAGGATTATCATCAGGAAGTGAACCTGGTAAAACTCTTCGATGACGTAGCAGTTTTCAATAAGATGGTCATTGATCCTTTAACTGCCCCGAATCTTATCTCCAAGGCAATAAGGGAAGCCAAAAGGTTGAGAGGAGTATCTCATCTCAACTTTCCGGTAAACATTTTGATGAAGAAGGTGGAACTGCCAAGAATTGTGAATACTGAAATAGTCTCAGGAACCATAGCTTACGATATGAGTGCCGCTTTAAAATTAATCAACAGCAGCAGACACCCTGTTTTATTGATAGGAAGGGGGGCTCTTAGTGAGAGGGAGAGCTTGGAGACATTTTCAGAGAGAATTGGAGCACCTATCATATATGCACTGCTTGGTAAGGGCATATTTTCAGACGATTCCAAGCAGGTGTTTGGTGGACTTGGCCTCCTAGGCTCCCGTCCGTCTGTGGAGGCAATCAATGGGTCAGACCTTATCATAGAGATAGGATCGACCTTTCCCTATCGGAAGTTCATTCCTCGTGATATCAAGATGATTCAGGTCGACACCGATCCTGGTAATCTCGGGAATGAGTTGCCAGTTGATGTGCCAATCAATTCGGACGCTCATCATTTCCTGAATTCGGTGATTAATTCAGTGCAAGAAAAGGAAAGCAAGTATTACCTTGAGTTCGAAAGATCAATGAATGCCTGGAGGAATGAACTGAGGAAAATCGAGGAGAGGGAAACCAGAACAACCAATCCAGCCCTTCTTTCGAGAGCACTCTCTGAGTATGCCGATAAGGATGCTGTAATAGTCACAGATACCGGCAATACAACTGTCTGGATTGCAAGGCATTTCGGAGCGTCTGCTGGGCAAAGATTCCTCTTTTCCGGCGCACTGGCGTCAATGGGGTGTGCGTTGCCTGGCGCAGTAGGAGTGTCATTGTCCACAGGAAGGCAGGTCATATCAGCTGTGGGAGATGGAGGACTGGCAATGACTGCAATGGAGCTCTCGACGGTCAAGAAATATAATCTCCCAATGAAGATTGTTGTATTCAACAACAGCAAGCTTGCTATGATAAAATATGAGCAGGAGGTTATGGGTTATCCTGAGTGGGGTGTCGACCTTGTGAATCCCGATTTTTCCCTTCTTGCAAGAGCTTACGAAATAGATTCACTGACGATAAGAGACAGCAAGGAAATCAGGAACGGAGTGAGTACCATGTTAGAAAGTAAAGGACCGTTCCTTCTAGAGGCAATCACTGATCCAAACTTGAAACCAATGCCACCGTTTTTAACCTTTGAACAGGCAAAAGGGTACCTGATTGCAAGCATGAGGGAATGGATAGACTACGAACCTGAAACTGACACCAGTAAGCAATGATTAATTCTGTTTTTCCTTTCATTTTCCAAAGTAGAAAAATCGAATCGTTGCGATTAAAGATATTTCAATATGTTTAATCAATTGCCTAAGCAGAGCACGTAGGAATTGACCTTTCCTTCATAGCGAAGCGGATATTGAACCAGTGACTTCAAACCATATAAAAAGAATTAAAGAATAATAATTTGAAAAAGATATTGCGTTGCTCTCTCTCACTTCCCACCTTCATTGACATATCTGTCAACTTCCTGGAAATACTCTTCCTTTAATTCGGTATCAATAAAAGAGGAAGCCTGCTCGAATAATGCTTTCTCATGCATGAATTGCTTCATAAGCAAAAATCTTAGATTCTTTATGTCAGCCGCTTCTGCTCTCCCGCCTTGCGCAAATGTTTTAGATATCTTCTTTGCAAGATTCATTATCTGTGTCTGAACCCTCATAATTTCTATGTCCCTTTTAGACCTATCCCTTCCGAGCTTCTTTATGAGATATCCTAAAAGGGAGCTTTGCTCGTCTATCGTATGTTGTGAAAGCAAATCAACCACTTTCCTAGAAATTTCAGCACCATTTTGGTAATTTGACTTTTCAACTTCATTTTCCGCCTGGCTGACTGCACTGGATATAGCATCATGCTCCTCCTCCAATTCAACCATAAGGTCTTTTAAAGGCAAAACTCTTGGTTTCATATATTGCGATGAGGTTTCGCCTTTATTACCTAATCCCTATTCCTTAAGGGACTCAGGACAATTGAAATGCAGTTCATCCCACATTCCTAAGGTTTTAGGGACGAGTTTAAAATATTCGATGATAATTGAGACCACAGTTCTATGAGCGCTAGCAGGTCACCTAATCTGAGCGGCGGATATATTAAACTGAACCTTGTATTCACCACAGAGGCTTTTCTGTATCTTCTCGCTGGACTGATTGCAATGATCATTAGCTTTCTACCCTTTGTAACTCTAAACAGGGATGCCATCTACATTTTATGGCTGTTTGGATTTGTTGGTTCAATGGTATTCGGCATTACCAATATAATGATGCCTTCCTATGGCAACAAGAAAGAATTCAGGCACTCGTTGATCGTATCCGAAATCATTTCACTGAATACGGGTACTATAGCCACCTTTATTGGATTAAATGGGTTCTCAGAAATTTACCTTGTCATATCAGGTCTCACTCTTCTGGTAATTGCGACACTTATCCATTTGATAGATCTTTCGTCCACCAGGCTGGCCTGATTATATCATCTTCCCACATTAATGCTGCCGAGGGACGGGAGGTAATCCGAATCGTCCTAATATCTTAGGGGTTAGGATTAAATGTACTTCCGGATAAACAGTCACGTCAGCAAACAACCGCACCTTAAAGGAATTCGATAAAGGACCTCACTTGATTGTTTATATAGGGCTGGTTTTTTCAGCACTGTCACTCGTCATTGGCATTTTGATCGGACTCTCTTCTCTAGCACTCTCTTCTGGTTATGAGGCCAGCTCCTCTCTGGCGGATGATATATTGTTCCACCCGGATATCATGATCTTTGGAGTCATAGGAGGTCTTCTTATCACTGAAAAGCTAGAAAGCATGGAGAAGTTCAAGTTCTTGAACACGTTCAAAATTTCCAGGCCAATCATCTTTTTCCTCTTTTCCGGTACTGTAATTGTTTCTACGGGATACTTAATGAACAATCCTGTTCTAGTTGATATCGGACTAATATTCGTCATCATATCTTCTATTCTTTTTCTCCACTTTCTGACCAGTAAAATGGGCCATAGTGTAGCCGGGATACGGTGGATGTTTGGTGCGTCTGTTGCTGCTATCGCCCTTACCGCAATTGCAAATATGAGCTCTACGATCTGGATGAACATCCAGCTTACGTATCTGGCCTTACTATTCCCCATCATATACATAGTAGCTGAAAGAGTCGAGCTTGGATTTATTCGTGGAATGGGCAGGAAAGTTATAGGACTCCAGGCAGCGCTCTCTTGGATCATCGTGCTAACCGCTTTTGCTTCTGTGGAATATCCTCAATATTTTGGCCGGAGCTTAATAATGGGCTCGTCGATAATTATTCTCCTCCTCATGATTCTGACGGCTCTGAGATTCGATCCATCGTTTCACAGTAGTCCCAGAAGGGGGAAGTTTCAAACTTATCTGAGGACTGGTGTAATAGTTGCTTATTCTTGGTTATTCATTGGCATAGCACTCTTTGCATTTCAATTAACCACCTCTGAGGACATATTAGATGCAGCAACACATTCTATCGCTCTTGGATTTATTGGCACTTTCATTATAGCACATAGTCCGATAATATTCCCGATGACGTTGAAAAAGAACGCCGTTCAGGATAGGGTAACGTTTTCACCCATTCTAATCATTACAATAGCGACCACGATGAGAGTGTATGGAGACTTAGGCTTCGGTTCTGGCTATATTCTGAATTTTGTCTCATATCTATCCGGATACGTCTTGATAATTGCAATACTTGCATTTGTTTTCAATCTCAGGAGGATCATCTCACCGTCCCCCGCACCAACGCCTGCTTACTAGAAATAGACTGTTCCAGCATTCCGTCTTTCGTTATCTTCTCCTGCCTGCTAGTCTGTGGGTTTCATAATTATTCTATTCCCTAATAATTAAGGGAACGCATTTAAATTATTTCCGAGTGTAACACCTTATGGAACACCAAAATCGGAAGCAGCTGATAATTGATGTCAGGGAAACTACACCAACTGAGAGGCATAATAAGGTGGTCGAAATATTCAAGGGATTAAACCCAGGAGAAGAGATTCTGATAATTTCAGACCGTGAGCCAATACATCTTATCGCAGAGATTAAGCATAACGGCATCCCAATTGATGAATCAGCATATTCTTCAAAAGAGCGGGAGGATGGAGCATATGAGAGTATATTGGTCAAGGGCCAAGTTGCAGAGCTGCATGACGGTGTTAAGTTTACAAGTATGGATTCGGAAAGACATTATTTGGATGATATGTTTAGCCCAGTTGGTGTATATTCGGGGGATAGCTACAAGGTCATTCTAACTTATATTAAGGGCGGTCAGTGCATTCCAGTTCATTCACCTCAGGTAGATCTAATATTTGCTGTCATCAAGGGGACGGGGACAGCAACTGGGGGAGACCAAGAGTTTCAGTTGGAGCCAGGCAGCATTCTCATAGTTCCTAGAGGAAAAAGGAGAGGGATTGTTGCCAGAACCGACATGGAGGCAATTCACGTCGTGTCGCCTGCACCTAAAGACGAGGACCACAAGGAGGTCCAGGCTAAGATCAGCAGAGGGGAGTGTGCATAAAAATATGGGATTTAGAACTCCTAAACCGAGGTACAGTTTCCTCATAAAATTGCTTCTCTTTCTCCTGAAGCAGGAATGGAGGAGAGAAGTTCGCCAATCCAGAATTCTCGGGGTCAGGAATCATGGAAAAGTCCGTTCATAGAGCGACTTCCATTCACGGGAAGGAAATCCTATGCTCCTGATGGTGGAGGCATCCTTCCCGTGGAAATGACCGTAGATAAATGATTCTTCGTACGAGTTGTGCTCCACTAATAGGTCATAGAGATCCAGCAGCTTTTCTTTCCTGATTTTGTAGTTCTTGGAATTCATTGCCTGATTTACCGTAGCTAGAATCATACCATGTTCTTTTTCCAGGTATTCCACCTCTTCTTTTGCGCTCTCTGGCAATGTCGGAAATAATGCAATTTCCTCGATGAAAATGTGTCTTCTAAGCCTCGGGAATATTTCATCCCGTAGCTTGGACTGGAGTTTGTCATCTCCAGAAAACAGGGACTTTATTTGTTCATTGACCTCCCAGTGGTCTTCTGTCATATACCCTTCGATGTCTTGTTCACTCACTTGTATTCCCAATGTCGACGGCCGGATTAACCTTTCCTTTCAAGATTTTTTAACTTGAAGTAGCATCTGCAACAGTATCTAAATCTGGAAATGCAGAAATAGTTAATCCCGATGTTAATTCAATGTCAGCCGCACGCCTGATAGAGGTGGACATCTCTGTAAAAAGGGATAATTGTATGGTGACCAACGTGATTTCAAGGTTAAAGCTCAGCCCGAATCTAGTAAAATTAAATATAGGAGTAGAGGAGTCGTCCCATCTACTAGAGCTAGGGCAGAATCACAAGGATGTCACAGCTGCCCTCAGGCAAGAGGGAGTCAAAGTGTCTGCCTTAAGGAGAGACAAGATACTGGCCCTTTCAGCCAGCTGCGATTCCTGCAGGATTCTTGCGAAACTCAATTCGGTTGTGCTTTCAGCAAGGTCCCAGGGTAAAGATACTGTGATCTATAGACTCCTGAGCGACAAAAACTCCTTAAAAAGAATTCTGAAAGAATTTGAGACTGAAGGAATTGAATTTAACGTCCTTGAAGAAATACCCTATGCCACGTTGTCTGGTCTTACTCCGAGACAATCTGAAATAGTCCTTTTCGCCCTTGTAAACGGGTATTTTGACGTTAAAAGAAAGACGTCGCTGACATCTATCGCTAAAAAATTTTCGATTAAACCCGCGACTGCAGACCTTATAATGAGGAGGGCACTCAAAAAAATAGTAGATGCTCATATGATGGGAAAAGTTTAGGCTAATATTTTAGCTATCATCCTTTTATTTAGGCTGTACATTTTGCAATTGTGACCGCTGAAATTTATAAAGGCAAGAAGAGCAAATGGCCAATGATCGTTGCCATCTCTACCGTGGTAGTTTACGTTATCTGGATTGCAATGTCTTTCTACACCTTTTCAAATCTACCCCCTGTTCCAGACAAAGTTGTCACATCAGATGGACAGACCATCTTTACCTCGAACGAAATAACTTCCGGAAAGTATCTTTATCAGAAATATGGTCTTGCGGATTACGGATCAGTACTAGGATTCGGAGGCTATTTTGGTATTGATTTTACATCATACACCATCCAGTTAGATGAAAATTACATAGCTGAACGGTTAGGCATACAACCATTCTATCCCAACAACACATCACAAGCCGAAAGCATATCACCTTACCTCCACGTAGCGTTCAATTCAGCTTCAAAAACAATGACGGTCTCACCTTTATTCATGGGTGCATTCAACTACAGCGTCTCTTACTATCAAAACTATTTGGGGAAAAACTCTGAACAGAACAGGTTGATCCCAGACTACATTACGAATAAGACAGTGGTTACTGACCTGACAGCATTCTTTACCTGGACTGCCTTGATATCTCTTCTGGGATATACGAACGGATACCCATTCACAAATGGGGTTCTTCATCCTAACTCAAATGTTTTTGTCTCTTCCGATCTTATGACATTTGCGTTCATCATCGGTATTTTACCTTTCGCCGCTTATGTATTTATGAAGCTTCTGTCGTATTGGAATGATCCGAGAGAACCTGTTCCCCTTCCAAAACCAACGAAAACTCAGAGGTTGACTTTGTATGGCGTGGTTATAATAGGACTTACCGCTGCGGTACAGGGACTGCTCGGTGAGTACATCTTCCATCTCTACGCAAGCCCAACTTTTTACGGAATCAATCTTCTGAATATTCTACCCTTTAACATAGGCAATGCGGAGCACTACACGCTTGCAGTCCTCTGGATCGTTGCAACATGGGTAGTATTTTCTCTATTCGTTTTACCTTATTTTGGCTTGAAATTATCAAGGAGACAGACCTGGGGAGTAATGCTTGCTACCATTAGTGTCGGTTTCCTGACTGCCCTTGGTATAATGCTAAATTATCTCCAGATCATACCTTACAATAACGGTTTCTTTGATCCCTGGTTCATGTTTGGGGGTCAGGGAAGGAATGTTGTAACGCAAGGGACTGTCTGGCTTTTGGTAATTGCAGTGCTCGTCTTCTACATGTCTTACTTATTCTTTAAAGCCTCCAAGATAACCATTCCAAACCTCAGGCCTCTCACCCAAGTTCTTGGTATTTCCCTGGCAGGTACCGGATTTGGGATCGTGATGGGAGCACTCCCTGTATTCCACCCCTGGGGTAATTACACCGTTGATGAATACTTCAGGTGGATCATGATACATGCCTTCGTAGAGGGTTTCTGGCCTGCAATCATTGTCACGATAATAGTAACGCTTCTCATTATAGCAGGACTTTTCCCAGTAAGACTTGGGACTGCCCTGATAGGTCTGGATGCAACTGCGGATATAGTGTCCGGAATGATAGGGACGGCGCACCATTACTACTGGGGTGGCCAGCCGCAGGTGTGGCTATACATAGGTTCAATTGTCGGAATTCTTGAGGCAATAGCAATAGGATTCGCGGTAGTTTATGCCATATTGTTGTGGGTTAGAAGAGAGACTGACGCCAAGACCGAATTCCAGAAAACTATTCTAATATTCACGATAGTTTCTGCAATTGGAGGAGGGATTGGTGCTGCAGCCTTTGGAGGCGGATTACTGAACATGCCCCTCTTGAACTATTACCTCCATGATACGCAGGTTGTAATGGCACACGCACACCTGGCATTTCCTCTGGCCTATGGCCTTCCATCAATTATGATGTGGGTGGTGATAGCATACCTGACAGGTGGCTTAAAGGATGGTCAACTGAAGTATATGAGATGGGGGGCCGTTCTCTACGGAATCGGATTCTCTCTGCAGACATTGTTATCTCTCCTTCCACTGGGCGTACTTCAATATGAGTTTGAATTGAAATATGGATTCTGGTACGTGAAGTCTCTGTCACCTCTTGTCCCTGGAGTTACACCATTCTGGCATCTTGCTTTAGTTGGGGATTTAATCTGGTTAAGAATGATCGGGGATGTTACTGCAATGGCTGGATTCGCTATCATTGGTTTAGGCATCTTATTTACCTTCCGAAAGGGGGTGAGACCGCAGGAGGATTCATCATAAATTATTTATTTAATGTTAATTAGGAAGGTGAAGTATAATTTCAACCCGCCCGGTATCAAATGAGCCTCCCTCCATCTCACTAATCCTGCAAGAAAGGAAATATTTTGATCTCTTTTGAACCGGAATAAAAATCAGCGTCAATTTCTGGTAATAGCCGAGCGAATTCTTTAATTCACCGGTGTTGAACTGTAACTGATTGGTTCAAGAAAATTAAAGTGACCTTCTTGACATCCCCTAAACAATTCGGGGGCAACTTATTCCAATGGCAATGGATAATGTAATCGGTGAAAAGAGATGTCTGGACTTAGTTTTAAGTGCAGTGACTTGGGATTTGCATGCGGGTTTGAAGTGAGAGGAGTTGCCACAAGGGAAGAAATTGAAGAGATCATCAAGGCGCACGGGAAGAGGTGCCATGATATACAATCTATTACGCCGGAAATTAAAGACAAAATATCTAGAGCAATTAAGGGATAGGATTGGTATGGAAGGGGATACAGATGAGCAGCACGGTTTTAATCTCAGCTCCCCTTCTACCAGCTGAGCCTTCTCACCATCATGAGTTTAAGCGTTTTTGTGGTGCCTGGTTCCCTGATAGAATCAAGCTTGATTTGCACATTAGGCAACATCCCGGAAGGTTTGTAATATGCAATTGTTGCAACAGAATACTGCCTACTGGACAATGGGAAGTAGACCGTTATGGCAATTTTGTTCCTCTCTCTAAATAAAAAATCACACTAACATGGAATTAGAGGCAAAATAGGTAGGTCTGAAGAAACCGCTCATATTGGGCCTCAGTATGCTATCTTTTATTCTGCAGAATGTGATATCAATGAATCCAACGAGTATCCTCTAAGAAGGCTTATTAACGCTCACTAAAACTCTATGAATCATGCTATTTTCAATTTCTAAAATAAAATCCCTAATTCTTCAATCATTGATCATTGTTAAAATAATAAATCCCTGCCGGGGGCAGATATTCTATAGTTACACATCTGCCCATCAACATATATGCCCAGCCGCGGAACCTTTATTTCTTTTGGGTTGCAGTCAGGTAGGAATACGCGGCAGGGGAAAGAGCCATCAGTTCAGTGTATAACTCCCGCCCAAAGGAGTCAATTATATTTTCAGCCTCCTTCATTGCAGTCACCATCTCTTTTTCGTCAACATTTTTCCAGAGAAGAAAGATAGAGCTATCCTCGCTGTTGTTATGGTCCTTCAAAAGTCTGAAATACAGTTTTGTTTTATCTACAGCTGTTACCTTATCTTCATTGGCCCAGAGTGTCAAAATGTTTCTTGCAAGGTCATCTATTGACTTATGATCTACTTTCAACTGATCAATAGTAGGGGCAAGGTCCTTGCTTCTATAATCATCTGTTGATATGAGAAGTGGGAACACTATTTTTTCCTCCAGCTCTATATGGACATTTTTAAGATATTCGTGGAAGCCTGCCAAATCATCCTCGTTATTGAAGTTGAAATACTTACTTATGTGTCTTATTGCACTGTGTTCAATCATGAGGAGCCCAACGAGATCGTTCATAACTATCAGCGAGCATTAAATGGAGAGAGAATATTTAGAGTTGACCCCTATCAGTTTAGTGTTTTCCAAGCTCACCATATAAGAAAATGTCAGTTAGGGACTAATCGGACCTTTAACAACTGAAATATCCTAGTCGAGGGTGATCGACCATTTAAAACCAAAATCTTTAAAAATTAACGCAGCTCGACGGAGATCAGGTCTGATGCATTCAATAGGATTTTGCCATGTTACATCTAGGCGAAATTTACCAAATTAATCATAAATCAGGTCGCTCAAAAATGGAGTAGTTTCGTAGAGATTGGGTAATATTTGAAGCCAACAAAGTGATCCTGGTGATTTTGGAGCTCACCAAATGTTATTATATACAATATCAATTAATTCTGATGGTAAGAGAAGTAGATTATAACCCAAAACCCATTGACGATGACTTTTTTGACAAACCAAATGAATATCCAGTCTCCGGGTCGCATCAGGGACACGAAGTGAGAGCGGAGGGGATGCAAAGAAATGATGCCGATGGCAAACCATATCCCACCAAATTGGGCATACACGGAACTAACGTAGCAGTTGATTGGGAGACCTGTATTGCGGACGGGGCCTGCATGGATGTATGCCCTACAAACGTATATGAATGGTTCTTAAACCCTGGAGTTAAAGGTACTGGGAACGATAAAGTGCTTGAAAAAGGGTCAGAACTGTGGGCAAAGTACAGAACCGACAAAACGGACATGGTACGGGAACAGGATTGCATATATTGCAACGCATGTGTGACTGCATGCCCTACCCACGCAATATCAGTGGCAATGAGGAAATAATCTTTTTTTAAATTTCTAGCTCCCTTCTACATCAATGTTTGAAATGCTGCAATCGTGCTTGTAATATAACGAATACCAGATAGTAAATTGAGCGCTGATGTGAATCCTCTTGGACAGTCTCGATCGTTATTTTGTTTGAAGCTGGAAGAATGTCTCTGACTCTAGGTATCAATTTGCTGGAAAAGAGTGATTGTATTAAATGAAGGAATTCCTTAGATTGCAAACTGTACTGGAAACACTTATTTATCAGCCCCTAATCAAATCTCGGGCAATAGGTCCATTAGCAAAAATGTAGCACATATCCTCAAGCACTAGTTAAGTAATTATTTGTTTTACTATATTTGTGGGGTTTATGCAGAATGATAGATTCGAATGTAATTATCTCATCATCGGAAGTGGTGTGTCGTCTTACTTTGCGATAAGGGAACTCCTGTCCATAGAAAAAAATTCGAAGATAATAGTTGTAACTGAGGATCATGAATACCCATATGATCGACCCCCCCTATCAAAGGAGTACCTCAGGGATCAAGTGAGGAAGGAATCACTATTTTTTATGAGCCAGGATTACTACATGAAGAACAATCTTAAGGTGATTCTTGGAAACAGAGTAACAAACATAGACCCAGTAGAGAAAGTAGCCTATCTTGAAAGAGGAGAAAGCATAAAATTTGATAAGGCTCTCATAGCCACAGGTGGGAGCCCACGGAGAGCTGGAATAAAAGGGGAAGACAAGAAAGGAGTACATTATCTCCGGTCACTTGCTGACGCTGACTCAATAAAAGAGGAGCTCTCCTTTTCCAAGAAGCCACTCATTATCGGAGGAGGTTTTATTGGAGTTGAAATCGCTGCAAGTATGGCGACCCTTGGTAAAAAACCAACAATAGTAGAAAAAAGGAGTTATATATGGGGAGGTTTCCTAGACAAGCACGTCTCTGCACTCATAAAGGAGTACTTCGAGAAGAAAGGGGTCGCTTTCCGTCTAGAAGATTCTATTCGTGAATTTTTGGGAGAGGAAAAGATAGTGGGAGCTGTGACAGAGAAAGGGGAAACTATTGGAACGGATTTTGTGTTGATAGCAGCAGGAATAACACCGAATATTGAGATTGCACTCAAGAGTGGAATTAAGACAGACAATGGCATAAAAGTCAACGAATATCTGGAGACAAGTCACAGGGACGTCTACTCTGCTGGAGACGTAGCGAATGTTTTCGACCCCTCCACGGGGAAAATGAGGAGAGTTGAGCACTGGAACAATGCATTGTATACCGGCAAGCTTGCTGCCAGGAATATGGCTGGCAAGCATGAGAAATTCGATTTCATTTCAACAGTTTGGTCAGATATTTTTGATCTTCACTTGGAGTCCGCTGGCAATACAGTGAATTCAGGTAAACAGTTAGTAAGGGGGCGGATAGAAGATCTATCATTCTCAATAGTTTATTTAAGCGATGGGAAGATAGAAGGATACGTGGCAATAAATCGGCCAGATGGAGAAATACTTGTGCTGAATGAGATGACGAAACAGAAAAATGACATAAGTGGAAAAGAAGATATCTTTGAGAACTCCGATTCAGATCTTAAATTAATGTTATCTTAACTATGGAAGCGATTCCCACTAATATCAATTTTTCACGGATGTCACAGTTTCTTAGGTCGTGTTATGTGCGAAGTGACATTTTGCTATTAGGTAGCAGGAAGTGAGAGACTACAAAAGAGATATAATTGCCTAAGGAGTATGTTATAACGATGAATATGAGTTGTGAAGATTGCGAGCACTATATACCTCATTCCGTTTATAGATACATTGGATTCTGCGAAAAACAAGGGAAAGTAGTATTCAATGAGACGCCGACTGACTGTGATACTGTGAATAAAATGGCTATGGATGACCTGTCATTAGTATTTGAGAGCACCGGTTGGATCTATTGCATTGACTGCAAAGCACCCATATTTGAGATGGAGGAGGCGATGAAGCATATCTCCAATCACCATTTAATAGCGACAAGGTTCATGTACGATAGGGTAGCAGCAGAAGAGGTAGGGGCGGTGAGTTGAGTGGGGGAATTGCGTTATATCCTGGGAGGGCCACAGGGTGGAGGACTTGAAACAACCTCAGAAGTCCTATCATGGTCCTTTGCGAAATCAGGCTACGGGATATTGTCTGATAGGGAATATTTCTCTAACATCAAGGGAAGGCACAGCTACGTTCATGCGACCGTTTCAGGCGCTGAAAACCCATTTCATCTGTCATATCCGGTCGATCTCGTGGGTGCAATGGATGCTGAGACAGTCTTCACGCATTTTCAGGAGATAGATAGGGGAGGATATCTCATCTACAACAAAGATGAGGATAACGCAAAGTACGGTTCAATACTGAGCATGGAACCTGAATTGAAAACGAGATTGAATGAATTCTTTAAAGCCAACGGCATCGGGGGAACGCTTGGGGAGTTGTCAACTTACCTGAGTGAAAGGAGACAGATTAACGTTGTCGCATTAAGTTATAGTTCACTTCTAAGAGCGCTTCAGCAGGAAGCCAGCGTAATTGCTGCCCAGGCTTCCAGGTATGTTAGCAGCATCCTGATCGGCTCGATAGCGTCGTTGGTTGGACTGGAAAGTTCCAGTCTTGCTTTTGGGCTTAAAAAGAGATTCAGATCAGGTGAAATTCTGAAACACAACATGATTTTTTCAGAAATAATAGCGAGACAGCTTCAGGCGTTCTCATATAAACGTCCTAGTCTTGGAAAGAGCAGTTTGAGCCGTGGAAAAATGGTGGTCGCCAGTGGAAATGATTTCGTTGCAATGGCGAAACTTATGGGAGGAGTTAGATTCCAGTCCTACTATCCCATAACTCCTGCAGCAGACGAAAGCTTTACTCTGGAAAAATATGAGAAGGTTGGAGGCGATCGTGGCTCAATTGTGGTGTTCCAGACAGAGGATGAGATTGCCGCTGTTACCTCCGCAATCGGGGCTTCCCTGACAGGCACAAGGAGTGCAAGTGCAACGAGCGGCCCAGGATTTGACCTAATGACAGAAGGACTTGGGTGGGCTGGAATAAATGAGACACCCATTTTGGTCACCTATTATCAACGAGGGGGACCCAGCACGGGCCAACCTACAAGGGGGGGCCAAAGTGATCTACTATCTTCGGTCTTTGCATCCCATGGTGAGTTTCCAAGAATCGTTCTTTCATCAGGGGACCATTCAGAGGCGTTCTGGGACACCGTTGATGCGCTGAATTACGCTGAAATGTTTCAAACACCAGTTATCCATCTGGTGGACAAGTTCCTAGCAAACTCGATTGCCTCAATCCCTCTGCCGGATGTATCGAAGATAGAGGTGCGAAGAGGGAACTTGGTGAAAAATGGAGGCGATGGATACCAGAGATTTGACTTTACTTCGTCAATTTCTCCGAGGGCGTTCATCGGCGATGAAAGAATGTGGTATACGGGAGATGAGCATAATGAGAATGGACACATCGACGAAGATTCGGAGAACAGGATAAAGATGATGACGAAGAGGATGGACAAGATGAATTTGATAGAAGAAAGTATACCTGAAGAAAGGAGACACGCGCTTTACGGAGATAAAGATCCTGAAATCGTCCTGCTGGGATGGGGGTTCGTCAAGGGAGTTGCGATAAAAGCACTGGAACAGCTCCGGAACGAAGGAATAAAAGCATCTTATTTCCATATCAGGACTTTCGTTCCATTTCCGAAAAAGTCTGTCGAGAGCATCTTCGAGGATGTCGGTCCCGAAAACGTCGTAGATGTTGAGTGCAACTATGAGGGCCAAGCAGGCATTTTGGTACGATTGAATACTGGCCACGAGTTAAGAAAACATGTAGTCAAATTTACTGGCAGGCCAATCTACCTAAGCGAACTTGTCGAAGCAATTAGGAGGGTACTTTCTGGATCCTCGAAGGAGGTGTTGAATCTTGGAGCCTAGAGAATTGACTGCCGCTAATTACAGGACAGATGTATGGAATGACTGGTGTCCAGGCTGTGGGAATTTTGGGATAGTGGCTGCCATGTACCAGGCACTGGCTGAAATGAAAACAGATCCAGCGGAGACAGTGGTAATTTCAGGAATAGGATGCTCCGGTAAAACAGCTCACTTCGTCAACACCACCGGCGTCCATACGCTTCACGGAAGGCCCCTTCCATTCGCGCAAGGCATAAAGCTTTCCAATCCTTCTCTCAATGTGCTTGTGAACGCCGGAGACGGCGATCTCCTAGGGATTGGACTTGGCCATTTTGTGGCACTTGGAAGGAGAAACATTGACTTGGTCGTGATGATGCACGATAATACAGTCTACGCTCTTACCAAGGGTCAAGCCGCACCGACGCTGCATAGAGGGGAGAAACCAAAGGCACTCAACGAACCCAATATTCAGGATTCAGTGAACCCAATTGCGCTCGCGGTGACGTCAGGATACACCTTCGTTGCAAGGAGCTATTCTTCAAGAATAAATCATCTGAAGGAAACGATAAAGCAGGCGGTAAGGCATAAAGGATCTGCTTTTATTGACATACTTCAGCCTTGTGTCACTTTTGACGACATCCACACATACGACTACTACAACAAGAGAGTCTATGAGTTGAAGACTGATGATTGGAATCCCACAGTAAATGACGAAAATGAGGCTCAAGAAAAGATTATGCAGGCTATCGCAAAATCGTTCGAGCTAGATGATAAGATACCTCTGGGAGTGTTCTATGAAAACACCCTAATCCCAACTTTTGA
Source organism: Thermoplasmata archaeon (assembly GCA_021817415.1). Lineage (GTDB taxonomy): Archaea > Thermoplasmatota > Thermoplasmata > Thermoplasmatales > JAKAUZ01. The sequence continues at coordinate 9,716 of JAKAUZ010000015.1, read as the reverse complement.
GGAAAGACTCGGTGAGAAACTACCAGGCTATTTAGATGGCCCACCTTCAAGGGAAGAGATAGAAAGGTATGGGAAGACAATAGTTGACGGAGATAAATTCGGGGAAATATTCAGCCAGTTCATCGTGGAATATTGATTTTCGATGAACGAATCTTGAATACAACCTGTTACAGGAAACGCTCCAAGTCTTCAACTCTTTTCCCTACCTTCTTTCCTTTTTCTGTGAGAGAATGAATGATCTTCTGGGTTGAACTGACTTAACAATATTTACGTTAAACAATCCAAGTATAGTCGACTACCTTAAGCTCGCGCACAGTTAGCATTTTAGCAATCACTATGGTCATCCTAAGAGTCTGTCATCTTTCTTCCAACTCGAGTTCAGGATCATATGATCTGCCGTAAACAGCTATGGACATTGTTCTCCTCTGTATTTCCAGAGATTCATCATGTGTTTCTGCATGTGCATATTAGACGCTTGTATCTTTAAAAATACTTAATCCAAATGAAATGTTGTTCCTGAGGATCACCAGAAGTTAAAGAATAGTTTAGCCGCACCTGAGTATGCGTCAACAGTTGTGAGGAGGATCAAAGATGGAGAAAGAGGACTAAAAATCTTAAATACCTTGGAGGGTAAGGCAAATGATCACTCGGAGAGATAAAAGAGGAAATTGGATGAATACGGTCATGTAGTGAAAGAGTAGTCAGTCACGGACTTAAGGGCTGTGCCTGCGCTCCCATTCTGGGTGTACTGCGCATCGTATGTGATCTGGAGAGGATCGCTTTATAAGCATTAATAGCAAAAATATTCATGACTTCATTATTACATTAGGAAACACCCGTGGTGTGGTGTCCCCTTTGGGGTTCTGGACCCGTTGACGGCAGTTCGAATCTGCCCGGGGCTATTGTGATTTTGCGGAGCTCTATCTTCTAAACTGATAAATGAGGGTGGGATCAATATTAAAGATATTCCCACAGGAGACTTGTTATTCAATATGATAAATGACTTAGAATCCTGCGCAGAAAAGGGGGCCTAGGAGCTTATTTAGTCACATACGGCCTTGACAATCTCATCATTGTCAGCAAACCGAATATCACCAGAAGTATGTCTACAGGGAACAAGATTAAGTCGCTAAAATCAGGGTGACCGTTCCCGCTCGAAATTAGAACTGGCACGATTATAAGGAGAGCTGTGGAATATATAATGGATGCAAGAAGGGCCATTCTGTTTCGCTTCCAAGTGAAGTACATTATTGGAAGCCAAATGGCTGCGGCTACCACGAAACGTGATATCATAAGAATTGTAGGAGCCTGTTCGTGAGGAAGGTACTCTGAAACCGAGGCAGGTGAAATCATTACAATGGTGTACCAGACGGCAAGGAGGACCTGAATCAGAGCCACGAAAAACTGAAAGAAAATTGTTGCGTGCCATGAGGTCACCGCTACCGAAGTGTCAGGACTTGAAGCGGAAACAGCGGTCATCTACTTTTTAATGGAAGGGGAGATTATATATATTTACCTAAGCATAACTTCGTAAAATGGACAGGTCCATTCAAAGTAGATCGAAAGAGAAGAGAGCTCTACCTGTGGATAGGTTGGACATCAGAATACTTAGGGAGTTAGTGGCAGATGTGTCTAGGCGTTCGTTGCAGTCTGACATTAGGAAGTCATACGCCATCGTAGCGCAGAAACTGGGCACAACAGAAAATACAGTCAGGAATAGGATAGACTCGCTCTATGCAGCAGGAATGATTCTGGGATGGAGACTCGGGATTAACCCAACCGTTTTTGGTTACCAAACGAGTTTCCTCTTCTTCGATGTCTCATTGGCAGGGGAGAAGGAAGATGTGCTCAGAAAATTCAGGGCAATCCCCGGAGTCCTTTGGATTGTGGATTACTTCGGAAATACTGCAGGAGTTCTGATCGCTCATAAGGATGACAAATCCCTTGCGAAAGTACTCGAGCCTGTTCGGTCAATCCTGGACTCAAAGGTTTACACCAGAGTGAACAACTGGTTCCCGGAGGTCAATATACACCTTACAGAAACCGACTGGGAGATAATCAAATCTCTAAGAAAAAACCCTCGTAAGCCTTACACCGATCTAGCAGGCGAACTCGGAATATCGGTTAGGACCGCAAGGAGAAGATTAAGGAGACTGACCAGAAACAACGTGCTTTTCATTTTCCCGGCCGTTAATCTCAAGAAGCTTGAAGGGGCGGTACCCACCGCTTTAGCAGTCTTCTATTCCGATTCCAATGTCAAGAGCGAAGTGGAACGGAGAATAATGTCAAAGTTCGGGGAATTCTATTTGTTTACTCCATCACCAGAGGCCATGTACGGAGCATACATATTCATCCTTCCCAATCTCGCGACGGCAGATGAAATGCGAGTCTGGACAAACTCGTCACCAGGAGTCATAAATGCATCTGTTAGGCCATTGGTTGATTTCATCAACCTTCTAGATGAATCATTCGAATTCAGGGCTAAAGGATAAGAGTGACTTCCTCGTTGGTAGCATGGACTTCCCATTTCGACCGCACATGGACACGGCACTGAATGATGAAAGGAAGTTGAAAATATGGATCTTTGACCTCGACGGTTTCAAAGACGGGTCCCATCCATAGTATCACTCCAGCGGGTCGACGAGGCTCAGAATGGACTTTACGGGCTCCTGACCGCCCCCAAGCAAATCGTTGATCTTATTGGTCCTCCAATCTAGCATTAGCATGTTCTAGGACTTGAATACGTAACATATGTTTTCTGTATTTGTAAGATACTCCAGCACATACAAATAATGGTATTTCCAAATCAACTTTCTATGTATCTCAAAGTTCTGCTTCGGGGGCAGAGAAGGATCACAGACTCCTCTCTACCGAACCCTCAACAGTGTTGATTCTTATTTCGGGAAACGGAATATTATTTAAGGAATAGATTGCCAATTTGATATGGAATAACAGGGCCTGTGAGATTTTAAAAAGAAGATTGTAAAGTAGTTAAGAACTAATGGATATTACCTATTGCAATGCGCATGGACGCCCCAGAATAGTTACGATAAACAAATAGATGGAATTCATGGACTGCGCTTCTCTAGAGGTTTCTTATCCTTATTACATTTGATTTTTTTGAGGTATGACAGGGAGAAGCACATTCGAACTGTATTGAGGCCCTGAGTATACAGTTACATTCCCTGAATAGTTGTTCATTGCTTCTCGTGAATGTAGGAAGGGTCCACTTCCTGCCAATGTGAATTCCCCGACCCTTATAGGTACGCCAGCGTACTCGTAATCCTTCCCCCTTACTGTCAGCCCTAGTCTGAATCCCCTAGGAAGTGCTATGCAGGTCGGCCATATCTCGACGTCAAGCTCATATATCTCCCCAGGGGTAAGCAACTCCTGCCTATCGTGCGTATGATAAGGTCTCCATTCTTTACTCTTTTGTGTATCTAGTCTTCTGTGCGAGGCACGAAGCCACCCCATGCCAATCGGTGTATGCGGATCCAGAAAATCGAAGAAGTGAACTTCTTTGACATCAGGTGTGAACGCCCTAAGAATAAGGAAGATATCTGCATCCACAGTAGAGGAGGATATGAACAACTTCGCCGATGCGGGGCCTGTTATCTCCATATCCTCAGGCAGGGGATTGGAAAGAAATGTCAAACCACTTCCCATAGCTTCGTACTCCGCAGCAGATTCCATATCAAGCATCCTAGATGATAACGTATGAGTGCTGGAATCCAGATATAGCTTTGTCCATTCGGTCCTTGCTATAGGCCATTCGTTTTCATTTCTTAATACATACCTGCCGCCTGGATGCCTGATCCACAGCATGACCCTTGACATCTTTTCAAACCCATTATTCACACCTTTGAGATAATGCTCAAAGAAACGTTTCATCAGTGTTACGCCGTATCTGGAATAGAATTCAGCCCAGTGAGGTCTGCCATGAATCTCCAACCATTTCTCCTCTGATGATGACAGCGCGTAACCCTCCGTATTACCTCTGAGATGAAGACCCATGCCTCCCCAGTTACCGCAGGATAAAAGAGGTACATTTATCCTGGAAAAATCAGGCGATCTCTTTCTGTGGAATTCATCATCAAAAGGATGAGCTTTAATCAATTCCACCATATCTACCCTATTCCTCCTCAATTCATCTTCTGGCAGAGTCTCTGGTCCGGCCACATAGTCACCTGTCATAGAACTTATTGGTCCTCTTACACCGACTCCATGCTGAACTCTCAATACACTGTTCCTGTACCAAATTCCAGTAAAATTAAGTGATGCCAAGCCTCCGTGATGAGAAACTTCCCTGTAAAAATCAGATGCACCTTCCCATGGGCACATGGCAGCGAGATGAGGAGGGTTGCGAGACGCTACCGTCCACTGATTCACAGCATAATATGATATGCCGGCAAGACCCACTTTGCCATTACTCCATTCCTGGATTGCAGCCCATTCAATACAGTTGTAAAGGTCCTCAGTTTCCCTTTCTGAAAGGGGATCTAGAAACCCGGGCGATCTTCCTGCACCCCTTGAATCTACCCTGATCACTGCATACCCATCATGCACCCACATCTCCGGGTCCACTGTTTCAAGATTCATGTATTTGCAACTTGAACCTTCATATATCTCAGGATAATTGCTCACCAAATAATCCCACTGAGCTGCATTTGCGTCCTTAAAATGCAGTCCTTTGCCGTACGGCCCGTATGACAGTATGGCAGGGTATCTTCCTTCTTCTATCGGCCTGAATATATCTGCGCGCAATACAACACCGTCATCCATCTTTATCCCAGCATCCCAGTATACATTCATCCCGTCCCTGATTTCAAATTTCACAAAAAATCACCCTTTTATTCCTCCCTGGCAATAGTCAAGCATGCTCCGTAACAGGCTTAATTCTGACTGTCATGAATATGTTGTATGCAAGAAGACCCTGAAAGCCTATGCCTACAAACATAATGACCAAAGCAATTATATAATCAATCAACAATCCTGATGGCAAGTTAGATGTGTTGAGACTGGGTGAGTTCAGCACAGACTCATAGACTATTGATAACATTACGTAGAAAACGACTGCTAATGGGAAGAGAATGTTAGATGCCCAAAAGTGTAACGATGCAAGCCTCCTGCTGTACAAATCCCTTCCTCCAATCCTGGGAGCGATGTAGTATACCGAGCCAATTATGAAGAATGCTATGAATCCGACGAAGACGACGTGCCAGTGCGCAGTATCGTAAACGGAACCGGCCAATCCGGAACTTGGTCCGGGCATAAGAGTGTTAAGTGGGCCCATCCACAATGTCCCTATGATGAAATATATCAAAGATAGCATTATAAAGCGTCTCCCAAACAAGTTACCTATCCCGAAGTCATTCTCCATCCATCTTCACCTCTCGTCTTCCCCCATCAGCTCTAGTGTTTCTCGACAATGTCAATTCTGCCCCGTTTATAAATAAATAAGTAAACGCTACTAAGTACAAACAAATGACATACCTAGATTTAGCTCATTAACTATACACCACACTTGCCCATTACCCTGAACCCTATGACACATCCTTTGATACGGAAGAAGGATTTGCTCAATCTTCATCTAAGCTCATTCCACTGGACGTGGATCATCATTGGAATTTTTTCACGTACTTAGAAGAAGGAGCAAAGATTTTGCTGTCAATTCATCCGAATTGCTTTTCAAGTGTAACCGAAATTGTTTCCAATTGCTGCATCTCATGTAAGAAAGACGGAAAGAAATGAAGGAGACGACGCCAGGATAGTCACTACCTAAGTAAAATCTCTGCGCAGTATTAATCAATTATATACCCGACCCTTTCGGATACCAGCTAATAAGATGGAAATACTGCTGTATCATGGAGGGAGTGGGGGAATAGCCAAAGTACACGATCGCGACAGAGAACACCACTGGGGGAATGAAAAACGTTGATGTGAACTTACTCATTGCACTGAAAGGCTTTATTTTTTACCTTTCTGGGCCGATAGATACTCTAAGATGTGAGATAAATAATAATACGCCAAACATTGCAAATGCCTTAAAGGCCATTAGGGTCACATAGAGTAAGAAGTTGTACAGAACTATAACCCTTAATGAGGAATATGGAAGCCCTCAGAAGTGCGGCTGGGGAATAGGATTCGTATAATCTCATGCGAACTCCTCCTGACTGGGAGCATTGGAACGGATGCCATTTTGTAATCCTCTTTGTAATTAATCGATAGAGCCAAATGTGAAGGGGAGACAAATGAACATAATGAGGAACAGCTGGATAATATTAGAATTGAAGTTCTACTTGAAGGCATACTATCCTGCGATAAGCGGTGCGTCACTGGAGTACGCACTTAGAACTATGTTCCGGGGACTCCTTCCTCCTTGACAAAATGAAATAAATAACGTCATAATCAAATATGCCAGTAACCATGAGAACGAAAGATGGAAAACTTTCAGGAGAGAGAATCAATGCCTAGAAGGTTGAAAGGAGCCCACCGTAAGGTGCGACCGAGAGCTCAAATCCGCCGGATGTAAGCACTTTATCCTTCGTCTTTGCCATCCTTTTGCCTCCGATGATCTCAATATAATTTGAAACCGATTATGCACCACCAGCCCAAGAGTTATGCAGACTAAAACGTAGATGAAAATTTGACTACCGAAACCTTTCCTCAAACTGAGGGCAAACACTTACCCTGCCAAGTCTTTCATGAGCAGAAATTACCGGACTTTAGCCATGGTCATCTTGAAGAATTTAATAAGGAGTATATAAATAGAACACAGGAGATATTTTACTCCCACATGTTTTCTTCCCTTCTTGGAGTACTGAACAGCATGTCTTCTATGGATTAAGGGAGTGTGAATAATGCCACTCAAATAGATTACACCAAGCATGTGTACCTTAGTCCCCATCACTTTCCTTGGTTACATTCTGGCTCCCTTTGTGTGGAGCAACTTTATAAAGGTGTAAGTCTTAGACAGTACGTACACCATATGACATACTCGCTAAAGGATATTGAGAGAAATGTACTGAACGTCCTTTCTGAAGAAGAGGAGATACACGGATATGATCTGTGGAAAAGACTTTCATCGAAGGGAATAAAATGTCATTCCAATCACCTCTATATCATCTTGAAAGAAATGGAGGAGAAAGGGCTTCTGAAGGGAAGATGGGAAGAGAATGGAAAGAACATTAATGGAGGAAGGAGACATTTATATTCAATGGGGAGGGAGGGAACGGAGGCATTAAACTCAAGTCTAATGGAATCTCTAAGTCTATTGATGACATCATATGTAAATTACATGCGTCACAAAGAGGATTTCACAGGTTTTGGCAAGGTGGTCATCGATGCCTTTACCCAGCTTGATTCCCCTTTACCTAAAGAGGGTGAAATTGTTGTTCTGGCACTATCGTATCACGACCCCCTTACCTGCTACCAGCTGATATTTTCTCTTACCGACTTATTTCCCCGGAACGCAATATACGTAGTAACACCACCGGGAATGGAGATTTTTGAACGGAGAAGGAATATGACTGTCCTGCAGGGGTGGAGGTACGACATCCCATTGAAGGATGGATTCACCGATTACGTGATCATAGAGGGATTCCCCTCACAAGTTTCTGAGGATGAGACCATAGATGAGGCAATGAGAATCCTCAGATCAGGAGGGAAGTTCGTTGCTCAGGTCAAGAATACAATGGTGAAAGAAAAAAGACCTGAGTACCCCTTTTTCTCAGAGTATGTTGAGGAGTTATATTACCAGCTCTTCAAACAGGACAGTGAAATTAGTGCTGAGAATATTGAGAAAATTCTCACAAAATACTCCCGGAATCAGAAGAGCACCGATATGATGGGTACCACCGTGTTCTACTGCGAGAAGGATGTTTTAGGGACATAAATGCTGTCTTCAAACAGGATCATCGCGTTTTAGCCAGGGCGATTCCACAAACTACTGCCATCAGCATCGGCAATACAATCAGCAACATATATATGAGGGACAGCGGGAAAGGGATGTATTCGCTACCGTAAACGATTATCGTCCTAACGACATCGTATAGGACAGCTATAGGTACCAGTCCTGCAATGATGATCACCGCACCCCCTAACTGATTTCCTTGTCTCCTTCTCAAGAGTGACAGTCCTGCAATTATCCCTACTCCCGCGATGAGCATAGGTAAGGAATCGTAAAATATTACAGCCACGAAAGCTGATGAAGAAAAACCAGTGGTGAACACCAGAGTCAAGACCCCTGCTAGTAGGTCCAGTGCTGAAGCTGCAACGCCCAACGCCATGGCAACTTTGTGCCAGGTAGTCACTATTGAAGAATCTTGACTCCATTAAAAATTTTTTGAAGTTCTTTCAAAAGGTGAATGAGATCTGTGGGCGGAGTAAAAACGACTTAATTTTTATGGCTCATTAAAAACAGGTCAACCTCTGGCTAGCATTTTCAGAAGTAGTTTATCTTTTTGGAAGTTGAATTTGACATCACTCAGCTTCTAACATATGGCCGTACCGAAACTGTGTCTTTAGAATTACGAAAATGATGTAAAAGCAAGATTTAAGAATAGCGAAGGAGTGCAAAGTTAAATTATGACAGCGGATTTAGACAAAATTGAATATGCTGAAAAGGGTTCTGGAAATTTGAGAACAAACGCGGTTGATTGGACAAGGATATTGAGAAGAGGTATACCCATGCTGCTGGTACCAATTGTTCTCCTAGTTGTAATTCTACTCTACAGGAACTTCTATTTCCTGGAGTACTTTCATGCAGTATCCGGTTCAATATGGACAGGGATAGACCTTTTCATGGGAATATTTATCGCCTACATTATGCGTGGTTTGAGGCCAGATCAGAGGACTGAAATTGCAATGCGCCTCACACCAATAATGCTATTCTTTATGCCCGCCATAGCGACTGCAACAATAACTGCAGGCATATACGTTGCACTTTCACTAAAGATACCATTGTTTAGTTCGTATTTCGAGGCTGCCGGTATTATAGCTATCTCTATGATCGTTGTAGGATTCGTGATCTTCCTTCCAAATGAACTGAGGATATTCCTGGAAATAGTGCACGGGGCAAAAGATGTCAAGAAGATCGTAAGGTTGACCATGATCAACCTGAATCTTGCAGCCGTCATGCTTGTCCTTCAGATTGCCATAATACTGGTCATGGCCCATTTTGCAACGGGGATTCCTCTATGACACCTAAAGGCGAAAATAAAGGAGGGCTAATCGTACCTGCCATCTTGGTTACAGTCATCCCTACCGCTGCAACACTAGCAGCAATCGCGCTGCGGAACGTTTTGCTACTGGACTACGACCACGTGCTGCTGGGAGCAATCTGGACCGGAATAGATGTCTTTTTTGGTCTAATTTTCAGATTCGTTTTCAGGGAAGTATCTGCGGAAACGCGTCAGACGGTTGCGAAAAGGATGCTTCCGGCAACATTATTCTTCCTCCCGGCTTCCTCTATTCTGACACCCCTTGCTGGTTACTATCTAGCGAACATTGAGGGGATTTGGTCCGTAGGGAATCCCATAGTGGATACGGTCATAGTCGTAGCAGTCGCTGTTGTAGCAACTGGATTCCTTACAATATTCCCCCAGTCACTGTTAATTGCGACTGGGAAGGGAATGATGAACGATGATATTCTTAGGAAAAGATTCTCCTGGATAATCAATGGGGCACTATTGCAGGCTCTTCTTCAAATAGGCCTC
>JAKAUZ010000070.1 GCA_021817415.1 Thermoplasmata archaeon | reverse complement strand
TGCTGAGGACACAACAATGACTAAGACGATTGCAATAACAATAGTCTTCCCCATAAATCCCCATTGAGATTCTTATATATATATTGCACCAATATTTTTATGCACGGTCTGTGGATGCGATGGACTTATTGTACTACTTGACACACCACTCATTTACAAAAGTGAAATAAGAGGGAGGTGGAAAAGAAGTCACTCCTGTTTTTCACAGAACGTGATGTCGAGTGCCTTTTCTTCTATCTCCCTTTCCATCTCCTCTAGGAAAGAATCCAGAGAGACCCCGTTCTTCTGCCTGTTCTTCCTGTCCCTGACTGATATTGATTTCCCTGCAACTTCCTTCTCCCCGATTATTATGGTATAGGGTATCTTTTCGCCGTGGGTGTTCCTTATTTTCTTGTTGATCGTTTCAGATGATAGGTCTGAGTCCACCCTGATATTTCTCATCGACAGAATATCCACCACCTTCCTTGCATATTCTTCGCTGCTCTCTGTCACATTGATCACCTTCACCTGGATCGGAGAGAGCCAGACGGGGAAAGCGCCAGCAAAATGTTCAGTGATCACTCCCATGAATCTGTCGAGAGACCCGTAAATTGCCCTGTGAATCATGATGGGTTGCTGCGGGTTGTCCTTTTCATCTGTGTACCTCAGGTCAAAATGATCTCGATCAGGCATGAAGAAATCAAGTTGGATTGTTGATAGCTGCCAGTACCTTCCTATTGCATCCCTCACATCAACATCTATCTTGGGCCCATAGAATGCGGCCTCACCTTCCTTGATTTCATAAGGTATGTTTCTTCCTTCCAAACTCTTCTTGAGTGCCTCTGTGGCCCTATTCCATACCTCAGTTGAACCGGTAAACTTTGAGGTATTGTTCTCGTCGCGGGTGCTCAATTTGAATCTGAGTTCCTTTATTCCGAAAGTCCGGTTGTAGACCTCTTTCACAATATCTATCAGTATGCCCACTTCTTGCTCCACCTGATCAAGCCTCACAAATGCATGTCCATCGTCCTGGGTGAGGGACCTCACTCTCAAAAGCCCGCTGGTCACGCCAGACTTTTCGTACCTGTACACAGTGCCAAATTCACTGAACTTGACTGGCAGGTCCCTGTAGCTCCATGATTTTCTTTGGTATATCAGGATATGCCCTGGACAGTTCATGGGCTTCATTCCGTAGTCTTCGTCCTCAATTTTCATCAGGAACATGTTCTCCCTGTAATGTGACATGTGACCTGACTTGTCCCACAGTGCCGTCTTGTAGGCGTGAGGGGTCCAGACTTCCTCATACCCTGCTCTCCTGTTAAGGCTTTTCATGTAATTTATGAGCTCATTCCGAAGGGCAACGCCTTTTGGTGTGAAGATTGGGAAAGCTGGGCCGTATTCAGGCCTGAATATGAAGAGGTCCAGTTCAGTGCCTAACTTCCTGTGGTCCCTCCTCTTTGCCTCTTCCAGCATAGTGAAATATTCCTTCAACATCTTTTCGTTTGGGAATGCTGTTCCATATATCCTTACGAGCGGCTCATTATTTTCATTGCCCCTCCAGTAGGCATTAGAAACTGAAGTCAGCCTGAACGCCTTCAGATACCCAGTTGACGGTAGATGGGGCCCGAGGCAGAAGTCAATGAAATCTCCCTGTTCGTATACCGATGACTTCGAACCATCTGGCACATTTTCCTGGATCAGCTCCACCTTGAACGGGTTCCATTTGAACATCTCTAGTAGCTTTTCCTTCCCGTATTCCCTCCTGATCACCTCCAGATTCCTTCCAACAATCTCCCTCATTTTCTCCTCTATTTTCGGAAGGTCCTCCAGCGACACGTTTTCCATCTTTATATCGTAATAGAATCCTGGTGGGTCGTCAGTCACTGGACCAATCGTGGGTTTAGCGTCTCTATATAACTCAAGTACTGCCTGGGCCAAGATGTGGGCCCCTGAATGCCTTAATATGTGTACCCCCTCAGGGCTATCAATCTTTATTGGTTCGAGAGTTCCATCCTCAGTTAGTTTTGTGGATAGGTCCATTGGTTTTCCGTTGAATTTTGCGGCAATCATATCCTTATCCACATACCCAAAATCTTTAATTATTTCGGAAATGGACTTGCCCCCTTCAATCTCCTTCTCCCTTGTTTTTTCCCCGTATCTGAAGGCTATGCGCATGGGAAATGATATTCAACCCTCATATTTAATTTTCTACGGAATTTGGCTATTTATTTTTCACTAATTTTTACATGGACCAATAACAGCAAGAATTTCTATTACTTCCTGTTCTCCTAGATTAAAGAGAGGTTAGCTCCTTGAGATTTTACCTAGAAAACTATGGATGCACTCTGAACCAGGCACAGGGCGAGATGATAGCTAATTCCCTGATCTCGCAGGGAAACCAGATAGTGGAGAATCTGGATGATGCAGATTCTGTACTGGTTTCGACCTGTGTGGTGATAAAGCATACTGAGGACAAGATGAAGAAAAGGATCCTTGAATTCAGGGAATCGGGGAAAAATGTAATTGTCTCTGGCTGTCTCACTGATCCTTCAATTGAAGGAGTCAGAAGGATTGATTTTTCTCATTCTAAAGGGTATCTGCCCATAATCAAGACTGATGACCTGAGTGCCGGCATCCCCATCGCAGAAGGGTGCAACGGAGGGTGCACCTTCTGCATCTCGAGGATTGCAAGAGGAAGATTGAGGAGTTATTCAGAGCAGGAGATTTTGCGTACGGCTAAGGGAGCAATTGACCACGGTGCAAGGGAATTGAGGATAACTGCGCTGGATACCGCCTCATACGGTCACGATAATGGTAGAACCCTTCCCCAGCTGATTTCGGCATTAGCATCGCTGGACGGTGAATTCAGGCTCAGGATTGGCATGATGGAACCTGAAAATGCATCTGAAATTATGGATGACCTAATTCATGCAATGAAGTCTGCAAAGGTCTACAAATTCCTTCATCTGCCTTTCCAGAGCGGAGATGACCAGGTACTGAGGAAAATGGGACGGAAGTACAGGGTCGAGGAATTCAAGAACATTGTCAAGAAGTTCAGGGAGTCGTTTCCCAGCGGAATGCTGAGCACTGATATCATAGTGGGTTTTCCAAATGAAACAGTTTCGGGATTGAGGGCTTCTCTCGAAACAATAAGGGAGACCCGTCCTGAGATTCTTAACATCACCAAATACTCAGCGAGACCAGGCACTGCAGCCTACGGCTGGAAGACACCATCGACAAACCAGACTTCACAGTGGTCCCAGATTTTCCATGAGGCCCACAAGGAGATCTCCGAGGAGTCCATGAAAAGGTTCCTGGGCCAGGAAATTGAGGTCACTCTCCTTGAAAAGGGAAAGGAGGGGACACTGATTGGAAGGGACAGCAACTACCATCCAGTTGTGGTGAGGAAAGGGATGATTGGAGAAAGCAAGAAAGTAAAGATTATAAGTTACACTCCATTTTATCTTGTCGGAAGGTAAACTGGATGGATGATCTTGATTTTGAATTCCTTCTCAGGGTCAAGAGGAGAAAGAGCGGTGAGTATCTATCAGAGGATGAGGTGAAAATACTCGGAGTAATAAATTCAGGTCGGACTGTTGATGAGGCATCACGGGAACTTGGTATCACTGTTGAAAAATTGGACAAAATTATTTCGAAACTGAATCAGGACGCCCCTTATGTGGAAAGGATTGACAACGATCTCAGTCTGACCAGTGAGGGCAAAGAATTTCTGCAGAATGTCAATAGATTGAGGGAACTCCTTGTTTTCTATGCCATACATCCGTATGTTCGGTCGGCAGTTACCGTGGATGGAATCATATTTTACAAAGGCAACTTGGTACTGATAGAGAGGAAAAATGAACCTTATAAGGGAAAAATCGCACTTCCAGGTGGATATGTGACATATGGAGAGAAAGTGGAAGATGCCCTGATCAGGGAAATGAAGGAAGAGATAGGGAGAGAGATCAGGGACCAGACCCTGTTCACGGTCGTCTCTGATCCTGCAAGAGATCCCAGAGGGCATACCATTTCCATAGTCTATAGCGGAAGAATAGATGAGGAACCTGAGGCTGGTGACGATGCCTCAAAGGTTTTCCTTGTAGGCAGGGAAGAAATTGGAAAATTACAGATGGCCTTTGATCATCAGGAAATTATTAAGGATTTCATTCTACGAAGAGCCTGGCTATAGTGAAATACCTTCTGGATAACGCAAGTGCCGTTTTCAGGTTCTTTGCTTCCTTTCCTATTGCAGATGCCTTGTAGTTGGGGTCCACCTTCACATTCACGACATATCCGCTCTCTCCAGCAGTTACGTTAAGTGCTGTTACCTTGTATCTATAGAAAAGATTCCTGAAGAACTGGTCTGGGTCAGGTGAAAAATCCAGTACGTTTATCCTCTTCTTCTGTGTTTCCTTTATCTTCTCGAGTGACCTTTTCTTCTCGTCGCTGGTGAAGAGTTTGTACGTCCCCCCTCTCTCAAGCACAAAGAAAATAACGTCCTCGGTCTCCATCACGTCCTTGACTGGGATGCCCATCATTGACTCGAACAATTTTATCAGATCCAAGCTCCTAGTATCGAGAGTAATTTCTCCCAATTTCAATCATTCCCCTTGAATGCAGAATCACCCGAATCAATTACACCTATGACACTGACTGAAAATGGCTTTCCAAATATTGTACCAAGCTGTAATGAGTTCATTGGTATGGCGAACTTTGTTCCGTTGTAGTTTTCATATTTCTGCTTCAGGTGTGGTTCCTCACAGTAAACGACTGCCTTCACATCTCCTTTCTTCAGCATTTTCGCCGTTGTCCTTTCTCCAAGGACGTAATTACCCGTTTCCTTAAGTCTCCGTAATTCCCATGAATAATCCAAGATCAATCACCTCTTTTGTACATTAGCTTTATTGCACCAGTACCTAGCGTAATTGGTTGCCCCACTATAATATTTTCTGCGACTCCGTTAAGCCTGTCCACTTCTCCAATGAGCCCCGCGTTCAGTAAATGCTTGCTTGTAATTTCGAATGCCGCCCTTGCCAGAACGGATGCTTTCTTTCCGGAAATCCCGTGTCTACCTATTGCTTCAACATTTCCGTCGAATGTCATCATGTCGGATACCAGCATCAAATGTCTTACATCTGTATTGAGACCCGCATTTTGCAGAGTGGAAATGCTCTCCTCTATGATCGCATTTCTGGCAGCCTCAATTCCAAGAACCTGGGCAATTTCAATGATGTCATTCGTTCTGGTCCTTGTGAAATCGACGTCCTTGAGTTCCATAACACCTGCAAGGTTGGAGCCCTGCGTGTATATGACCCACTCCTTGTTCTTTTGATCAAACTTGATTATTGCTCTCTTGATCCCGCCAAGACCCTTTATCTGGTACGTTTTCAATGCTTCATAAAGCTGATATAGTTTCTTGTAGGATGGTTCCTCCAGCAATATTTTCAATTCAAGGCCATCTTCCTCGATGGTATTCTTTTGCATTCTCATCTTTTTCAACTTGGAAAGTATCTCTTCCTTCTTCAGTCCCCTCTCTTCCATCTTCTGTTTATCAAGCAGTATTCTGATGAAACTTTCGGTAGTATTTACCTCTATGTCTGAAAGGTCAAGAAGGTTTGTCGATTCGATAGACCTGGCCAGGGACACTGCTTTTTCCTCATTTTCCTTAACTTCCTTCCTGAGAAAGATCGTCATGGAAGGTGTGCTTGGTGTTTTTCTGGCATCAACTATTTCAATCAACCTGGGGAGACCGAGTGTAACGTCCATTTCGGCTATTCCTGCAAAGTGGAAAGTCCTCATAGTCATCTGGGTACCCGGTTCGCCAATGCTCTGTGCCCCTACAATCCCAACGGCTTCAAAGGGGTCCACTGAAGTCTCCTTGTGTTTCTGTATAGCAGCGTCAATGAGTTTATCAAAATCTTTGTCTTCCATATCGTATTTTCTTTTGACTTCTACCAGTTTTTCAGCTACCTTTGCCGGTAATTGATAATGTTTTTTCTCCGTTATTTTCAGCACATTCTTTACGTCCTTGTCGAGCCTTCCTTCATATGACTCCTTGAGCTCAATCTTTGCCTCCTCTTTCTTCACTATGAATGCGAATGATTCAATTCTTTCAATTGAGCCGCCATTCACTTCTTCATAGTTTACTACATCATCCTGGATCTCCTCGATCTTGTCCAGTTTCAGGCAGGTCTTAAGCCCATCCTTTCTTTTCTTGAGACATTCCTTCCCTTTTTCGAATCCCGTCACCTTTGATATCTTTGCCTTTGCAACGAAAGTTTTTCCAGAGATTGTGATGAGCGCCTCGGTGAATTTTTCATCCGTCGGAATGTCGTAGTCTACGCAGTAGCAAACTGGCGCCTTATCTACCAGGTCCTTAACTTTCTTTACAGTATCCTTCCACGCAAGGATCATTTCTTCCCGCCTCCATATTTCTTCTTGAATGTTTCTTTTACCAGGAATTCCACATCAATGGACTCTCCTGCATAAGACCTTGATGGGTCCGTGCCATCCTCTCCATAAACCAGCTGAATAACAGAATTTTCCGTATCCAGGACCCTCTTTTCCTCTGAGACTTTGAGGTCCTCAAGAGCGTTGATAAGCCTTCTTTGCATGTACCCAGACCTTGACGTTCGAACGGCAGTATCTACCAATCCTTCCCTCCCACCAGTCGCGTGGAAGAAATATTCAGTCGGATTCAACCCTTCCTTATAAGAGGAAGTGACAAATCCCCTGGCATAAGCACCGATGTCGTCCTTCTTGAAATGAGGGAGTGTTCTGTTTGTATACCCTCTGTGCTGCCTCTGACCCCTGATACTCTGTTGCCCTATGATGCCGGCCATTTGCGCAAGGTTCATCATGTTTGCCCTTGCACCTGATCTGGCCATAATGACCGTAGAATTCTCCATACCGAGGTAGTGGGAAGCAATCTCCGACGATTTTTCCCTGGCTTGGGAAAGTACCTTCATTATCATTGATTCCAGAGTGTCTTCCAGTGTTTTTCCAGGTTCTGGTCCAATGAGTCCATTCCTGTAATTCTCTATCAGCTTCTCCACTTTCGTTACTGATTCCCTACCAACTTCCCTCAGTTGTGCCTTGGCTTCATGCGGGACGTCCTCGTCGTCAATCCCGGTGGAGAATCCTATGTAACTTATTATGCCGGCAGCGAGTCGTGTAAGGTCATTCAGGAACTTGGCTCCCACCGCATTTCCATATTTCCTGATCACATAGTCAAGCAGGACTCCCTTTGATTGCCCGATTGCATTTTCGTCAATTGCTCCGTTGACAAGCTTGCTGTCCTCAATCCTTACTATGCCTTCAGTTCCTTCAGGGTCCAGGATCTTGTCATTCATTTTTCCTTTGAATTCTATGTTCACGTGTTCTGGGAGGATGGTGGAAAAAATGTCCCTTCCGGCGAAGTATTTTTTACCTTCAAATTCTACTATGGGTGGGACTTCCTTAATGTCTATGTAGGACATGATGTGTATTCCCAGATCTATTGGTATCATTGGATTCTTGTAAGTCAACAGGAAAGCGGCGGTAATGTGGTCGTGTATGGCCCCCATGATCGGCCCCCCAAACCTGGGGGAAAGAAAATTCTCCTGTACCTTCATCAGTATCTCCGCCTCTGCCCTGGCCTCCTGGCTCTGCAGAACGTGGAGATTCATTTCATCGCCATCAAAATCCGCATTGTATGGAGTGCAGACTGCAAGATTGAATCTGAATGTCCTGAATGGAAGTACCTTAACCTCATGAGCCATCATCGACATCCTGTGAAGGCTTGGTTGCCTGTTGAATAGAACAATATCCCCGTCCTGCAGCTGTCTCTCCACCTGCCAACCAACTTCAATCTTGTCTGCAACGTCCTTGGAATTCTTATCTGAAACCTTTATCCTGCTTCCGTCCTTCCTGTATACGTAGTTGACGCCGGGATAGTAAACGGCACTGTCCTCATTTCCTGGGCCCCTCCCTATCATCTCCTTCATTCTTTCAGTGTTGTTTTCCGTGACCGTTTCAGTCACCGTAAGTTCTCTCGCAGCCTTTACAGGCACTCCTACCTGGTTTATTGAAAGGAATGGCTCAGGACTGATAACTGTCCTGGCCGAGAAATTTACCCTTTTCCCTGATAGATTGCTTCTGAATCTTCCTTCCTTCCCCTTCAATCTCTGGACTAGCGTTTTGAGTGATCTGCCTGACCTGTGCCTTGCCGGAGGCGTTCCAGGCGTCTGATTATCAAAATAAGTTGTGATGTGGTATTGGAGGAGATCCCACAGGTCCTCAATGATCAGCTGAGGGCTCCCCTGGTCCCTATTTTCCCTCAATCTCTGGTTTATCCTAATAACATCAACAAGCTTGTGCGTGAGGTCATCCTCGCTCCTTTCTCCTGTTTCAAGCGTTATCGTTGGCCTGACGTTCACGGGCGGGACAGGGAATACTGTCAATATCATCCATTCAGGCCTTGCAACTGCTGGATCCAGTCCCATCAGTATCAGGTCGTCGTTGGGGATTTTTTCAAACCTTTCCCTTATCTCCTTTGGCGTGAGTTTCTTTCCTTCTTCCCTGAATGTTGTGGGTTTGTCAAGTGAAATCTTCTTGTTTTCAAAGTGGCAGTGGGGGCAGATAACTACGTCCCCTGCCTCAGATTCTGCATCAGATACTATGTCGTCATAGTCGATCTCGTGAAGCTTGTTTTTGACTTCCTCTATTTTTTTCTTATATTCCTTTATCCTGTCTTCAGTCAGTTTGATCCTGCCGCAGTTAGAGCATGTGCTCCCAAGAATTGAATAAATTTCCTTTATGAAGCCAATGTGGAGGACCGGCATCGCGAGTTCTATGTTTCCAAAATGTCCAGGGCACTGGTCCACCTTACCTCCACAGGTCTTGCATTTCAATCCAGGCTCAATTACGCCCATTGCAGGGTCCATCAAACCTTTCTCGATCGGGTAACCGTCATCGTCGTACGTATCTGGCGTAATGACCTTGACTGCTGACATCCTCCTTATCTCGTCCGGAGAAAGCAGCCCGAATTTGATCTCGCTGATTCCCTTTGAAACGCCCGTCTTCATTTGAGATCACCCAGCCTCAATCTCATTACAACTCCAAGCGACATGAGTTCATCCCTCATCAGTTTGAAAGCATAGCTGGTTTCTATTGGATGGATATTGCTTGTGTTTCCGCACACGGGACACCTGAGTTCATGCGTCTTGTAATCATAAATGGCAACGTGACCGCAGTCCTGATCACCGCAAACATAAATGGTAAAACCGTCGCTCTGATCAAGAAGTCTGTCCTTGATTGCCATTGCAGCACCATGACCTATGAGGGTATCCCTCTCCATTTCTCCAAACCTGAGCCCTCCCTGCCTTGAACGTCCCTCCGTCGGTTGCCTTGTAAGTATCTGGACTGGACCTCTGGACCTGGCATGGAATTTTCCTGCAACCATATGGTGCAGTTTCTGGTAATAGACTATGCCGATAAAAATGTCTGCCTTGAATTTGCGGCCGGTGAGACCGTCATACATGGTTTCCCTCCCGGAATACTTATATCCGTTCCTTTCAAGTGCCTCTCTTAGTGACTCCTCCGGCTCACCGTTGAAAACTGTACTGTTTATCTGTCTCCCTTCAAGGGACCCAGCCTTCCCGCCAAGGGTTTCGAGCAGGTGACCAACTGTCATTCTGCTTGGAATCGAATGTGGATTTATGATTATGTCAGGTATTATGCCATCTTCTGTGAAAGGCAAGTCCTCCTGCGGTATTATGGCCCCTATCACTCCCTTCTGTCCGTGCCTGCTCGCAAACTTGTCGCCAAGTTCGGGGATCCTGTCGTCCCTGACTTTCACCTTCAGAAGTCTGCTATTGTTCTCTGAGACTGTTAGCAGGACAGAATCTACGTACCCACTTTCCCCTGGTCTGTTAGTTATGGAGCTCTCCCTTCTTTTCTGGATCGATATGTGCTGTTCCTCCTCCATAAATCTTGGTGGGGAGGTTTTTCCTATCAGAACGTCCCCGCTCGTCACGAAAGTCTCAGGAGCAATTATTCCGTTTTCGTCCAGATTCCTATATGCCTCCTCGCTTCTGACGCCCCTGACTTCCGGTGGCGGTATTTCAAACCTGTCTTCCTGTCCACCTGGATATCTTTTCTCCTCTGCCCTGTATGTCCTGAAGAAAGCAGATCTACCCAATCCCCTCTCTATCGATGCTTTATTCACTATGACTGCGTCCTGAATATTATAGTTGTGATATGAGATCAATGCAACAACTGCGTTCTGGCCGGAAGGCCTGCTATTATATCTTATGTAGTCCGCAGTTCTAGTTGTAACAAGCGGCTTCTGTGGGTAGTGGAGAAGATGTCCTCTTGTGTCAGGTCTCAGCCTATAATTGGAAGTTGAAAGACCTAGGGACTGTTTCGTCATCGCTGCCCCCATTGTAACCCTTGGCGACTGGTTGTGTTCAGTATACGGTATAACGCCAACAACTACTCCCTGGATCATCATTGGATCGATTTCAAGGTGTGTGTGCTCGGATGTATACGTCTTCTTGACTTCAAAAGTAGAATTGCATTTGAGGCACTTCAACGATACTTTATCCTCACCTGGATTTGTCCATTCGATCAGGTCGCTGTAGAGGAATGCCCCGCAATGTGGACAGGATTCCGGTTTTTCATACGGGTAAATCGCTATGTAGGAATTCTCTTCCTCTTCAGCATCAAGCCATTCGATGATTCCGCTGGATACGAGGTTCTTGATTCCGATTTTCCCATGGTCCAGGTCTTCCTGGATCTTGGTGTTGAATTTTATCTTTCCATCGTAAACTACGAGCAGTGGCCTCCTGATCCTTCCCTTGTCAGTGTTGATAATGACTTCATTTGTGACTTCATCCATTCTCACGTTCACCTGGCTTGAAAGGGCCCCGCTTCTTCTCCTCTTCCTGAGTTCACTTACAACGAAAGTTCCATCTTTATGATAACCAACCAGGTTTCCGTTGACATATATCCTGGTGAGACCTGGTTTTTCTCCAAGAATTTCCTCCAATCCCATTTTCTTAAGTAGTTCAATTATGTTCTCTTCGGGGTATCCTTCAGTTATATCAATTATGAGACTTGCATTCTTAACAAGTCCGCAGTTCTGTCCTTCTGGTGTCTCGTTTGGGCACATACGGCCCCATTGCGTGGGGTGCAGGTCTCTCGCCTCAAAGTGGGGTTGGGACCTGGTAAGAGGAGATGATATCCTCCTCAGATGCGAAAGAGTTGCGATGTAAGAAGTTCTTTCAAGAAGTTGTGAGACCCCCGTCCTTCCACCTATCCAGTTACCGGTGGATAAGGCATGTTTAAGTTTCTCGTTAAGGACATCCTGCCTCACCGCTGCACTCAGCCTGATTCCTCTCTTCTTGTTGTAAGTTTTTTCGAGTTGACCTTTGAGGTCTTTCAGCAGCGCCTGGACAGAACTCCTGAAAAGTTCTTCCATCAGGTCCCCCGAAAGTTTTATCCTTTTGTTTGCAAGATGATCCTTGTCATCCTCTTTCCTTATTCCAAGGTGCAGCTCCAGAAGTGCCCTAGCCATTCTCCCCAGGTATATTCCCTTCTTGGTCCTGTCATCCGGGGTGTCCCCCAGGTGTGGAAGAAGATTCTTGTCCAGGATTTGCGAGAGTTTCTTCTCCCTGAATTCCTTTGCCTGTCCTGCTGCGAATCTCTTCTCTAGGTAGTTTATCGCATCCTTGGTTGTCATTATTCCATTTGGCGGGTACAGTTCTGTGTTCTCCGCATCCTCCATGTTGGCGTATACGAGAGGGACCATCCTATCGTTCGTAACAATGGAGTCATAAATGTCCTTGTCTTTCTCTACTCCCAGTGCCTTCATCAGGACGACCAGGGGTATGGTGCCAGCAATGGAAGGTATGGATACAATCAGAATTCCATCTGTTTTTCTCTCCACTGTGATTAATGCCCTATAACCTTCTCTCTGTGAAAATATCTTGGCAACCTCTATATTGGTGTCGTACCTTTCTTCAAATTCCACTATTATTTTATTTGGGGCTAAATCCTCCATCGAAATAAGGGTTCTTTCGGTTCCACCAATTATGAAATATCCCCCGGGGTCCTGCGGGTCCTCTCCAAGCAGTTGGACCTTCCTTTCGAACGGCAGGGCAAGAAGCTCCTCTTCAGACATACCCTTTATCTTTTCATTCTTCCTGAGGTTTATTCTCCTGATGAATTCATCAATATTGTTCCTATGAAGTATGCATATTTTGGACCTTACCATTACAGGGAATTCACCTATTTTCACTGGTTCTTTTCTTGTTTCGATGTCATCCTCTATAACGGTGAACTCGAGGAATAACGGCGCCATGTAATTCAGGTCCCTCAGCCTTGATTCCAGCGGGGTTATGAAGTTCTCTGAACCTGTAGGCTCCCTTATTTTTGGCAGTTCAATTCTAATTGTTGGATCTAATTTTATCTTTCCCTTTTTCCTTCCGAATCTAATTCTTATGTCCGCTCCCCCTGTCTTTGACCGATCAAGTTTCATCTCTCCAGGTTCATCGTCATCCGTGACCCTCAGGGTGTCAAGAACCTCCTGCATTATCGAGTCCGGGTTGTCTTCGGTCGGAATGAAATCGTTGTAAGAGACAAGCTGGTGGTTCACTACCTCCATTTCTTTAAAAAACGTATTCAAAATACTTTTCATAATTTATTCACCTATTACCATACGATAAATAGTTGCAATTCCGCTAGTCCTACTTTTTCTGACGATTTTGATGATCCTCCCTGGTTCGATATCCCCCGTTATCTTTTCCAGTGACTTTATCACTGGATCTGATTTCCTAATTTTGGGAAGCTGGTTCTTTGATAGGTTGAGCGCCTTCAAAACCTCTTCCTCTTCCTCTGCTGGTACCAATATGTGCTCGGGTACCATCTCATGATATAATATGTTAAACTTGGACATTAAAATCTGACCCCACTGCTTCCAGTGCTATAAAAGCTACCTATATTTATATTTCCATACAACATCATTTTTAACCTCTGGAATTGCTCGCTCTTATCGTTTTATAATACTAAATATTTTTGCAGTATCTTTTGGGCTCGCAAAAGATATATGTTTGATGTCCATGAGGCGCAAATGAAAGTGGATGGCAACAGGGTCATTGGTTTCTTGTCCTTCATCATGCTTCTAGGTGCAGTAGTTTTCTATCTCTCCTGGTCAATCGCTTATGGCGCCTGGACAGATATAGGTCTCTACAGCATTTCCATAGTGCTAATAATGTTTGGGTTTCTTGGAATCCTCCTGTCCAAAGCAAGACAGAAGGAAGTCAGTATTTCTTAGATATTACTGTCTTTTTTCCTTTACCATGGCATATTATGCAGTTCCCACCTTCGTCAAATGTGGTGAGTATGGACTTTCCTGATAATTCAATTTGATCTGCACATTCCTTTTTCCCGCACCAGTAGATGTAGTTCGGCATCGGTCCATTCGCCTCGTCCATTTTGGTTATGTAAGTGAAATATGAACCCATCGTTTTGTTGGCCCTCTCCCTCAGTGATTCCTGGATTTCCTGCAGCATTTCCCTGACGTCTTTCAGGAAATCTGTAAGATCAACTGTTTTCTTCCCACCTGTACGGGGGACGCAAGTCACCCGTCTTCCGCCAACTTCTC
>JAKAUZ010000026.1 GCA_021817415.1 Thermoplasmata archaeon | reverse complement strand
ACTTCATAGCACTGATGCTCCACTACCGCATCTACAACCTCCTGAGGAAGAGGGAGATGCTGAGGCACTATTCCCCAAGGGATGTGATAGAGCATCTCGAGAGGATAAGCAGGCTGAAGATAGGGGACGAATGGAAGTACTCGGAAATACCTAAGAAATCCAGGAAGATTATGGATGATTTAGACCTACATATTGTGCAGAATTGAAAGAGTTACAGATTAATTATTCCTCAAAAAAGTCCGAAGATGTCAGGAACAATTCACAATCAAAATAGGATGACGTCTTGTTAGTACCCCTCAATAGCAATTATCCCTGAATAGGCTGTAGTATTATTTGGTGCTGTGGTGGTTAATGCTGAAGTTGACGTGCTTACCGTCATGCCAGTTGTGTTTGCTGTTATCTGTGCAACTGTTGAGAATGTTATGGGGTATGTCAGTGTTTGATTTGTGGTTGTGTCATTTTCATATCCATCAGCGTATATCATTATCTTTTTGTATTTATATGAATAATCAAGTACCTTTGCCGTCATGGATCCTGCTGTTGTACCAGCTAATGCCACAACCATAACATCATTAAGACCGTTGGAATACGCTATGTCGCTCAATTCAAATATCTGCCCTGATGCAAGCGGATTTGATGTCAATGCAGGAACTGTATTTGCAGTAACTATTAATCCACCATTTACATTTATTGCGAATGGAGTTGTATTCCCAGATGTATTTTGTAGAATTGGGTTATTATTTCCAAAAGCTGTGTTACTATAAGCTATATTTATCCCGTTTATTAAAAGGTTAACACCTGTATTTGTATTGTTTCCCCATTTTATCAGCGGCCCTCCACCTACGCCTGGATATTCTGCGGTCAGATTACTTATCAGAAACATTCCATTTGCTGTTGTTGCACTATCAATACCTGTTATTGTATCGCTTACATCTATTATCGGGAAATTTGGATAGCCTGGGTTATGTATCGTTATATTGCTTATGTTTGTTGCTGCGCTCGCACCACCAAGGAGTTTTATCGCTGAGCATTGGTCATTACGAGAATCTGGAACCCATAAATTTACATTGCTCATTAACGGACCTGAGTCTCCGCCATTGTTCGTACAGCCTACTTCAAACGTATATACCGTGTTTGTCGAACTGTCATAATAGCCGTAAGCTAAAACTGTTATGTTATCATATAAACATTGGGCATTTGGCTCAAAATGCAGTCCATAGGCACCATAAGAAGTGATATTTCTTATAATCGGCGCATTGCCTGTATAGGAATTAAATCCACGCTGGAATATTAGATACTGCAGCGGGTTATAGTTGACTGGATTTGAAATATTGTATATTTCTGAATTAAACAAGTTATTTATATATATGCCTATATTCACTTGATTCTCACCATTAGGTGACACGCCTGCTAACACAATATTTCCGAATGAACCCATAAATTGCCATGTCCCAGAATTGCTGGTTACACTTGACGGTACACCAATCTGTATCATATAGTTATTGTTACTCACATTAAAATTATCCGATATCTGTATTGTCGTGCTTCCTCCACCTGGTCCATAGTTGTATCCGGCCCCTAAAATGTTTATGTTCTGTTGTTCCTGTGTGAGACCTATTTGTGATCCGATTTCAATTGGGGCATCAATCAGAAATGTCCCGCTGAGGAGTTTTATGTTTTTAAGGTTTGATATTGCATAGTTATATGCTTCCTGTATCCCTGATGTCTGCGTGAAGGGAGGTCCATACTGACCCCGGGATGTTGAATCAAGCAACGTATCAGGCCCAAAGTCTGCACCATCATTGGCCACAGTGGACAGCCCATTTACTATACCTTTTGAGGAAACAGTAACTTCAACTTCTTTGGCTACGGTGCTAGGAATTGTGTTTGAATATTCAGTGAGATAGATATTCGCTTTTTTTACTGCGTCATAATATGCAGCCACCCCAAGATCAGTCCTGTACCACATCTGGCCCGGTTCAGGGAAGAGAGGATCAGAGGAAAGGTTTGGCAGAATAAACTCTAGAGGAATTATTTCGTGGCGTGGTAGCCCAGCCGCTAATCCTGGTACACCAGCGAATGACACTAGGGCAATTGTTCCTATCGCCGCAGCCGTTCTTATCGCATCCCTCTTGCCCCTGTCCACTGGAGAAATTCGAGAGGAAGCGAGATCATTCCCGTCCATGGAGTGACCACCCTTCAGCGCTACCTCCTGCTCCTCAGCGGAAGAATTGTAATGCTTTCTTGTATGTTTGCCTCTGTCTTCG
Source organism: Thermoplasmata archaeon (assembly GCA_021817415.1). Lineage (GTDB taxonomy): Archaea > Thermoplasmatota > Thermoplasmata > Thermoplasmatales > JAKAUZ01. The sequence continues at coordinate 11,703 of JAKAUZ010000026.1, read as the reverse complement.
CTCATATCGCTTTCATCCCCCATATATTTACACCTACTCCTTTGAACGTATTTCGCACAACATATTTAAACCTAACTTCGCCCTTTCTTATCACTACAATGCTTACTGGGCCAGTGATTCTAAGGATTTAGGAAAGATAGAGTGTAGAAGTAGTAACACTAAAGAGGATTTCGAATAACCTATCAGTTTTAAAGAGTAAGTTGATGTTAGGGTAGAAAGGACAATATTATTGTTATGGTGTCCGTAGAACGATATCTTCTTGCTCTATTTTCACCTTATTTTCTAGACATTTTGGATAGCCATAGCTATCCCCTTAGAACATTCAGTGCGAAGAGATTGTAAGCGAAGCAGGAGAACAGGAACTTCACCCTAACCCTCCTAGATAGAGTTACCAGGGTGTGTAAGAAGTGGAAGACCCTCTTGATGATGGCAAATGGGTATTCCACCAACGCCCTCTTCCTCGATATTCTCTTGTTGCGAAGGATGCTCCTTATGCTGAGCTTGAAACCTCTGAATGCTCTTGTCATTGTGGCATCGTATCCCTTTGGCCTAACTCCGAAGTACCCCTTATCCCTGTAAACGGGAATACCCATCTCTATTAAGCAATGGCCTTCAGTGACAGGAACACAGGTAAGGTAAGGCAGGAAGTGAAATACCTGGCAAAGGGGGTTGAGAAAGATGGAAAGAAGGTGCTACATCCTCCGAAGGACGCGCATCCCGTAGTACAAGTCCTAGATTCTGCCGGATACGTGCTTTATTACACGGTAGTGGAGGAAGGCTTCCTCTTCCAGTATGACGTGTCGCTTCAACAGTCAAGCGATTAGAAATGGTACATAGTCTCACTTTATACCAATAGCCCCAACAACAAAACAAGCCGCAATTTTTAAGGGTTTTTTAATCGGCGTAGCGGTAGTGTTCCAAAACTGTCCTAATTTCATCTCTTAACATACACCGTAAATTAAGCTGTAGCTTAGTCACCTTGCCTCAAACTGCCATGAACACTATAAATTTATGAGAAAATGTATTAGTATTAGTCATCCATTTTAATTTATGGGCATAGTAGATGTATACAAAAGATACAAAGCCACTTATAGGAATTACGTAAGCGTTATATGGAATTTATACAAAAAAAAAGATGCCATTGATGCGATTTTCAAAGATGGAACTCGAGGAAGACTTTCAGCAGAAACTATTTCTATATTATCTAAAGTGGTTGAAAGCGGAACAGGCTATTCAAAAGCGATGGAAATTGTTCAAACCGAAAGGATTCCATTTAAAAATAATATCATAATTATGCATGGCTTGAAAAATAATGGGGATATAGTAGGTGTTTTTTTGAGGGAGGATTACAAGTTCCTAAATGTTAAGAATAAGGTAGTAATTGACATAGGTGCAAGTATTGGGGATTCAGCAGTATATTTCTCACTGAATGGTGCTACAAAAGTGATAGGATTGGAGCCGTATCCAAATTCGTTTAATTTTGCTGTTAGAAATGTGAAAGACAACAACCTGGATGAAAAAATAGAACTTTTAAATGCTAGTTACGGGAAAGATGGAGAAGCATTGGTAGATGAAAATCTTAAAAATAATACTGGAATGGACTTGAAACTATTTGAAGAAGGAAAAAAAATAAGGGTATACTCACTAAAAAGTTTAATTGATAAATTTAAGATAAATATGGCCGTCTTAAAGATGGACTGTGAAGGATGCGAATTTAACTTGTTACATGAAGAAAATTCAACTCTTGCTAAATTTTCGCAGATGCAAATTGAATGCCATTATGAGTGTCAACCTTTAATGGAAAAATTAAGGGATGCGGGACTTAACGTTAATTGTACCAAACCTAAAAAAGTCTTTAACGCGTATAATACCGATCCAAAAATGTTAGTAAGATGGATTTATGCTTCGAGACCAGAATAAAATTATTAAGGCAAATCCAAATAAGACAGGATTATCCCCAAACTCCATCTGATCCTTTTTCACCTAAGGTAACTCATCTATACTACTACAGTTCTACTTTCAGTTTCTATAGAAGTTCCCTTTGTTCCTTAATGTTGGAAGAATCGATTTATCTTTCTCCAAAAACGGCGTAATAAAATGAAAGATAAAGGTTCCCAGGGAAAAGGGTGTGATCGTATCTGAGATTTCAGAACAGATTGGAATAGACTGGAAGACAGCGAGGAAATAAGAGGCCAACGATAAGCTGCAAAGACTCTTCAGATGGAAGAAAAGGCCGAAGCTTGATCCAGTTAAGTCTATCGGGAAACCTTTGATAGAAAAATACAATCTTTCTGTAGTTCGCAAATTGAAAGATATAAGGAAGCGGAAGATTAAGGTCTCTATGCCGTACTGAAGGAGTACTTCAGATAATTAAGGAGATACAATCCGTTAAAGCGGTCTACAGGTTTGAAACTAAGACGAATGACCAGGCACACGTTGCTTCAGGAAACTTTGCTATTCTGGAAGAAAATAGAGGCTCGACAAGAAGTTCAGCTTCTCCTTCCCCCCAATGTAGTTGTTTTTTCAAGTCTCGGTTCCGTAGGGTTAATCACTAACACAACGATGCAAAATCTAATCAGGATCCTTTCCATTCCCTTTCTCGGCGCAGAAGGGACAACTTCTGAAATTTCACATGATTGTACCTATTAGAGATTTTTAAAGAGAGTTGTGTGGACTTCTATTTTACGACATTGGAACACATGAGTGTCCCAATATGTCTATTTTACTCAATAGTTAAATCAGTGGAGAAAATAGCTCATTACCTTTCATGAAATTCCTCAATGTGATATTTGATGACTCGACAGGCGGGGAAAGCAAGGTATTCAGGGCAATATCGGAGCATTACCAGGCAGAAAACCTTGTAATTTTTGATAAAAAGAAGAACATGGTTTCTGAAATGATAGTTTATCCTATGAGATTCATTTTGAACACCTTGATAAAGGTGAACAAGGATTTTGGAACCTTTGTCTCCGCCATAGTTTCCCCTCTGTTCCTCAAGAGATCATATATAAGGAGATTTAACTTTGTTTTATTCAACAGCTCCTCGATGGCTATACCAGCAACTGAAAATCTCATTGCTGTAGTATATACGCCTCCTAGGGCACTTTCGGACAGATATTCTGATACTCTCGAATTAATAGAGGCTAGGAACAAGTTTTATGTTCCCCTGTTCATGATTTCGAGCTCATTACTCAATGCTGTATACAGGATTTCCGCATCTAATAGAAAAGACTTAGTTTGTATCAGCGGGAACGTGAGAGAAAGGTTGAGGAAGTACTACGGTGTAGATTGCTGTGTCGTCTATCCATTTATAAACGTAAATGATTACAAATGCACTGCTTTTTCACCTTTTTTCCTCTACGTTTCGAGAATAAATCCTGGGAAGAGACAACACCTTTCGATCGATGCCTTTAAATTATTCTATGAAGGGAAGAGAAGCTTCAGACTTGTAATCGCGGGGACAGTTGACAATACTGAACACTCCAGAAGGTATCTGGAAGAATTGAAGAAGATGTCCCTCGGGTTTCCGGTGGAATTTGTCTTTTCGCCAAGCAACGAGGAGGTAAGGGAGATGTATGCCAACTGCTATCTCACCTTGTTCTCAGCTCAGAATGAAGATTTCGGGCTAGCCCCCCTAGAGTCAATGGCATCTGGAAAACCAGTGATTGCACTCAACGAAGGGGGGCCCAAGGAAACCATAATCAACGGCACAACTGGATTCCTTGTGGATGATATAGAGGGGATGGCGGAAAGGATGGCGTACCTTGCAGACAACATCGAGGAAACCATTAGCATGGGAAAGAGGGGTAGGGAGCATGTTGAGAAAAATTTCTCCCCAGAAAGTTTCTTTACTAAGATTGACAGGCTAATTCAATCTAGCCTTGAAAAGGACAAGAAATAAAGATATTTAGGACTGCATTAAGGAAATGTTAAATCCGTATTGTTTATCAACGTGCGATGAAAAAGGCCATCATAACCGGCATATCAGGGCAGGACGGATATTTCTTGTCCAAGCTTCTTCACTCCAAGGGTTACGAGATACATGGTGTGATTAGAAGAAACAGCTCAATGAGCGTCGGGAACCTTTCTCTTTTGCCTGAAGAAGTGAGGAGCAGGATTGTTATCCATTACGGGGATCTCACAGACGCGAACTTCTTCGCTAAGCTTCTAGCAGAGGAAAGGCCTGACGAACTATATCACCTTGCGGCACAGAGTTTCGTAGGGTACAGTTTTCAGAATCCTTCATCCACCTATGACGTTAATATATCTGGAACGTTGAACGTTGCGAATGCTGTGAAAGATTACTCCCCTGATACAAAGATGTACTTTGCGGCCACATCCGAGATGTTCGGGCAGCCTGACATTGTCCCCCAGAATGAAGAGACTCCATTCAAGCCGAGGAGCCCATATGCTATATCAAAGCTGGCTGGGTTCTGGACCACGAAGACCTACAGGGAAGCCTACGGCTTATTCATGGCAAACGGCATATGCTTCAATCATGAAAGTGAGGTGAGGGGGCCTGAGTTCGTCACCAGAAAGATATCTCTGGCTGTTGCGGATATAGCACGGGGTTCGAATAAACCGTTAGAACTGGGCAATCTTGGGGCAAGGAAGGACTGGGGGTACGCTGAAGATTACGTTGAAGGTATGCGAATGATGCTCAATAGTAAGGAGCCTGATGATTTTGTCTTCGGAACAGGGGAAGTTCATACAGTCAGGGAGTTTACGGATGAGGCGTTCCATGTCGCAGGAATTCCCATAAGATGGGAAGGAGAAGGAATCCAAGAGAGGGGGGTTATGGGAAACGGAAAAGTGATTGTGCGAGTTAAGAGAGAACTTTATAGACCCCTTGAATCAGATAACTTCCTTGCTGACTATTCAAAGGCTGAAATGAAACTTGGATGGAAACCCAAAACTAAATTTAAAGAACTTGTTAAACTGATGGTAGAAAATGACTTAAACCGCAGAGACTGAGGTATTTCATTTCAATAGTTTCGAAATATATGGTCGCGGACTGAATTTGACCAGGTGCATGGAAAGGTAAATTATATAAAGTTCAACCTATTAACAGCCGTTGAGAGGTAGGTGGTTTCTATACACAGTATTCGCATCTTTCATTCTGTTGTCGGTAAACACAGTAATGGTGGTAAAGGAAACTTTTACCTTATACAACGGCTGGATTATAGACACCACCACAATAGACCAAGCTCTTTCTAGCACGCTCTTATCCCATGTTTTTTTTCAGACACCCGTACCGGGTGGAATGTTCTTCATGTCCCATGCGACTACATTTTTCTTCGCAATACTCCCATTTTACTCATTTCTCCCAAACTTTATTGGAACATACATAATTGAATATGCGCTTCTATATTCACCTTCTATTCCAATCTACTTACTTGCTAGGAAAATTTTCAATGATGAAAAATTCGCCTTCTTGTTCTCTCTATCATACCTATTTTATACATCTGTTTTGGGAAATCTTCCCTTTGCGGGGGAGGAAATTATAATGTTCATGGGCCCTGCAATTTTCTCAATTTACTTCCTTGAAACTCGAAGAAAAGGGCCCTTCTTCGTCTCATTCATTCTGATGCTATCTACGATAGAGTTTGCTCCCATCTTAGGTGTTTTCTTCTTCTTTTACGTTTTGATTAGAGAAGACGTATTTGGAAAAATAAGGATGCTCATCTCTAGGAGGATCAGAGGTGCCGAATTTCTCGGTACTTTTAGCAATTTCTATCTTGTTTCAGTTTTAGTCCTTTCCATATCATTCTATTTTTTTGATTCGTGGATGACACTCTTCTTTTCTAAAGGAACACACCCCATCATAATCAACCTCCAAGGCGTCAACTTCTTCTCAATCAGTAGCCTGCTCAAGGGGGTTCAGTCCTATACTGCTCTAAAGTATTCGAATCTATTATACCTGGAAGGGCCATTTCTATTTCTTTCCTTTCTTGATCCCATATTCCTGATTCAGATTCCATGGTTGCTTGCAACACTTTTCTCAACGTCAACTTTTTATTTTTTACCCGGTGCTTATTACGACGCCTTTGTTGCAGCTTTCGTACCTGTCGGTTTCCTTTTCGGTTATAGGAAGATTGCCAACAGGATGGACGCACCGAAATTCAGGAACTTTCACAAGAGACTCGTAATTATAGTATTGGTACTGACATTGTTAATTTTTGCAAGTATAGGTGAAGTGCAGTATTACGAAACCTATTCTTCTGAACGGATCACACCGCAGGATCAGGGGATAGTATTCCTCTCCCAGATGCTTACCCAGGGGGAGGGGGTGGATGTTGGTGTTAACGAACTACCGGTGACGGGAATTTTTGACTGGAATGACACTTATTACAACATACATACGGATAATGTCATTTTCAGGAACGAGCCACCCTTTAGTCTCGCAGGTTATGGATTCTACGCTGCGGACGGCTCCTTCATGATGTATGAGAGAAACTATACTTCACAGCCCGTCTACAATAATTTTTATTATTCAAACGATCAGAATTTAAACCAGCAGACTTTCTATAATTTCTTCTCCCCCCCGGGCAATTATTCGATCAATCTTTCCCTCAATCATTACCACTATTCAGAACCGCTGACCACAGGCAGCAGCTCTGGTAATAATTACTTCATCCCGCTAGGGGACGCAATTGCTATCCCATTTGAACTGAAACGCCCAGCAGTTCTTCAGGCTGTTTCAGTTGAAACGATCAATGAAGGGTCCGTTTGGCTTTACGGTGAAATCTCTTCCTCATATACTTCAGTGCCGATTCAATCACCCGCCACTGCAAACTTTAATTTTCAATACTTCAAGTTCGATAACATTACAATAAGTCCAGACGAGACATACTATTTCTGGCTGATTCCCGGGAGTCCTGGAGGATTCGTGAATACGCAGGGGATAGATGTTCAGGAGTCCTCGTCCCCTGGAATTAGCTATCTAGGGTCCGTCAAAAATTCCGTCATCTCCGGGCAATCCACACTTAACTTCAGTGTCCCTATAACACTGTATATCAAGGCCAGCACACCTTCTCCTCTAGCAGCAACAATGAGCATAAATGGCAAGGAAACAAATATTACTCTCAGTCCTGATCAGCCTTATTTCTCGAAGACGAATGCAGCCTCCGGACTACAGATGTCCTTTGTTCTCAACACAAATTTCACAAATTATGCGTCGTACTACGGATCTAATATAACGCTTTCATTCTATGTCCATAAGAACCTACCGACCGACTTCTGGCTCGACTATCCTTTTATCTTACTCCTTCTTGCAATTGCCATCGGCTTGCCCCTTATATATGCACTATACAGAATTGACTTTGGTCAGAGAAGGCATATCATAAATAGGACATCTGCAACCGTTTCCCTACTCACATTTGTTGCCTTCTGGCTGTTTTACGCCATTGGTTATGAAGGAATAGTTCCGTTTGTTTACAACATTCTGATATTCAAGGCAATAGGGTTTGTGCTTGCTGTATCCTTCCTGCTCACCATTATCACCTATGACTGGAAATGACGTCATCGGCAATTTGTTTTAACCTTTTTTCGAACGATGGCATGGAAAAACGTTCCACGGACTTTGCTATACTGTACCTATCTGTTGAGTCATAGAGGAACGACTTCCCTACAAGTTCCCCTATCTCCTCCTTCTTTGAGAAGCCAAGACCGTATTTACCCTCCTCAAGTATATCGAGCCATGGCCCCCCTGATCTCGGAACTACAGGTACGCACCCCTTGTTCATCGCCTCAGCTATGGAGATGCCAAAGTTTTCCTTCCGATTGAGGCTGAGTATCGTTGAACTCTCTTCCATGAGAGTTTCCTTCTGCCCATTAGTTATGTTCGGTAGTATATCGACGTTCATTCTCGCCTTCCTCTTAAGCTTCAGATAATAACTTTCGTCACCCTTGTTGAGGTACCCTGCTATCACGAGCTTGAATCCTTCTTCATTTGCGATTTCAACTGCATTTTCTATGGCCTTATCTGGGTTTATCCTCCCCATCAGCAGAACCTGGTTCTTCTTTTCATTTACATTTGGCTCACTGTAGATAATGGGTGGGTACAGAACATCCCCCATGACTGCATCTATGTCAAGAAACCGGAACAGCTTGCTGGAGATAAGCAATGTGTACCTGGAATTTGGCAGGAACAGGGCACCATCGTATATGTCATAAAGCCCAATGGATTTCAACAAAATTGGTGGCACAATCTTTATTACGTTCCCGTCCTCGTCTACCCAAGGGTCCAGAAATGAAAAACCGTGAAGTATGTTCAAATCGCTTTTCATAACGAACACATTAGGATGATTGTTAATGGATAAATCGAAACCCCTAAGGTCAATCTTTGAGAGCTGCTTTTTAAGGTTGAATATCTTGAACAAATTCATTATTTTGGATTCGCCCTCTACAAACTCATATTTTACTTTGAAGGCTATCCTCTCCTTCTTATCCCCAAGTTCCTCTGTATTTGTCAGGAAGAATGTGCTGTATCTGATATTTTCTAACGAATCGGCCAACGCAAGTCCGTAAACCTGCCCTCCACCTCGCCTCTCGAAATCATCTATGACTATAGCCTTCACGTCTGACCATAATTAAACTAAATCTTATTATTTGCCCACAAACAGAGGGAAAGAGGAAAACATTTCTTGAGGGAATGTTTTAAGGTAATAAGTGAATAGTGAAGACAAGTCCCCTGGAGGCGGAGCAAAGAACGTTGCAATAGTAGGCTCTCCGAATCTCGAATTCTATGGGGGTACTCAGGTCAACGTAATTCAGTCTGCGGAGATACTATCTGCCCTGGGCTTCAAGATTACCATATTTGGTTCAGGCACATATTTCGAGAGAAGGAACGTTGACCTCGGAGGAAAGATCGGGTACATTAAGAATGCATTCCCCTTTGACCCATTCTCCTGGAGAATTGTGCAGAAAATAAGCAGGGGGGTTTCTGAGCCCCTCATAGGCATGTTCACTTCTAGGAGAATAATGAAAATAGTGGGGAATCATGACGGCTACTACTTTACCGCGCCAAAGTTCATATTCCGTTCAATCTCTGGAAGGATTGATAGCCGCAAGAGGGTGCTGCTCGCCAACCACGGAACATACCTGGAATTCCTCTCATCGAGGAGGGGTATCCTATCAAGGGCACTGATAAATCTGTTCGATTCAATATTCTTGAAATATGCTAACCGGCAGAACACTTTCATACATACCCAGAACACGTTCCAGAGGGAACATTATTTGAAAAGAGGCATACCAGGTGAAAGGATATTCCTCATCCCGCAGTGCGACGTTGATTTTTCCAGATACGCCGTGAGGAAAAATGATGAATTCAGGGTGCTTTTCCTGAACAGGCTGTCCAAGGACAAGGGTGCTCACCTCATACCGACGATAGCCAACAAATGCAGCGGGGTGAATTTCATAGTTGTCGGTGATGGTCCGTTGCTGAATGAAATAAAGTCAAATGCTGGCGAAAACGTGAGGCTGACCGGATTTTTGTCAGAGGAAGAGAAGGAGAGGGAGGTGGAGATGTGCGATGTCATCTTGAACCTGTCTAACTACGAATCACTGAGCATATCCTCCATAGAGGGTCTTGCCGCAGGCCTCAGGATCATTTCAAAGGAGAGGACGTCGGGTTTGACTTTCATATCAGAAAGCGTAGAAGGGGCGGTGGATTTCTCAGACGGCAGTGTTAGGAGTATATGCGAAATTGTGGAGAAGATCAGGCGTGAAAAGGAGGCAGATTTAGGTAAATTCGTGGAAGGGAAGGAGGGGATAAGGAAGAGGGCTGAGGCGATCTTCGACAGGAATGTGATAGACAGGAAGATGGAAATGATGTTCAAGGCTGTATTCGGACCCACAAGAAATGATGAAGATTAGATAAAGTATTTAGTGAAAGACAAATTCCGCACCTATGGGAAGAACTGGGCAACTTGCTGTAGTTATTTTGCTCATTGTGTTAGTGCTTTCTGCTTCTCTCGTGATTGCCGATTCACGGATCGGGATTAATTCTCAGGAGTCTCCTTCAACATCGGATACGGCACTCTCTAACTCGTCTCAATATTACCAGGCGACTTTTTCAGAATCTGGTCTAACAGATAAGAACTGGTCTGTGACGCTCAATGGGTTAATGGTAAATACCACGAAGGAATCAATTTCCTTCTTCCTACAGCCAGGGAATTATTCTTATATAATAGGATCGCCATCTGGATACTCCCCCTCCATAAAGAATGGCACCATCACTATCGTGAACCAATCCGTGAACATATATGTGAATTTCACAAGGACTTCCATATTCACATTCTACGAAATTGGCCTTCCCTCAGGAGATCTCTGGACAGTTGTGATGAACGGTACGCACTATAGTTCGAAGAATTCTTCCATAACAATAGACCTACCTCAGGGGTACTATAAGTTCTCCGTAATCGTTCCGATGTTTTATTCATCCTCCCCTTCGACGGGAACTGTCGGTCCTGGAAACAGCACTGTTGGCCTAAAAATAGTTCACCTCCCCACTGAATATATAATAGTCATAGCCATACTGGTTTTAGTTGATGTAGCGATCGTTTATGCACTGATGAAAAGAAGAAAAAGATGATAACGGATCGACGCTCGTGGCCGATGTGAAGCTGGTTCATCTCTTCCTGATGAGAAATATCCATGCACCGAGAGCCAAGACACCTATGAATGAGATACCCCCCTCCAGCAAGGACAATGGAGCATAGCCGTCATACCTAAAGTTCAACACCGGGAAAGGTGTAATTGGCGGAACGTAATATCCGGAGAATGAGAAATCCAGCCTGTAAGAATACGCCGCCCTCGGGACAGTCACGAACTGACCCCCCTCAATGCTCACGCCATTGATCGTCCCATTTGTAAGCTTTGGGTAGTAGTAAAAAACTGTATCCACGGTGACATTGTGTATCGTCCTCCCATTCTCCAAAATTTCCCCAGTCTTGTCCTCGTAAACTCCAATGCCGCCGGTGCCTTCCAGCGTTATTTTGTATTTACCCGCATTCATTGAGCCCAGTGAGTATGAGAGCGCATAGTTTGACCCGTAGCTTGCTGCAGCCGGATTCAAGCTCCTGGATACACTATCATTCGCTATTTTCATCGAAACGTTTTGAGTGGAAGAAACGATGACCAATTTGTCATTGAGCGACGGGAAGCCTATTTCATAACTGAATGACAGGCTACCGTTCAGCGGAATTAATGAGGTGAAATTGTATGATCCATAAGAAAAAATCTCAGCAGGTTCCTGGAGCCAAATCGTAATCTTGTTGTAGTACTGGTCTGGGGTGAACGCGAGCAGGTATATAGTGTAGTTGAGGTGCAATATTCCGTTGGATATTGATTCATCTTCTGTCACCCCGGAGGAGCCTATGGGGTTCTGGAGGTAGTATGTGCTTGGGATTGAGCCTATGGCTGGAGCTATAACTGCAACGGCCAGAATGAGCAAAGCTACGATAATTGCTGCGGATGCACCCGTTGCAGCCATGGGGGCTCTCAGTAGCTTCCCCCCCTTCCGTTCCCTGAGGAGGAAAATGGGAATCATTGATAGGACTGAGATACCGAAGAGAAAACCTGCAAGTTGCATATAGTTGGAACTGAAACTTGTGGTGTGCTGAAGTACCTTATGATTGATGTCCAGGAAATATATTGGAAGGCCAATGTTGTTTATGGTTTCCATCGCAAATGATAGCGTTA
>JAKAUZ010000058.1 GCA_021817415.1 Thermoplasmata archaeon | reverse complement strand
TTCATATGCAAATGTAATGAAGATCCTCTGGCTTAACCACAGGGACGTGAAACACCCTCTGGCTGGAGGTGCAGAAAGAACTATCTATGAGGTAGGCAAAAGACTCGTTAGCAGCGGGAATGAAGTTATTCTAGTTGCAGTGAATCCCGGTGGACTCGAAGAATCGGAAATTTTGGACGGGATTAAAATAATGAGGACCAAAGGGAACATCAGGGCCCATCTTGCAGTGCCGAGAATCATCGAAAAGTTGAAGCCGGACATCATAATAGACGACCTCGCGCACGTTGTGCCATGGCTATCGCCATTGTTCACCAAAAAGAAGGTGATAGTTTTTTTCAGGCACTTACACGCCAGGTCCCTCCCTGGTCAGGTCAGCTTCCCTCTATTCCTTCTGCTCAAGAATATCGAGAAGAGCTACAGATTCCTTTACAGGAACAGCATATTCGTCACAGAAACTGAAACGGGGATTGACGACCTGGTAAATCTCGGAATCAAAAGAGACTTGATAAGAAGGATCCTGCCCGGAGTGGACAAAGATACCTTTAAACCCTGTGAAAAGACGAAGACACCTTCCATCATTTATTTTGGAGGTCTGAGGGACTATAAGAGGCCCTGGTTGGCAGTAGAACTTATGAACCAGCTGAAGGGATATGACGTGAGGATGAAGGTAGTTGGCTCCGGGCCGTCCCTTGAAAAGGTGACAAGTCTGTGCAAAAGATACGGACTTGAAGAAAGGATAGATTTCACGGGAAGATTAAGTGAAATGGATTTGGCTAAAGCCGTCTGTGAATCCTGGATAAATGTTCATTTTTCCGTCACTGAAGGCTTTGGGATAACAATCATAGAAAGCGCATCGTGCGGAGTTCCAACCCTGGCTCTTGAAGCACCAGGTGTTTCTGAAGTTATCAGGGAGTTCAAAATGGGAATCAGTGAAATAGATATTGATCACATGGCCATTGATGTCAAAAAAATTCTGGAAAATTACAATGAATGGTCCCTGCAGGTATTAAATGCCTCTAAGGTCTTTTCCTGGGAAAATACCGTTAGTCACTGGATAGAGCTGGTCAAGGAGAAATAGCGATCAAATGTTTCCTGCCAATACGAAGGTATCCGCTCCCTAATTGAGGAATAACATCGATCATTTGGATGGATTTTATGCCTCATCATTTTTGTTATTGCTGTTCAGATACCCCAAGACAAAAGGAACGCCTCTCAGCACTTGGATTGGTATGCTCCTAATTCTATTTCTGACCGGGAGAGTCGACCTGTTTCTTCCAGAAAGGCCCGCAAATTCTCCATAATACGTATTTTTCAGCATCCTCTGCGTATACCCGTATCTGTAGTATTTTCTGAAAACTTCCCTTATGCTCTCATCTCCGTAGTGTTTTATTTCAGAGGAACTAATGAGCCCTATGTCCTTTGTCAGGTTGTAGGATTCTAAATAGATCAATTCTAGGTCTAGCCCGACAATCTGACTGAGAATGTCTTCCGACAGGTTTTTCCTCACTGCTTCAAGCGCACTTACAATTATTTCACGCCTATACACCCTCGGTATAACACTCTTATTCCTCATGGGGTCCAGAATTGACAGGTCATTTGGAATGTTTGACTTGTCAAGATTTGAGAAGTAATTCACAATCCCCTTCCCTATATCCCTTTCTCTTATGACAAGCATATCGTTTTTCCTATCGTTCACATCTTCTAGGAGTGTTTTTTCCATTACCCTTGTTTCGTCAAAGATGAATACCTTCTCCCCTCTTGACGCCATCGTGGTTATATACCTGCTCTCGAAACTTTTCGATTTCCTCTCTATTGTCCTCACGCTATAGTCTTTCAGGATGTCTGAGACCACTGGGCTACCCGATGAGTCATTGACAATGACTTCAAATTCCTGAAAGTTGCTCTGGAATATGGAATCAAGACACTCTCTTAAATGGATTCCAGAAATGACTGGTATGCATACAGAAATGGTCATCGTCAGCCACCATATGGGCTCATTTGAGAATATTCAGCAATGGATTCAGATTCCTGTGTTCCGTTCATTTATCAAGACTCATTCCTGCAAGGACCTCCAGGTAGTCATATCATCCACACCCATGTTGGAGGAGACCCATAAGTGACAGCAATGGTGTCCCCTGGTCCCAGTTTGAATCCCTGCCCTGACATAGAGATGCCAACTACACTATTGAACAGCATGTACTCCGCACCGTTTCGCGTCACGCTAACTTGCGTCACAGAACCGCCGTTCAAGTACACTGTTACGCTATAAGGATTAACGTTAACAGTTGCTGTTCCTGATGCTGGGACTGATGGGGTTGCAGGTGTAAATGTCCAAACCCCGGAAATTCTGCCTCCGTTGACGCCTGCATAAGTGTATTTTCCAATTTCGAGCAGATTTACATTTGCTGGGTTCGTGGAACTGGTGAAAGGCGTGGTATACCTTTGAGTGCCATTATACATAAGTTCACCAATTTTCAGGTGGTCTACAGTGAAGGATGTACTCCCTTGTGAAGTTATGAATGGATAGGGATATCCAACTGTCACCATATCTATGTGAATATATGGCACATCGCTTAACAGTTCTATTCCAGAATATGTGTTGAACTCATCCATATAAACGTAATTCACGTTACCAACCGTCATTCCATTCCCCGCATTCGACCCTATAATGTAAACCCTATCTGCACCATTTACGTAATTTGAGGATATATATGGACATCCTATCGCCCAGACACCGCCGCTGCAGTTCTCTATGTAAAAACCTCCGCTACCGTTCCCGGAGTTATATGATTCCAGGTTGTAAAATACAGCCTGTTGTATTCCAAGGAGATAGAAAACATATGCATCTCCGGAGGCCAAGGCCATATCGTACGACTGGATAGTATTCGTCTGATATGCCGAATTTGACGAAGTCCAGAGAGTAGCAAAGAAACCGACATTCCCAGCGACGTTACCACCTGGCTGGGGCTGCATGTACCCTATTTCTATAGCTGAATATATTATATTTGAATTGCTTGGATTAATGATGATCGCATGGTTATTGAAGTTCCAGTAAACGTAAGTACTCATTGTCCCAGACCCTATCATTTTCGGATTTGCTATGTTAACCTGTGGGTCAAGAACTACCTGTTGATATAAATTGAACCAGCCATCGAGCAGAAGAATAGGCTTCATCCAGTAAGCCCCTGGTTTATTGTCACTGTTTGGAAAGTCTGTTGTTGCCGATGCAAAGGCATAGTTCCATGCTTCCTGTATTCCAGTTGTTTGCGTGTAAGGAGGGCCATATTGAGCGGGTGATGCTGTATTCAGCATAGAATCAGGCCCAAAGTCTGCCCCGTCATTGGGTATGGTGGAAAGACCATTGGCAATGCCCTTAGGTGAAACAGTTATTACATACTGATTCCTATTGCTGTAAATATTCCTGTTGATGATTCCATCGTGAAATGCCGTCACACCTTTATCCATCCTGTACCACACCTGTCCAGGCTCAGGATGGGGAGGGTCAGAAAATAGCCCGGGCAGTATGAATGGGCTGGAGTATATTCCTCCTCCGCCCATCGGACGGGTAAAGGAGGCACTTGCTAGCCTGTCAGTGCCAAGGAATGTAGCTCCAGCAATGACAGTGCCAATTCCAATAACCTTTAGAGCATTTCTCCTACTTTCCCTTTCCTGTTCCATAAGTCCTTTAAAGCATCTGGAATGGTAAGATTTACCGTTTTTCAATATTACTTCCCCGTCCTCTATCTCCAGGCCGCATACATCACACCTTACTTCCTTTATCCCTTCCGACATGCACCTGTCACTTCCCATCTCCTTTACTACAATTCAAATTAAAACGATATGAGGTTCTCCAAGGCATAATTTTTACTTGCGTAGCGCAGAGAGCTTGGAAATCCACTTTTGATTATGATGTATCGGTATTTATAAGGTGCGCCACCTCCGATTATCTTATTAAAATGCAATACTTATATAGACTGTCATGGACGAACCTCTGGCGAAGAAAATGGAAGATTTTAAGGTATTTATAGTCAACAGGTACCCCCCATTCACATCCGTTTATAGGTGGGCTTCAGATCTAGCAGATTCATTGCCGTATGACAAGGAAATCATAAATTTGATTTACAATAGGAATGGTTGGGGGTATGACCATGAGGGCGTAGATTTCATAAGTAATCTAGGCACCAATTTTCTAACTTATCTGTTCAGGTCAGTTGCCTTTTCAAATGCAAGAAAGTACGTGATTGCATCTTCAAAGCCTAGGAGGGCAGTCATTCACTATACAAATCAATTTTCTGGCATTCTTAGAATAAAATACGCTTACGAAATTGTCAATGTTCAGGATTCGCCATATTTCCTCGATGACTCGTCACTGGCTGAACGGATATACATGAAATTACTTTATAGGTCTCTTGAGAACGCAAGGTATATTGTAACAAATACGGACGTGCTGAAAGAGGACTTACATCGCTTTGGATTTAAAGGAGAAATTACCACGATTCACCTGCCAGTTGGAAAGTCTTTCCGAAAGCTTTCCGTCTCCAAGGATTCATTGAGGAAGTCTCTGGGACTTCCTTCTTCGAAGAAACTTGTTCTATCAGTCTCGTCAGATTCCCCTCGTAAAAATCTAAAAACCGTTGAGTCTGTTATGAACAGCCTTGGTGACGAATACGTATTGGTCAGGGTTGGAAAAGAGCTGAAACGTGGCATTACGTTCAAAAATACTGATGACGAAACGCTAAACAAAATTTACAATGCATGCGATGCCCTCCTCTTTCCCTCAATATACGAAGGATTTGGCCTTCCAATTGTTGAGGCTTTTGGAACTGGTTTGCCTGTGGTAACATCGAACATTCCCACAATAAGGGAAGTATCAGGGGGGGCTGCCATCCTCGTAGAACCCACTAAGGTGGACAAAATAGCAGGGGCTGTGGAATTAGCAGTTAGAGAGAATGACAAATACTCTCGACTCGGTCTTCAAAGGTCGGAAGAATTTACGTTCGACAACTTCAGGAATAGGATAACTGGTCTATACGACCACGTGCTATCAGATCAAGACTGATGAGAACTTATTTCAAATTTGCGACTGATTACCTTCACCCTTCCATTCACAACACGATTTGTACAAAACCGGGAACTGTTTTACCTAGGAATGATGATGCCTTTTACTCGCTTTAAATCATTGAAGTCAGGAATGGTGCTCCTCAGCGAAGCTTTGATTCAGAACGATACTATTTGCAACCTTAAAGCTCAGAAATCTCATCATGATTGATACTTCTCACCCCAGTTTAAGCTGAGCCGACCCCGATGTTGCTCATTCCTTGCACCTTTCGACTAACGTCTCTCCTTATTGCTGAACACCCTCGTACTAATTGGCACGATGAAGACAAGTGCAGGGAAGAGGATGATGAAAAGAAAGAGCATAATGAATCCGTAGATCACAAAATTGCTTCCGAGCATTACCATCTTTGCTTCTGTGCTATAAGGAGCCTGAAATACCTCCTGCCCGGTTATTGTATAATATGCTTTAAAAGAATGCCCGCCTTCGATCAGTCTGGATTCGAAGCTGTAGGAGTTGTCGGAAACAGTATAGCTACCCATCAGCGATCTGATGCTGGTGGAATTCACATAAATAGCTCCCACGAGTGATAAATTACCTGTAATGTTTGTCTCCGCAGAGCTGGGTGACACCCAGTGACCGCCTCTTGAATTTATTTTCTCCCCATTGAAGGTCCCGTTTCCATATAAGTCAAGATAAAATCTCCCTGCTGTAGGAATACTGATTGTTGTATTTCCAAGATATAGATCAGAGGCGTATGGATTTGAGGCGTTTGATATCCTGTATGACCCCCAAGAAACATTGATGTCCCTAAGAGAGACGCTTCCTGAAGTGCCGCTAACATTCACTGAAGGTGAGAACCAGCCTGTGAGTTGGGGGAAGGAGAAGGAATAAGAGGCATTTCTCCAGACCTGGGAAGATTGGAACAACTCGGGAGACGTATAGGAACGGTATGTCTTGCCCGAACTGTAGTAAACATAACCAAAATCCGATGATATATTCCCCTTAAAATTTGGTGATGCCTTGTACTGGAACGTTATATTCGCAGACACCAAAACATTCATTGTGTTCTTAATGGGTATCATCGCATAGTACCCAGGTGCGGTAGCATTACCATAATTAAGAGACAGACCAATGCCATTATGTGCATTCCACTGGAGCGCACCACCAGATACCGTAACATTCGTGGATGACGAATTGTCGTATATGAACCAGCCATTCCTCACAAGAGTACTACTTTCCGGCAGGAGGGTAATATTACCTGGTACTGATAAGAGGGAGCTTGAGTTCAGATGATACTTTGGAGATAGTAGCCCTATGAAGTATGAGGACGGAAGTATATCTGTTATATTGTGAAGCGTGTCGAAGCCCAGCGTATTTCCCCCAACATCTGAAATGACTGGTGTGATGTTCATGGATTCCAGGTACTTATAGGCGAAGATATAGCTTTCATTTCCACTAGAATAATTCAATAGCAGGTTAGCACCATATACGTTGCCAAGTGAGTCATTTACGATGTAGAGATAGGATGAAGGGCCGAGGAACTTGTGCTCCAGACCAGATTCATTCAACATATCTGTCACCTGAGGGCTATTTTTGTATGTAATCACATACTTAATGTTCTCCGTTCTAAGAAACGCGGGAAGGGCAGAAGAATAATAGCTGTTCAAAATGCTGTACAGAATACCGTCCTCATATCCAAAGTGATTGTTAGGTACGACTCCTATGAACGCTGTCTGGTATGAGCTTACGGAGCTTAGCGCGTTATATGTGTTTACAACGTAATCAGGTATGTACTGTGGACTGAAAGGGCTGTAAGCCAGATTTTGATACGTCAGGATACCTTCTGAGCTGCCATTATACGATCTAGGAGGGAAGAACGACCCGTTGAAAGCCTGCCAACCTGAGAACAGGACTATGAATACCACTATCGCCGTGACCGCGACCCTGAACACCCTTGCTCTCCTTCTTACCCTGTTCAGTGTTCCCTCGAATGCCTTGCCTCGCTTCCTCAGCCAGTTTGCAAGGTAGACGATGATTGCGGCCACTATTATCGCAGCAAAAATATCATAAAGTGGAATTGAAATGAGAAGCGGCCCTCCAAGCAACGTATACCAAGATGCGGCTATGAATGTCAGCGCCATCGCAGCGATGAAAAGATACCCCTCTTTTTTTATGAAACCGTAGACCTCACGTCTGCTGGACCATACATTGGAAACCAGAATCAGAATGAGTACGGCTTCAGAAATGGCCATGATGTTCAGATAATGGTCAGGAACGGAAACGGCAGTTCCGAATGCAGAACCAACCAAAGGAATGTTTGCTATCCGATAGAACAAGTCGTTCAGATACGGTATGCGCCACCACTGCGACAAAACAAATGCCGTCAACCACACAAAAACAAAAGGCACCGCAACCTTCCTGGTTCCCTTGAATGCAAGCGAAATGAAGGAAAGTAGAGGATACAGTGCAAGGGAGAGCACCCATATGTCTGTTATGAATGACCTTGGAAGGAGCACGATGTCACCGAAGAATGGAATTGCTACGCTCCTGTTTATGAATAGAAGTATGGATGGTGCGCTCATGGCGTATGTGCTCCAGTAATTGGAAACCAATAGTATGGATGCAAACGGATTGAAGTGGTTGTAAGCTGTAGCAAAATAAATAGACCTTACTGCAAGCGGATTACCTATGCCTGTTGACGTTATGACCGTCGCCTTCACAAAGTAAAAGATGGCTGGAAGAGATAGGGCTATTGAGGCAATTGGCAGGGCAAATCTCTCCCATATCTTGTACCTATAGTTCACAAGGAAAGAGAAGAACAGGACGGCTATGAAGCCAAGATAGTAGTCCGGGTCAAGCATTATGGAGAGGGAAAGCAACGATGCTGAAACTGCCAGTACTCTCAGGCTGTTCTTTGCAAGTAAGGAGTACGCAACCGCAATTGCAATAAGGAGCATGATGAGACCATCCGAAAACGTACCACCGTCAACATTGAGATTCATAATCGCAATATTGCAGTAAATCGCAATGACAATGAACGCCTTCAGGACCTCCTTCCAAATTAGATTATAGTTCAGATGCAGATGCCCATCAATAAGACGGTAAAGCATCTCAGAAAGAATCCAAGAGGCAGCGAGGAAAATGACAAAGGTATAAATCGTGAATATCTTGCCCTGTACAACAGGAGAAGTAGAAAGGTTCATTAGTAAAATAGCAGGCCACGTCACTATCTCTCTGCCGACGAACAATGGACCAATATAAGAACCACCATTCAGGAGGGAAAACAGAGGAATTCTGTACAGAACAGGAGTCCAGAACTGGTCAGCATAGTCGTAGAATCCGTTACCAAAAATGAAGGTGCGTAGCGAAACAAGTATAACAGAAGCGGAAACAAATGATTCCATAATAAGAGCATAAATTATGCGCTTAAAGTTTAGATTTAATCCCCCGTTCACTATTTTTTGATGCACATCATATTTAAAATGCTTTTGCATCACTCCAAAATGCCTATTCCTCAATTTCCTGGCAAGCCGTTTTATCTTAAGCAGACAAAGACGTATTCTAGCAAGACACATCAGGTAAAAACCCATTGAAGTTTTCAGTCCATCCTTGTGCAATTCAAAAATTTGGACCATTACTTTCATTTTTCAGATAAATGTTATTTGAGGAAATCGGATAATGCAGTAGTGAATGAAAATGATATGAATGCCTCAGATTGGTATTGCCATCGCACATACGCGTGATATGGTAATTAGTATAAAGGAAGGGTACCGTGAAGCTCTCGGGTCGTAAGAAAGTCATTAATATCTGTAGCCTATATTTTTTCGTGACTATACGGAGTTATTTTATAAAATTGCTGGATAGATTTCCAATGTTATACACGATATACAATGTTAGTGGCCTCAAGGACGTAAGAAATGGGACCTGGAGACTCAGAAAGAGACTGTTGAAAATCAACAATACCATCTCTTTCGATGGATTCAGGATGATACTGGATGAGAATTCTTACATGGACCTTAGCCTATTCAAGCAGTATCTCAGGTACGGCGAGTACGAAAAGGAGATAACCCATTATTTGAGAAATTCTTTGAATCCAGGGGAAACGTTCGTTGATGTAGGCGCAAACAGTGGATATTATTCATTGTTGGCATCGAGTATTGTCGGTGAACAGGGTATGGTCTTAGCCTTTGAACCTTATAAGGAAACATTCCGCAGGTTGATTAAGAACATACAACTGAATGAAGCAAATAATGTGAAGGCATTCAACATGGCTCTATCTTCCTATGATGGCAGGGGAACGCTTAACATAAGCAGATCATCTGACGGGCTAAACTCCCTTAAAACTATTCCCTTGGTCGAAGATAGCATTGAGATAGAAGTTAAAAAATTCGATAGTGTCTTCACCTTTAAGCGAAATGTTGACGTGATCAAGATAGATGCAGAAGGAAGTGAACTGGATATAATCAAAGGAGCTTCAGATTCTATGATCAACAATAAAGGCATTAAAATTATATATGAAATAAACAGGTATTCACCAGAATCTCAAAGCACAATAGACAAACTGAAAGCGTTTGGCTTCATTTCGTTCACTATGGAAAGTGGAAAGTTATCCAAGCAGATTTCTAATTTGGAGGAAATTCCGACAGGTACAGACAATCTCGTTGCACTAAGAGAATAGCCGACTGAAAAGTAGCTCCTTACGTCAATCAAATACTTCAAGAGCGAAGGAGCTTTGGGACACGTATGTAAATGTTCAGTCCGGCTTTTTCTCACACAGTCATACCCTCCGGATATTTGAAACATCCTGTGGACTGGGATGACTGTCTGTCCGATTCCCCTTAGCCCCATACACGTATGAGCGCTCTGGACGCAAACTGACCATATAAAGGAGAGGAATCTCTGCACTCAAAACGAAGACATTGAAATCATGTCCCAAAAAGCAGTAAGGCAGACAGTCATATCCCATATGTCCGGACGTTTCAATCATCTTCCAGGTCTGACACCTTTCTCTCTGTTAGCGCGATATTTTCGTACTTCCATGGCTTCCTGTTGCTGAGCATATAATAGATCATCCTGATCAGCTTCCTCATAGTAAGCACATGGGTGAGTTTACCTGAACCAGTTCTCTCCTTCTGATGGTTGTAGTATTCCATTATGGGTTTGTTTCTAATCTTAACTGTATCCACTGCCATGGAGAGAGCCCATCTTGCTGTTGATGCTCCCTCCTTTGACATGTGGCCTCTTCGTATTAATGAGGAGGAATCCCTGTTGCTTGGAACTATTCCGAAGAATGATGCCAATTTACTCTCATTGGGGAATCTGTGAACATCACCTATGTATGATGACAAGAGAGAAGCGAGATAATAATCTATTCCAGGAATTGTCATGAGAAGCTTCACATCTTCAGATTCCCTAGCTCGAGATTTTATTCTCTCCTCAATGGGAGGGATCTGATCCTCCAAGAATTTCAGCCTGCTGATCATGGTCTTGAAAACAACATCCTTGTCATTGTTGAATTTGATGCTCTCCATTGCCTTCCTTCTCTTATCGGAGAAGTTTTCGCTGCTCTCTGGAAGGGAGTCGAAGAGGCCTTCCCTCTTTAGGTAGCTTATTATGGATGTTTTCACCTTTGCTATCTCCTGCCCCAGTTTTGCCCTCTGTATCAGGAGATCGCGGAATATTCTGTCCTCCTCACTGAGAAGGTGGGATTCAGGAAGCATGTTAACGAGATGCAGCTTCGCCAATTTTAAGCTATCCACCCTATCGTTTTTCTTTTTGGATTTCACGATCCACGAAAGTTCTTTAGGATGAGCAACAGTGATGCTGTCATATCCCATGGACTTGAGACTGTTGAATACCACATAAGCCATTCCTGATGCCTCAAACGCTATCCTTGCCTCAGAAGGTATCTTCTCCCTGAATTCTTTGTATCCTTCTGAATTCATTGGAAATGTGAACTGCTCAATGATGTCTCCGGAAGGAGACATGTATGTTGCAACGCTCTCCTTTTCTCCAATATCTATCCCTACTGCACAGTCATTCATGTTCTCATCATTCTTTTTCTTCCTATTCATTTTTCTACCCTCCAGAGCGACACTATTCACTGACATGTGTCGCTCTAAAAAGCCGGACGACAGGAACATTCACTATACAGTCAAAAAGCGAAATAAATTAAGATACATATCCTGCCATTTCACCTCCTTTACTTTTGTTCATATTTTTCTCCTTCCTTTTCATTCTTCCAATTCTTAACTTCTCCTCCCTTATATATAGCAGCTCATCAGGATTGCCCCTGCAGTTGTCCCTTGGAGCGAGGTAGTTGAGAGAGGAGTGCATCCTCTCGTTGTTGTACCAGTGCACAATCCTGGATATTTCCCTCATCCTTGTTAGTTCGGAGAGCTCATTCCTGATGTGATTCCGTCTTTCTCTGTGTGTATTATCCCTCCACAAGGGACAGAAGCAAGTATGTGCGCGTCCTCCGGGTCTGATTTCTCCTTTCCAAGGTTCATCACCTTCCTAAGATGCTCCGTCCTCCTTGCATCTATCATGAATACTCTCCCAGAAAAACCGTTGCTCTCAAGGAAGTGTTTTACAGGGATGTGATAGTTTCCCATGGGGTTCATGAATATTCCTATCACTTCCCAGAAGTTGATCCTCTCAACAGTCCTGATCTTCCCGAGAAGAACCTGAACACCTTCTCTGTTGTTCCTTATTATTCCCCTCCACATCGTTACCTCCTTTTCGTTCTGAATTTCCACAAAGTCTTCCCTTTAATGGGTATCTATACCTACTGACAACATTTTATTCCTTCCCGCCCATATCCTGTATGCAGGGAGAACGATTCAAACGGCAGACACCTATTACTCTCCACAAGAGAAGAGAGCGCCTATCGGCCTTTAAGAATCAGGGGAGATTCATTCCAGAGCCTGAAGTCAGTCAGGCAGTTTATCACTACTCCCCCTCCCTGTATCCGGACCTGGCAGAGCCAGATCACCACTGAATATAGGTTAATTCCTTATAGCGCTCATTCCAATCCAAATAATTTAATAATGTTCCAATTGGATGATTTTACGCTCACAAATTTACATTTTTCGAGCCACCTGCAAAACTCTTCTAAGATTTATAACTAGGAATGTAGGTGCAATGTCAAAAATGGCGTACACAATCTTCTCTGACAGCGGCATAAGGCTGTAGTTCCTCAACTCTCCGATTATCACCATTTTTTCCTTCTGCGCATATTTGATTATAAGCGCATTGAAAATATGATTAATAAGAGACGACTTCAAAATGTGCTTTACTACATTTTTCTCATATCCATACTCCACTAAAGCACTGAGGGCGATATATCTGTCCCCAGTGAACCACTTTAATGCGGATTCTTCTCTTTCAAACTTCGCATATTCCTCTGTTCGCATATTTGGGCGGCGCAACACCATAGGATGACATAGAAAAAATCCCTCTCTGTTGACAATGCTTCTGTAAAACATTATAGTAGGGAGGTATATGTTGCCGAAATATTTATAGTTGGGTTGACCCATTTCCGTCAAAATGTTCCCAACAATAGACCTTTTCATTACCATAGAAATCATTATACCGAAGTATCCGTTATTTTTCATATCTAGCAGCAATTTCGAATGTTGACCCTTTTGATAGTATTTGTCTTCTTCACAACTTATTATCTTATCATTCTTAACCTCCATATCAGAATTACAGTCGGAACTGTTCAGTACTAAGAAATCAGGGCTCCTTTTGAGATTGTCAAGAATTAATTCTATGGCCCCGTCCTTCACGACATCGTCGTCATCCATAATCCAGATGTATTCTGTATCTGCCATACTCATTGCTTTAATTAGATTCCTGTAAAATCCCTCATTTTGACTGTTAACATTTAAGAAAATGTGATCGTAATGCAATTGAAATTCCCTAATTACAGATACCGTGCTATCCGTAGAGTTATTATCAGAAATATATATAGGAAGATTGAATTTCTTCGCTTGATTGACAAGCGATGTCAGGAATATTTTGAGATACTCCGATCTGTTGTAGGTGACAATGCAGAAGCCTAGAGTGTTGTTGAAATGACCGGCTACTTGCATTTTCAAACGAATTCTATACTACTAAACAGTATATAAATATAGGTCATCCCTGACGATAATGCATGCAGGTTTCTTCTCCGAAGACAACATAAAATCTATGTTCAGAGGAAAGATGGATTTCCTTATCAGGGTTCCTGCGAACAGATCCATCTATCATGAATGCATGTAATCATCCAGGGGCATTTAGGAACCGGGAAGAGCGGTGAAATACGGAAAGAGGATCATTTTCATCTTGCCATCTAATAAGATGTTCGCCAATCACTTTGTATTTTTCTACACAATACTGGGTCCGAAGAGGATGGGGAGGGAGCTTAGAAGATACCTGTTCAAGCACCAGGTGGACTACGATTGATTCTCTGTAAAAAGAAAGGGGTTCATGGTGCTCATTGAGTTCCTCCCGGGGTATCACAGGGGGAACTGGTTCCCAGTGTTATTATATGAGACAGTCTGTTTAGATGGCGTTCTCCTATTCCAAGGATGACCTCTCCTTTCTTCCGCTGGGGGTGCACAGAGAAGAAGCGCTGAGGGGATATTTCTTCCTGATATTCTAGTCGCTTGTTGTTTACATGGATTTACATAAGCAGATAGAATGTGTGGAGAAGTCTCTCGAAATACTGAGAAACCTGAGGTGCAAGGTCTTCGAGAGTGATATAGTTGTGCAGGAACTCACGAAAGATCAGAAGAAACTATTCAAGAAAATAGGAGTCATAGTGCATATTACTTGAACTCCTCAATTATTTAGGCACATAGTTTGCCATCTGTTTCAATTTGTTCGGTGTTTTCATTATATTCCTGATGTAAATCCTTATATTCTGTATGTGCCTACGTAACTCCATGAAGAGCTTCGACAGGATCAAGGCCATCCACGGGAGACCCTATCTCTACCGTATCACACCCTACTACGACAGGGAGAGGAAGAGGATACGCCAGAGATCAGAATACATAGGGCCGGTGAAGGATGGAAATGTGG
>JAKAUZ010000012.1 GCA_021817415.1 Thermoplasmata archaeon | reverse complement strand
ATTCTCCACACCTCATCGTCGTACACAATTCCCCACTTTCTTTCCCATGAGGGTGGGGAATTTTAAACCGGCGATTTTGGGGAATTTTATTCCGCCTTTTTAGGGGAAAAGTAAACCGCCGTTTACATTGGATATCTGAAGAGGGAGGGTCTCTATTCCTCGTTACCTGAATCCAATGACAGTTTCTCTGAGAAGAGAAGGGCAGCCATCAAGAATATAAGATTCAACAACCAGAAGGACCTTGTTCTGAAGACGATGATGGACAGACTTGAATTCCTGGAGAGACAGAGGGAGCCTCTTGACATGGAGATAAGGAAGATAGCAAGGGATTCTGAGGACGTTAAGCTTCTTATGACCATCCCAGGCATTGACTACTATCTCGCTTCCCTTCTGTCATCTTACATAGGGGACGTGAACAGATTCCCAAATGCGAATAGGCTTGCATCTTTCTTCGGCGTTATTCCTGAGACCAGGGATTCATCAACAATAAAGAGGAGAGGCCACATGTCAAAGGAGGGTGCAGCAACAGTAAGATGGGCGTTATCGATAGCGGTAGACACGGTAACGCTAAGAAACAAGCCGCCGAAGGAATACTATAACTCAGTGAAAAACAGGAAGGGATCCGGGAAGTATGCCCATGTATCAACGATGAGGAAGTTGATAAGGATGGTATACACAATGCTCAAGGAGAGGAAGGAGTGGAAGTATCAGGATATTTCGCTGACGGAAAGCAAACTCTCAAGGCTTGATGATGACTGAATCCGGACACACCGGTCAATGGAGACTGCTGCATGGCTTATT
The DNA here is from genome assembly GCA_021817415.1 of Thermoplasmata archaeon. GTDB lineage: Archaea > Thermoplasmatota > Thermoplasmata > Thermoplasmatales > JAKAUZ01. Next base: position 13,586 of record JAKAUZ010000012.1, on the reverse strand, counting down.
GGGACGTGAATGACTTCATTCTCACTTATGAGTGTCATTACCTGCCCCCGCTTTATCGTCAGATTGCGTCACAATGTTAATGCGTGTATGCGGAAAGGGCAGTGAAGGCAGTCTCCACCCGGGTCCAATGGATACGTTGATTAACGAGGTCATCATCATGTAATGCAAGAAGGGCTGACCTGAGATTTTACATGCGTGCCCCAATATCAAGACTTATCATACAATTAAATATACCTAGATATATGGGACGGATTAAAGGAGACTGGACAAAACTCACCTTATCCAAGACCAAGACAGATTCCCTGAGAACAACGGTTCCAAGCTCAGTAGTGAGGCAGATGAAGCTTAATGCAGGGGATCAGCTGGAGTGGCAGATAGAATCTCTTGACCCTGGAGTAGTCAGGGTCACAATAATACGCTCTGAGATAAAGCCGTCAGACTAAAGGGGGCGTATTCTGGTCGACTGGCAGGCAACATCATTCGAAACATCTTGAAAACTTGGACAAGATAGTAATAGCTGACCCAAGAGGTCTATATCACACGATCCAAGAATGGACTTCACAAGAAAAAGTCGTATCGTACCCTGGCGTGAAACTTTCCGACGGGATTTCTGCCTAGTCTCCAGATTTTCAAGTCGCTGGCGATGTGGGATGTTGCAAGCATTGTAACCACCTATTTCCTCCCCTTGTACTGCTTGCACCACCCCATAACAGCCTTTTCATCTTCATAGGATGGGTAACGGGTTACGCCTTTCCATCGGTATCATACCCGCTAATCTTACTCTGAAGGACTAGGGTTGCAAAGAGATGCTTGGATGGGACCAGAGTGAGCAGAATATTGAGCTATGCACTCCCTGTACTCATTGCATCACTCATAGTTGGCTGTGCATGCATGCTGCGGTGACAGATCCATCGCATCTTATAGGCACCCCCTGCAGCTTGAACATTATGATAAAATATGATGGCCTCCATCCCATGAAAATGCGTTCTTGTTTCTCGCTTACAGGTGAATGAAGTCACTTCACAACAAGCTTCCTCAGTATTGCCTTGATGTTCAAAGCCTTTGGAAGGAGTTTCATGAACATTTCGATGTCCTCGCCACTGAATGTACCCAGCAGCCTGATGAGCAATACGTAAATCGCAAAGCCAAGAAGTATGTATGCTATCATCTTTAAAGGAGAATACCAGTAGTACATCTGCAGTGCGAAAACAACGGAGAACATTACTGCCCCTGCGAGCATTATCTTGACGATCTTTCCCTTCTCAAAATATGCCGTTTCATATTTCCTTGAATAGTAGTACGTAACTGCAAAGCCCATGATGTAAATGGAAGAGAAGCCAATAGCTGCTCCGTTTATTCCGAACCTCGGGATGAGCAGTATGGAAATGATGAAATTGGAAATGAGTGCAAGGGACGATGATAGGAGAAATATCCTCGTCTTCCTGACGGCCTGCAGCGAAACTGCCAGAATGTTGGATGATATGAAAAGTGTGTTGGTTATCGTTATCACAGTTATTGGTATAAACCCTGGAAGGTATGATGGATTTGCGAGGAAGAGGAGTATCGATGGGGAGATGGCCGCAACTACTAGAGAGACTGGGACGTAGAACGCCATAAGGAGTTCTATGGCCTTTGAACTGTACAGACGGAGATTTTCAATATCCCCCCTGCCGTACAGCTCGGAAAGCCTGGGAAGGAGGATTGTGCTGAAGGGGCCTAGGAGTATACCAAGTGCCAAGACAATCAGAAGAGAGAAATTGTATATGCCCATCTCCGAAAGGTTCAGAAAGAACGATACGACGAATCTGTCCACGTACGTGGCGCCATATCCCAGAAGGGAGGATATGAAGAGGGGGAGAGAGTAATCGATTATTGTCCTCACTGACACATCTTTTGCGCTTGATTTCATCCCCCTTATCCGTCTTGTCACGTGAATAGAAAATAACAGGGCGCCGATGGAATAGCCTGCCGTCCATCCTACGACCACCACAAGCGGGCTGACCCTGAACTGCAGTAGAATTACTATGGCGGAATACATAACCACTGTATACCCAATGCTGATCAGCGCATTCACCCTGAATTTCTGGAGTCCGAGGACCATACCTCCGGTGACGCTTGCACCGAGGTTTGCAACCACTGCGAATCCCATTATTCTTATGATATCGAGGAAACGGTATGTGTGAAAGAACAGGTATGCGAATGCGGGGGAAGAAAACCACATGAAGACAATTGCCAGTATGGACACAAGTATCAGGACGATAGAAGTCTCCTTAACGACGGCCCTCAATGATTCAGGATCATTCTTCCCTATGTAGTATGAGATGAAATGCTGTACGCCGAAGTTCAGGCCGACGCCGAAAATAGTTGAAAAAAGGATCATCATTGCGGAAAGAAGCGCAACGACACCAACAACCTCTGTGGTGAACACCCTGACAATATATATATAGAAGAGGAAACCTGAGAGGACGCTCACAATTGCGGAGAGATATTGATATATGATGCTCTTCCCTATTTCGTCCCCTGTTTCCAGAACTTCCATTCACTGCCATAACTTCAACACCTATTTTACTGTTCCTTTCCTTCTAAAATGCTGCAATAGATTTCCTTATGAGTTGAAGCATTTTATCTGAAAGTCATCTTATTGGAATTCCATGAATAAGAAGGTGGTGATGGATGATAGGGCTTCCGTAAATCTGATAATGCCCACTTTCGTTGCCATCTTGGCACTAGGTTGCACAAAGAAGATACTTGATTAGGCCAGGAACGTCCAGAGAGTCTGATGCATCTGTGGGAATGTGAGAGAAAGGATCACGATAAGCTCAGTATTCGACCAAGCATTCTCCGGTATCCCTTGAGTCTTTCATCGGCTATGGAGCAAGCTACGTCGATAGATTCGGAACTTCATATCTCCTCAACTTCTCCCTATTCGGGATTTATAACATCGCTTTACTAATAAACTCTGCCATAATCTTCAACATCTGATCATTTGCAACAATTCTCCTCTCCGAGCTATCAAAGATGTACGGACTATGAAAAAGGGGGGAAGATGAAGAATCATATATCGAAGGTATACAGTTCATATGCGCCATATATGTGCCTATGGTGATGCTGGTGGTTGCGCTCTCCTCATCTATTCTGCTGTTCATCTCAAGTTGCGTTTACCTGTCCGCATCAATACAGGTGATTATTGGTCTCGTAACCAATTCCATGTTCACTTCTGGCAAGATACTTTTGGTTTTCCTACACGGTATAAGGAAGACGAAGATATTTCCGGTTTCTTCTTCCGTTGAATTTCTCTCGAATTTCATCCTCTCGTTTGCACTCATCCCGAGAATTCAGATGGTAGGTGCGTCCATAGGTTTTTCTTCGATCAGCGTCGTTTCGTTTGCGATTACTTACTATTACGTCAGGAAATATGACGTCCTGAAATTTGATTGGAAAAAGATGGTGAAGATTTATTCTTCTGGGATAGCAATGTTCCTCTTGGTGTATCTTTTGCAAAGTGAATTACTCTATTCCCCCCTTAAGCTAATACTCTATATTTTCATATGATTTGCGATATATACTGGAATCATCAAATTGCTTAGAACTTTCGACAGGAGCGACCTAGACTTCGTGATGCTCCTGATACCTTTGTGGCTGCAAAGCATAAAGAGAATAATTTCTGCCTTATTTCTGTGACTGGGTATTAGGAGCAGGTCTGTGAATATGGTGGATATATAACTCCGGATGATGACTTCTCTTTTCTCCTTCATAACTAATCTGTCGGTGTGCTGACCAGTACTCATTCAAACTAAAGAGATGTCGTACAACAATATGGTTGTGTCTCAGAAAGTTGAAGAGGACAATGACCCTATTTTCAAGTGCGCGGTATTTTAGCAAATTTTCAGATAGTCACGTAAAAGTCGGTGATACGATGGAGTGTCTCATTCTGGCAACAAATCAAAAAGGGAAACAAAGTTGAGCAAACTTGTCTTTACCAGCACCAAAGAGGCAGTTGCACCATCCAAAGATATAAGGAATTCTGTAGTCGATCGAAAGGGAATATTTCAACAGTCGATTAAGACAACCTTTCTCAAGTGGTGAAAAGAGGTGAGGAAACCTGAAAAAGGTTCTTAGATAAACAGACTATGTTTACCCGATTTACCATTGACCTACCTTGCACTTTACAATGGGTCGTTATCCCTTCAATTGACCGTATTGGTATTTTATCTATCTTCCTCTTGGACTTCAGCTGCGGGGCTCATTACGATTCGTATCAGAAGGTTTCGATGCCATTCTCTTGACAGTTAAATACAACAGTAAGACAGGAGGGAATAGAACTAGAACCACTAACATAATTCCCCCCTCTATCAGCGTTAATCCTATGGGTTTCGACAGGCCCGTGCTCAAATATACTATAAAAGAAGGTTCAAACGGTGGAACAACCCTGAAGGGTCCAGTGAACTTTACAGTAAGTTTTGATTTCAAAAGATACCCGGGGACATAATTGCCGGGGATGAGGTATTTCCCTATCATTACGTTCCCTACCTTTGGATATCCGCCCAGAAATATGGATAGCGAACTTTGGTTGTGATTGTATAGAGGGACTGAAGAATTAACCCTGAGTTCATACAAACCGCTGAGCGTAGTAGCGAAGTAGAATCCATATGTCGTATTGCCGTTAAACATGCGAGTTGAGCTGGGAGTGATGATTGAGCTGCTGTTTGCCAGCTCTGCGACAACAGATCCAGGTTTGGTTCCGAAGAGTTCCAGCGTGGCATTATGCAAGGGGTAAGGTAGCGATAGGGGTTGTTCCCAGCTGCCCGGAGGAGACGTAGCTTTTTCAGATGTGTTGTAAATTGTGTAAAAAGAAGAAGGGATTTCCACGAAACCTATGAAGTTGCCATGCTCGCCTTCACCGAGGAAACCCACAAGGGGGACCTGATAGTTGACAAGCAAAGAGCCCCCGGACAGGGATTCAGAAATCGCATCGGCCTGAAATGTGTTCACCTGGCCGGATAGGAACATTTCTCCCGGAATGTTCGACGCAACAGGGATTAAAACGACAATAGCGACGATCGCCAGTACCCCCACCACGGAGCCCTGTGCGAGCAGTGCCTTAGTGAATTTCACGGCCCTGCCCCTTCTCGTTCTTAGCGCAAATGGAATAAAGGTCAGGAGAGAAAGAGAATAGAGAAACCCGAAGAAGCTGTTGACCCATGTGGGGTAGACGTTCTTGATGTTGAGAATTTTCAGATTCAAGTCCGAAAAGTATATCATGAATCCGGCGGAGTTTATGGTCTGCATGACGACCAGGCTGAAAGCGGATGACAGCCACAGCAGACCCAGGAGGAGCCACCGCCTGTAGACAAATGCTAGCATTATTGCGAACGGGATCATTGCACTCATATAACTCGGGAGATTGTAGGGATTTATGGCAGAGAATAGGACACCCTGGATGAGGAAGAATACCAGGAGTGATTCCTTGTTTACCCTCTCCTTTTTTAGGAGGAAGTAAGAAAGCGAAGCAGCTATCGAGGAGGCGTAATAGATGTAGTTGTAGAGCACGCCTGGAATCACATTCGAAATCCCCATTATGTTCAAGATGTCAAAAATTGAATAATATGGAACGGGCATTATTGACAAATAACCTGCGGGGGTATTCGGGGATATCCCATAATAACCCATCTTCAAATAGATGAAAAGAACGGTCAATTGACCTATAGCGGCGAACGCAGATGTCGTGAGAAGGAATAGAACCGTTTCTTTCCTTCCATGCTCCTTGTTAGTGTACCTGAGCAGGAATGGAACGGAAAAGACGGGATAGAGATACGAGCCAACTGAAATCCCGAATAAAATTGCTGAGACCAAAGTTCTTCCCCTAAAGAGAAAATATATTGACGAGACAAGGAAGAACATAGAGACAACCAATGCAGAACCGTAAATTACAGAAGTGAAGAAGTAGATGGGTGACGTCAGCAGCAACAGGGAGGCATAATTTCCATTATGACCCATATCCTCCATAATTTTGTAAAGGAAATATGCAGTCATAAACGTGAAAACTATGAGTGGTATCTTTACACCTATCTGGATAGTGAGAACGTTGCTTAACCCCGCAAAAGCGGATAGGACTGTGACGAAATAGCCTCCTATGTTTATTAGGTCATAGTAGAGGCCCATGGGAAGGCCGTACCCAGGATTCACGTTCAGGTAGTAAAAAAACTGGGCATGCTGTGCGTAGATCGCATCGTCAAAGGGATGGGCAGCAGTCAGACCCACGATGACGTAAAAAAGAAAGATGAAGGTGTAAGCAAATGTAGATATGCTTCTTGCACCCCAGAGTTTCACAATGATATATTGCTAACAGAAATAATATATTTCCTTTTGTTGAATGCTGCAAACATTAAAACTTGATGACTTCAAAGAAGAGTGAATCGTGATAGGCCACTTGAAACTGAACGTCATCATATGATGGAACAAGCTTGTAGATGTGTTCTGGTGGTGCATTTGTTAATGATGTTGCGTGGTAGGACATCAGGATCTAGAAGAGTCTGCCCCTCAGCGTTATTTCCGTTCTTCACCCATCCTTTCCTCCTCCAGCTTTTGCTTCTCTTCCTGCTTCTTATGAAACCTCCTAGATTCAGCCTTTCTTGACTTCCTGACAAAATATATCGTTATTAGAGCAAGCATAGCAATTAGAACAGATATCTCGACGGCGTTGCGAATAGGCGAATTCGCATTTACAATAACGACTGTGTTGTTCCAGTCCACCCTTCCAGCCGGGGCACTTGTTTCGTATCCTGAAGGGAGTATTACCACGTAGGTGTAGCTTCCGTTGGGAAGGTATATTGAAATAAAGGAGGAGGACGAGTTGTAAAACTTGCCACCTATGTAGACAGACCAGTGCGCCCTGGAAGGTAAACCGAGCTCTATGAAGGTGAAGGGTACCATAAGTACGAAATTCAAATTCACGCTCCTTCCTTCTCCGCTCACTACAAACGTTCCGTTGGGAGATGTGCAGTTGAATCCTTCAACGCTCTGAACGGAATAGGTGTAAGTTCCATTCGTAAGTTGAAAATCTATGGAAGAATTGTACGATGTGAAATTCTGCCCATTCAGCGTGACGTTCCATACCGTTCCCGGAGGCAGACCGGACTCAACCACTGAAATTTCATAGAGCCTGAGGAATGCAACAGTGATGCTCACGTTTGACCCTCTAACTTCGATATTTTCATAAGAAGGTGAAGCCTGAAATCCCGACACATTCTGAATTCTGTATAGGTAGGAACCGTTGGAGACAGGGAACTCTATGACGCGGCTGGTTGAGGATTGGGAATCTCCATTAAGCGTTACGGACCAGAGGGTCCCTGATGGAAGCCCCGACTCCGAGAAAATGACGTAAGACGGTCTTTGGACATATCCAAAAGTTGCTGACGGCATGACAGCGTTTGGTGGTGATGTCCTGACTCGAATCCACTGAATGAAAATGAAATGATTCGTTGTTGAGGAAAAAATATAGGGGAAAGATACGGTTGAGGTGTAATAAGGGCTAATTGATATCTGCTTATTATAGTTCAAATCCAGGTAGGCATAGCTGTTTCCTACAGCCCCCACACTCCATACCTGGTAGTTTGACAAAGAACCGTTCGGAATGCTCTTGAAGTGAAGGCCCGTCCCATATACACCTGATCTTGAGGATAAAAGAGAATACTGGCTGCCGTTTCCTGCATCCGATAGTCCGAGAACCACTCGATTGTTTTGATTATCATTCCATCCAGCGATCTGAGTTCCACTCCCACCCGAAAGACCGTTGAAATAGGCATTCACGTCCATTACTTCCGCCTCTGGATTGAAAGCTCCAGAATATTCTAGGGAGCCTGCGATTCCATTTCCCACAGACTGAGCTGTTATTCCGTTGACCACTGCGTAGTCCATGTAGGTTGAGGTCCAGCCAGCTGGGAGGGTGTAGCCTGAAAAATTTGAATAGTAGTCAAAGACCAAGGCACCATTGTCGTACTCCGCATATTGAGGAGATAGTTCAGGAGCTTCCCCCCAGTATCCATAAGGTGAAAAATTGTTTGTAGAGGCGTTCAGGAATGCGAGATATATCGTGGTATCACTATTTGCTCCAATCCCGCCTACCCCAATCCTTACCCAAACCCGGCTCTCACTGGATAAACTGGTCGCGTTGTCTTCAATCCATGCGTACAGGGGTACCCAGCTGCTGTTGAGGAATTCAACGTTCATAAGATTTCGAGCCAAGTAACTTTTATAATGATGCCAGTCAACACTGATCAGTACCTGCGTCCCATTTTCAATGGGAACTTCCTGGTCATTTACAAGCTTTATGGGCACGTATGCAACTATGCCTGAGGGTGGAGGCTCCTGTTTCTGAGATTGACCACTAACAGTATATGGACCCATTGAAAAAAGGAGGAGAAGTGTTAGAATCATTGCCATAGCTCTAAAAATATCAAGTCTAGATTTTGACTTCATTTCTCTTCCCGTGGTCTATCTCTATGATTCTCATTTCTCTTTACCATCCCCCTTTTTCTGATATAGAGGGTGACGAAAACTGCAATCAGTATGACAAGAATCGCTATTATTATCTCATACAGCACGAAGGATGACGCTTTGACCAGTATCAGGCTGTTGGCAAAATTCACGCTACCGCTTGCAGGATTGACATAATAACCTGAGGGTAAGATCACGGCATAATTATACGTTTCGTTTGGCAGGGTGACTGTAATGACCGGGGACGAGGAGCTATATAGATGACCGTTTATGAAAACGGACCATTTCGATCCAGATGGTAGTCCCTGCTCGTAAAATGTGAAATTCACTGGAAGGGTGAAACGCACGAATACCTCTGTCGGTTCACCATTTACCTTTATAGTGCCGTTAGGGGTCGAGCTAGCGCTCCCATCAACTGTCGGAATGCTGTAGTCGTAAGTTCCATTCATTACCTTGAATACTATGGTTGAATTAGACGAATATTTCGTTTCATTTCCAAAGGTAACGTTCCAGAACGTCCCGCTTTGAAGACCAGACTCCACGAACGTAACAGAATAGAGGACGGGTGCCCAGATCACTACAAAGGAGAGGTTTCGTCCGGTTACGTGGACAGTAAAATTGCTTGGAAAAGGTCTGTAATCATTTACATGACCGAAGGAGAACACGTACGTGCCATTTGGTTCCAGAAAAGATATTGTGCTGTTGTTAGAGTACTTTGCTACTTGACCCTCGGATACTGACCAGACTGTGGCATTCGGAAGACCATTTTCGTGGAAGGTTACGGTGTACATTCCGGGTGAGGTGCTAGCACTTACTCCTGAAGGGGAAATAAAAATTAAGGTTGCAAGTAAGATTAGCAGGATTCTGAACGTGAGTGTCACATTAGATTAACTGGAAAAGGATAAAAAAACTTTCCCAATTGGTCTTAATACTGCTGAGTCAAGAAAAGAGTGATAAAAACACAGATTTGGAACGTTTACCCATATTCCCATTACCACATCACGCCTCTTTAGAGCTTATCTTTTAAACAAAAATAATGACCCACTTATATGTAAAAAATCTGTTACCGTGTCAAAGTGAAAAACTGCTCTTTAAAATTGTAAATAAATAAAAAAAAGAAAAAGTAAGTTTACTGCTTCTTTTCCTCTGTTGCCCTTCTTGCTGCCTTGTTAGCTGCGTTGACTGCTAGGAACGATACCACGAGGGTGATGAGGACAAGCACTATGATGACTATCAAGAATATCTCTAGGGTCGGGAATCCCTGCGTGTTTGTCTTTATCTGGTTTGCCGTGACATTAAGGGTTCCGAGGGTGGTCTTTATCGTTGTAGTGTTCCCGCTTGTTGCAGTGACAATTCCCGTTATTGTTCCGAGGCTAGTCTGTATTGTTGCAATTCCGTTATTGATCGATGTAACCTTTGCATCGATGCTTCCTAGTGAAGTTACTACCTGACCCAGGGTTGTGTTTATGACAACAACGTTGTTGTTGAATGCGACCAGGCTGGCGTTAAGAGATGCTAGGGAAGTTGTAATGCTTCCGAGGTCAGTTAGAACCTTGACTTGCCCGTTCTCAATACTCGCTACGGTTGCATTTATTGTGCTGAGGTCCACAGATATGTTTCCGACTGTTGTCTTAAGTGTCGCGACTGCTCCGTTTATCGAGGTGATAGCTGCATCAAGCTCTGATATAGGCACTTTCAGCGATGTCGAAACTGTGCTGTTAATAGCTGCTTCTATTGTCGCTACTTCTGATGAAGATATGCCTGTTAACAGAGCGCCATTACCTTCAACAAGCTGGAGGTACGCCATTGAGGTTCCCAGATAAGATTTCGGTATTGAAGTGAGTGTAGAACCGCTGAGTGTCGATGATACGTACTGAGTCTGAGTCCAGCCGAAGCTTACTCCCCAGTAGGAACCGGCCGCACCATTGGGAGTTGTGAAGGAACCCGTAAGGGTTGTAGGAGAATCTGATGCTATAACGGATTGGTATGCGGTTCCGTTGAGATATACTGTAACTGTGACAGGTCCATAGCTAGCTCCTGATCCGGGTGCAACGGCAGGAGTCCAGGAGAAGCCGACTATCTGCGACGGGAAAGCATACTCAATATAGTTCCCCTGTGCATCAGTGAGAGCAACTGTACCATAGTAGCTTGGGAGTACATAGAACGGTGCTGTTGCAACTGGTGTTGTTTGCCCGGTGTAGGTTATAGAAACTTGGTAAAGACCACTTGGAACGGTTGGGACAACGAAGGTGATTCCTGTTCCAAAAGATGTTGCAGATACTGCCTGAATAGTCTCAAGGTACATTGAGCCAAAGTAGAGATCATAGTACGTCCCAGCTGTCAGCCCGGATTGATCCCCGGCCGGAAGAGTAACCGTATGCCCAATCAGGTCATAGAAGACACCCGCGCTGTAACCAACGGGGGAGCTCGCATCACTGAAGAACAAGGAAGCGCTGACCGAGTAGGTTGCATAGAACTCCGATGCAGAAGCAGTGCCTGGATTTATCGTCAAAACTACACCGAATGTCCCTGCGGCGCTACTCGTAAATATACTTCCAGTTGCGGAAAGATCTGAGGTATCGAAGAAAGCACCATCAGGGGCTGTAGTAGTGACAGTTCCCGTGTGAGCGCCCAGACTGTTGTAAATTACCAAATCGACTGACGATGTTGACAGTAGCCCGTAGCCTACAATCGCGTAACCACTGAAGGAGCCAGAGGTATAAGTGCTCACAACTTTTATGCTGCCTGAACCAGAGGAGCTGCCCGCACTAGATACTACCAGCATTGCATTGGCTGTATTCTCTTGAGGTAGTGCATTTGAAACTGTTTGCCCAGCATAGACTGCGGAGATGTTGTAAAGACCGTTAGCGAGGGATGGAACGTCGAATGTTATCCCCAAAGCTAAGACTGATCCAGTCCATTTTGACAGAGTAGGAGGAACAGACAGTATCTCAGTGCTACCTATGTAAAGGTTGTACATATCAGAAGTTCCAGGATAGTACTGTGAGACAGTTTTCCCCGACGCTGGAATCAAATTAGTTACTGTTACTGTAACCCCAGAGCCAACTTTCTGAATATTTGTATTTAGAGCTGTAATAGCTTCTCCGATCTCGTAGTAGTTGTAGTAGTTGCCTTCGAAACCAGTGACACCAGTTATTGTTATGCTTGCAAGTGTTCCTGTGGTAAGATATGTTCCGTAAAATGGCTGGTAGGTGAAAATAAGAGTGCCATTAGCGGCCGGAACGAATCCCAAACCATTGATTGCAAGTGATCCAACGATCACAGTTACATTTGTGCCATACTCTGCGACATTAGTTATAGAACTGTCTGCTGGAGAATACTCAGTTTGTGGCGTCAGTCCATATGCAGATGCTGTTAATGTTCCATTTTGTGGTACATATTCTGGAGCTGTTGTTGCGCTTGTAGACGCTAAGCTGTTTACACTCGGATCAGCAACGCTAAAGAATGAAGTCAGCACTAGCGGACTTCCAGTAGTTCCTATCAACGGGGTGGGCGACGTTGGAACGGTTGCCAGCCCGAGAGAGCTTTCAACTGCTGTAACCACATATGATCCTGCTGGCATTGCTGGTAAAGTAGAAGCAGATGACATAGCATAGCCCAGCGAGTCCGTTGTAACAGACCCTAGAAGGGTTGAACCGATGTATATCGACACAGATGCTCCCGCAGGGAAGTCATAAACAGCTGCGATCAACGAGTTCATAGATGGGTAGTAGTCACTCGTTACAGAATCGGCAAATGGAAGGAAGAAGAACCCGGGAGCCTGCGGATTTGGAGATGAGACAAATACTGCAGGATAGAAAAGTTCGTCTATGGTAGTGGCGTAAGGTGAAGTATCAGACATCTGTATGTAGACTGAATAAGGACCGGTTGTCGATATGGTGCCAACTGTTGTTACTGTAACGGTGAAAGACCCTGTTGAGGAGACTGTCACTGCAGCGTGATATGTGTTAGTTCCGCCTGTTGTGGTGCCATAATCTGTTATCTCAATTGAAGTAGTCGGAGTTGTTGTTGAAGAAGAAGTCATAGTTGCACCACCTGGAAATCCCGTTCCAGTTAGGGTCAATGTGGAGCCAGCTGCTCCGTTAAAATCAGCTGGTGAAACTGTCAATGATGGACCAACGTCGAACGTACCATCTGCCGTTATCCCTCCTTGCGAGTAGGTTGAAGAATATGCGTTTGTTTCTTCAGCCACTGCAGAGTAAGGTATTGCCGTGTTACTAGGACCAAGGTAAGTGTTCAGGGGTGAGCCTGTTCCATAAGTTCCAGCAAGTGCAGGAACAGTGAATGAAGCTGCAAATCCTCCTGATGCATCTGCTGTAGTAGAGAGAAGTACTGTGCCTCCTGGATAATTTAACGTAACCGTGACAGATGCTCCAGAATCAAAGCCAGTTCCGTAAGCAATTCCTGTTCCTCCAACTAGTAGAGCATTAGCTCCGGTAGCAACTCCTAGGTTGATTGCGTTTAGGATTGTCAACGTTGCGGTTTGAGTGACAAGTTCTGTTGCAGTTGCAGGGAATGCAAAGGAAGTCAAAGCAGAGGGAGTTCCAATGCTGCTAGGATTCTGATCTGATGCGAGAATGTAATAGGCTGCTGGAAGTGAAACGGTTCCACTGTATGAAGATGAGAAAGTTACTTCCTGATCGAGCGTCGTTGGGGACGATGCTGTGAGAACTGTCGATCCTATAAAAGCACTTGTACCAGATGTTCCAACTAATCCTGCCGAACTATCTGTGCTGCTTAAGTAGAAGTAGATTGTTGCACCTGAAGAGAAAGTACCTCCAGAAACAAATGCAACCGTGGATACTAGTGTAGAGAACGTTGTACCGGTGAAGCCAAGAGTTGTCGGATTATATGTAACTGTTCCGGATGCAGATGCATAAGCGGGTTCTGCTGCGAAGCTTAGAATTGCCAGAGCGCTGAAGATCATTGCTACTGCAATCATTACCGTAAGCATTTTTTTGGTTTTAGGTTTATACATTATTTTAAACCTCCAACCTTAGGAGAACAATGATAATATTTAAACGTTGTGAATTTTTAATCCATCTGTGACATTTTTCTGACGCCAGAAA
>JAKAUZ010000028.1 GCA_021817415.1 Thermoplasmata archaeon | reverse complement strand
TCCGAAAAGGATCTAAAGAAGGTCATAAGAAGGGGATTCAAGGAGCTATCCTCCATGGGATCATTCGCCAGCAGTTGGAGAAAGAAATTCATTACAAAAGTATAGAACAGTCAGTAATCAACTATAAATTATCAATTACTTCCTTTTGTAGATACGAGTTGTCTATCAATACTGCAGCTTTATCATCAGTCAAATTTCCACAAACCTGATTCACGGAAAGATTCCATGATTTCAAGTTTAATCTTTCTGTATTAAATAAAAGTTCTTACAAGATGTGGTTCTATGAACAATATTACTTGGAGGCGGGTCTCGTTTCTCATATCGACGAAAAATGTACTTGATGTGAAATACTCGGGCAAGATACCAAATAAGAAGACTGAGTAACAATTTATGTGAGTAACCGATCCACAGAAACTGGGCTTTCAAAGGAATTATCAAATGGAGGAATTACATTTCCATGATTCGGTTATACCTCCTTTAAAGTATATTTGATTCCCCTCTTCTTGCACCATTCCATAGCTGCTTGACTTTTTTTCCGAGTTATCGGATTGTTGATCAAGTGACCACCTTTGATCTCTACTAGTTCCTGATCTCCATTCTTATATTCAACCAGAAAATCTGGATTATAGTGTGCTAGCTTGTCGTCCAGATTGAAATAAGGTATCCTTATACCATGATTCTTAGTCCACTTTGCAACTTCATCCGATTTTTCAAGAAAGTCCATGTATTGCCTCTCGGGGTTACTTTCATAATATTCAATAGAGTATGCGCTCTTCTTTGGATCTTTATAGATGCCATTGTTTGGCAAACTAATTACCCCTCTCTGAAAAAATTCCTTTCAATATACCTTTGGAGAAGTTTCTTTTGATTTCCGGGATGAAACGAATTATGTTTTCCAGTTCCTCCTTATTTGCAGAGGATAACGGCTTATCGTCCAGGAATTTATGACAAACATGATCCATAACAATATTGTAAAGTCGTTCTTGTTTGGTTATATCATAGGCATTTTCCTCAATCATTGCCTTTACTAACGTCACTATTTCGTCAGTCACGTCGCCGACATTAAGAACAAAGCTAGATGACCCAGTGAATAGTTGTCCTTTCCCCTTATCTTCTACTTCTGAACCAAATTTCTTTCCTACAGATTTTCTTCTAATTCTATCCATAATAACTGCGGTGATTTCTACCGACTCAGAAGTATCGTAGATAACCGCTTCTAAATTCTCCTTCCAATTAAGAATTGTTTCTTCGTCTTTTAATTTTTTTCTTATTTCCTGTAGTTTCATCTGGAAGCTGGCATCAATAACCGGAGGTCTGATCATTATTAACTTATCAGGATTAACCAGTTTTTGTATAAAATTGGATCTGAGGGGGATTTCCTCTTCTCCTATTTCTTCACCGGGGAGAATGTCTTGCCGGATTCTACTGACGTTCATCAGTTTCCATAGCCAATTGTGATCAAGCTTTGGGTGATCAACCACGAAGAGTATTTCTGGATCCGAGGAGCCCTTCCTTATTTTTCTTAAGCCTCGACCAATTATCTGCTGGCCAAATACTTGTGAGGATATCTTTCTAAGAAGGAGAACTACAGATACCTGAGCAACATCCCACCCCTCCCTCAACATAAACACGCTTACGACTGCTTCGTATGGACTGCTAAAGGAACCTATTTTCTTTGCCTCTTCGCGATCCTTGTCATCTGATTCCTCGGTAACTAGCAATGTTTTTAGCTTGAATTCATTCTCAAGGAACTCTTTAGTCCTTTTTGCATCTTCTATACCCATTGTCACTACGAAGAGAAGGGGCTTGTATTCCCCATTGGCTTCCCTTTTTTTCTGGGCAAGTGCATTGATCGAAATTGAGAGAAGCATTTTCATAGGCGCAGCATCCATTATCCATTGGAACGGCTTGACTTTCTTCTCGTATTGTTCCATCTCTTCGGGTGTGAAATCTGTAACCTTCTTTCTTTCCTTGGTTTGTGTGTTTGTATAAGTGATTTCAACTATGTGAGATTCAGGTTGAAGTACTATAATATTCTTGATTACTGGGAATGGTGAATCCATGGCTGCAGTTATGTCAAAACTGTAAATGAGCTTAGAATCTGGATAGCTACCGTCTGCTCTTTCAGGTGTGGCTGTGGTATCCAATCTCTGCAAAGTCTTGCTCTTCAGAATGCTCAAGACCCGAGTGAACTCGTCTGCCACGCTATTATGGGCCTCATCATTGAATATGGCTATGCTACCAACCTTAGTGACCAGAAAGTCGAGGTTGCGAGCAGTGTTAGTTCCGGTTGTGTAGAGCTCCTGTATATTTGTGATCACAACATGTGCAGTAAGCATGTTTTGTGGATTACCTCCACTTTCAAGGACGGTTGCGTTTATGCTCTTATTCAGGTCACTATCCGGGGTCAGTGACCATTTTTCAAAAACTGTTTTCATATCATTATCTGGCGAACGAATAAAATCACTTGTTAACCTATCTTTTACAATCAGGTTTGGGCAAATCAATATAAACTTATCAAACTCAATTGAATGTGCGAATTTAAGCCACGCTATTATTGATGCTATTATCAGGCTTTTGCCTCCGCCAGTAACGATTCTAAGTAGATACTTGTTTCCCAACTCCTTAACTTTAATTTCGTAGGAATATACAACTCGAAGAATGGCCTCTTTTTGATGAGCCCATATCTGCAATCCACTGTTTCGTTGAAAAAGATGCTCAATAAATTCCAATGTCTCGGTTCTCACTCCAGGGTATCCACTCATGACCCAGTTCTTGAATTCTTCTTCGTAATGAACGAACGAATCTGGCATAGGAGCGTAATTTTGCAAATTAACTCACCTCGAGTTCCTTTGTGATAAGTGCTTCCCCACCCTGATCATCCTCAATTTTAAAAGCTGCCTTAATTTTACCCGATTCCTGAAATTCCTGAGTGAGAATCAATCCATTTTTTTTATTTCTTCCACCTGTGATCGCGAATCCCGTGGTTGGGACAAAAATGCCGTCAAAGTTGAAATCTGCCTGGATATTTACGACTTTCCCGTTATTCAGTGACACAGATTCGGAAAAATCAAATTCATAGGTTCTGTCTGAGATTCTCTTCACTCTAATTCTGCCTACTGGGGGCAGTATGAATCTAAGGAAACCTGAATAATCCTCATTCTTTTCCACTATATGCTTTTTGAAATTCTCCGATCCGATTGGCACAAGATCTATGCTGACAAAATCAATTCCTGCTCCAAGTTTCGCCAGCATCTCTTGGGTCTGTTTTGCTCTGTCAGAAAATTGCCACGCTATCATTATCCCTTTCTTTCTGTTTTCATAATATTTTTCAAGATACTCGGCGAATTCCAGAACTGGGTTTTCATCAACCTGTATTTCATGATCTTTTGGCCCAGCCCATACTGGAATACCTCCCTTAAGTCCAGCTATGAAAACATCTGAAACTTTTCTAGCACCAAACGCGTCCAGGATAAAACTCCTGAAGGCCTCATCGGTCAGCTTTGATAATGAAGATATATCGTAATATCCCCATGAAAGAACTTCAATATTTGGAGAATTCACCTTATCCACACTTTCTTTTATTACTTTGAAAACTCTGCCTTTTGTTATCTCTACCGCTATTCGCGAGATATCAGAAACAATCCATCTCCTGTTAAGTTTTTCTGCTACAACGGAAGTAGTCCCACCACCAACAAAGAAATCCGCTACAACATCCCCTTCATTTGAAGACGCCTTTATTATACGCTCAAGCAACGGTTCTCGTTTTTGTGTCGGATAGCCTATATATTCATCTCCAGCATTAATAGTCTGAAAAGATGGTATATCTGTCCAAACATCCAGTAAAGGTCTACCTTTAGATGAATCTGCGTATACTTTTCGTTCTGTACCATTTTTTTCGAAATAAATTTTATACTTTCTTCCATCTCTATCTGTTTTATCATATCTTTTTAATGTGGATTCTGCTAATGATGAAAATTGTTTATTAAATATATAATCTCCTTTCGATTTGGAGTAGAATAAGATGGTGTCATGTCCTCGAATCCATTTATTTGCTTGTGCTTTAAATCCAGATGAAGTTTCGTTAGATCATATAATTTCGCTAATGAAGTTTTCATATCCGAATATTTTATCCATTTCGATCTTAACATAATGGGACGCATGCCAATCTAAATGAACATAAATTGAACCAGTGGATTTAAGCAGTCTTTTCATTTCCAGAAGCCTTGCATTAAGCCATATAAGATAAGTTGGCAACCCACCATCCCAGATATCACTGAAGGAACGAACTTCGTTCTCGTCGCCAAAAATAACGTTGTAGTTTCTGCCAGAGAAGAACGGAGGATCAATATAGATTAAATCAATTGACTCTGAGGGTAACATCCGCATTATATGTAGGTTGTCTCCCCAGAATATCTTATTAGGGAAATCGTCTTGATTGCTAAACCTAATTTCTTCCATCTTCTGGAATGGCAGTTTGATAAAGGGGAACTTGTCGGAATATCCCTTGCCCCTTTTGTATCCAAGAGGTAATTCATCCACGGGGACGGTTCCAAATCTCTTCGGTATCTTGTAGAATTCTGGCTGGTTAGCAATTTCAATAACCGGTTGCGTACTTTCTTCCAAAATTGTTTTCTCTTCAAAATCGGTAAGTTTACCCGAATCATCTTTTCTGGTGTTTCCATTCCGCATAACTTGATCTATAGAGTATTTCAATTAAGTTATTTAATATCGATTGTCACTCAATCTATTCCCATTGCACTTGCACTCACAGTTATCTGTCAAATGTGAGTGGTTTAAGTGAGAATTTTTAATTAAATGCCACAATTGCTTGAAGTATCACATGTATCCAAAAGGGAAGCTTCCATGAGGATAACGATACCTAAGAAAGCGGCCGAAGCACTGGACCTCAAGGAAGGAGACATCGTAGGATTTTATGAGGACAGCGGCAACATCATCCTGAAAAAGATGAAATAACACCCACCGGGCATTTATCTGGCTCATACAGCTTTCCCGGACTCTTCAGTCGTCCGGGTCGGGTGGCATTCCATTCCCGTTGCCCTCCCATTCAATTGCGAACCTCACGGTCTCCGGGGCACCTGCCACCATCACCCTCGGTATCTGTATGCTCACCGGCCCAACCGGAGTCCTGTGAACAAACGTATAAGATTCCCCAACCCCGAAGCCTATGACCCTCTTCGCCTCTCCCTCTATCCCTGTCATTTATGTCACCTCACTTCCGAAACTGTGTGCATGTCCATCACACCCATTCCCATATATCCTTGCCGTAATCACCAACGTAGCTTAGATCGAAGTGCAAATCCGGGTGATCCCCGGACACTTTGAAGAGGATGTCCAGGTATTCCTTCAGCAGCGACCTGGGCATGAAGGCGAAAACCCTGAGCTTTCCACCGGCGATCTTCACGATGGTGCCTGCCCTGGGTATGTGTGCCGCATTGGCGCTGTTGCGCACAAGGTTGACGAACGGTGCAGTGACATCGGCAAGGTAGATGCCGCTGCCGCCGGGAAGCGGCTGCCATGAATCGGGAACGGTGGAGGAGGGGCATATGGCAATGCTCCTGAGAGCATCCTTCATTGCATGTGCGCTGTTGACCTCGAAGTACGCCTCCGTTATTCCCGCAGATACAATTTCAGCGGGGAGATCGGTGTCGAATCCAACCATGGAGAGGGATATGCGATCGTTGACCGATCCAAGGGAGGCTATGCCTCCCGGATCCGGGCCAAGGGAAACGATGTCCATGCCGTTCCTCATCTGCAGTATCCCGCCAGCGAGTATGGTGACACTGTGCAGATCGGAGGGGTGGAACCTGAACTCCGCCCTTATCCGCGATCCGGAGAGGTAGAGGCCACCAGGCATCATGGTCCTTACATCAAGAATCCTGTCCATCATGCCACTGACGATGTTCATCTCGGCGGACTTTAGCTTGATGGTGAGCAAATCTCCCCTCATCTCATGGTCATAGGACGGGACCAGCTTCTCGAACCTTGCCGATTTCTCCCCCTGCACGAACAGGTCTATGTATGACTCCTCGCCTATGCGGTCAGTGTGGAGCGGAACCTCGCCGAGCTCCTTCTCCATCACGGGAATAAGGGGATGGCTCTGGACCATGGAAACCGAGAGCATGTAGCCCAAGCTGCGGTCGACGTCACGGTAGAGCATGGTTGTGTATATCTCCCGCATGAACAGCGTCCAGGCGTACTGAGCACATCAAGAATTGCAGACTAGATACATAAACACAGTATGGCATGATGATCGACCCATGTATTCTATCAAGTACCCATTTATAAGCATTGCCTGCCCTGCATGTTATTTCTTCGCAACCTTGAAAACAGCGACGGAGGGCTGACCGCCCGGAGAATTTACTATTCGGTCAAATAACCATATTTTATTAATGTTTAAACACATCTTAGATTCATGAACCCTGAGTACATTTTCCTGATATTATGGTAATGTTTGCGTACCTTTTGTCCAGCTTTGGGGTATATTTCAGTTATCATATATCGTTAAACAGGTTCAGGATAACCACAATCAAGATAATCAAGGCTTGCTGGATCTAGGATCTCAGTGCGATCCTCCTGTAAACGGAGTTCTTTCTTCACTTTCCATTCATTTTGCCTCCTTTGAGGTTGTTCTTATCCTTTTCCAGCGTCTCCGCTTTCCCCCTCCAAAAACCCCTTAATGTAGCACTCGGATAGCCCGCAATCCCTTGCACCCTGTATGACAGTTTTTCTATAGGGATACGATGGTGTCCCTCTTTTTTCACTATATCTCATATAAACGTAAGCCTTACAAATATTGCCTCCAGCATCCTTAACCGGCAACTCTGATCTTTGATATGAACGGGGGAAACCTTCGTAGCAGTCAAGTAGATCCCTGTCCGATTCCGTTATTTTGAAGATACCACCTTCAACTGAACCTTCCTTTTTGATTATGTTAGCAACCGCTCCTTTCCATTTAACGGAAAAACCATCGTAGACGAATTCATAACCCTCAAGCTTTCCCTTCGAAATGAAACTGCTCTCCGGACATCTTTTTTTCATTTGACAATGATTCATATTCGATCCGTAGGCAAAATATAGGTACGTGTTCACAGTAGTTTTCACCCCCTTCAGTATTTCCTCAGTCTCCCTCAAATGCTCGATCACTTTCTTCCCTCTCCAGTGCCCATTGCACCAATTAAGGTAGTTGCGTCAATTCATCCATCGCCTCTTTGCAGTGCCAGTATTGCATCGTGAAACGAGAGTGGAATTCGAGTCCAAGCATTCCTTTTGCCAAGCGTTTTTCCAAGAGGGGCTATAAGAGAATTGGTTTCTTCCACCGTTATTTTTCTCTTGTAAGCGACTAACGATCCAGAGTCAAACATAATGTAACCCTCGTACTCGTCGTCCCCATCCTTGAAGTAGTGCTCAACAGACGCTGACTTAATTATACCTTCTCCAATAATGTCATCCTTAAACCTGAATAGCGCCACTGTGCCAGGCGATATCCTGTTGGTAGGCCTTAGGCTTCTTAACCAGTAGGTTCCTTTTTCTCCCCTCAGGAATCTCTCGTTCCCCAAATCCTTAATTATGTATGTCTTGCGTGCCCCCTCAGTCTTATGCTCAAGCAATGTACTGTTTGGGAAAACCCTCAGTTCTGGAACATATTTTATAGGATTCATCTATTCCACCTGCTTATGATGCCCTCTTTTCCCTTCAGCTTCTCCGCAGCATTCTTTTCTCTTTTCCACGCGATCACTCCTTCAAGTTTCCCCTTCTCCTTCCGGAACTGGATCGATTCGAGTGTTTTGCTCACTTCCCATTCACCTTCCCGTCTCTCACGTTGTTCGCGTACATTCCTGCTTTGTAGGCCTTACCGGCTGCCCAGCAGAAAGGGTCAATTCCTTTTTCCCGCAGTTCGTCTATTTTGGACGCTTTAACTTTGTTAAGAATCTCGTTTACCTTGGACTCATGATTTTTCCTCATATGCCCACATCTTTCTTGCTTCGTTATTCTTCCCAGGGGGGTGTTGCAATATGGGCAGATAGTTATAATTTTCACCCTGGGAGGTCTTCTTTTTTTGGTTGGAGGACCCTTAGGAAGCGATACTCCTCCCGGGGTCGGTTCCAGGTTAGTATTATGAAACTCAATTCTTCCCTTCTCGTCTCTATCTTTATCTCGGTTGATTTCCGCCAACTTCCTTCACCAACTTCTTTACATTCCCCTTCTTCGCCCGATTGAGGTACATCTCCCTCGAATCACTCCCACTCCACCGTTACCTTCACCTTCTTCGGCTCTTTTGCCCCGAATACCGATTTCTGCACATACAGTGTTCCTATGGAGGGCTCACCTGTAGCCTTCTCCTGAAACCGAAAGGTGTTCTTTGTCGCACGCTCGAACTCAAACTCTATCTCTTTTTTGTCCATCTTCTCACCCCTTCAAAATCTCCTCGATCTCCTTCAGGTACTTGGCAACCATTATTCCATCGTGATGAAATCTAGCTATCTGAATCTTACCGGGTGTTTTACCCCGAAACGCCTAATAAAGATTGTTACTATTGCATGTCAAATGTTGGCAATGCATTGCGACAGCGGGAATCATTGTCATGTATAATTATGCTCTTTTTCTCATTTCTAATTTTCTGGAATGGTTATAGGTAAGATTGTAACATAGCCGAAGACATGAACAGCAGAGGCAAATCACTCTACCTGCCCGATGACCTTGCGGTGCAGAGGGCAAGGAAGGTGGGATACAATAAGGGATGGAACGACAGGAATTTCCAGGATATGAACATCATAGAAGATGCTCTAAGAGAGAGCAGTGACTTCCAGGAGTTCTCCAAGGTGCTGAGGAAAAAAATGACTGAACTGGATAGGAACGTGGGATAGTGGCTAAGAGGAACCCGTTCACCAAGGAATATTACACCGGCATGAAGGATCAGTATGACCTTGACTATGCCATCTTCCAGAAAGCAATGGAGGAGACGGAGACAGGGATGACCTAATCAAGTACCTGGAACAAAGTTTCAGTTACGTAATATCGAAAATTGCAGACCGGAATGCCAGGGAGCTTATGGAAGATCTGGAACTAATCTGATGTGATCAGTTCTGCCATTTCATTTATTTCTTCAGAGAATTTCTTGCCCTTATCCGTCAGGGATATAGGGTCTAGCATAGGTTAACAATTACGTCAAGGGATAAATATGACGCCGCCTGACGAAAGGTTAAATATTGGAAACTGGATTGCTAATATAGCCTTATATTTGGTGAAAACATGGAAACTAAAGTATTTCAGGTTGAGATTATTAATGTGCAAAGGGTGACTGACATCGTTACTGGGCAAACAGTGATTCAAGTTGGGTTCGGGACACCGTCTCAAATCACTCCGGAAATTGAAAAGAGGATTAGGACAGATGCAAATGTTCCAACCGAAGTCTATACCAACGTCATACAGCTAATGCTGCCAATGGAAGGTTCTGAACGGTATACTGTGGGAAGTAAATGGGTTTTCAAGATAGGCAAAGATGGGAGCGTCAATATACATAAGGTAGAAGAATGAGCTTACCAGATGGGCTTATGGATCTCTATCAATTCAATAAATCTCGATATTACGCTGCTGCCCCCATAATTGAGGGACCATCTGAACCAACATATCCAATAACTGCGGGAATTTCTGGAACATATCGATTTATACGCCATGATATTAATCATTATCGAGAAGAACCTAAGCCGCATGAAATATGGGGTCTGCAGATTCAAAAAGCCGGAGAGGTTTACTTCGTTAGGACCTCTTTCCTCAATGAACCAACAAATAAATCTATGTTCGAGAGAAAACTGAAATCTCCAAACAAAGTTCAAGATTTTATAGGGTTAGTCGAAGAGATTAACAACATCTGGGACACGATCCCCGAGGAAGAGATGGAAAAGATACCTGAAGATGCGTCAGAGAGACTGGATAAATACCTTTATGGCAATGAAGAATGACTGCAATATTTATTGACACATGGTATTTAATTGCAATAACACTCAAGGGTGATAAATCACATAACAATGCAAAACTAATCACTGAAAAAATAAGTTCAAGAAACCTTATCACCAGTGAAGGTGTTTTAACAGAGTATCTAAATTTCTTCTCTAAATATGGAGGGAGGATTCGCGAGGCTGCAACAAAGAGTGTCGAAGCAATGAAATCAAGAAAGCAATTGGAAATAGTTCATCAAAACCATGATTATTTTGAACGGGCCTTAGGACTCTATCGTAAAAGAACTGATAAGAATTATTCTCTTACGGATTGTTTTTCTATGACAATAATGAAGGAAAGGGAGATAACTGAAGTTATAACAAATGACGAGGGATTTACACAAGAAGGATTTGTAAAGATATCACAATAAAACAAAGGGGAGATCTGGCAATGGTCTGCCCCCTTAAATAATGAGACAATATTGTCCTATAGGGTTAAATATATAGTACTTGTAGAGCTTCATTGCATGTTCACAGGGAACTCACCTCTTAAATCTGTCAATGACGGATCCTGAAATGATTGGGATATTCGGGAAACCGGACATGGTTACGGAGCATCACAGGCCTACGATGGTCTATGATCCGGAAAAGGAAAACAGGTGGGGTTGTGGGTATTGGTGGAAACTTATTTAAGAGAACTAGCTCCTTCTTCTCATACGGGAATTGATCTGCTTCAGATCAGATTTAAACTCCTCCCTCTTCAGTGAATTCAATGTCTCCTTTGGATCCCTTACAACCTGTTCAACAGCCTCTATGGTCTTCTTTGCATTGTAGACTTCCGCTAGTCTCCTCTTTCTATCGAGTTGAATGCCACCTATGGATCCTACCGCGCTAGATACCCAGCCATCGAATTCACTTGCCTTTGGAAACCCGCTATATTGATAGAAAAGAAAATCATCATTGTTCAGAATTTTAGGATTAAACTCCTGTTGTAACTTAATTTTCTCAAGTATGTGTTTAGGCAATGTTAGTTTTTTATGTGAAGGGCCAACCATTGAGACTTCATTGAGCAAGGCGAGAAGATCTTCCGAAGAAACTTCAGCTCCGGACTTCTTCCTTTCCTTTTGGCTGTAGACGTAGAGAGAATATGCCTCGGTGCCAGAGTCGTTTTTAATTTTCCGCGAAACCTGAGAAACAAATGAATATCCAGTTCCTGAAAATGTTCCACCATCGAAATCACAAATGTAAACACCCTCAGCTCCGAACTTATCCATATAGTTATCCATCAAATCAGGGATCCCATCCCTGGTGTAATAAGAAGGCAGAAAATACCCTATCTTACCACCTCCATCTCCTAGGCTGGCCATCTCCGATATTCTATTGCCAATCAAGTTATCGAATTCCACGAGGTCCCTTGGCGAATCATTTTTAAGAAATTCGATATGAGGAAGGGTCACAATGTCAACCATTGGATGGCTATAAATAATATCAATCACAAATTCAGCAATTTTGTCAAGTTTTTCCTTTAATGTGGTGAAACCAGCGCCATCTGATCTTGAAATCCTTACAAAAACAACATTAATACGGTTTTTATTCAGATTTGCCCTCACTCTCTCGTTTATGAACGCATCCCTACTAGGGTTTGTGCCATTTATATCCTCTATCTCTTTCAAAGTAAGTGTAATCAACGCTTCATTAATTTGAGAGGCAACCCCGAGTTTTTTATTAGGGTAGTGCGGAATTTTTACAGGCCCTTCAATCTTCTTAGTTCCAGTAGATAGCTCAGTATTCCTTATCAAATACCCAAGATAGCTGTTTTCATCCTGATCTTTCAACTTGATCGTGTAACTTTTCATCAGATTTCTCCTTCATCTATCAAGTTTCCATACTTGTCCACAGTGGCCCACTTAAGGAGACTGCTGTTATCATTGACATAATACCTAGCTATTAATGTAAAGCGTCTGTAGTTAACAATTTGAACTGCATTGGGTAAAATTTTGAAGGATAGCATTCTGCCGTTGTATCGGAAGTTGAATTTTAGCTCAACGGGTGCAATGGGCTGTAGAGATACACCAATTCCTATCTCGGTTTCCCGCCTATCCCCTTCCTCGTTCGCACACATATTTACTCCGCTGTGAGGGTGACCGTGTCACCGTCCCTGACCGCATGCATTTTGCTATTAGACTTAAGCTGTGATATCAGGATTTCTATCTTTGGTATAATTCTTGATTTTTTTGTCATCTCAGGGAACAAGTGGTAGGTTAGCACCTCTAGTTTTTCTGCATTCATTTTTCTCAGTATTTCAAGTAAATTCAAAACACTCTGTTTGGTATCGGAATCGAGAAGCTCGACCACCTTATCATAAATTTCAGTGCCCTTTGAAGTAAGAAAATAGGTGTCGTTGTTCACAGAATAAATGTTTCTGTTGAGTGGAGACTGTATTTTTTCCATTATCGACTCAGAAAAATTACCATAATCATGTGCCGTGAATTTGCCCTTAAGTTCTGTTACGTTTGAAAGGATGTAAGAAATCTTTTGCACCTTTGTATGCGAAAGTCTGCCCCTTCCGATGGACAAAATTGCAAGGCGATCCTCATCGTCCAGATCGTCCAGGATTTTATCTTTAGACATGTCTATCAATTTCATCATGCTCTTCCCACATTAATAAATTATCTTTTTATTAACCTCATTTCCCATTCACCTTTCCGTCTCTCACGTTGTTAGCGCAAACGCACCACAAAGGTAATCCAGTTATTATCTACTCCCACTCCACGGTTACCTTTACTTTCTTCGGTTCCTTTGCATCGAACACCGATTTCTGAACATACAGCGTCCCGATAACAGGAGTACCCAATGATTTCTCCTGAAACCTGTATGTGTTCTTGGTCGCACGCTCGAATTCAAACTCTATCTCTTTTCTGTCCATTTTTCCCACCGCTCATCTATTATTACAGTATCTTTGCCAATCTTTTTACCTCATTGCCCATCTCATTATCGGGATAGCGAGATGAGCTGACCACGTCGATAGCCTCGTTCTTCAAAGCAGCGCTTTTGTCGGCATCACCACTGTTCCTGTAGAGGGCCGATAATGCGACAAGCCTCTTCGCGAGATCCGGTCCTGCCTCAGGATCCAACCGGAACTTGCTTCTGTACTCATCGAGCTTCATTTCAAGAGTCTCTATTGCCCTTTCCTTATCCGTTTCCGTACCATTTACATCCATAGTAAACAACATCGAAACGAGATTTCTCCTTTTCCTGAAAATTCTCACTTTTTCACCCACCTTCAAGATCTCCTTGAGATGCCGCCCACCCAGCATTCACTTGTGATGAAAGTCAGTCGTCTAAATGCTACTGGATTGATTTACCCCGAAACGCCTAATAAAGATTGTTACGATTGCATGTCAGGTGCTGGCTATGCATTGCGGGAGTGGAAATCATCGTCAAGTCAAAAATTTTAAGCCTTATCTATATCCCATGAACATGGTGGGGGGGATATAGATAAGACCGAAAAACGTGCCGCTTTTTATATTCTAATTCAAAAATTTTAATCGGGCTTATCAGATTTCAAATAATACTCAAAAATTATCCTTGCGATCTTTGACCGGTTCTTTAATTCGTTTCCATTTCGGATTTTCCGTTTAAAATTCCTCAGTCCTCTTTCTGAAATTCCCAATGCCGTTATTTTATTAGGCTTTAGTTTTAAGACCCACGGGTAAAATTCTGAATTGTCAGAGTATTCTATAACCGAATCATTCTGGACACCAATCACGTTAACCTCGTCAAGGTTATTTGATTCTTTGCCTATGTATCTAATTCTATCAACGATGATGTGTTTCCTATGTGCTATTTCGTTGATGTAATCGAACTTGTTGTTGTTATGCCTCACGTATGCTGTTAACACGTCTTCAAGGGATTTCCAGTATCCGGTTGTAGGCAATGGTAATCCATTAGAGGATTGTCCTGTTCTGTAATCTGTGAATGGTCTGTATTGAATTCCAGAAATATCATTTGTGTAAAGTAAACACGGTATAACCTTGTTAATCTCTGAACCTACAAGTATAAAGTTAAACGGTTTGATCTTTTTATTCAAAGGCTTATTGTTGTTTAGCACAGAGAATCTTTTGAGAATTGACGGCTTTGTTATTGTTATCTGGGATACGGCTATTTTATCAACATAGTTTTCAAATTTATTGTTCAAGATATCTTTCCATATATGTTCACCGTCAATGTTCTTGAGGTGTCCTAAGCCGTGTGTGGAATACTTTAAAATCTCAATTTTCCCATTTTCAATCCCATATAAACAGTATCGCTTTGCTGAAATGCCGTAAAACATAACATTATCCAATGGGTTTCCAGAGTCATCAGTTTCAACCTTGAACATTTCCACTTTAACAGAATAGGGATTCAAGTGTTTGAAGAAATCCTGGATGCTCTTTACTACCTCAGGGCCAACAAACACAGAATCGGTATCGCAATAGGCAAAGTATCCCTCTGAAACAGCAATGCTTTCAGCAATTGCTAAAATTAACCGTGATGATCCAGTTATCAGGGACGCCATTATTGGGTTGAAATAAAATCCCTGTTTTTCTATCTTATTTGACTTAAAGGCGAAGCGTTCAACAGAATAGACATCCAACTCTCTGCTGTCTGCAATAGTTTCAGAATTTTCCTCAATGTAAATGCCGTAAGATGTTGCATTGGCAATTATTTTCAGTATCAGTTGTACTTGGTTTTTGTCTGACCTGTTAGACTTTTTAATTTTA